>NZ_JAGERQ010000007.1:0-299583 GCF_017572645.1 Salmonella sp. 32100201201700099SM | reverse complement strand
TCCGGGTGTTAAGCCTGTATGCGTTCAGCGCCTTTGAGCAGCAGCGCTTTGGCGAGGCGGTGGCGGCCTGGGAGATGATGCTGAAGCTGCTGCCGGCGGGTGACGCCCGGCGGGCGGTGATAGAGCGCAGTATCCGGCTGGCGCAGGAGAAATAAGACCCTGACGGCCCGGTGGCGTGGCGCCACCGGGCCTGGCTATCCCAACGATACGCTAAAGCCTGAAAGTGAAGCCCGTGTGCAGTATGATGACGAGCATCGTCTCTTATCAGGACATCCCATGAAACAAATCACCTTTACGCCGCGCCATCACCAGCTTACCAACACCAATACCTGGACACCTGACAGCCAGTGGCTGGTCTTTGATGTACGGCCTTCAGGCGCGTCATTTACGGGCAAGACCATTGAGCGTGTCAATGTGCATACCGGCGACGTGGAGGTGATTTATCGCGCTGTGCAGGGCGCGCATGTCGGTGTGGTGACGGTGCATCCTGCCGACAATCACTATGTGTTTATTCATGGCCCTGAAAACCCTGATGAGACGTGGCATTACGATTTTCACCACCGCCGGGGCGTTATTGCAACGTCGGAGGGTGTGACTAACCTCGATGCGATGGATATTACTGCGCCGTATACTCCCGGCGCGCTGCGCGGCGGCAGTCACGTCCATGTGTTTAGCCCGAACGGCGAGCTGGTGAGTTTTACCTATAATGACCACGTTCTGCATGAGCGCGATCCGGCGCTGGATCTGCGTAATGTCGGCGTGGCCGCGCCGTATGGGCCGGTAACGGTGCCGGTTCAGCATCCGCGCGAATACAGCGGTAGCCACTGGTGCGTACTGGTTAGCCGCACGACGCCTGCGCCGAGACCTGGCAGCGATGACATTAACCGCGCCTATGAAGAGGGCTGGGTGGGCAACCGCCAGATTGCCTTTATTGGCGATACGCTGTCGCTGACGGGCAAAAAAGTCCCGGAGTTGTTTATTGTCGATTTACCGTGTCATGAAAACGGCTGGAAACAGGCAGGCGACACGCCGCTGACGGGAACCGAATCAACGATGCCATCGCCGCCGTTGGGCGTAGTTCAGCGGCGTCTTACCTTCACTCACCAGCGTGTTTATCCTGGACTCACTAACGAACCACGCCACTGGGTCCGCAGTAATCCGCAGGCGACGGCGATCGCCTTTTTGATGCGGGACGATAACGGCGTAGCGCAACTGTGGCTGATATCGCCTCAGGGAGGCGAGCCCCGGCAGTTAACGCATCATGCGACCGGCGTACAGTCAGCGTTTAACTGGCATCCGTCGGGTAAATGGCTGGGACTGGTGCTGGAAAACCGGATTGCCTGCTGCGACGCACAAAGTGGGAGGATCGACTTCTTAACCGCCAGGCACGACAACCCGCCGTCTGCGGACGCCGTCGTTTTTTCACCGGATGGGCGACACGTCGCATGGATGGAAGAGGTGAAAGGGTTCCGTCAGCTATGGGTGACGGAAACCGGGCGATAAATCAGGGAGGAGGCATCTTCGCCGGGGGGATGACGGCATTGGTCATTTTCGTCTCCTCCCCGCTTTTCTCGACGCGCGATCTTACCGAACTGTCTTTGCGGAAGATGTCCCACGGCAGAAGGATCGTATCCATCACGGCGGTAAACGGCATATCCAGGATGGCCAACGATTTTGTGCCCCAGTTTGTCTCATCGTTACCGATCATCGTAGCGCTGGCGCGCGTGCCAGGATAAGTGCCTTCTTTACCGCCGGTGTGCGACATGACGCTTGAACAACCGCTTAATAAAAGCATCCCATTCCATATTATCAGCGTTAACCACACGTTTTTTATCATCACTCATTCATCTGTTGGTTGTCGTTATTTGCATGATGAGTTATAGCGATCCGTTGCTAAAAATAACATCACCAGTACGTGGCACTGTGGCGGTAATCGCACTTTAACAATCAGTGCTGTCCCAACCAGTCTATGCAATAGCCAATAAACTGCAAAAAAAAGTCGGATTAAAATACTTGAAAAGTACGTATTCAGACCCATTTATAAGACGTAGTGAATAGAAGGGCACGCCTGATGGGTGTTCTGGTAATCCTGGCCTGTCCATGATGGAAGGTCTGACATTCTCGCTGATTTCAGGAGTTTATGATTATGCGTAACTTTGATTTATCCCCGCTGTACCGTTCTGCCATTGGTTTTGACCGTCTGTTTAACCTGCTTGAAAATAACCAAAGCCAAAGTAATGGCGGCTACCCTCCGTACAACGTTGAGCTGGTAGACGAAAACCACTACCGCATCGCCATTGCCGTTGCCGGTTTCGCGGAAAGCGAACTGGAGATTACTGCCCAGGATAATTTACTGGTGGTAAAAGGCGCTCATGCGGACGAGCAGAAAGAACGTACTTACCTGTATCAGGGCATTGCCGAGCGTAACTTTGAACGTAAGTTCCAGTTAGCGGAGAACATTCACGTTCGCGGCGCAAACCTGGTCAACGGGCTGCTGTATATCGAACTGGAGCGCGTGATTCCGGAAGCGAACAAACCGCGCCGTATCGAAATTAACTGATTCCGTCGGGTCGCGTTGCGCGGCCTGTCATCCCATGCTCGCCGTCAGGGAGCATATTCGCACGTAAAGTGTGAAGGTAAAAACTCGCTTCTTAGAAGGAGAAATGATTATGCGTAACTACGATTTATCCCCACTGCTGCGTCAATGGATCGGTTTTGACAAGCTGGCCAATGCGCTGCAAAACAGCGGCGAAAGCCAGAGCTTCCCGCCCTATAACATCGAAAAAAGCGACGATAACCATTATCGCATTACCTTAGCGTTAGCCGGTTTCCGTCAGGAAGATCTGGATATTCAACTGGAAGGCACGCGCCTGACGGTGAAAGGCACGCCGGAACAGCCGGAAAACGAGCCCAAATGGTTACATCAGGGCCTGGTCATGCAGCCTTTTAGCCTGAGCTTTACGCTGGCTGAGAATATGGAAGTTTCCGGCGCGACGTTTACCAACGGCCTGCTGCATATTGATTTAACCCGCAACGAGCCGGAAACCATTGCGCCGCAGCGTATCGCGATTAACGAACGCTCCGCATTAAATAGCTAATGAGCTCCTTGCCTTGCCCCGCCAGAGATGGCGGGGCTTTTTTATGCCACGAAAAAGGGTAAGACGCTGCCGAAGTCAGGACGTCTGGGCGGTTTTGTAACATGAGAATGTGCGCCATGCTGTATATATGCCTTAACGGTTCAGTCATAATCCCTATAAATTGAAATGTTACTCACAGGGAAGAAAAGATGAGTGATATCGCATTGACGGTCAGCGTTCTGGCGTTGGTGGCGGTTGTCGGTTTATGGATCGGCAACATTAAAGTGCGCGGTGTCGGCTTTGGTATTGGCGGCGTTCTGTTCGGCGGTATTATCGTCGGCCACTTCGTCGATCAGGCTGGGGTGACGCTGAGCGGCGATATGCTGCACTTTATCCAGGAATTCGGCCTGATCCTTTTTGTTTATACCATCGGCATACAGGTGGGGCCGGGGTTTTTCGCCTCGCTGCGCGTTTCCGGGCTGCGTCTCAATCTGTTTGCTGTTCTGATTGTGATTATGGGCGGGTTAGTCACCGCGATTCTGCATAAAATTTTCGCTATTCCGCTGCCAGTGGTGCTGGGGATTTTCTCCGGCGCAGTCACCAATACGCCTGCGTTAGGGGCGGGTCAGCAAATCCTGCGCGATCTGGGAACGCCAGTGGATCTGGTAGATCAGATGGGGATGAGCTATGCGATGGCGTATCCGTTTGGCATCTGCGGTATTTTGCTCACCATGTGGCTGATGCGGCTGATTTTTCGCGTTAACGTCGAGGCGGAGGCGCAGAAGCACGAATCCTCTCTCGCTAACGGCCATTCATTAATTCAGACAATGAATATCCGTGTCGAGAATCCGAACCTCAATAATATGGCTATCCAGGATGTGCCGATCCTGAACAGCGATAAAATCATTTGCTCACGCCTGAAACGCGACGACACGCTGATGGTGCCGTCGCCGGGGACGATTATCCAGGCAGGCGACCTGCTGCACCTCGTCGGCCAATCTACCGACCTGCATAACGCGCAACTGGTGATCGGCAAGGAAGTGGACACCTCGTTGTCGACGCGCGGCACGGATTTACGCGTCGAGCGTGTGGTCGTCACCAACGAAAAAGTGCTCGGCAAACGTATCCGTGATTTGCACTTTAAAGAGCGTTATGACGTGGTTATCTCCCGTCTTAACCGCGCGGGTGTTGAGCTGGTCGCCAGTAGCGACGCCAGCCTGCAGTTTGGCGACATTCTCAATCTGGTGGGGCGTCCAGCCTCGATTGATGCGGTAGCCAATGTGGTCGGCAACGCGCAGCAAAAACTCCAGCAGGTGCAGATGCTGCCGGTGTTTATCGGCATCGGATTAGGGGTTCTGCTTGGGTCAATCCCGTTGTTTGTGCCGGGATTCCCGGTCGCGTTAAAACTGGGGCTGGCCGGCGGGCCGCTGATCATGGCGCTAATTTTGGGGCGTATCGGCAGCATCGGTAAGCTGTACTGGTTTATGCCGCCGAGCGCCAACCTCGCGCTGCGTGAGTTAGGCATCGTTTTGTTTCTGGCGGTCGTTGGGCTGAAATCCGGCGGCGATTTTGTCGATACGCTGACGCAGGGCGAAGGATTAAGCTGGATTGGCTACGGTATTTTCATCACCGCTATTCCGCTGATTACCGTCGGTTTGCTGGCGCGGATTTTTGCCAAAATGAACTATCTGACGCTGTGCGGGATGCTGGCCGGTTCGATGACCGATCCGCCAGCGCTGGCATTTGCCAACAATCTTCATGCCACCAGCGGCGCGGCGGCGCTCTCTTACGCGACCGTCTATCCGTTAGTGATGTTCCTGCGTATTATCACGCCACAACTGCTGGCGGTGATTTTTTGGGGAATGGGTTAGCGCCTGATGGCGCGTTGCTTATCCAGCCTACGCACTGTGTTAAATCCAGGCTGGATAACGCGCGCCGCACCGGTCACACTTCTGCTCTTCTTCTTATCTCCTTCCTCAATGAACGTGCTAATCAGCGTAATGGCAATGAGCATAATTCCATTTTATTTCAGTTGGTTATCAATCTTCATCGCTTTTTTTTCGTCGCGACGGGTGGTTTTTCAGCTTTTAATTCGGCAATAATGCCTTTCCTGGCGGTGGCGTTGAAAAAGGTCGCAACTGAAATGAAAAATAGCGGCAATGAGCGTGGTTGCGCCAAAACGCATCACCAGTGAACTACAGTTATTTTGCAATAAGATTCCCTTGCTGCGGGATAATGTGAAGCATATCAGCAACAATGTGAGTGGTATTCTGAAAACGAACGGGAATACATAATAACGTAAAAGGAGTCGTCATGAAGATTTCCCGCCTCGGAGAAGCGCCGGATTATCGCTTCTCACTGGCAAATGAGCGTACCTTTCTGGCGTGGATCCGCACCTCGCTGGGATTTCTGGCGGCAGGCGTCGGTCTTGACCAGCTCGCTCCGGATTTTGCCACGCCGGTGATCCGTGAACTGCTGGCGCTACTGTTGTGTCTGTTTGCGGGCGGCCTGGCGATTTATGGCTATCTACGCTGGTTACGTAATGAAAAAGCGATGCGTCTGAAAGAGGATTTGCCCTATACCCATAGCCTGTTGATCATCAGCATTATTTTGATGATTGTCGCGGTGATAGTGATGGGGCTGGTACTGTATGCCGGATAGTCGTAAAGCCCGTCGGCAGAACGATCCGGGGCTGCAACCGGAACGTACGTCGCTGGCCTGGTTTCGCACGCTGCTGGGATACGGGGCGTTAATGGCGTTAGCCGTCAGGCACCACTGGCATCAGGCGGGATTCCTGTTCTGGGTGTCAATCAACGTTCTGGCGATAGTGGCGGTGATTCTTTGGCGTTATACCCTGAGTCGTAATTTGATGGATGTCGCGCATAGCGATTTTTCCGAAACTCATGTCGTGCGTGACAAATTTTTGATCTCCCTCGCGGTGTTGTCGCTCGCAATCCTGTTTGCTGTTACCCATATTCGCCAACTTATTGCATTTATCGGGAATTTTATATGACAGGACGTCAGGACATTGTCGTGAGTGATGACCAGATTCAGGTCGTCGTAAATCGCCAGAATAGCCAGCGCCCTCAGCAACTGTACCGTAACTTACAACGGCTCGGCATTCGCAATGTCCATTTTATCCCATTGTTGGAACATGACCGGAACGGAATGTTGACCGAGGATTCATTGTGTTCAGCAGACTGGGGGCGGTTTTTAAATAGCGTATTTGATATCTGGGTACGTGAAGATATTCAGCGTATCTCGGTCCGCCTTTTTGATGAGACGCTACAGCAGTGGTGCGGCGGCAGGAATAGCGTTGAAGCGCCGGACATGGCGCAGTTAAGCGCTGAATGTCAGAAGTGCTCTTTCTTGCGCTTTTGCGGCGGCGGATGTCCTGAGCATCGGGATAGCCAGGGGAAAAACCGGCTTTGCGAGGGCTACCAGACCTTTTTTAACTACTCCTCGCCGCATATGCGGGTGATGCGGGATTTACTGAAGCAGCATCGCTCGCCGGAGGAGTTGATGGCGATGCTGCGTTAGCGTCACAGGCCTGATAAGCGTAGCGCCATCAGGCGATGGCATGCCGGATGGCGCAGCCGTCTTTCCGGCACTGAGCGAGTATTAGCGTCCTTTTGCCAGGTATTGTTCCATTTCATCCTCCGGCACCATGCCGCCCCCGGTTGCCCATACCAGATGCGTCGCGTTGCCGAGTTGCGTCTGACTGAATCCATGCCTTTGCTGATACTCGGTGGCAGCGCAAATGCGCTGTGGCCCGGCCATCCCCGCCAGAGCTGATGGCTCCAGTCGAATTCCTTCCTCCTGCGCCAGCCAGCCCAGCATGTCATACATTGTTTGATCGTCTAAGGTATAGAGGCCGTCAAGCAGACGCTCCATTGCCCGCCCAACAAAGCCCGAAGCGCGACCTACCGCCAGGCCGTCAGCCGCCGTCAGGTTATCAATACCGATATCCTGTACTGAGATGGCATCGTGCAGACCGGTATAAACGCCGAGTAACATACAGGGTGAATGGGTCGGTTCGGCAAAGAAACAGTGGACGTTGTCGCCAAACGCCAGTTTCAGGCCAAAGGCGACGCCGCCAGGGCCGCCGCCAACGCCGCACGGCAGATAAACAAACAGTGGGTGACTGGCGTCAACGACGCGTCCCTGTTGCGCGAATTGCGCTTTCAGGCGCTGGCCCGCTACCGCATAGCCCAGAAATAGCGTGCGGGAGTTTTCGTCGTCGATAAAGAAACAGTTTGGATCGGATTGCGCTGCTTTACGGCCCTGCTCAACCGCCACACCGTAATCATCCTCGTATTCCACGACCGTCACGCCGTGGCTACGCAGCTTCGCCTTTTTCCAGGCGCGGGCGTCGGCAGACATATGTACCGTCACTTTAAAACCGATGCAGGCGCTCATGATACCGATCGATAGCCCCAGATTGCCGGTTGAACCGACGGCGATACTGTGCTGGCTGAAGAATTGTTTAAATTCCGGCGAAAGCAACACGCTATAGTCATCGTCGGTGGTTAACAGACCCGCCTCCAGCGCCAGTTTTTCCGCGTGCGTTAGCACCTCATAGATGCCGCCGCGCGCTTTAATGGAACCAGATATTGCCAGGTGACTGTCTTTTTTTAACAGCATTTCACCGTCGATCGTTTGCCCATACTCTTTTTCCAGCCGTTTTTGCATGGCCGGAATAGCGACCACGTCAGATTCGATCATGCCGCCGGCGGCAGCGGTTTGCGGAAACGCTTTTGCCAGATACGGCGCAAAGCGCGCCAGACGGTCATGGGCGGCGTTTACGTCCTGCTCCGTCAGGCCGACATACGGTAGACCTTGTGCAAGAGAGGTGGTGCCCGGGTTAAACCAGGTGGTTTCTTTGAGGGCGACCAGATCCTCGACCAAAGGATACCGGGCGATGAGCTTTTGTATGTTTTCCATAGTACGTCTCTTTACGATCAGATGATAAAGGAAAGCAGGAATGTGCCAGCCAGTGCAACGACAGATGCGATAAACGTGGCCGTCGTATAGTATTTAAACGTTTCATTCAGCGTAGCGCCGCAATACTGCTTGACCAGCCAGAACAGGGAATCGGTCACGATCGTGCAGCCAATGGCGCCGGAACCGATGGCAATAGCGATGATCTCCGGGCTAACGTCAGGATAGAGCGGCAGCATGGGCGCAACAATCGCCGTGGCGCCCATCATGGCTACCGTCGCAGAGCCGACCGCCGCGTGCAGAATCAGCGCTACCAGCCACGCCAGCAGAATCGGGTGCATATGCATATTTGAGAGGATCACCGCCAGCGTGTCCGCCAGTCCGCTACTTTTGAGAATGGCGTTGAACGCGCCGCCCGCGCCGATAATCAGCAGGATGTTCGCAATGGCGCCAAAGCCGTTTTCGGTGTGGGTAAGTAGCGCGCTCATACCCATATGCTGGCGCAGACCGAGTATGTAATACGCCACAAAGACAGCGATAAACATCGCGGTGATCGGATTACCGATAAACTCCAGCAGCGTATACAACGTGCCGTCTTTCGCCATATTCAGTTCAGCGACGGTTTTCACCAGCATCATGCCAATCGGCAGCAGAACGGTAAACAGCGTTGCGCCCAGCGATGGCAGGGTGTTTTCGGCGCGCACTTCAAGATCCGCAAACTCTGTCGGTACGGGCTTGAACGGCAGACGATTACCCAGAAACTTTAAGAACAGCGGGCCGCCGACCAATGAGGCCATCAGTCCGACCAGTAGACCGTAGACAATCACCGAGCCGATATCCGCCCCCAGTTTATTTGCGACAAACAGCGCAGCCGGATGCGGCGGTACCACGCAATGGACGGCCATCAGCGCGGTACACAGCGGAATGGCCAGCTTCAGCAGCGAGGTATGGGTCTTTTTAGCGATAGAAAACGCCAGTGGGATGAGCAACACGACGCCCACTTCCACGAACAACGTGATTCCGCAAATCAGCCCCACCAGTACCATGATCACGTCAGCAGAGAGCCAGCGGCAGCGCTGGAGCGTAAGCCCGATGCGTTCCGCCGCGCCGGAAACCTCCATCATTTTGCCGAGGATGGTGCCAAGACCGATAACGGCGGCCAGAAAACCGAGCGTACCGCCTATTCCGTTTTCTATCGCCGTGACCATCTCCAGCGGCCCCATGCCCATCATCGCGCCGACAAAGAAGCTGGCGAGCAGTAACGCCAGGAAGGGGTGGAATTTAAACTTCACGATGGTCAATACGATTAACACGATGCTGATCAGCAGCGTGCTCACTACCCAGATTTGAGCGTGCATATCTCACCTACCCTGTGATTAATCTGCTCTTATTGGACAGAAAAACAGCACACCCTGACAAACGATATAATTTGCCGTTCACATGATATAAATTGAATCAACTATGTGATTTTCATCTAATATTGCCTTTATTTTGCGATATGGTTCATTTTACCTCATCTATGTGCGGATTTTTTCAGCGTGTTTTTTTACACTTCGGGAAATTAAAAGATGACTGAGGTTGCCATGGAACCCCTTCGCGATACCCGAAACCGCTTACTCAACGGCTGGCAGTTATCCAAACTCTATACTTTTGAAGTCGCGGCCAGACACCAGTCCTTTGCTCTGGCGGCAGATGAGCTGTCGTTAGGCCCCAGTGCGGTAAGCCATCGTATCAATCAACTGGAAGCCGAGTTGGGAATCCAGCTATTTGTCCGCTCTCACCGTAAAGTGGAGCTTACCCATGAAGGCAAACGGGTATTCTGGGCGCTGAAATCGTCGCTGGATACGTTGAATCAGGAAATCCTCGATATCAAAAATCAGGAACTGTCCGGCACGCTGACCGTGTATTCCCGTCCCTCTATCGCCCAGTGCTGGCTGGTACCCGCGCTGGGGGACTTTACCCGTCGCTATCCGTCAATTTCTCTCACTATGCTGACCGGCAACGATAACGTTAACCTACAGCGTGCCGGCATTGACCTGGCTATCTATTTTGACGATGCGCCGTCGGCGCAGCTCACGCACCATTTTTTAATGGATGAGGCGATTTTGCCCGTTTGCAGCCCGGATTACGCCCATCGTTTCGCCTTGCCGGACAACCTGAATAACCTGCGGCACTGTACGCTCTTACACGACAGACAAGCGTGGAGTAACGATTCGGGCACCGATGAGTGGCACAGTTGGGCGCAGCATTTTGCAGTAAATTTGCCGGATTCATCCGGCATTGGCTTCGATCGTTCTGATTTAGCGGTGATTGCCGCGATGAACCACATTGGCGTGGCGATGGGGCGTAAACGGCTGGTGCAAAAGCGTCTCGACAGCGGTGAACTGATTGCGCCTTTTGGTGACATGAGGCTGAAATGTCATCAGCATTATTATGTCACCACTCTGCCTGGCAGGCAGTGGCCGAAAATCGAGGCATTTATTCGCTGGTTGCAGGAACAGGTGTGAAGATTTATTACGCTTTGTCGCTACACCTGCCGGGAGTGAATATGCTAAATACGTGCTATCACCGTGGTAAAAATTTTAGGGGGCGTCGTGTTTAAACCGCTTATTGCCTCTCTCATGCTGACCAGCGCGGTCGTCTATGCGAAACCGATGCCTTTGACGGCGGCGCGCTATGCGCAGCAGCTTGGCGTTGGGATGGATGTTGACTGGGCGCGAACGGAACGGGGTATCCGCGAGTTTGATCCGCTGGTCGTGCGGGATTTTAAGGCAAAAGGGTTAACGCATGTCCGTATTCGTGTGGCAGGCGCGCCGACGGAAGCGCGCCTCATCCATTTGCGTAAGCTGGTAGAGGCCTGCGAATACTATGGCGTCATACCCATTATTGCCTATCAGGCGGATGCGTATAAAACCGATCCCAGCGCCAGCCATGAAAAGGAGCTGATCAACTGGTGGAGCGTGGTCGCGCGCTATTTTGGCCAGACATCCCCGCTTCTGGGGTTCGATCTCATTTATGAGCCTGCCGACAAACTTAATCATAATATGGCGTCGCTGAATCGCGTATATGACAAAACCATCCGCCTGATTCACGCCATTGATCCACAGCGGATGATTTTCGTTGCCCCCCGCATGCGCGCCGCGCCGGAGGATTTGTCGGCGCTTAAACTGCCGGCGCAAAGCCAGAACTATGTACTGGCGGAGTGGCACATCTTCCCGTGGGGCCCCCTGAAAAGCGGCGGTAAATATCCGTGGACATCAGGCACGGCGGCGGAAAAAGCGGCGATTCGGGCACGGATTAACGCTGCGGTTCGCTGGCAGCATAAGACCGGTCATGCAAGCTGGGTGGGCGGATGGGCGCCGGGAGAGTCGATAAAAATGACGCCGGTCGCTTCACAGTTCGCGTTTGCCCGTTTTATGGCCTGCGAGCTGAAAAAAGCGCATATTCCGTATGCGATAAACGCGGACACTCAGTTTTATGACGGCGAAGAAGGAGCGTGGCGTCCGGCGCAGGAGTCCCTGCTCAATGCGATGATCGCGCCGGAATGTGAAACGCCCGGCAAAAAGCCGGGCGAGGGGAATGTTAAACCGTCTGTCCCTGATGCGATATCCGTGACGCCAGCGGCAGCCAGCACGCCAGGATCAGCAATCCCATAAGGGTCATCAGCAATCCCAGACTGCCTTGACCGGTTTGCGGCAGCATTGCCGAAAGCCACGCCAGTACGCCGGAACCAATATTTTGCAGCCCGCCGACCAGCGCGCCGCTGGTGGCCAGTGGAAATAACATCCCGGCGCCGAAGAAAAACAGCGCAGCGGGGATGAGTAGTGTCCAGACGTTCATCACGCCAAACCAGCCGGGAATCCACATCATAAGGCCTGCCAGCAGACAGCAAATAACTGACTGCCACATCAGGGCTGAGAAGCGTTTATTCGGGCGTCCGGCAAACCAGGCGCCGAAGAACGCCGCCGGAATCGGCAGAATAAACAGAATGCTTACCACCATACTGCTGAGACCTAATACTGCTCCCATCAGCACGCCGGAACAGGCTTCAAAGACCGCAATGCCAGCCAGCCCGCCGATTAGCATCAGCAGGTAACAGTTAAATGCGCCGTTGCCAAACAGCGTCTTATAGCTGGCGATCAGCCGCGTACGCGGCGCGCCGGCGGGGCGGGTTTCCGGCATCCAGCGCGCCATGCTGAAGGTGACGCCAGCGCAAAGCACCAGCAGGAAAGCGTAACACGCGCGCCAGTTCCACAGGGTGTCCAGCAGACCGCCAATCAGTGGCGCTAACAGCGGGCTGACCAGAATCCCCATATTTAACAGGCTATTGGCGTGACGAAGTTGCGTTCCTTCATACAGATCGCGCGGGAGCGCTCTCGCCATTACTCCGCCAACGCCGGTTCCCATCCCTTGCATGGCGCTGGCGGCAATCAACACCGTCAAACTATGCGTGGTCATGGCGAACAGGGTCGCTACCATAAAAATAGACATGCCGACGAGGATTACGGGGCGGCGCCCAACCCGGTCGGAAAGCGGGCCGTAAAATAGTTGCGAGACGCCGTAGGTCAGGAGGTAAGCAGCCATTACGCTCTGGACGGCGCCTTCCCGGACGTTTAGCGCTTGTGCCATATCGGCGATGGCGGGAATATAAATGGTTTGCGCCATCTGCCCTACGGCCACCAGTAACACCAACATCAACAACAAATTGACGTTTCTCTGCCTTTTCATTTCGCTGATTACTTTTCAAAAAAAGAAAAAATAAGAATAACTTGCTGCGCATTCCCATAAATGCGAGAGGAATCTATCACACCAGAAAAAGAAGGCCAGACAGCAACCAGCAATGGCAGACGAAGGAACGGCAGGATATGTAAACAAAAGCGGCAACAAATGTTGCCGAGAATGTGTTACGTCTGCAGCTGTTATTGGGCAATCATGACAGACGGAGTAAAATCGCCCCGAGGGCAATCCCGCCCGCCGCCACCAGACGTAGCCCGGCCACTTTCTCTTTAAGCAACAGCCAGGCTATCAGCGCGCCGAATAAAATCGACGTCTCACGCAGCGCGGCGACCACCGCCAGCGGCGCCTGGGTCATGGCCCATAGCGCCAGCCCATAAGATCCCATAGTGCCAATCCCGCCAAAAATGCCTTTTTTCCACTGTTGCGCCAGATAACGCGACGCTTCCCGCCGCCGCGCAATCATCGCCCAGGTTAACAGGCAGGCGCCGTTGAGAAAAAATGACCATAGCGTATAGCCCAGCGCCGTTTCTGAGAGTCTTACGCCGGTCCCGTCCACCAGCGTATATCCGGCAATAAAACAGGCGTTAGTTAATGCCAGCACGACACCACGTTGAGAGCTGGCGCGGCCATTACAGGCCATCCCAAGTATCGCCATGCAGATCACTGCGATGCCGACCCAGGCTAGCGACGACAGACTGTCGCCAAGAAACAGAACGCTAATGAGCGCCACCAGCAGCGGCGCGGTGCCGCGCATAAGAGGATAGGTCTGGCTCATGTCCGAGACCTGATAGGTTTTCGCTACCAGGACGGTATACACCACCTGGAGCGCGGTAGAGGCCGCTAAAAAAGGGATACTGTCATGAGCTGGCTGCGGCGAGAAGGGCAAAAGGATCAATGCCATGACCGCCGCAGAACCGCTGACACCGATCGCGGCGTAGAGCTTATCGTTTCCCGCTTTGACAATGGCGTTCCAGCTGGCATGTAGCAGCGCGGCGAACAGCAAAATGCAGAAAACGGAAAGGGTCATAGCGTCAGGCGTCGTTGAGGGTGTCATAAAAACGTAACATACCCGGGAAGCGAAAGACCAGCGGATAAGGTGAAAGGGGAGCGGTTGCCCGCTCCCCTTCGGTGCGGCTTGAATCTGAATTACTTAAGGTATTTCAGAACAGCATCAAGCAGTTGCAGTGCTGCAACAATGAGTTTCAGGATAAGAATGGTGATATCCACTACGCTCATACGCGTCTCCTGTGGTTAAGGAGCACTGCCAGCCGACGTACCTTTCCGCTGCCTGTTGTCAGCTGTTGCGCACGCGATCCCTTTTGTGAGGAATAGTGTGCGTGTTGACATAACACAGTGTGCTCACGAGGGGGTTAAGGCGCTGACGGCACCACCCGTTTCAGCCAGGACTTCGTTGCGCCGGTTTACGATGCGGCCCCCGCATAACACATTGTGTCAAAGACATTATAGTTAAGTACTGTATAAATGAACAGTAATTTATAGACAGAACGGAGCTTCTGATCCATACTCAAATTCATCAAAATTTGCGCCGAAATTGCGCGTTCTGCACAGAACGCGTATACTTCTGCTGTTGACATAACACAGTGTGCTTCGCGGCTACCATCCGCATTACGCTGTAAGAACCTCGCTTCGGCGAGGTTTTTTGTTTTCCGGCATTGTGAAACGCGTGATCATCAATCCCGGCGATTACCGGAGGGCGCTACGCTTATCACGCCTATACTCAAAGCGTGTAAATTCGTAGAAAAATGTGATCGCTGACGCATTTTTGCACAGATGAAAATTTTTCCGTTGTCATGCTGAAAGCGCTGTGCTTGTATAAAACGTGTTAATAACAAACAGACAAGGCCCCTAATGAACCCTTCCATGCTGAACGCGACCCTACTAACAACTGCGCCATCTCGCGCAGTGGTCGTCGTGCGTGTGGTGGTGGTCGTCGGCAATGCGCCGTAGGGTCCGGAACACACACGATTCCAAAACCCCGCCGGCGCAAACCGGGCGGGGCTTTTTGTTTAAGACACCTTCCCGGAACGTCGGCTCAGAATAAAAGGAATGGAGCATGGCAAGTTCGGGCACAACATCTACACCTCAGCGCTTTACGGGCGCGGAATTTATAGTTCATTTTCTGGAGCGCCAGGGGATTCGTATCGTCACCGGCATTCCCGGCGGTTCGATCCTCCCCGTTTACGACGCGTTAAGCCAAAGCACGCAAATCCGTCATATTCTGGCGCGCCACGAACAAGGCGCGGGGTTTATTGCGCAGGGGATGGCGCGAACGGAGGGTAAACCTGCTGTTTGTATGGCCTGTAGCGGGCCGGGCGCTACCAATCTGGTCACGGCTATTGCCGATGCGCGCCTGGATTCCATTCCGTTAATCTGCATTACCGGGCAGGTTCCGGCGTCCATGATCGGTACTGACGCGTTTCAGGAAGTGGATACCTACGGTATCTCTATCCCCATCACCAAGCACAACTATCTGGTCAGAAATATCAATGAGTTGCCTCAGGTGATGAGCGATGCTTTTCGTCTGGCGCAGTCGGGGCGTCCCGGCCCGGTGTGGATAGACGTTCCTAAAGATGTGCAGACGGCGACAATTGAGCTGGATGCGTTGCCGTCGCCGGCGGAAAAATCACCCCCGCCGGAGTTTAGCGCGGAGAGTATCCGCGAGGCCGCCGCAATGATTAACGCGGCGAAGCGTCCGGTGCTGTATCTGGGCGGCGGCGTGATCAATGCGCCGACACGCGTGCGCGAACTGGCGGAAAAAGCGCAACTGCCGACGACAATGACCTTAATGGCGCTGGGAATGCTGCCTAAGGCGCATCCGCTGTCGTTAGGAATGCTGGGGATGCACGGCGCGCGCAGTACCAATTTTATTCTGCAAGAGGCCGATTTACTGATTGTCCTGGGCGCGCGTTTTGATGACCGGGCGATTGGCAAAACGGAGCAGTTTTGTCCGAACGCCAAAATCATCCATGTGGATATCGATCGCGCCGAGTTAGGCAAAATTAAGCAGCCGCATGTGGCTATTCAGGCGGATGTCGATGATGTACTGGCACAGTTAATTCCCCATATCGAGGCACAGCCGCGGGAAGCATGGCATCAGTTGGTGGCGGACTTGCAGCAAGAATTCCCTTGCAGTATTCCCCAGGAAAATAACCCGCTTAGTCACTATGGGCTGATTAACGCGGTCGCCGCCTGTGTGGACGACAACGCGATTATTACCACTGACGTAGGCCAGCATCAGATGTGGACCGCGCAGGCTTATCCGCTCAACCGTCCGCGTCAGTGGCTGACTTCCGGCGGGCTGGGCACCATGGGGTTTGGTCTGCCCGCGGCGATTGGCGCGGCGCTGGCGAATCCGGGCAACAAGGTGCTGTGTTTTTCCGGCGACGGTAGTTTGATGATGAATATTCAGGAGATGGCTACCGCCAGCGAAAACCAGTTGGATGTGAAAATTATCCTGATGAATAACGACGCGCTGGGACTGGTACATCAGCAACAGAGCCTGTTCTATAAACAGGGCGTTTTTGCGGCGACCTATCCGGGAAGCATCAACTTTATGCAGATTGCCGCCGGGTTTGGTCTGGATACCTGTGATTTGAATAACGAAGCCGATCCACAGGCGGCGTTGCAGGCTATCATTCGTCGTCCTGGACCGGCGTTGATCCATGTGCGCATTGATGCGGAAGAAAAAGTATATCCGATGGTGCCGCCGGGCGCGGCAAATACAGAGATGGTGGGGGAATAAGCCATGCAGAAACAATCACATGATAACGTTATTCTGGAGCTGACCGTTCGCAACCATCCTGGCGTGATGACTCATGTCTGCGGGCTGTTCGCCCGACGCGCTTTCAACGTTGAGGGTATTCTCTGTTTACCGATTCAGGGTAGCGATCAGAGCCGCATCTGGCTTCTGGTCAATGACGATCAGCGGCTTGAACAGATGATCAGTCAGATCGATAAACTGGAAGACGTGGCGAAGGTGGTACGAAACCAGTCCGATCCCACCATGTTCAATAAAATTGCCGTCTTTTTTGAGTAAGTTATTCACTTTCCGAATCAGGCGTGATGACTTTGACGGAACCATTCCGACAGTGAACGGCATAATCTGTCGGTAATGGGCGATCGCTAATCAGGACATCAAAGGCAGAAAGCGGACCAATGCTGGCAGGCGCGACCTCATCAAACAGGGCGTGACGCGCCAGCAAAATTTTGCGCAGACCGCGCTCCATCGCTTTACGTTTGGCGGCAAGATCATCCGGGTTAAACCAGCTCACGCCAAAATGTTCATGTACGCCGCTGGCGGAAATAAACACTTTGCGCGGATTGAGCGAATCCAGCGCCGAAGGATTATTGGCATCATAAAAGGCATCGCTCTTGGCCCGATAGGTGCCGCCGCACAGAATCGCCGTGGCATTAGGCTTTTCATTCAGCGCGATAAATACCCGATGCGAGTAGCAAATCCCGGTAAAGGTAATATCATCCGGTATCATGCTGATAACTAATGGCATTTCCGGACCGTTATCAAAAAAAACCAGATCGTTTTCACGCACCAGGCCGGCGGCCAGGATCGCAACGGGAAGGTCGTCCCGATGATGCGTCTTTTTCGCCGGCAGCGGCATATTGGTTGAAGACGCAGGCTTATTTACCATGACGATATAGCCGCCGAGCAGCGTCAGCGGTAAAGGGTCATCATCCTGGCTGAGATCGCGGCGAATGGTCATCACCGAAACTTCCAGCATCCGCGCGGCGTCTTTCAGATGGATTCGATCGGTCTTTTTCAGTAACTCCATCAAGCGTCGGATACGTTCTTTTTGCTTGGTCTCCATTCACCCTCTCCGCAAATCATGTTGTTATGTTCCATCAGTAACATTTATGTGTTTCTGAGAACATTACAGTGTGGCACTACTATACGTCCGGCCGTCAGGAAATAAAAGTGGGTTTATTCGCGTTTTATAACAATAAATAGTTAATTTTCAGTAAATTGTAACCCTAAAAATGATTTGTTCCGCCAGGGATTGTTCACGCAGTAAATGGCAAAATGATCCTCTAATCGCGATCATAGTCACAAATGATACGGAAGTAACATGATAATGTTATTTTAATATCATTGTCGTGTGACGATTTCTGAGAGGGAGTAAAATGGATATTGCGGTTATTGGCTCTAACATGGTGGACCTTATCACCTACACCAACCAGATGCCTAAAGAAGGGGAAACTTTGGAAGCGCCGGCGTTTAAAATCGGCTGCGGCGGAAAAGGGGCGAACCAGGCCGTGGCGGCCGCTAAGCTCAATTCAAAAGTATTGATGTTGACCAAAGTGGGCGACGATATTTTTGCCGACAACACCATTCGTAATCTCGAATCCTGGGGGATCAATACGACGTATGTAGAAAAAGTACCGTGTACCAGCAGTGGCGTAGCGCCGATTTTCGTCAACGCCAACTCCAGCAACAGCATTCTGATCATCAAAGGCGCTAACAAGTTTCTCTCGCCGGAAGATATCGATCGTGCGGCGGAAGATTTAAAAAAATGCCAGCTTATTGTTCTGCAACTGGAAGTTCAGCTTGAAACGGTTTATCACGCAATAGAATTTGGCAAGAAACACGGGATTGAAGTGTTATTAAACCCTGCGCCAGCATTACGGGAATTAGATATGTCTTATGCCTGTAAATGCGATTTCTTTGTACCCAATGAAACCGAGCTGGAAATATTAACCGGTATGCCAGTGGATACCTATGACCATATTCGCGCAGCGGCACGTTCGCTGGTAGATAAAGGGCTGAACAATATTATTGTCACCATGGGCGAGAAAGGCGCGCTGTGGATGACGCGTGACCAGGAAGTCCATGTTCCGGCGTTTAGAGTGAACGCTGTTGATACCAGCGGCGCGGGCGATGCCTTTATCGGCTGTTTCGCGCATTACTACGTCCAGAGCGGGGATGTGGAAGCCGCCATGAAAAAAGCCGTCCTCTTTGCCGCTTTCAGCGTCACCGGGAAAGGCACCCAATCCTCTTATCCAAGCATTGAGCAATTTAATGAGTATCTTTCGTTGAACGAATAACAATCACCCTGCACTGTTAAAGGTAGCACTATGAACGATAAAAACATCGTTCAGATGCCCGACGGGTATCTGAATAAGACACCTCTGTTCCAGTTTATTTTGTTATCCTGTTTATTCCCATTATGGGGATGCGCCGCCGCGTTAAATGATATTCTGATTACGCAATTTAAAAGTGTATTTTCGCTGAGCAACTTTGCTTCGGCATTAGTACAAAGCGCCTTTTATGGCGGTTATTTTTTAATTGCTATTCCGGCCTCGCTGGTCATTAAAAAAACCAGTTATAAAGTGGCGATACTTATCGGCCTGACGCTATACATTGTCGGCTGTACGCTCTTTTTCCCGGCGTCGCACATGGCGACCTACACCATGTTCCTCGCGGCGATTTTCGCCATTGCGATTGGCCTGAGTTTCCTGGAAACGGCGGCGAATACCTACAGTTCGATGATCGGGCCGAAAGCCTACGCCACGCTGCGGCTGAATATCAGCCAGACCTTTTATCCAATCGGCGCGGCGGCAGGAATTTTATTGGGTAAATATCTGGTCTTTTCCGAAGGGGAAAGCCTGGAAAAACAGATGGCGGGCATGAATGCCGAGCAAGTCCACAACTTCAAGGTGCTGATGCTGGAAAACACTCTGGAACCCTATAAGTACATGATTATGGTTCTGGTAGTGGTGATGGTACTGTTCCTGCTGACGCGTTTCCCGACCTGTAAAGTCGCGCAAACCGCGAGTCATAAACGTCCCTCGGCGCTGGATACGTTACGCTATCTCGCCAGCAACGCCCGTTTCCGTCGCGGTATTGTGGCGCAGTTCCTGTATGTGGGAATGCAGGTGGCGGTCTGGTCGTTCACTATCCGTCTGGCGCTGGAGTTAGGCGATATCAATGAGCGCGATGCCTCAACCTTTATGGTCTACAGCTTCGCCTGCTTTTTTATCGGCAAGTTTATCGCCAACATTCTGATGACACGCTTTAACCCGGAAAAAGTCCTGATCCTTTACTCTGTGATCGGCGCGCTGTTCCTTGCCTATGTGGCGCTGGCGCCCAGCTTTAGCGCGGTATACGTGGCGGTGCTGGTCAGTGTTCTGTTTGGCCCCTGCTGGGCGACCATTTATGCCGGAACGCTCGATACCGTCGATAACGAACATACCGAAATGGCGGGGGCGGTCATCGTGATGGCGATTGTCGGCGCGGCGGTGGTTCCCGCGATTCAGGGCTACGTGGCGGACATGTTCCACTCGCTACAGCTCTCATTCCTGGTTTCCATGCTGTGCTTTGTTTACGTTGGCGTTTACTTCTGGCGCGAAAGCAAAGTGCGCGGCAACCTGGCTGAAGTCGCCGCGTCCTGAGGAGATCAACCATGACAACACGTATTACATTATGGCGGGAGCTTTTTAGCGAGCAGCCGCGTATCTTGCTGGAAAATGATGATTTTACGGTTACGGCGTTTCGTTACGCCAGCGGCGTGGAAGGACTGAAAATACAAAACAGCCGCGGTCATCTGGTGATTCTGCCCTGGATGGGGCAGATGATTTGGGACGCGCAGTTTGACGGTCATGATCTGACTATGCGCAACATGTTCCGCCAGCCGAAGCCGGCTGCGGAAGTGGTGGCAACGTATGGTTGCTTTGCTTTCCATTCCGGACTATTGGCGAATGGCTGCCCGTCGCCGGAAGATACACATCCGCTGCACGGCGAGATGCCCTGCGCTGCCATGGACGACGCCTGGCTGGAGTTAGAGGGCGACAGTCTGCGCGTGACCGGGCGCTACGAGTATGTGATGGGGTTCGGTCATCATTATCAGGCGCAACCTGCGGTGGTAATGCGTAAAGCAAGCGCGCTGTTTGATATTCAGATGACCGTGACTAACCTGGCTTCAGTCGCCATGCCGCTACAGTACATGTGCCACATGAACTATGCCTATGTGCCGAACGCCACGTTCCGCCAGAATATCCCGGATACCGCGCTGAAGCTGCGCGAGTCGGTGCCGGCGCATGTCAAACCCACGGCGCAGTGGCTGGCGTTTAATCAACGACTTTTGCAGGGTGAAGCCTCGCTGGCAACGCTCAACGAGCCTGGCTTTTACGACCCGGAAATCGTGTTCTTCGCCGATGAACTGGACAGGTACACGGATACCCCGGAATTCAGTATGATCGCCCCGGATGGCACCACGTTCGTGACACGTTTCGCCAGCGCGGAGCTCAATTACGTGACCCGCTGGATTCTTTATAACGGCGATCAGCAGGTTGCCGCCTTTGCCCTGCCCGCGACCTGTCGGCCTGAAGGTTTTCTCGCGGCGCAGCGAAATGGAACCTTGCTTCAACTGGAACCGCAGCAAGCCCGGACGTTCACCGTCACGACAGGCATTGTCTGACCGCTCAAGGCTTGAACACCCAGGCACTTATCGTTAAGGTAAGTGCTTTTGCCGGATGGCGGCATTAATGCCTTATCCGGCCTACAACGGCACCTGCCCGTAGGCCTGATAAGCGCAGCGCCATCAGGCATGCCTTAGCGCCAGGATGAACCCATGATTACCGTTGCCCTTATCGACGACCACCTTATCGTCCGCTCCGGCTTTGCACAGCTACTGGGGCTGGAACCTGATTTGCAGGTGGTCGCTGAGTTTGGTTCCGGGCGCGAAGCGTTGGCAGGCTTACCGGGGCGCGGCGTACAGGTGTGTATCTGCGATATCTCGATGCCGGATATTTCCGGACTGGAGCTGCTAAGCCAACTGCCAAAAGGGATGGCGACGATCATGCTCTCGGTTCACGATAGCCCGGCGCTGGTGGAACAGGCGTTGAATGCCGGCGCGCGCGGTTTCCTCTCTAAACGCTGTAGTCCGGATGAACTGATCGCCGCGGTGCATACGGTGGCGACGGGCGGCTGCTATTTGACCCCCGATATTGCCGTGAAACTGGCGGCGGGTCGGCAAGATCCGCTAACCAAACGCGAGCGTCAGGTGGCGGAAAAACTCGCCCAGGGTATGGCGGTAAAAGAGATTGCCGCCGAGCTGGGGCTGTCGCCAAAAACGGTGCATGTCCATCGCGCGAATCTGCTGGAAAAATTAGGCGTCAGCAATGACGTTGAACTGGCGCATCGCATGTTTGACGGTTGGTAATGAACACCTTTTTTCCCGTTTAATCACCGTTGTTGCCTGCTTTTTTATTTTCTCCGCCGCGTGGTTCTGCCTGTGGAGCATCAGCCTGCATCTGGTAGAGCGCCCGGAGCTGGCGGCGCTGCTCTTTCCCTTCGGCCTGCGCCTGGGACTTATGCTGCAATGTCCGCGCGGTTACTGGCCAGTATTGCTGGGCGCGGAGTGGCTGCTGGTGTACTGGTTGGCGCAGGAAGTTGCGCTGGCCCATCTGCCGCTTTTGATGATCGGTAGTGTGTTGACGCTACTGCCCGTGGCGCTGACTTCGCGTTACCGCCATCAGCGCGACTGGCGCACGTTATTGCTTCAGGGCGCGGCCCTCACCGCCGCGGCGCTACTGCAATCCCTGCCCTGGCTGGGGCAGGGGGAAGCGGCATGGAACGCGCTACTGCTGACCCTCACGGGTGGTCTGACGCTGGCCCCCATCTGCCTGGTTTTCTGGCACTATCTCACCAGCACTACCTGGCTGCCGCTGGGACCATCGCTGGTATCGCAGCCGGTAAACTGGCGCGGGCGGCATCTGATCTGATATCTGCTGCTGTTTATCGTCAGTCTGTGGCTGCAACTGGGGTTACCTGCTGAACTTTCGCGCTTCACGCCGTTCTGCCTGGCGTTGCCGATTATCGCGCTCGCCTGGCATTATGGCTGGCAGGGCGCGCTCATTGCCACACTGATGAACGCTATCGCGCTGATCGCCAGCCAGACCTGGCACGATCATCCCGTCGATTTATTACTTTCGCTGTTGGCGCAAAGCCTGACCGGGCTACTGCTTGGCGCGGGCATTCAGCGTCTGCGCGAGCTGAACCAGTCGTTGCAAAAGGAGCTGGCGCGCAACCATCGGCTGGCGGAGCGTCTTCTGGAGACCGAAGAGAGCGTGCGGCGCGATGTTGCGCGTGAGCTGCACGATGACATCGGGCAGACCATCACCGCGATTCGAACCCAGGCGGGCATTGTGCAACGACTGGCGGCGGATAACGGCGGCGTGAAGCAGAGCGGGCAACTTATCGAGCAGCTTTCGCTGGGCGTGTATGACGCCGTGCGTCGCCTGCTGGGGCGCTTGCGCCCGCGCCAGTTAGACGACTTAACGCTGGCGCAGGCCATCCGTTCGCTGCTGCGCGAAATGGAGCTGGAAAGCCGCGGTATTGTCAGTCACCTCGACTGGCGAATTGACGAAACGGCGCTGAGTGAAAGTCAGCGCGTGACGCTGTTTCGCGTCTGTCAGGAAGGGCTGAATAACATCGTAAAACATGCCAATGCCAGCGCGGTGACGCTCCAGGGCTGGCAGCAGGATGAGCGGCTGATGCTGGTCATTGAGGATGACGGCAGCGGCCTGCCGCCGGGCTCTCACCAGCAGGGCTTCGGCCTGACCGGAATGCGCGAACGCGTGTCGGCGCTCGGCGGGACGCTAACCATCTCTTGTACCCACGGTACGCGGGTGAGCGTCTCGTTGCCCCAGCGTTACGTTTAAGGAAGGATAATGCTTTCGTTTTTAAAAGCCCCGGCCAACGCGCCGCTCATCACCGATAAGCACGAGGTTGACGCCCGCTATCGCTACTGGCGGCGGCATATCCTGATCACCATTTGGTTGGGTTACGCGCTGTTCTATTTCACCCGTAAAAGCTTTAACGCCGCCGCGCCGGAAATCCTTGCCAGCGGCATTCTGACCCGCAGCGATATCGGCCTGCTGGCGACGCTGTTTTACATCACCTACGGGGTGTCGAAATTTGTCTCCGGCATCGTTAGCGATCGCTCTAACGCTCGCTATTTTATGGGCATCGGGCTGATTGCGACCGGCGTAGTGAATATTCTGTTCGGCTTCTCGACCTCGCTGTGGGCCTTTGCTCTGCTATAGGCGCTGAACGCCTTTTTCCAGGGGTTTGGATCGCCGGTTTGCGCCCGTTTGCTGACCGCCTGGTACTCGCGTACCGAGCGCGGCGGCTGGTGGGCGTTATGGAATACCGCGCACAATGTCGGCGGGGCGCTGATCCCTCTCGTTATGGCCGCTGTCGCCCTGCATTATGGCTGGCGCGTCGGGATGATGGTGGCCGGATTGCTTGCCATCGGGGTGGGTATGGTCCTCTGCTGGCGGCTGCGCGACCGTCCGCAGGCGATTGGTTTACCGCCGGTAGGCGACTGGCGGCACGATGCGCTGGAGGTAGCCCAACAGCAAGAGGGCGCGGGGCTAAGCCGCAAAGAAATCCTCGCTAAATATGTGCTGTTGAATCCCTATATCTGGCTGCTTTCGCTGTGTTATGTCTTAGTGTACGTGGTGCGCGCGGCGATCAACGACTGGGGCAACCTGTATATGTCCGAGACGCTGGGCGTGGATTTGGTCACGGCCAACACGGCAGTATCGATGTTTGAGCTGGGGGGATTTATCGGCGCGCTGGTGGCGGGCTGGGGCTCGGGCAAACTCTTCAACGGTAACCGCGGACCGATGAATTTAATCTTCGCCGCCGGGATTCTGCTCTCTGTGGGTTCGCTGTGGCTGATGCCGTTCGCCAGCTACGTGATGCAGGCGGCCTGTTTCTTCACCACCGGTTTCTTTGTCTTCGGCCCGCAGATGCTCATTGGCATGGCGGCGGCGGAGTGCTCGCATAAAGAGGCGGCGGGCGCGGCCACCGGCTTTGTCGGCCTGTTCGCCTATCTCGGCGCGTCGCTTTCCGGCTGGCCGTTAGCGAAAGTGCTGGAGATCTGGCACTGGACCGGTTTTTTTGCGGTCATCGCCATCGCGGCGGGGATCTCCGCGCTATTGCTGTTGCCATTTCTGAACGCTCAGGCCCCGCGCGAGACCAGCGAAGCGTGATGCACCTCACCTTTTTGCGCTGAATGGGGCAAAACTAAGAAATTTTCCCGGTTTTGCCTGGACGCTGTCGCAGGCCACTTTTCCTGTGGATTTTTACAATGCCTGCCATTCGCAGGTATAAAAATTAGCTCAGGAGTAATCCATGCTGGCCTTCTTAAACCAGGTGCGTAAGCCGACCCTGGATCTGCCGCTCGATGTGCGGCGTAAAATGTGGTTCAAGCCGTTCATGCAGTCCTATCTGGTGGTTTTTATCGGCTACCTGACCATGTACCTGATCCGCAAAAACTTTAACATCGCGCAGAACGACATGATCTCTACCTACGGGTTGAGCATGACCGAGCTGGGGATGATTGGCCTGGGCTTCTCGATCACCTATGGCGTGGGGAAAACGCTGGTTTCCTACTACGCTGACGGTAAAAATACCAAGCAGTTTCTACCGTTTATGTTGATCCTCTCCGCTATCTGTATGCTCGGCTTCAGCGCCAGCATGGGCGCGGGGTCAACCAGTCTGTTTCTGATGATCGCTTTCTATGCCCTGAGCGGTTTCTTCCAGAGTACCGGCGGATCGTGCAGCTACTCGACCATCACCAAATGGACTCCGCGTCGTAAACGCGGCACCTTTCTCGGCTTCTGGAATATCTCCCACAACCTCGGCGGCGCGGGCGCGGCAGGCGTGGCGCTGTTCGGCGCCAACTACCTGTTCGACGGTCACGTCATCGGCATGTTTATCTTCCCGTCGATTATCGCGCTGATTGTTGGCTTTATCGGTCTGCGTTTCGGCAGCGACTCCCCGGAATCTTACGGTCTGGGTAAAGCTGAAGAACTGTTCGGCGAAGAGATCAGCGAAGAGGACAAAGAGACTGAAGAAAATGAAATGACCAAGTGGCAGATCTTTGTTGAATATGTGTTGAAAAACAAAGTGATCTGGCTGCTGTGTTTCTCCAATATCTTCCTGTATGTGGTGCGTATTGGTATCGACCAGTGGTCAACCGTCTACGCCTTCCAGGAACTGAAACTTTCTAAAGAGGTGGCGATTCAGGGCTTTACCTTGTTTGAGGTGGGCGCGCTGGTCGGCACGTTGCTGTGGGGCTAGCTCTCTGACCTGGCGAACGGTCGTCGCGCGCTGGTGGCTTGCGTGGCGCTGGCGTTAATCATCGCCACCCTCGGCGTCTACCAGCACGCCAGCAACCAGTATGTCTATCTGGCCTCGCTGTTCGCGCTCGGTTTCCTGGTGTTTGGGCCGCAGCTGTTAATTGGCGTGGCGGCAGTCGGTTTTGTACCGAAAAAAGCCATCGGCGCTGCGGACGGTATCAAGGGCACCTTCGCTTATCTTATCGGCGATAGCTTTGCTAAGCTGGGTCTGGGCATGATTGCCGACGGCACCCCCGTTTTTGGTCTGACCGGTTGGGCGGGTACCTTCGCCGCGCTGGACGCCGCCGCGATCGGCTGTATCTGCCTGATGGCGATGGTCGCCGTGATGGAAGAGCGCAAAATCCGCCGTGAGAAAAAAATTCAGCAAGTCAATATCGCTTAAATGTGTGCATTTGGTAACGTTTTGCCCGGCTTAACGCCGGGCTTTTTTATGCCTTGCGTTCGTCAGACAGGACATCCGGCGTCTGGCGTGAATGAAGACAGGCGTTAATAAATCACATCCTGACAGGCCAGAACGTCGACAGTTATAAATTTACCGTTATGATGGGCATCCTGTTTGGTGATGGATGTGCGCATGATTTGGTTGATTCTGGCCACGTTTGTGGTGGTGTTTATTGTGGGTTTTCGGGTGCTGACATCGGATACCCGCCGGGCGATTCGCCGCCTGAGCGAACGTCTGAATATTGATGTAGTGCCGATAGAATCGATGATTGATCAGATGGGTAAAACGGCGGGCGGTGAATTTTTACAGTATCTGCATCGCCCTGATGAGTCGCATTTGCAAAATGCCGCTCAGGTGTTACTGATCTGGCAAATGGTGATTGTCGATGGCGGCGATCAGAATTTGCAGCGGTGGCATCGCTTGCTGCAAAAAGCGCGTTTAGCCGCGCCGATCACCGACACACAGGTACGGCTGGCGCTGGGCTTTTTGCGCGAAATGGAACCCGATATGCAGGAGATCAACGCGTTTCAACTGCGCTATAACGCCTTTTTTCAGCCGGAAGAGGGTGTCCACTGGCTGCATTGATACTCTTCACTATCTCGTTAACAAAAGACGAGATGAATGAGGCTGGCAAGGGCGGAGAGCCACGATTAACGGCCAGATGGCGCGATTCATCGTTAGCCAAATAAAGCGTAGCCGCCATCGTATTTGCTAAGGGTGAACCACAGAAGTAACGCACCGAATAACCGCTAACGACGCCAAAACGTCAGAGACTTGTAGCTCATCATTTCTGTGACATATATCACGGAAATGTGATCTTGTTTTGAACACTAAAACTGTGACTCCTTGCCATACCTTCTGTCTCAAAATTTCTTATCATAAACTCGAAGTTGTACATGATTGTCTATAGACAACTCTAAATGTTTAGGCGCGCACCATGAAAACATTGAGTAAAAGTTCACACATCCCACTGTATCAACAGGTTGTGGAGTGGATAAGGGAAAGTATTTATAGCGGAGAATTGGTTGAGGATGACCGGATACCTTCAGAGTTTCAAATCATGGATATGCTGGAGGTGAGTCGCGGTACCGTTAAAAAAGCGGTTGACCAACTTGTCCGGGAAGGTGTTCTTGTGCAAGTGCAGGGTAAAGGAACTTTCGTAAAGAAGGAAAATGTTGCTTACCCACTGGGTGAAGGTTTGCTCTCCTTTGCTGAAGCCTTAGCCAGCCAGAAGATAAACTTCACAACCAGTGTTATAACCTCCCGACTGGAGCCCGCTAACCGCTTTGTAGCAGAGAAACTGAGTATCAAACCGGGACAAGATGTTTTATTTCTTAAACGCCTTCGTTGTATTGGCGATGAAAAAGTCATGTTGATTGAAAATCGTATCAACATTGATCTCTGCCCCGGTATTATTGATGTAGATTTTACCAGGGAGAATTTATTTTCAGCAATAGAAAGATTATCTGATAAGAAAATAAGTTTTTCTGAAAGCCGTTACGCAGCTAAATTAATTGGTAATGAGCGAGGCCATTATCTTGATATTGGTGAAGACGCACCTGTTTTGCATTTGGAACAGTTGGTATTTTTCTCTAGAGGATTGGCCATTGATTTTGGTAACGTCTGGTTAAAAGGTAATAAATATTATCTTGGCACTATTTTACAGCGCCTGGATGCCTAACTAGCAAAGAGGAATCTATGCAGGATATTCATTTTCGCCGTCATTATGTTCGCCACCTCCCTAAAGAGGTGAGTCAGAATGATATAATCAAGGCTCTTGCCAGTCCGTTAATTAACGATGGTATGGTTGTATCTGATTTTGCCGATCACGTCATTACGCGAGAACAGAATTTTCCAACGGGTCTACCGGTTGAGCCTGTAGGTGTCGCTATTCCACATACTGATCACAGGTATGTTCGCCAAAACGCCATTAGCGTTGGAATACTGGCAGAACCCGTCAATTTCGAAGATATGGGCGGGGAACCAGATCCCGTACCTGTCAGGGTGGTGTTTATGCTTGCTTTAGGTGAAAGCAATAAGCAGCTCAACGTACTGGGTTGGATTATGGATGTGATCCAGGATGAGGATTTTATGCAGCAGTTACTGGTCATGAATGATGATGAAATTTATCAGTCAATTTACACACGCATATCTGAAAGAGGTGAAGTATGAGTAAAATGATACTATTTGTTTGCGCAACGGGTGTTGCTACTTCCACGGCTGTGGCAGAAAAAGTAATGGAATATTGTAAAGACAATGGGCTTGATGTTAATTATTCACAAACTAATGTAGCCTCATTGCCAAACAATACCGATGGTGCAGCTTTGGTTGTATCAACAACGAAAGTTCCTTATGAACTGGATATTCCGGTTGTTAGTGGCCTGCCAATCATTACCGGAGTAGGTGAAGATAAAGTTCTTGAAAAAATAGTTTCAATCCTTAAAGGCCAAGCCTGATTTCATAAATAAAAAACAGATAAATTACCCAGGCGCTAACGCGAGGTCTGGTCACATCTGAATAAGAGGTCGGATATGAATGATATAGCACATACTCTCTATACCGTTGTGCAATATGTCCTGGGATTTGGCCCAACGGTTTTATTGCCGCTGGTCCTTTTTTTCCTGGCATTGTTCTTCAAAGTAAAACCCGCTAAAGCACTTCGCTCATCGTTAATTGTCGGAATAGGGTTTGTCGGAATTTATGCCATCTTTGACATACTTACCAGCAACGTAGGCCCGGCTGCACAGGCAATGGTTGAGCGAACTGGTATTAGTCTTCCTGTTGTCGATTTAGGCTGGCCACCATTGGCCGCAATTACCTGGGGCTCACCAATCGCACCCTTTGTCATTCCGCTGACGATGCTGATTAATGTCGCCATGCTGGCCCTGAATAAGACACGTACTGTTGATGTCGACATGTGGAACTACTGGCACTTTGCCCTGGCTGGAACGCTGGTTTACTACAGCACAGGGAGTTTTGTTTTGGGTCTGTCCGCAGCCGCTATTGCCGCGATCGTGGTTCTCAAACTGGCGGACTGGTCAGCGCCATTAGTGGCAAAGTACTTCGGTCTGGAAGGTATTTCACTTCCGACCCTGTCATCTGTCGTCTTCTTTCCAATTGGATTGCTGTTCGACAAAATTATCGACAAGATCCCGGGTGTTAACCGTATTCATATTGATCCGGAAAACGTTCAGAAAAAAATGGGAATCTTCGGAGAGCCTATGATGGTGGGTACTATTCTGGGGGTCTTGTTGGGCATCATTGCCGGGTATGATTTTAAACATATCCTGTTGCTGGGGATCAGCATTGGCGGTGTCATGTTTATTCTTCCGCGTATGGTACGAATTTTGATGGAAGGTTTATTACCTCTGTCTGAAGCCATTAAGAAATATTTGAATGCCAAATATCCTGGCCGTGATGATCTCTTTATCGGACTGGATATCGCGGTAGCAGTAGGTAACCCAGCCATTATATCTACAGCACTGATTCTGACACCCATCTCTGTCTTCATTGCATTCCTTCTTCCTGGCAATAAAGTCCTGCCACTCGGAGACCTTGCGAACCTGGCAGTCATGGCTTCCATGATTGTACTGGCATGTCGTGGCAATATTTTCCGGGCTGTGATAACCGCAATTCCTGTTATTGTCGCCGACTTGTGGATTGCGACCAAAATTGCGCCATTTATTACCGGTATGGCTAAAGATGTCAATTTCAAAATGGCTGAGGGGTCAAGTGGTCAGGTATCAAGCTTCCTTGATGGCGGTAACCCCTTCCGTTTCTGGCTGCTTGAAATATTCAACGGAAATATTATTGCTATCGGGCTGATTCCTGTGCTTGCGCTGGTTATTTATGGTGTTTTTCGCCTGACAAAAGGAACGGTCTATGCCTGATTACCACGCAGCGCTTGTCATTGACATTGGCACAACTAACTGCAAAGTCAGCTGTTATTCCTGTCATGACGCGTCAGTTCTGGAAGTCCGCAAGTTTCCGACGCCAACAATATCGTCGGACAAAGGCGAGGTAGATTTCGATATCGAAGCGCTGTGGCAGGCACTGCGACTGGTAATGGCTGAACTGGTGGCTTCAGTACCGTTTCCGGTAAAAAATATCAGTATTGCGAGTTTCGGTGAGTCTGGCGTCTTTGTGGATAAGGAGGGCGTCATTCTTACCCCGATGTTGGCCTGGTATGATCGACGTGGTGAATCTTATCTCTCGTCATTAAGCAAGGCAGAGGCTGAAGAACTGTATTCTATAACGGGATTGCCACCTCACAGTAATTACTCAGCATTTAAAATGAGATGGTTGCTTGATAACTACTCCTTGCATGAAAGAAAAGATATCTGCTGGTTACATGCTCCAGAAGTGTTGTTGTGGCGAATGACAGGTGCGAAAAAGACGGAAATATCCCTGGCCAGTAGAACGTTGTGTCTGGACATTGCTCACCGTACCTGGTCTCGTAATGCTGCCGGGATTCTCGGCATACCGTTCGGTGTACTGGCTCCGTTGATAAAGCCGGGTGAAGTGGCCGGATGGATGACAGCAACGCTTAGAGAGGAATTGGGCTTCTCTCATGAGGTAAAAGTCACCCTCGCTGGACACGATCATATGGTCGGTGCCCGCGCATTACAGATGCAACCGGGCGATGTGCTGAATTCTACCGGCACGACAGAGGGTATTTTACTGCTGAATACACAGCCAACGCTTGATGTGCAGGCTCGCAGGGATAAGCTGGCAAATGGTTGTTACTCCGATGGTGAATTTTTCACGCTTTTCGCATCTCTGCCTGTCGGCGGTTATGCGCTTGAATGGGTGAAAAAAACCTTTCGTTTAACTGATAAGGAAATAAGCACAGGCCTGGAAAAAGCCATGGAGCAATACCTCAAACCTTCCTGGTCTGTCGAGCATGTGCCGGTATTTATTCCTCATTTGCGGGGCTCGGGTTCGCCACATAAAAACCGGCACACTCGTGGCCTGCTTTTTGGTCTGACGGATTCACTTCCTCCGGAGTCTCTGCTTGAGAGTGTCTTTATCGGCCTGGCGATGGAGTTTGCACACTGTCACGGGTGCTTTAATATCCCGGCGGGCAGGACAGTAAAAGTCATTGGCCCTGCGGTGAAAAACCCATACTGGCTCCAGTTGAAGGCTGACATCCTCCAGTGTCCAATTGAGGCCATTGCTTTTGATGAAACCGTCTCCCTTGGAGCATTGTTGATAGCCTGTCCGAATGTTGTCCCCCCGACTGTTCCTGTGGCTGAGCGATATTTTCCTGACGCGGTTCGTTCTGCAAAGTTGAAAATATATCAGCAGCAATGGCTGTCATTTTACCAATTTAAACTGCGGCAAGAAGGGGCGCTTATTGGTGAATAACTGTGATAACTCAATAGTTCGATAATTTACTTACACTGCTCACATAAATATCTGGAGTTAATATGCCTTTAGTCAATGGTAGGATCCTGCTCAATTGTATTCAGGAAAAACATGTCCTTGCGGGTGCATTTAATACAACGAACCTGGAGACAACAATTTCCATTCTTAATGCAATAGAACGTTCCGGATTGCCCAATTTTATTCAAATTGCTCCTACTAATGCACAGCTTTCAGGTTACGATTACATTTATGAAATAGTTAAGCGGCATGCCGACAAAATGGATATTCCTGTCAGCCTGCATCTGGACCATGGGAAAACTCTGGAAGATGTTAAGCAGGCTGTCCGGGCCGGATTTACCTCAGTAATGATTGATGGCGCGGCGCTACCGTTCGAAGAAAATATTGCATTTACCCGAGAAGCTGTCGATTTCTGTAAATCATTTGGTGTTCCCGTCGAAGCGGAATTAGGCGCTATTCTGGGTAAGGAAGATGATCATGTCAGCGAGGCTGACTGCAAAACTGAACCTGAGAAGGTTCAGCGCTTTGTTGAGGAGACAGGGTGCGACATGCTGGCAGTGTCAATTGGTAATGTACATGGTCTTGAAGATATCCCACGCATTGATATCCCGCTATTACAACGCATCGCGTCTGTCAGTCCGGTACCTTTGGTTATTCATGGAGGTTCTGGTATTGACGCGGATATTCTTCGCAGCTTTGTTAATTACAAAGTAGCCAAAGTGAATATTGCGAGTGATTTGCGCAAAGCCTTTATTACTACTGTCGGTAAGGCTTGGGTAAATAATAACAACGAGGCTAATCTGGCACGCGTCATGGCGAACGCAAAACAGGCAGTTGAGGATGATGTTTATTCTAAAATTAAGATGATGAATAAACATCACTCAGCATTCCGCAAAGTCTCTTAAGGAAAATATATGATTAGACAAACAGTACGCGTTATGAACAGTACGGGGCTTCATGCGCGGCCAGCCGCTACACTTGCGAAAATTGTCAAAAAATACCAGTCTTCATTAACGCTAGTTAATAATGACAAAGAAATTCCCATTAAAGGAATGATGAGTATTTTGGGGGCTGGCGTAAAGGGAAACACAATGATTGATTTAATTTGTGATGGACAGGATGAGCTGGCTTTTATGGATGAATTAAAATCTGCATTTGCTGATGGCTTTGGTGAGTCAGTATAGTGCAATTCCCGTCAAACGGCGCAGGAAGTTGTAGAGGCTTCCTGCACTCATTATCGTATGAATAGCCTTAACAGACCATCGGTAAAACCCTCATACCAGCACCTTTAGCCCGTGTTTTTGGACAACATTAAGTAGTTTCAGTGACATCCCGCTGGGACGCTTGGCGCCGCTTTCCCACTTTTGAACCGTTGATACGCTGGTATTCAGGTACCGAGCGAAAACCGGCTGGCTAACGTTGAGTTCTTCTCGTAACGCTTTTATTTCAAGTGGCTGCAGGTCTTTGATGCTGCTTAAGCAGGCCGTGTCAAAACTGCGCATTGTCTCCTGGGGAATGGCATCCACGCTAAATAATCCAGATGCCGCGCTATGAATCGCTTCAAAGGCAGGGCTTTTGAATTTAGTTTTTGCTGACATGGCGCACCTCTACCAGTTCTTTGTTATTAATGAGTGCCGTTATCTGATATTCGGTCAGGCAAGCATAGTGTTTTGCTAACTCACGGAAACCCGCAAGTTCGCGATAGCGAATGTTGGCTATATCCTATTTGGCATACAGGAAGGTGTAAAACCAATGTTCGCCTCCCTTTGCCAATACGATTGCGCGATCGCGGTTTTGATTGAGACGTTTTTTATAAACCCCGCCGCCAAGATTATCTGCTTTTCCTTGCAGTACGGCGTTGATGGCCTCGCTTAACTCGTCACCTTTTATCGTGTGGGACTTCGCTTCTCTGTTAAACCACCTGGTTTTGAAGATTCGCATCAGGTTGACATCCTGTAATCTAAAGTATAGCACCAGGTGATACACTATGTCTCACCTTTTGGTTTTGCACGCAGCGAGAGAAGATAATTCTCAACGCTCGACCAGCCTCGCAAAATGCAGCGCAACAAAGTCAGTTGCTAAAACGTTAATCAGATCACATTTTGTAATGTTACACTGCGTGGATTTTCCGCACTAAAACGACGCAGGTAACCACAATGAATGAAAATATCGCAGAAAAATTCCGCGCTGATGGGGTTGCCAGGCCTAACTGGTCAGCCGTTTTTGCCGTGGCGTTTTGTGTCGCCTGCCTGATTACCGTTGAGTTTTTGCCCGTTAGTCTGTTGACGCCGATGGCGCAGGATCTGGGGATCTCCGAGGGCGTCGCTGGTCAGTCGGTCACCGTTACGGCGTTTGTCGCGATGTTTTCCAGCCTGTTCATTACCCAGATTATTCAGGCGACCGACAGGCGTTATATCGTTATTCTGTTCGCCGTTTTGCTGACGGCTTCTTGTCTGATGGTCTCCTTTGCCAACAGCTTTACGCTGCTATTGCTGGGCCGCGCCTGTCTTGGGTTGGCGCTGGGCGGATTCTGGGCGATATCGGCGTCGCTGACCATGCGACTGGTTCCCGCGCGTACCGTGCCGAAAGCGCTGTCGGTGATTTTTGGCGCGGTCTCCATCGCGTTAGTGATCGCCGCGCCGCTGGGCAGCTTTTTGGGCGGTATTATTGGCTGGCGTAATGTCTTTAACGCCGCTGCGGTGATGGGCGTACTGTGCGTCATCTGGGTGGTGAAATCACTGCCGTCGCTGCCGGGCGAACCTTCTCACCAGAAACAGAATATGTTTAGCCTGTTGCAACGCCCTGGCGTGATGGCCGGGATGATCGCCATCTTTATGTCTTTTGCCGGGCAGTTCGCTTTCTTTACCTATATTCGCCCGGTCTATATGAATCTGGCGGGCTTTGACGTTGATGGTCTGACGCTGGTGTTGCTAAGTTTTGGTATTGCCAGCTTCGTTGGCACTTCTTTCTCCTCCTACGTACTGAAACGTTCGGTAAAACTGGCGCTGGCCGGTGCGCCGCTGCTACTGGCGCTGAGCGCGCTGACGCTCATTGTGTGGGGAAGCGACAAAACCGTGGCGGCGGCAATAGCGATTATCTGGGGGCTGGCGTTTGCGCTGGTGCCGGTGGGATGGTCAACGTGGATCACTCGTTCCCTTGCCGATCAGGCGGAAAAAGCCGGTTCCATCCAGGTCGCGGTGATTCAACTGGCAAATACCTGTGGCGCGGCAGTGGGCGGTTATGCGCTCGACAATTTCGGGCTGCTTTCGCCGCTGGCGCTTTCCGGCGGTCTGATGCTGTTGACGGCGTTAGTCGTGGCGGCGAAAGTCCGTATTACGCCAATGAGTTGATATTGCTGACATTTGTAGGCCGGATACGACGTTAGTCGTTATCCGGCAATAATAAATGCTTAATCAAAACCGTTATGCTCTGCGGTGGCGGCAAACCATTCTCCGCTTTTTTTCACCGTGCGCGTTTGGGTGGCTAAATCCAGTTGTACAAAACCATAGCGATTTTTATAGCCGTTCAGCCATGACCAGTTATCGATAAAGGTCCACATGTGGTAGCCAAGACAGTGACAGCCCTCGCTAATGCCTTTATGCAGCCATTTAAGATGCTCAGAGATAAAGTCAATCCGGTAATCATCGTGAATCTGTCCCGCTTGCACAAAACGTTGCTCGTTCTCAACGCCCATCCCGTTTTCGGAGATAAAACAGCGCGGATTGCCGTAATTATCCCGCAGGTTGGTGATGATGTCGTAAATTCCTGGCGCGTAAATTTCCCAGCCGCGGTAAGGGTTCATCTTGCGCCCCGGCATGTCGTAATAGTCAAATAACCACTCCGGCATAAACGGCGCTTGCGGATTCACCGCCGTATCACGGCATTTCACGCGGCGCGGCTGATAATAGTTAATCCCCAGTAAATCGATTTTGCCGTCGGCAATAAGCTGACGGTCGCCTGGCTGACAGGCAGGCAGCTGGTCATAGGTTTTCAGCAGCGCCACCAGATCCGCCGGGTATTCTCCCTTTAATACCGGGTCAAGAAAACTGCGGTTGAATAACAGATCCGCATGGTGCGCGGCTTGCACATCGGCGGGATGCTGTGAGCGTGGGTAGGACGGCGTCAGATTCAGTACTATGCCGATTTCACCGTCGTAGCGCCCGGCGCGCACGGCGGTCGAGTGCGCCAGCACGGTATGGTACGCCACGGTGGCCGCACGTTTAAAATCCACCACATTGGGATAGTGGAAGTCGTACAAATAGCCGCCTTCCACCGGCACAATCGGCTCGTTAAAGGTAAACCAGTGCTTCACGCGGTCGCCAAACAAGGTAAAACACGTTTGCGCGTACCGACCAAACGCCTCTACGACGTCGCGATTTTCCCAGCCGCCTTTCTCCTGCATGACCATCGGCATATCAAAATGGAGCAGCGTAATAAACGGCGTGATGCCCTGCGCCAGTAGCTCGTCGATGACGTGATTGTAGAAGCTCACCGCTTGTGGATTCACCTCGCCTACGCCGTCTGGAATGAGCCGCGCCCAGCTTAGCGAGGTGCGAAAACTGTTATGTTTTAACTGTTTCAGTAGCGCGATGTCTTGCTTCCAGTGGCGATAGAACGTTGAGGTTTCCGCTGGACCGACGCCCTGGTGAAAACGATCAGGCTGGCGCTCGAACCACACATCCCACGTGGTCTGGCTTTTACCGCCATTCAGACTATCCCCTTCGGTTTGCAACGCTGAGCAGGCGCTGCCCCACCAGAAGTTATCGGGAAAACGGTATCGCATTGTCGTACTCCTTGATCGCGTAAATTCGCTCCAGAATTCGCGGTTTTAGCGAACAGAAACCGGTTACAGTCCGCATTTTCGCGACCAAAAAGCGGAAAAGCTGTGCTACATCTCCGGGCATTCCACCTTGCCGAGAGCCTGCCAGTAGTTATGCTGATTGTTGCGCTCTATCGCGATCATCGCCTCCCGAATATGCTGCTGGTTCCCCTCGCTTGCCATGATTTTTTTCTCCCAGGCTTCATCGGTTAGCGCGCCTTTGGGCGTACACATTTTGCGCAAATCCTTTAAAATCGTATTTTTTTCATGCGCCGACTGGAGTGAGCTAAACGGAGAGTCGGCATACGTGACACCCGGTAGCGCGACAAGCGCGGCAATAAGCAGAAGCGTTTTTCGTTTCATAAACGGTATCCTTATCGGTTTGCACTTTTTCAAGAGTAAGTGTAGACCGTGCGACGTTCACTCATCGGGGCGTGCTATCCGTTGGCGTTGAAGTCAGGCAAAAGTGGGAAGGCGGTTTCTCGCTGCGCCTTCACTTTCTTGCGTGGCAGAATAGTGTATGTTCTGACTACTCTTTTATTTCGTAAGCGGTAGTGTAATGAGACGTATTGAGATCGTACTGGGAGAGCTGGAACGGCTGACGCGCGGGCTGTGCCTTGCCGATTTGGCGCAGGAGACGGCGTTTACGGCGGAGGCGATAGGTTTCAATCTTGGGCTGGCGCGTAACTCCGTCAGCAAAGATCTCAATCAGTTATGGAATGACGGCCTGGCAATCAAAAGCCGTGGCCGCCCGGTCTATTTTCTGCATCGCCAGGCGCTGGAAACGTTGCTGGGACGACAGCTGGAAGAGTCTGAACGCGAAGTGCGGTCGGTGGCGGATGTGCTGCCGCATGAAGAGCATTACGCGCCCGACGATCCGTTTACCAGCCTGATTGGTTACGATCGCAGCCTGCGCGATGCGGTAGAAAAAGGCCGTGCGGCGGTGCTCTATCCGCACGGTTTACACGTTCTGCTTACCGGGCCGTCCGGCGTCGGTAAAACCTTTTTTGCGGAACTGATGCACCGTTTCGCCTGTGAACAGGCGAGCGGCGCTATCCCGCCGCTGGTCTACTTTAACTGCGCGGAATACGCCCATAACCCGGAACTGCTCTCCTCGCATCTGTTTGGTCATCGGCAGGGGGCGTTTACCGGCGCGAATGAACATAAAACAGGCCTCGTGGAGCAGGCGGACGGTGGTTATCTGCTGTTGGACGAGGTGCACCGTCTGTCTTATGAAGGGCAGGAAAAGCTGTTCTCTATTCTGGATAAAGGCGAGTACCGTCCGCTCGGCGTGAGCAGCCAGCCGCGATCAATTTCGGTACGCCTGATTTGCGCCACTACCGAACCGGTCGGGTCGGCGCTGTTACGTACTTTCCAGCGGCGTATTCAGGTATGCATTGATTTGCCGGGTATTCGCCAGCGCTCCGTTGAAGAACAGATCGAACTGATCGTGGGGTTCTTACAGCGGGAAAGCCGCAAAATAGAACGCACGGTCAGCATTGATAAACCGTTGTTGCTCTGGTTGCTGAATAAACCCCTGGAAGGCAATATCGGCCAGCTAAAAAGCGATATTCAGTTTCTCTGCGCTCAGGCGTGGGCATCGGGAATGACCGAGCATAACGACACGCTACAACTGGATAAGCGGCTGGCGGAGATGTCGGTTAACCCGACGCCGGAACAGCGTCTATTGGTGGATACTCTGTTTGACGGTAAAGCGCGGCTAAATATAGACGCGCGCACGCTGCCCGCATTGAAGACGTCGCTGGCGACCGGGGCGGAAATTGAAGAGAGCGACCTCTTTTACAGCTTCCTGACGCGCGAATATGTTAATTTGCGCAACAGTAACGTCCCCCCGGCGGAGACGCTGGCGATCCTGAAAAATAAACTCAGCTCGATTTTTGAATACGGTCTCTACAGCCGCGACAGCGTGGCGCATCCGCCGCGCTATGGCGACCAGATTGAAGAGCGCGTGACGCTGCTGATTGGCTGCGTAGAGCAGGTGTTGGGATTTTCGCTGCCGGAAAATCTGGTTAACCCACTGCGTAAACACTTCCTGGCGCTGATAGGCTACGTGCAGCGCGGCCTGATCCCGCAGCTTTACTCTTCCAGTTTGATCCTGGATCGCTGCAAAGACGAATATGACAACGCCACGCTGCTGTGTCGGAAAATCAACGAACTGCTGCATATTCAGTGTCCGGCGACGGAAGTGGTCTGGCTATGCCTGTTCCTGAAAGAGTGCCGCCATTATCGTCAGCGCATCGATGCCAGCCCCGACTGCGGGGTTATTTTGATCGCTCACGGCGCGACTACCGCCACCAGTCAGGCGCAATATGTCAACCGCGTGCTGGAGCGCGAGCTGTTCAGCGCCATCGACATGCCGTTTGAACAGTCGGTGCATGACACGCTGGAAACGCTGACCCAAATGATTCAAACCCGACAATATCGGCGGCTTATCCTGTTGGTGGACATCGGTTCATTAATCCATTTCGGCAGTACGATCAGTAAGTTATTCCAGATAGATGTTTTGCTCATGCCGAACATCACGCTGACCAGTCTGCTGGAAGTCGGGCTGGATTTAAGCTATGAAACCAGCGATTTACCACAGTTGACGGCGCTCCTGCAGAGTAAAAATATCCCCTGCCAGCTTTGTACGCCGCAGCAGGAGAACGGTGGCAAAGTGCTGGTCATCTCCTGTATTACCGGCATGGGAACGGCGGAAAAAATCAAAAAGGTGCTGGAGGAGAGCTTTGGCGAACTGATGTCGCAGGACACCAGGATGGTGATCCTTGATTATAACGAGGTACGAAGTCTGGAGCGCGTTCAGCAGGCATTGAATGCCAGCGAGCGGCTGGCGGGGATTGTCGGCACTTTCCAGCCGGGGCTGCCGGATATTCCGTTTATTTCGCTGGAAGAGCTTTTCTCCGAACAAGGGCCGGAACTGGTGTTGAGCCTGTTAACGCCCGATCTGTCCAATGCTGAACGCCGTCTGGAGATGGAGCGCAGCGCCATGCGCTTTATCAGCGCGCTAACGATGGAGAGCATCATCAACCATATTTCCGTGCTTAACCCGCAGCGTATTCTGAAAGAGATGGAGGGCGTTTTTAACCATCTGACGTCTTCGCTTTCCCTGAAACCAAGCCGCCAGGTGACACTGCGCTTCCTGATCCACTGCTGCTGTATGGTAGAGCGTATTGTGATTAACCGTAAACCGTTACAGATGGCGCTGGAAAGTCAGCCGAATCTGGACGCGCGCGCGTTTAGTGTCATCAAATCCGCTTTTCTGCCGATCGAAGACGCCTACGCCATCCGTTTATCGGATGCGGAATATTTTTATATCTACGAACTGCTCTATAGCTAATCCTTTTACTGGCGGGGCTTCGCGCCTCGCCAGACCTTTCTTCTTCCTCGCGTGACACAAATTCTGGCACAACCTTTGCTCTTCTGATGATGCGTTAGGCCGGATAGCGGCGTAAACGCCTTATCCGGCCTAACGGGAGTGTTCTGTAGGCCCGGTAAGCGCAGTGCCACCGGGCAATATATGCCGGTGTTCTCATGTAATTGCGCCAGGAGGCCATTTTGACTACCACACAACCGTTGCCCCACATCCTGCTGCTGACGCATGGCGGCTGGGGACAACCGCTTTGCAACAGCCTGCGTATGGTCACGGGCGAAATTAAAGGCGTGACGGAAATCGCGCTAATGCCTGTCGATACGCTGGGCGAGTTTTATCAACGCGTCGAGGCCGTGGTGAAAACGCTGCCGGAAGGCTCGCTGATCCTGACGGATTTTGTTGGCGGCACGACGTCCAACGTCGCGGCGCGGCTAAGCGCCGATTATCCGGTGGCGGTGATCGCCGGACTGAATGCGTCGCTACTGCTGGAGGCGCTGGACAGGCGCGAACAAGGGATGCTAACCGCCTGCGTGGACGAGTTAGTTGAGGCCGGGCGCAGTAGCTGCCTGGATGTGGTCGCCCATGTACGTCAGCTACAACAATCACTCTAAGGAAAACATCATGGCCAATATCGTTTTATGCCGCATCGACAGCCGTCTCATTCATGGACAGGTTGTCACGAAGTGGGTCGGACAATCTCAGGCGAACCGGATAGCCGTTGTGAGTGATGAACTGGACGCCGATCCGTTTATGAAAAATATCTACCTGATGGCGGCGCCGCCAAATATCAAAGTGGATTGCTTCGGCAACCAGAGTTTTGCCGCTGCATGGAAAGAAAATCAGCTTGGCGACGGTAACGTGCTGGTGCTTTTTCCGTCACTGGCGGCGGTGCAGGACGCCATACAACTGGGCTTTGACGTCACCCGCATTCAGGTTGGCGGTCTCGGCGGCGGGCCAAACCGCAAGGCGGTTTTTCAGAATATTACGCTGGATGAAAAAGACGTCGGCATTCTTAACGACCTGAAAAACCGTGGCGTTCAGGTATTTTTCCAGACCATTCCGGAAGATAAGCCGCAGCCGCTCGACGATATCCTGAAAAAATTCTAACCCTTTAATAGACACAAAATCATTCTGGATGCATCAAGGCGGCAACTGAGTGAATCCCCTGGAGCTTACTAAAGTAAGTGACTGGGGTGAGCGAAGGCAGCCAACAAAGAGGCAGCCTGAAGGATGAAGTGTATAGGATAACACTATGGATACCTTACTCTTTGCAAGCCTGATGGGGTTGTATTACTGGTTTGCCCGTTTACGCCTCGGCTACACCTTCTCCGCGATGCTGTTACAACCGGTGGTGATCGCGGTATTTGTCGGGCTTTTGCTTGGCAATATGCAGACCGCGATGATCATCGGCGCAGGGATGCAGCTCGTTTATTTGGGCGTGACCTCAACGCCGGGCGGCAACGTGCCGTCGGACCCGGCGCTGGCGGCCTGTATCTCCATTCCTATCGCGGTGAAGGCCGGTATGGACCCAAACCTGGCGATCGCGCTGGCAATCCCGTTTGGCGTGATTGGCGTGTTTCTCGATCAGCTGAGGCGCACGCTGAACGCCGCCTGGGTGCATATGGCGGATAAACACGCGGAAACGGCAAACATGGCGGGCATCATGCGTTGCGCCTTTCTTTACCCGGCATTGCTGGGGCTGGTGCTGCGCTTCCCTGTGGTCTTTGCCGCTAACTACTTTGGCCAGGATGTGGTGGAAAGTTTCCTTAAACTGATGCCGCACTGGTTAACCCACTCCTTTGAAATCATGGGCGGCATTCTGCCGGCGCTGGGCTTTGCCATCACCATTATGGTGATCGGTAAAAAGAGCCTGTTGCCGTGGTTTATCGGCGGGTTCTTCGCGGTGTTGTACCTCAAGGTCGACATCATGGCGATGGCCATCTTCGGCACCTGTGTCGCCTTCCTAATTAAAGGCCTGGCGAAAAATGAAGGAGCAGCATGATGAGCAGTGACGTAATGCAACATGAACTGGTTGAGCGCGCGCGGGAAAGCGGGGCGCTGACCAAAGCAGACATCACCAAAGCCTGGTTTATCTACTGGCTGGGCGCCGAGGTTTCCAGCTCTTATGAGCGCTTACAAAGCCTGATTTTCTGCGCCTCGATGACGCCGATCATCAAAAAACTCTACCCGCAAAAAGAGGAGCAGGTAGAAGCGCTAAAACGCCACCTTAACTTCTTTAACTCCGAGCAGACCTTCGGCGCGGTGATTCAGGGCATCTCTATTGCCATGGAAGAACAAAAAACGCGCGGCGAGCCGATTAACGACTCGTCTATCACCGGCATTAAAACTGGCCTGATGGGGCCGCTTGCCGGGATGGGCGACTCGATTATCTGGGCGGCGGTGATGCCGCTGTTGATAGCGATCTTTATTCCGTTCGCGGCAAATGGCAGCGCGATGGGCGGTATTATCCCGCTGATTCTCTATCCGGCGATCACCCTGGCGATCAGCTACGGCATGGTCCACAAGGGATATACGTTGGGGCGTGATTCGATTATCGGCCTGCTGCAAGGGGGGCGAATCAAAGAACTGATCTACGGGGCCAACGTGCTGGGTTTGATCATGATGGGCGCGCTTTCCGCTAGTTACGTCAAAATCACCACGCCGTTAAAAATTAGCGCTTTGAAAGGATCTGAAGTGGTGGTTCAGCAGATCCTCGACTCTATCGCGCCGGGCTTACTGCCACTGGCGGCGGTATTCGCCATCTACTTCTATCTGGTAAAAAAAGGGCCGCGCTACACCACCATTTTGCTGTCGATTGTCGCACTGAGCATAGTCTGTTCGTTGTTGGGAGTGCTGTAAATCATGACGCCGAATATCTATCAACAACTGGGGTTGAAAAAGGTCATTAACGCCTGCGGCAAAATGACCATTCTGGGCGTCTCAGGCGTCGCGCCGGAGGTCATGCAGGCCACCGCGCGCGCGGCTTCCGCTTTCGTCGAGATTGATGCGCTGGTGGAAAAAACCGGCGAACTGGTATCGCGCTATACGGGTGCTGAAGATAGCTATATCACCTCGTGCGCCTCGGCGGGTATTGCCATTGCCGTCGCGGCCGCTATCACCCACGGCGATCGGGCGCGCGTCGCCCTGATGCCGGACAGTACCGGTATGGCCAATGAGGTAGTGATGCTGCGCGGGCATAATGTGGACTACGGCGCGCCAGTCACCAGCGCCATTCGTCTTGGCGGTGGGCGCATAGTGGAAGTGGGGTCGAGCAATCTGGCGGCCCGCTGGCAACTGGAAAGCGCCATTAACGAAAAGACCGCCGCGCTACTGTATGTGAAATCACACCATTGCGTACAGAAAGGCATGTTGAGCATTGACGATTTTGTACAGGTGGCGCAGGCCAACCACCTGCCGTTGATTGTCGATGCCGCGGCGGAAGAGGATTTGCGCGGCTGGGTGGCGAGCGGCGCGGATATGGTTATCTATAGCGGCGCGAAAGCCTTTAATGCGCCAACCTCCGGCTTTATTACTGGCAAGAAAACGTGGATTGCCGCCTGCAAAGCGCAGCACCAGGGGATTGCCAGAGCAATGAAAATCGGCAAGGAAAACATGGTTGGGCTGGTGTATGCGCTGGAGAATTACCACCAGGGCCAGACGACCGTGACCGCAGCACAGTTACAGCCGGTCTCGGAAGCGATTTCTGCCATCCATGGGCTTTATGCCGATATCGAACAGGATGAGGCCGGGCGTGCAATCTGGCGTATTCGTGTGCGGGTGAACGCATCAGAATTGGGGCTGAACGCGCAGGACGTCGAAGCGCAGTTGCGCGGCGGCGAGATAGCGATTTACGCCCGCAAATATCAGCTTCATCAGGGGGTTTTTAGCCTCGATCCACGCACGGTAGCTGAAGGGGAAATGGCATTGATTGTGGCGCGACTCAGGGAGATTGCAGAACATGCAGCAGATTAATTTTTATCGTCAGCGGGTAGCGATTAACGTGCTGGCAAAGGATATCGCCAACGCGAAGGCTATCTATGAAGCCGCCGAAGGCCATGCGGTCATTGGTGTACTTTCCGCGCAGTTCGCTACGGTAGAAGAGGGCGTGCCGGAGGTGAAACGCTGGATGGCGGAGGTGCCGTCTATCTCGGTGGGGCTGGGCGCAGGCGACCCGGCGCAGTACTACAAAGCGGCGATGATTGCCGCCCATACTCACCCGGCCCATGTCAACCAGACCTTTACCGGCAGCGGCTTCGCAGCGGGCGCACTGGCGGCGACAGGCGGTGAGCAAACACATATTAACGCCCTGGTCAGCCCGACGGGAACGCCTGGCGAGGTGGTGATTTCTACCGGCGTCAGCAGCAGCCAGGGAACGCCAGCCCGCGTTTCCTGTGAAGCGGCGGTACGCATGATGCAGGATATGGGCGCACATGCGGCGAAGTTTTTCCCGATGGGCGGCGAAAAGTCGTTACCGGAACTCTATGCGCTGGCGACAACCGCCGCCCGCCACGGCATGACGCTCATCGAGCCGACCGGCGGTATCTCACTGGATAATTTCGGTATTATCCTGCAAACCTGCCTGGAGGCAGGCGTGCCGCGCGTCATGCCGCATGTTTACAGCTCGATTATCGATCCGCAAACCGGCAATACGCGCCCCGAAGACATCATTCAGTTGATGGAGATAGTCAAAGCGCTGGTGTGAGATTTATCGCCGAAGAGCGCTACGTTTACCTGGCCTACAGATGACGTGTATTTGTAGGCCCGGTTAGCGTTACGCTACCGGGCGATAATGCGTAGCAGGCTGAGCAAAAATGTACGTATTGCAGCCGTCAGTGATTCCCTTTCGAGCCTCCTCGCAGGGTTAAATTTTCCTGAATGCTGTCTGTATTTTTGGCGAGTACAGTGGCGTCATCTTATTCCTCAGGTGACGGATCGCCATGAAAAAAAGCCCCACGTCCACGCCTCATGATGCGGTATTCAAAACGTTTTTACGCCATCCGGATACCGCGCGGGATTTTCTCAATATTCATCTTCCCCATTCGCTAAGAATACGTTGCGATCTGACGACGTTGAAACTGGCGCCGGACAGTTTTATCGAGAAAAATTTACGCGCGTTTTATTCCGACGTCCTTTGGTCGCTAAAAACGTGTGAAGGTGACGGTTATATCTATGTCGTTATCGAGCATCAGAGTACGCCGGACGCGCATATGGCGTTCCGGTTAATGCGTTACGCGACTGCCGCGATGCAGCGCCATCTGGATGCTGGCCATAAAACGTTACCGCTGGTGATTCCCATGCTGTTTTACCATGGCGCGAAAAGCCCGTATCCCTTTTCGCTTTGCTGGCTGGATGAGTTTGACGATCCTGCACTGGCGCGTCAGCTTTATGCGACGGCATTTCCACTGGTAGACATTACGGTGGTGCCGGATAACGAGATTATGCAGCATCGACGTATCGCGATGCTGGAACTGGTACAAAAGCATATACGTCAGCGCGACCTGATGGGATTGGTCGAGCGTTTAGCGGTACTTCTGATTACGGGAAACGCTAATGACAGTCAGCTAAAAGCGCTGTTTAATTATTTGCTAATACAGCATGGCAGCACGCCTCGTTTTGGCAAGTTTATCCGCGAGGTGGCGCGTTGTGTTCCCCAACACAAGGAGAGATTAATGACGATCGTAGACAGAATACGTGAATCGGGGCGCAGAAAAGGTAAGCGTGAAGGCGTGCAACAAGGCATACAGCAAGGTATACATCAAGGTAAGCAGGAGGAAGCCTTGCGTATTGCGCATACGATGCTGGAACAGGGGATCGAGCGAGAGATGGTGCTGATGATTACCGGGCTTTCTGACGAAGAGATTAAGGCAAAGCGCCATTAAACTTTTCCCTCTTCCGCCCGGTCATCGTGATTATCAACGGCGTTAAGCGGCCCGCGCGCGTCGACGGGAATCGAGGGAGATCAGAATCACTGACGAGAGAATGAGCAGCGTGCCCAGCCAGTCCGGCAAGGTAAAACTAATCCCCAACAGCAGCAGCGACAGCAGGGCGCTGCTTAACGGTTCCGCGCAGCTTAAAATGCTGGCTTTGGGGCCACCAATCAGCTGCGCGCCTTTCAAATACAGGCTGAACGTCAGCGACGTACCGATCACCACCAGGTAGAAAAAGGCCAGAATCAGGCTGCCGCTCACCGCAAAGTGCGTTCCTTCTTTAGCGTAGAAGGGCAGCAGAATAAGGCCGCCAAAGGACATACTCCAGCCGACCACTGGCAGCGTGCCGTATTGGGCGATTAGCCTGGAAGGCCAGGTCGTATAAAAGGCGGCGGCAAATGCGGAGGCGATACCCCAGAACAGCGCGCCTGAAGAGATCGACAGCGATGTTGGATTGCCGTGAGTCACCAGTAAAAAGGTGCCGATAAGCGATGTAAGAATGGCGGTTAAGACCAGAATGCCTGGTCGTGTTCTTCGCGCTAATGCAAACCACGCGACAATAATGGTCGGCGATAAAAATTGCAGCACTGTCGCGGTGGCGGCATTGGATTTTTCAATCGTGAGCAGGAAGGTTAGCTGAACGGTGAGCGCGCCCACCACGGAGAAAATCAGCAGACTCAGTGCATCTTTGCGGTTTTTAAGAATCGAAAATATCTTATCGCCGTGCATAAAGGAGAAGGTCACCAGTATCAGCCCGGCGAATAACAAACGTATCATCGTCAGGAACTGTGACGACATACGGCTTTGCTCCATGATGTACTGCGCGCAAACGCCTGAACTCCCCCACAATACGGCGGCAATCAGGACGTTTAGCATCCCTTTTCTGGTGGAACCCATTTTTTCCTCGTCATGTTGTTTTATTTTTTTACGTGCAGGCATCATAACAGAGCTATCGCCGGCATTAAGCAGGAATTTATTGTTTAATGATTTCAGACGAGCCTGTTATTGACATAATATTGTCATTTTTTTGTCACGGGAAATAACAAACAAACTTAAACAAATCGTCACTATCCCCGCCTTTGCACTTTACAGAACATATTGACTGACTATAATAAGCGCAAATTCATGCAGGAGTAATATGTTGGACAGTCACTTTTACGTAAATCATCTGGCAAGTTAACGCACGCTATTCCTGCGCTGCTTGCCGAACCGGTGGGCAGCAATCTCCCCTTGTGACGATTGTCATCCCAATAATGTTACAACACGCGCATTGTCGCGAGGTAATCGTCATGTTCATGTTTAAACACGCTTTATTTCCTCCGCCGTTAACACGACGCTAATTGCCTCAGGGCAGAAATTTGTCGTGTGCTAAATATAGCACGTACTTATTCTTCCAGAAAAAATGGAGGAACGTATGTTAATGTTTCCTTATATTTTAAATTTACTGGCCGCTATGCTGTTGGGCGCGCTGATTGGCGCGGAAAGACAATGGCGTCAACGTATGGCGGGATTACGCACTAATGCGCTGGTGGCGACAGGCGCCGCCGTTTTTATTCTGAGCTCCATGACGACATCGCCAGACAGCCCCGGGAGAATTGCGGCGCAGATTGTCTCTGGTATTGGCTTTCTGGGGGCGGGCGTCATCATGCGCGAAGGGATGAATGTGCGCGGACTGAACACTGCGGCAACGCTATGGTGTTCGGCGGGCATCGGCGTGTTATGCGGCTTAGGGCAGTTCAAAAATGCGCTGGCGGCGACGATCATTATTCTTTGTGCCAATATTTTATTGCGTGAAGCGGCGCAGCGTATAAATCAACTCCCGGTATCCGCCGAGGCAGAAAAACGTTATATCCTGAAAGTAACCTGTAATAAAGAAGATGAGAGCGCGGTTCGTCAGTGGTTACTGAATATCGTAAAAGAGGCCGCGATCTGTTTACAAGGGTTAGGTTCGGTCCCCGCTCAGGAACAGGGCTATAAAGAAATTCGTGCCGAGCTCGTGGGTCATGCTGATTATCGTAAAACGCGAGAACTGATTATATCCAGAATAGGTGATAACGATAATATCACCGCAATTCACTGGTGCATTGATAGTCAATAATAGTTTTTTATTCAATTGCAACATTACGCCAGGCGTATAAGGAGGGAATGATGGATATTCCCGAGTCGATAAAATAAAACCCACTCAAAATAGTGAGTAAGCAATAACCTTTTTTATGCATAGATAATTCTCCCGGGGCATTCACCTTCAAATCGTGAGTTTACTATTCCCTGGGCGTGATATGCAGGAAACACTACACCTTAATTTTGGGGATTCATCATGACTGACATGAACATTGAAAACCGGAAACTCAATCGCCCGGCGTCAGAAAATGATAAGCAGCATAAAAAAGTATTTCCGATCGAAGCGGAAGCTTTTCATAGCCCGGAGGAGACACTGGCGCGGCTGAACAGCCATCGTCAGGGCCTCACGATAGAAGAGGCCGGCGAACGGTTGAAAGTGTATGGGCGCAATGAAGTGGCGCATGAGCAAGTTCCTCCGGTGCTGGTTCAGCTTCTGCAGGCATTCAATAACCCGTTTATTTACGTTCTGATGGCACTGGCAGGGGTCAGTTTCATCACGGATTACTGGCTCCCGTTACGCCGTGGCGAAGAGACCGATCTCACCGGCGTGCTGATTATTCTGACGATGGTCAGTTTGAGCGGGTTATTGCGTTTCTGGCAGGAGTTTCGCACTAACAGAGCAGCACAGGCGCTGAAAAAGATGGTGCGCACCACCGCCACGGTGTTGCGTCGTGGGCCGGGCAATATAGGCGCGGTGCAGGAAGAGATTCCCATTGAAGAACTGGTGCCGGGCGATGTGGTTTTTCTGGCCGCAGGCGATCTGGTGCCCGCCGACGTCCGTCTGCTGGCGTCGCGCGATCTCTTTATCAGCCAGTCAATTCTTAGTGGTGAATCATTACCCGTAGAAAAATACGATGTTATGGCTGATGTGGCAGGTAAAGACAGCGAGCAATTGCCTGACAAAGATAAGAGCCTGTTAGATTTGGGCAATATCTGTCTGATGGGAACCAATGTAACCAGCGGCAGAGCGCAAGCGGTCGTGGTCGCGACGGGAAGCCGTACCTGGTTCGGCTCGCTGGCGAAATCCATTGTGGGTACGCGTACCCAGACGGCTTTCGATCGCGGAGTCAACAGCGTGAGCTGGCTGTTGATACGCTTTATGCTGATCATGGTGCCGGTTGTCCTGCTGATCAATGGTTTCAGTAAGGGAGACTGGGTAGAGGCTTCGCTGTTCGCGCTGGCGGTTGCGGTTGGGTTGACGCCGGAAATGTTGCCCATGATAGTCAGTTCCAACCTGGCAAAAGGCGCGATTGCGATGTCGCGGCGCAAAGTGATCGTCAAGCGCCTGAACGCTATTCAAAACTTCGGCGCGATGGATGTGCTGTGTACAGATAAAACCGGCACCTTAACCCAGGACAATATTTTTCTGGAGCATCATCTGGATGTGAGCGGTGTAAAAAGCAGCCGGGTATTGATGCTGGCCTGGCTGAATAGTAGCAGCCAGAGCGGCGCCCGGAATGTGATGGATCGCGCCATACTGCGTTTTGGCGAGGGGCGAATCGCACCATCGACAAAAGCGCGCTTCATTAAACGCGATGAACTGCCATTCGACTTTGTACGTCGCCGGGTATCGGTCCTGGTGGAGGATGCGCAGCATGGAGACAGATGTCTGATCTGTAAAGGCGCCGTTGAAGAGATGATGATGGTAGCCACCCATCTTCGCGAAGGCGATCGTGTGGTGGCGCTGACGGAAACACGCCGCGAGCTGCTGCTGGCGAAAACCGAAGATTACAATGCTCAGGGATTCCGTGTATTGCTGATAGCGACACGTAAGCTGGATGGTTCCGGGAACAATCCGACATTAAGTGTGGAGGATGAGACCGAACTTACCATCGAAGGGATGCTCACTTTTCTCGATCCGCCGAAAGAGAGCGCCGGAAAAGCTATTGCCGCGTTGCGGGATAACGGCGTGGCGATCAAAGTCCTCACCGGCGATAATCCGGTCGTGACGGCGCGTATCTGTCTGGAAGTGGGTATTGATACGCACGATATCCTGACCGGAACCCAGGTTGAGGCGATGTCGGATGCCGAACTGGCGTCTGAAGTGGAGAAACGCGCAGTATTCGCCCGGCTGACGCCGTTACAAAAAACGCGTATTTTGCAAGCGCTACAGAAAAATGGTCATACCGTTGGTTTTCTTGGAGATGGGATCAACGACGCGCCCGCGCTTCGTGATGCGGATGTGGGAATTTCCGTCGATAGCGCCGCCGATATTGCTAAAGAGTCATCAGATATTATTCTGCTGGAAAAAGATCTCATGGTGCTTGAGGAAGGCGTTATCAAAGGGCGGGAAACCTTTGGCAATATCATTAAATATCTGAATATGACCGCCAGCTCTAATTTCGGCAATGTTTTTTCGGTACTGGTAGCCAGCGCGTTTATTCCGTTTCTGCCGATGCTGGCGATTCATCTGTTGATCCAGAATTTGATGTACGATATTTCGCAGTTGTCGTTGCCGTGGGACAAAATGGATAAAGAGTTCCTGCGTAAGCCGCGGAAATGGGACGCGAAAAATATTGGTCGTTTTATGCTATGGATTGGCCCAACGTCTTCTATTTTCGATATCACAACCTTTGCGCTGATGTGGTACGTTTTTGCGGCTAATAACGTAGAGGCGCAGGCGCTCTTTCAGTCCGGCTGGTTTATTGAGGGGCTGCTCTCGCAGACACTGGTCGTGCATATGCTAAGGACGCAGAAAATACCGTTTATCCAAAGTCGGGCGACGTTGCCGGTATTATTGACGACCGGCTTGATTATGGCGATAGGCATTTATATTCCATTCTCACCTCTGGGCGCGATGGTTGGACTGGAGCCGCTGCCGCTGAGCTACTTCCCGTGGTTGGTGGCGACATTATTGAGCTACTGTCTGGTGGCGCAAGGCATGAAACGCTTTTATATCAAACGCTTTGGCCAGTGGTTTTAATAATGTTTGAGGATCGCCCAGATGAATCGCTCACCCGATAAAATCATCGCGCTGATATTTTTACTGATTAGCCTGTTGGTGTTGTGTTTAGCCCTCTGGCAAATCGTTTTCTAACGAGGTGACGCCATGCAAAAAAGAGGGTTGGACAAAATTTTTTATCAGGTTGTCCTGATAGCAATCATCCTGATTTTACTGACTATCTGGATACGATAAGCTGCCGTTGGCGAGCCCCGCTTAAAATAAGAATCGATGTAGTTGTTCTTTTTATGGCGGGGCGCTATTTTCATGGTATCCCACATCAGAAGGGCAATATCATGAATAATCGTCGTGGTTTAACCGCCGTCCTGGCGACGTTGATTACGTTTTCCCTGAGCGCTACGCCTGTGCTGGCGAATCCGGGAAATGGCAATGGCGGCGGACATGGTAATAACGCGGCTAATCAGGGTAATAACGGTAACGGACATAAAGGAAATGCCGGGCAAAAAACGGAACACCGTAAAAATGGCGGTAAACCGGATCACGTCGAGTCGGACATTAGCTACGCTGTCGCCAGGCAACTGGCAGTGAATTTAGGGCTGACGGGTTATCAGTCTTTACCTCCGGGGATTGCGAAAAATCTGGCGAGAGGAAAACCGCTGCCGCCGGGAATCGCTAAAAAAACGGTGCCGGCGTCTATGCTGGGACAATTACCTTATTATCCGGGCTATGAGTGGAAAATCGTTGGGGATAATCTGGTGCTGATCGCGCTCAGTACCGCGGTGGTCACGGCGATTATTAATGGCGTATTTGATTAAGAGCCTATCCCACCAGGCGTTATTGGCGCAGCCAGTTTGGACACGGACAGCGCGCAAAAACCGGAGCGTACACGTAGTACGTGAGGTTTGACTCGCTACGCTCGCCCTTCGGGCCGCCGCAAGCGGCGTTCAAAACGCTAACGCGTTTTGGCGAGCACTGCCCAGGTCCAAAATGGCAAGTAAAATAGCCCCAATGGGATAGGCTCTAAGCGTGTTGTAGTCCGATGACATGGCGCTCATCTACTGGTTGTAGGCTGAATAAACAGGCGATAGATAAAATAGCCCCATTAAATGGGGCTATTTAGCCGCTTCAGGGCGTTATTTATGCGCGTTGAGAATCCAGCAGTTCATTATTTTTTACTACTTCCTGCGCTTTGGTATAACTTTCAATCAGTAGCTGATAGGCCGGGAATATTTTGGTATATACATCCGCCCATTCTGCGGCATCTTCCCGATTCCAGGTACGTTGCAGCTCAGAGGCTACCGCCGCGGTATCCATTGGTACTACGCCCGCCTGCACCACGCGGGCCATCGTAATTTCCTGCGCCATTTTACTGTACGTGCCGGAGGCATCAATTACCGCAAATACCTTGTACCCTTCCGCGACGGCGCTGATGGCTGGAAAAGCCATGCAGACACTGGTAATAGTACCGGCGATGATCAGCGTTTTACGGCCTGTCGCTTTTACCGCTTGTACAAAATCGGCATTATCCCAGGCATTAATTTCCCCTTTACGCGCGACATATTGCGCGTGGGGTGCATTCGCATGGATTTCCGGAATCAGCGGACCATTTGGTCCCTGTGGTACGGATGCGGTAGTAATGACCGGCATATTGCATAAGGTAGCGATCTTAGCCAGCGCCGCGGCGCACGCGCGTAATTCCGGCATCGGCATGTCGCCGACGGTCTGAAACAGGCCACTTTGGTGGTCAATCAGCAGCATTACTGCGTCGTTAGCATCAATGGCAGGGCGTTGACCGTTAAAATTCGCGGGTGTAGACATAATTCATTCCTTGTTGTTGCCTTTCACTGATAATCACTATCAGTGTTAAAGTCATTAATCGCCGGGGCGATTTCCGTTTTTAAGCTGATGACAGTAATCCGTTGCCGATCCTGGATTACCTTATTGAGTTCTTTCTGAAGGAATATTCATCGGCATCACCTTCAGTCGATTTACTTTCACGCGAATCTGTTATCACAACAATATTCATATTATGAATAAATGTTTCTATTTTACATGTCAGAGAGGATTATTGATTGAAAAAACAAATTATGTCCCTACAAATTGTTTCTGATGGATAGTTTTAAAATTATTTAGTATAAGTTTGAAATATATCAATTAAGAGTTAACTTATTTATATTTAAATAACATAAAGCACAGCTTAAATATTAAGTGGGAAGCGTGCTTTTATTAAGTATGGCTACTGTAACTCTTAATAAATTGGAAACTATCCCTACATAACGAGTGCTGCTTTTTTGGATATTACAAGTCATTATAGAGAACACGTTCAATAAAACCCTCTCTTTCATATGATATAGATTGTCAGGATATATTTTCTCATGATTTATCTATGCGATATTAAAGTGTAGCGGCACAGTAAATTTGGCCACCTGATTAAAGGTGATATTCTCACCTCAATACAAAACAGGAGACTTAACGAACAAGAAAACCAAACGTACTTTCACTCCTGAGTCTGCTATAATGAGAAAAGCGGTGTCTACGCTTACCTGTTAATGTCTTATGCCTCTCGCTCTTCTATATGATCGGTATGTGCAGGGGACAATCCATGTCCTGCTACGCAGCCACAGCATCAGACTATACTCAGTGGTGTCTATTAACCCTCTCCAACTACGTTATGTTTTGGCATGGTAACAATGCGATGTTATGGATAATTAACGATAATATTGAATTTAATCCAGAAATGAATCGCCTGGCGTCATTATCGAGGCCAGATCTCAACATTATTCTGACAACGCCCGCCAGCCGCTGCTTGCGCCTTCTGCTGGAAAACGCCCCCTCCGTCGTCTCACAACAAACATTCTTTCAAAAAGTGTGGGAAGAAGACGGCATGGTGGTGTCGGCAAATACGCTTTATCAGAATATCTCCATTATTCGCCGCGGATTACGTACCGTTGGCGAAAATGAAGATACGCTGATAATCACGGTTCCGCGTAGAGGCTTTCAGATTGAGCCTGGCGTGAGCCTCATGACCATCCGCAAAGACTTCGCTCAGACAATAGAAAAAAAGGGTGAGACGCCACCGCGTATGTCAGGGCGTTGGTTTAAACATTATGTACCTGTACTTTGGATGACCGGGACATTTGCTGTCGGTATTTTGCTTGGCACCATAAGCTGGCAAACCGTTCCTGATAAGGATTTTTACGATCGCTACACGCTGGTTGAAACAACTCAGGGCTGTCATTTTTTCTCGCGGAATGAAGATATCGAAAGCGGTAGCCGCTTTGCAAGCTATAAGTCAATGATTCTAAAAACCGGTATGGATTGTCAGAAATACCCATGGGTCTATTTCCCTTCCAGCAGTCGCACCCCAGCGGTTACGGCATTGATTTGTCAGCAACCTTATAAAACGCGCGGTGATACAGGCTGCGTGACACTTTTTTTCCGCGGGGTGAAACATGGGTAAAAAGGCACTGATGTTAGCCTGCCTGACGTTACTGTTTCTGGGAGTAGGGCTTGGACATCTTTTTCATTTGTATACGGAAAAGAACCGGGATCCAGAGAAATGTACGGCGCCTGTGATTGTGTTTTATAACAACACTCAGGCTAACCTGACGCTGGACTTTATGTATTCGCTGAAAAAACGCACTGGGGTGGTTTCCATCAGCGGAACGTATTACGTCGATAATAAAATGAGCGGCGTGATCCGCCGTGATGTTTCCTATGTATGGAGTGAAAATAAAGACAGCACCCATTTTATATCGACGGATATCAACAAAGTCACGCGTGACGAAACACTGTCCGATGCGGTTATCGAGACGGTTTTACCCGATTTTTATGTCTATCCAGGGAAAAGCATCAGTTACACCATCCTGACTCAGGGCCATCGTGGCTTTATGTTCACCATCGGGAAACGCCCGATATTTTTCTGTACACATTAAGCTGTTTTGGGAGCCGTTCATGGAACGTATCAGCCAAATGAAAGCGCTTCCGGGTAAAAGCCGCTGAAGATCAGCGGCTCTGTTGTTACCTGAATCAAAAACTGTATTTAACCCCCAGTAGGCCTTGGGTATTACTATAGCCCTGGTCACCTACCTGTTGCGCCACGTTACCCCATACGTTCAGGCGCGGGGTAATTTGTCCTTCAATACCCACTTTCAGTTCACCAATATTTTTTGTACCACGCATATCGCTGCTGACATCGTCCATCTTCACGCTGGCAGGCTGCGTATTATGGATCCAGTTCGCCTCCACGAACGGCTGGAACTCTCGAGATTTATTGTCATCAATAGCATTGTGGCCGTTAATATAGGCTTTTACGCCCATGCGGGTTAGCAGATTACCGGCGGTATCATCCTTGACGAGGGTACCATTGGCTTCGCGATTGTCGTCAGCCTGCACGCCCATCCATACCACCTGCGCTTTGGGCTGCAACCAGTAGCTTTGATGCACGCTTTCACCTAACCTGAAGCTGTAACCGGCTTCAACCGAGGCGGTAATTCCTTTGGATTTATATTTCTCAGCGGCCTGATCCTGACCCATGACCTTGTTATCAAACCAGTTGAACAGCATCCAGGTATCCACATAAGCCCCAGACCGATCGATATTGTTAGCATACCAGGTGCCGTAAAGGCCGACGCTGTAACCAGTGACTTGACCACGGGAATGATAGTCACTCACGGACGACTGTGTGCGGTTCTGGCTGTTGGCATAACCTGCCATTGCACCAATATGCCAACGGTCAAGACCGTCAGTGCTCCACTGTGCCAGATCGCCTCCCAGTTGTAACACATAGCTGTTGATGCGGGTTTTTAGCTGCCCGCTGCCATCGTTGAAGCGAGTATGGGCGCCGACGTTACGCATCCACAGGCTGGTGACCTTCTTCTCACCCGTCAGCATGTCGGTGTACTGGGTTTCACCCAGACGGTCATGGAGACGCGTCATGAACAGCGTATTTGCCGCATAGTTGTTGGCAAGGTAGCTACCCACTTCCGGACGGAACTGATGTTCTGTTATCGGCGGTGTGTCAGATTGCCCTATGTCAGGAATTGTCGGATCAGGGATGACCGGGTCTACTGGCTCAGGGTCCACCGGATCGGGAATAACAGGGTCAGGGATAACCGGGTCTACTGGATCAGGGTCTACCGGATCGGGAATGACAGGGTCAGGGATAACAGGGTCTACCGGATCGGGAATAATCGGTTCGTCCGGCTCAATGTAGCTGGTCAGATACCAGTTTTTACCTTTCTGCACCATGTTGTAGTCATAGGCTCCGGCAACAATACGGCTTGCTTTTTCGAAAGTACCGTTGGAATTGCCAGCAACGTTGACAATTTCAATACCTTCAATGGTTTGCGCCCCGGCTCCTCCAATATTATTTACTGCAACAAATGTGTTGCCTGAAGTATTGCCGAGAACCTGCAGCCTGTCCGTTTCGGAATCATCATCGCTGAGCACAGTATTAAAGACCAGCTTACCGCCGTTGCCTACATAATCTTCATTGATGGTGAGCGTTTGCCATGGCTCGCCATCTTCATGGCTGAAGTTAATGGTTGCGCCACTATTCAGCGTCAGGTCAGTGAGCGTTGAGCTGCTGGTCATATTCCAGGTCGCATCGCTCATTTGTACAGAGATAACGCCTGTGCCCGCCGTAGCGCTGGTGATGTACGACGCCCCGTCCCATCGCGAGTTGTCCGTCATATTGAGCTTAATCGTACTGTTCTGCTGCGGTAGCGTACCGCTGGCAGCGGTGGCGCCAGCAGCACGAATATCACCGTCGATGACGAAACGACCTCCTGAAGAACCGTCAACAATGCCGCCAGTTTCCGTGCTGATGGCGTAACTTTCGCTACTGTTATCGCCCGCCATAGTAATAGCCGCACCGCCTGCCAGATTAATGGCGCCTCGGGAGAGGGCGTATAAACCGGCAGGGGCTTTACTATAGGATGCAGCCTTACTGGCGCTGTTAACGCTAATAGTGGCATTCTCTCCCAAATTAACGGTAGCGTTAGTTGCATATACCGCGTGTGCGCTGGCACCGTTCACCGTAATAGTAGCGTTGTTGCCAAGCTCGGTTCTGGAGGAGGATGCTGCGTAAATCCCCGTTGAGGATGCGCCGGAGGTTTCGATGGTTGCATCGTCACCCAGACGAATCAAAGAACCGCTTTGTCCGGTACGCAGCCCCTCCGAACTGTCGCCGGTAGTAACAATATGTGCACGATTGCCGACGACAATCGTATTTTTGGCACGTGACGCATCCCGCATGGCGTTAGCTGTAATTCCACGTCCCTGGCTACCTGTTGTTTTGATATACAGATCGTCGCCGACGTAAATATTGGCCGATCCGGTCCAACCCTGGCCCAGGGAGTTATATCCGGCGTTAATACCGTCACCATCCTGACCATCCACGTAGATGCGGGTACGGTCACCGGTAATAATAAATACCGGGTTATCCGGAGTATTTGCGCCGTGAGTACGGATGCCATCGACGTCTCTACCATTATTCGCGGCATTCGCCGACTGCGTCCGAATGGTCAGGTCGTTGCCAAAAATCACGCCCGGACTTCCCGTCCCGCTGTTCTGAATAACCGTGACAGTGTGTTCAAACGCCTCCGCGCCCGGCCCATTAAGCGTGAGGCCATTGCCATAAACCGGGATGGTGCCGGTGTTCCACTGATAAACGTAGTTGGGCATGGTACCGACTTTGGTGAAACCGGTACTGGCCTGAGCGGGAATAATAGCCTGTAATTCCGGCGGCAACTGGCTGACCAGCCCACTGGATGGCAGACTATCAACGTCGACCCAGGCCGCCTGGGAGGGAAATACCATAGAGGCTAATGCTGCTGATACCGCTATGGCGATGAATGAGTAATTTTGGGGAGTTGGCATTCTGCCTCCTGCATTATGGCGTAAAGCGTCTTCCACATCGCAATAATATGGAAATAATAAAAATGGAAACGGATTTATAAAATATTTGATATTATTTTATGAATGCTATGCCCTAGCTTATTTTCAAGCCGCAGCTTATGCACATAAAGTTTCTTAATATCAATATTGTCAATATTTACAATCTGCTGAATACTTATTCCTGATACAAAGCGCTTCAGTAATATAAATTCCGTATAGTTAAGCGTTCGTCCTCGTTTACTGTTGGCAAGCCGACCGGTAAACAAGCGGTGCATCTTTTGCTGTTGCACAATATCATCGTCATCGGAATAAATAATTCCTTGTATTTTATTGCTTTTCAAAATCCAGTAATTGGCCAGCGGAGTTAAACTTCTGTCAGAAATCAGGACAATATGCATACCACTGTTTGCCAGACTGTCAGCCCATTGTAAATCGGTAAATCGTCGAAGATTCGGGAAAGAAAAATCAACAAAGATAAAACCGCTGGATAAATGGTTGTGTCTATCAAGCAATAACTTTTCAATAAACCCTTTTTTCAGGAAAGCATTACCATCTGGCCAGATGGAAAATGCCGCATTATGACAGTATTGCACCCGTACTGCGCTGTCAGGGAATAATTGACAGGATAAATCGCAACTAATGCAATGGACAATTTGTGAAGGCTTTCTCATCATCCTGAACGACTCCCGTCGATGTTTCTATTAATATTTCATTGGTAAATAAATGTGTCAATCCAGATAATATACAGTGCTACGGCTGTCAAAAGTCGCGAATTATTGTCAGTGTCATAAACTCCTGGAAAGACCTAAAATACAGCTTTAAGGAACCATGACAGATCCGACAGTCGTAATACATCATTTCGGATTCGTATTTCACTCATTGAGATTTTTATACAGTATCTCCAATATCATAAAAAATCTTAAAACAGCACTATTTGCTAAATCATGAGGGTGATAAATAACGGTTCTCAATACCATCTGTCTGCTGCCTTCGTCACTATCGGGGTGATGTGATGAAATATAAAAGTAATTCCTGTCAACCTGTAATGAATTCTTATTATTAAAACCTAATTTAAGATTTTTTCTTTTATTGCATTGTTATTCAATGACTTAATGGTGAAATTTGTGCTCTCATCAACTTCTTATATACAAATTTAAGACTCTTTTATAGAGACGCATGTAAACTTTAAGGAGGTGTAATGCTAATGCCATGAGAAAATTTTGTAACTTAATGCCGGGAGTTATACCTTGCCAATAAGTTGATCTGACTTAATTCTGATCGTGACAGTCTGAGCAACCGACAGACTTATCGGTCGAAACAACTTCAGCTTCTGGCTTCTCTTTTCAATTGCTCATCTGATGAAAACTCTTTCCCGGAGCACATTAGTGAGAAACAGGATGTGGTCAAACCCAATGTCCATAGATGTCGTCAGTCACTTCACAAATACCCGCCTCCTGGCAGATATCTTTAACCGCTCGTCCAGCTTCGACCAACTTAATTACGGCGATGTTCTGATGCTCAGTGAGACGGGCTTTACGCATAGAGATTCCTTCGTCAGCAGATCGATGACGTGATCTCTAAATGTGAATAGCACGATTATGTGGGATACGTACAAAAAATTAAACTAACTGCCAGTAATATGAGTACCTGGTATAAGAATGTATACGGATATATTACTACTGAAATATAATAATGGGAGGGGTTAAGAATAAACAGGACGTATGGGAGAACAAGGGTATAAAGATGAAATGCTTGCAGTATCTAATAGATAACAATGAAAAATCAGGTAACTGAGAAACTATTCAGTGTTTAGGTTGATGTGATATTGAGTCATTCAGCCGCTACAGCACATTATCAGGATAATTTCGTCTGGATAAAACGGAGGAATGAATCGCCACAGGTTTAACAGACACCGCTGAGTCATTTAAGATGACTTAAAGAGAGGGGCCCATGAGCGGTAAACGTTATCCCAAAGCGTTTAAAATTAAAGCGGTAAAACAGGTTATTGAGCGCGGCCATTCTGTTTCCAGCGTCGCAACACGTCTTGATATTACTACCCATAGTCTTTACGCCTGGATAAAGCCGCCACATTCACGACGGCATCATGTTGACCTGAATCTGACGGGGCATACAGGCAGTTCTGGCTGGAATCGGGCTGTGTTTATGGCTATCGCAAGATCTGTCTCGATCTGCGGGATATCAGGAACAATGCGGTGTAAGCAAAGTCTGGTGGTTGATGCAACGTGTGGGGATAAAGGCTCGGGCGATCACAGGAATCGTATTTGAATGTTAACTTATTGATTTTATGTTTATATTTTGTATTGGATAAATGAGTAACCCCCATAAGCACCCCCAAATGATTTTGCTTGTGGGGTTTGGGGACATCCTGAGCTACTTTTTAGGCTCTGTTTTCCACTGTAACAAAGCGGCGATATCTTTCTCACCTTCGGCTTCTTTTAAACGCCGTTGTTGCTCGGCAAACTGGCTATATTCCGCCTGCGCTTTTTCATCGGCCATTTTCTTACTGACTTTACCTGCCCCTTGCAAAACCTCACGGTCGTTAAATTGCAGGAACTGATCCAGCTTATCCTGCCAGTCGCGTAAAAAGACCTGTTGACGACGACGGGCCTGATCTTCGGCGAAATCCAGCCACATGTTAACTACGCGGTTAAGCTCGCTGACTTCATCCTGAGTGAGATAATTTTTTGCCACCGTCACGTCACATTTGCGCACCTCTTCACCTTTATAGCTGGTCAGCCCCATATGCGGCTGGCAGGCGTCAGCACGCTGATGAATGAGTTCAGCGGCGGTATACCCGGTACAGGCAAAATGTAACTTGTTCTGGATGGTTTGAAAAAACTGCGTGGTTTCTTTGAGGGACGGTTGATAATCGGCGGCCAGAGCAAAGATCTCGCGTACCCGCAAATAAACCCGACGTTCGCTGGCGCGGATATCGCGGATACGCTCCAGCATCTCATCGAAATAGTCGGGTACAGCCGATGAACCCACGGGCGGATTTTTCAGGCGCTCATCGTCCATCACAAAACCTTTGATCAGGTATTCCTGGAGCGTCTGGGTTGCCCACTGGCGGAACTGCGTGCCGCGCGGGGAGCGAACGCGGTAGCCGACAGCGAGTATCAACGGCAAACTAAAGTATTGAATCTGATAATTTTTCCCATCACTGGCAGTTGTTCGGTAAAACCGAACAACTGAATTTTCTTCAAGCTCGCCATCTGCAAAGATGTTCTTTATATGCTCACTGATGGTGGCTTTAGCTTTACCGTATAGTTCGCAGATCATTCCCTGAGAGAGCCACAGTGTATTGCTTTCAAAGCGGCATTCAACACGCACTTTCCCGTCACCGCTGGCAAACATAATGAATTCACCTGCCGGGGATTGGGTTAAGTATTTATCTTCCATGTCGCCTCCACTTACATCTGACTCGTGATGCTGTAATCCGCTTAGTATGCCAGAAATTCCTGGTGAAGCTCATTACGCAGATAGCGTTTATTTTGGCGGGTAGCGCCCCCGGATAGTGTTTCACCACGATATCATTCATCTTCTCCACCAGATCCAGACGCTTAAACGTGATATGCCCACTGCCTTTCTGAAAGTAGTGCATAGAGAATAAATCATCCTCAAAAACCTGCTGATGCGGGTTATCACGAATGAAGTCCATCAGTCGGATAGTCACATCGTGTCGGTTATCGGGAATGGTTTTACCATCCAGCAGGAACAACATGCGCTCCAGATCCGCAATCTGGTCACGCCGTCAGCCCCAATTCAGGCTGTAGCCCCATCGGTCGTGCTTTACCAGGCCGTTAACGATGATCCGCTTACCGAAGCAGCAGGGATTATTGGTTTTATAGTCCCAGCTTAGCCCTTTAAATACATTGATAATCCCACGTTCGAAAACATCCTGTTTATTGTGGTGGAGTTGTTCAAAGGTGCTCAGGATGTTGGCTTCGCTGATGGCCGGAAGATCTCCTCCTTCGAGATTTTTAGCCCACTGGCTGCGGGCTTCAGCGTCCATTAAGGTCAACATCCCGAACTTCAGCATCAGATCGCGCCAAATGCTGCGGTCAATATTACGGGTGATCACCGGCATCGCTTTATCAACCGGTTGCATCAACCAGCAGTCAAAGGAATGGCGCTGTCGCATCGCCCAATGCTCCGCTACATCACCACCGATGCTGGAGGTAAGCCGCGAGATGTCATCAAGCTTATGAATCAGGATTTCTATCAGGCTCAGCGCAGCGTCGCGCCCTGTGACGATGCATTCAATACTGGTCGAGCAAATTAGCTCATTATGGTCAGTTAAGACTTCAGCTTCTGTTTGCATATTTTTGGTCCATATAAAAGCAAACGCGCCTGCCGGGAGTGGCAGGCGCATTATGCGGTGAAATAAAGGTGAATAAATATTGAGGGTGTAAATCAGGAAGGCGACTCGCAATAAATCATGCTGTCGCCCTGAATCAGGAATAGTGGTGTTAAATTAATGCAGGGGCGTGGCTCTGTAATACCTGTTCAGCTTCTTGCTGGAAAAACTGGCGTGTAATGCTGAAGAATTCATGCAGTTTATGATCTGGCGAAGGGACCAGATCAAGCTGAAGTAATTGGTGCAGATCCCAGTCTTTCTCAATATGTTCTTCAAAAAGCTGTTCCAGCTCTTCCCAATGATTACGACGCTCCGTTTGAAGGAATCCGCTGTTCAGGTTCAGGTGATCAATGGTGTACTGTGCGTACTCAGCTTCCTGCTCAGTTAAATCTATTGAAGGAACCACATGCCCATTAGATAAATAGGCAAAATAACGAGAACAGTCAGGGAGGTGGCAATGAATAAACTGTGCCATATCCACAGATTTATTCTTTCCCTGTACATGACCACCGAACGCGTTGATGCCAAGCTGGGGCAAACCATTCTCAGAGTCTAACGCGCTGGCTGCGAGATTTTGATAATCGAAGGTTCGCCCTGGCTGCTGGCTTTTATTTTCGACGTGTTCAATGTGATAGCCGAGGCCACGCAAATCAGCACGGATTTCGCTGTAACAGCAAAGATGATATTGCTCATTGAGCAGAAGCGTCACTAAATCTGCTTTGTCTCGTCTAAAGTTTCGCCAGCGACGGGTCGATTGATCCGAATCTTGTGGTGGATTTTCATTTGCAGTGAGTAAGGCATCTGTCCCCGGCGAGTTTTGATCACATGCCTCATTGTGCCTTCCCTTTCAGAAAGTTACGGCATCGACAAACGTAGCGCCTGCGTTAATAAACGTAAGGCTATAGTGCCTTCAAGTAGATGAGTAAGCTGCGACGTTACTGCTCGTATGAACACCATCCACCCTTATGATGTGAGCCTGTACCCCCATGTGGATGTTGACCCTTTGGGCAGGCAAGCGCACTGGATGATGCCGTGACGGTAATAAAAGCGATAATCATCGCTGTAAATAATCTCTTCATATATAACTCACATTAATAAATTAGAACATATTACTACCTACTACAGAATACGCATACTTGATACGGACTTAGGGGATAATATAACGCGTACTTTAGTTTAAATTCTATCCTTCATGTGGCATAGGTTATCAGGATAGGTTTTCGTTATGAATTTTATCTGGGATATTGAAGCAACATATTGGGGGGGATATGAGTTATAAATATGTTGGTAAGCATGGCTGTGATGTTGCATTGCGGATGGGCTATAAAGAATGCCCCGATGAAAATGCTTATGGTGATGCCTATTATATTAAAGATGGGTTAAAATGGATATTTAATATAACAGGCTTAAAAAAACGGCTTGGCGTATACAGCGACGACGATCTCCGTAAACAGAACTATGATGTAGATACCTATTATCGAGTTGAAAACCAACCGGAAGAAAGTGCAGATGATGAAATGCAATCGCTATATCATAATTTAGCGGTAGAAGAAGGAGAACCCGTGTATCTGGAGGGAGGCATGTATCTTTATCCGGATGGCTCTATACGTTGATCTCATAATTTTGGCCTGGTAAGCGTATCTCTTTTGAGAAAGGATGAGCCTGTAAGTATGACCCACAAGTTCGTTTGGTGATTAGTTAAGTCCCGCCCACGTTAGTCCTGGCGTACTTTTATCCCTTCTTTGCGGACGATATCCCACAATAAATGGTCGTTCGGTTTTAGCAATCGGTAAATGGTGATTAATAAAATAATATTCCACTTTCTCTCTCCACCTTTCCTTTCGTATTATATGCAAGAACTGGTCTTAATAATAAGCAAATACTTTGTCCCGAAATAGAGGACGAATGGTGGGCATGAGAGAAGGATGTTGGCGGAAGATCACAGGAGTCGAACCTGCCCGGGACCGCTGGCGGCCCCAACTGGATTTGAAGTCCAGCCGCCTCACCGGAGACGACGATCTTCCGCGCCTCGATTGCTACATGGAGGCGCGCGCATTATAGCTACTTCCTGGCGTTTCCACATCCCCTCCCGTGCTTTTTTAACTTCCCTTTCCTTCTGCCATGATCGGTTTCATATAAACCCCCATAAAATCCATTAGTTACATTTCATCACACTTTTTGACGCTACCCTGATCACAGAAAACAAGAATCGTAATTTGATAACCAAATAACGGAATATTCACGCTCGCAGGGAAGGTTTACAAAAACTGTAACCGGTATCAGTGAGCGTTGTGAGCGTTAAGGATGCGTAATGAAAAGTGAAATTCTCTCCGTTAAGGAGAAGATTGGCTATGGTATGGGCGATGCCGCCAGCCACATCATCTTTGATAACGTCATGTTATATATGATGTTCTTCTATACCGATATTTTCGGCATTCCCGCTGGTTTTGTTGGCACCATGTTTTTACTGGCGCGTGCGCTTGATGCCATCTCCGACCCTTGTATGGGCCTGCTGGCCGACCGCACCCGCTCTCGCTGGGGCAAATTCCGACCCTGGGTGCTGTTTGGCGCGTTGCCGTTTGGTATCGTTTGTGTGCTGGCTTATAGCACGCCGGATCTCAGTCTGAACGGCAAAATGATTTATGCCGCCATCACCTACACGTTGCTCACCCTTCTGTACACTGTGGTCAACATCCCTTACTGCGCGTTGGGGGGTGTAATAACCAATGACCCAACGCAGCGTATCTCCCTGCAATCCTGGCGCTTTGTGCTGGCAACGGCGGGCGGAATGCTTTCTACCGTACTGATGATGCCTCTGGTGAAACTGATTGGCGGCGAGAATAAGGCGCTGGGCTTCCAGGGGGGTATCGCGGCGCTCTCGGTGGTGGCGTTCCTGATGCTGGCGTTCTGCTTCTTTACCACCAAAGAGCGCGTTGAAGCGCCTGCCACCCATACCTCCATGCGTGAAGACCTGCGTGATATCTGGCACAACGACCAGTGGCGCATAGTCGGCCTGCTCACCATCCTGAATATTCTGGCGGTATGCGTGCGCGGCGGGGCGATGATGTATTACGTCACCTGGATATTGGGCAAACCGGGCGTGTTTGTCGCCTTCCTCACCACCTATTGCGTCGGCAACCTGATTGGCTCGGCGCTGGCAAAACCGTTGACCGACTGGAAATGCAAAGTGAGCGTTTTCTGGTGGACCAATGCTTTACTCGCAGTAATCAGCGTGGCGATGTTCTTCGTACCGATGCACGCCACGATCGCTATGTTCGTCTTTATCTTTGTGATTGGCGTATTGCACCAGTTAGTCACGCCTATCCAGTGGGTGATGATGTCTGACACCGTCGACTACGGCGAATGGTGTAACGGCAAACGCCTGACGGGGATCAGTTTTGCCGGCACGTTGTTCGTGCTGAAACTGGGTCTTGCCCTCGGCGGGGCGCTGATTGGCTGGATGCTGGCAGGCGGCGGTTACAACGCGGCGGCGAAAACGCAAAACAGCGCCACGATCAGCATCATCATCGCTCTGTTCACTATCGTCCCGGCCATCTGTTATCTGCTGAGCGCCGCGATCGCTAAACGCTACTACACCCTGAAAAGCCCGTTCCTGAAAACCATTCTGGAGCAACTGGCGCAGGGCGCACACCGCAACGAACAAGAATTTACCCATAAAGAATTGCAAAACTAAAGGAACAGACTATGAAAATTAGCGACGGAAACTGGCTGATCCAGCCTGGCCTTAATTTGATTCACCCGGTTCAGGTGTTCGACGTTGAACAGCACGGGAATGAGATGGTGATCTATGCCGCGCCGCGTGATGTCCGCGAACGAACCTAGCAACTGGATACCCCGTTGTTTACCCTGCGCTTTTTCTCGCCGCAGGAAGGAGTGATAGGTGTACGGATGGAACACTTCCAGGGCGCTTTGGATAACGGCCCACATTATCCGCTCAATGTCTTGCAAGATATCAACGTAGAGATGCAGAACAACGCTGAATTTGCCGAACTCAAGAGCGGCAGCCTGAGCGTGCGCGTCACCAAAGGCGAGCTCTGGTCTCTGGATTTTCTGCGTAACGGTGTACGTATCACCGGTAGTCAGTTGAAAAATAACGGCTATGTGCAGGACACCAATAGCGGGCGCAACTACATGTTCGAGCGTCTGGATCTCGGCGTGGGCGAAACCGTCTACGGGCTTGGCGAGCGCTTTACCGCGCTGGTGCGTAACGGTCAGACAGTGGAGACCTGGAACCGCGACGGCGGCACCAGTACCGAACAGTCTTACAAGAACATCCCGTTCTATATCACCAACCGTGGCTACGGTGTGCTGGTAAACCATCCGCAGTGCGTGTCGTTTGAAATTGGCTCCGAGAAAGTCTCCAAAGTTCAGTTCAGCGTCGAGAGCGAGTATCTGGAATACTTCGTCATCGACGGCCCGACCCCGAAAGACGTGCTGAACCGCTATACCCAATTTACGGGTCGTCCGGCGCTGCCGCCCGCCTGGTCGTTTGGCCTGTGGCTGACCACCTCATTCACCACCAACTACGACGAAGCGACCGTTAACAGTTTTATCGACGGTATGGCCGAGCGCAATCTGCCGCTGCACGTCTTCCACTTCGACTGTTTCTGGATGAAGGCCTTCCAGTGGTGCGATTTTGAATGGGATCCGGTGACTTTCCCCGATCCGAAAGGGATGATTCGCCGCCTGAAAGCGAAAGGGCTGAAAGTCTGCGTGTGGATTAACCCCTACATCGGCCAGAAATCCCCGGTCTTCCAGGAGCTGAAAGAGAAAGGATATTTGCTAAAACGCCCGGACGGCTCCTTGTGGCAGTGGGATAAATGGCAGCCGGGACTGGCGATTTACGACTTCACCAACCCGCAAGCCTGCGAATGGTATGCCGACAAGCTGAAGGGCCTGGTGGAGATGGGAGTGGACTGCTTCAAAACTGACTTCGGCGAACGCATTTCAACGGATGTGCAGTGGTTTGATGGTTCAGATCCACAGAAAATGCACAACCATTATGCCTACATCTACAACGAACTGGTGTGGAACGTGCTGAAAGAGACCGTCGGCGTTGAAGAGGCGGTGCTGTTCGCCCGTTCCGCCTCGGTGGGCGCGCAACAGTTCCCGGTGCACTGGGGCGGCGACTGCTACGCCAACTACGAATCGATGGCGGAAAGCCTGCGCGGCGGGCTGTCCATCGGCCTGTCAGGGTTTGGCTTCTGGAGTCATGATATTGGCGGATTCGAGAATACCGCGCCGGCGCATGTCTACAAGCGTTGGTGCGCATTCGGCTTGCTCTCCAGCCACAGCCGCCTGCACGGTAGCAAATCCTACCGGGTTCCGTGGGCCTATGACGACGAGTCCTGTGACGTGGTGCGCTTCTTCACCGAACAGAAGTGCCGGATGATGCCGTATCTGTATCGGGAAGCGGCGCGCGCCAACGAAGCCGGTACGCCCATGATGCGGGCGATGATGCTGGAGTTTCCGGACGATCCGGCGTGTGATTATCTTGATCGCCAGTACATGCTGGGAGATGCGGTCATGGTAGCGCCGGTATTTAGTGAAGCGGGCGACGTGGAGTTCTACCTGCCAGAAGGCCGCTGGACGCACCTGTGGCGCAACGATGAAGTGCAGGGCAGTCGCTGGCATAAACAGCAGCATGACTTCCTGAGCCTGCCAGTGTATGTGCGTGACAATACACTACTGGCGCTGGGCAACAATAGCCAGAAGCCCGATTACGCCTGGCATGAGGGTACGGCCTTCCAGTTATTCCATCTGGATGACGGCTGCGAAGCGGTCTGCGAAGTCCCTGCTACGGATGGTTCGACAATCTTTACGCTGCAGGCGAAACGCACAGGCAATACCATTACGGTGAGCGGCGAAGGCGAGGCGCGCAACTGGACGCTGTGTCTGCGTAATATTACGCAGATTAGCGGTACCAAATGCGGTTCATATGCGGGAAGTGAACTGGGCGTAGTGGTCACCCCGCAGGGAAATGAAGTGGTAATTACGCTTTAAATCTGAATCGCCGGATGGCGCCGTGAGCTGCGCTTATCCGGCCTACAAATGAGCAAGAACCGTAAGCCCGGTAAGCGCCATCGCCACCGGGCAAGCCCTCAATTACAGCGCTGGCTCCGTTGACGTAACTTCACCGCCGGACACCACGCCCGCTTGCATCGTCTGTGTTATCTGCTGCTTTTGTGCGTTGACCGCGTGTAATTGCCCGTTTACCGTCGGTTTCAACGGCGCATCGGCCTGAATATTGCCGCTGGCCGTGAGCTGAATATTGCCATCGCCAGCAATCGGTAATGCCGGCCAGCCCCACTGCTGTAGCACATCCATTGGTACGCCGCGTCCGTTCAGGCTGATTTGCGTCTGACGCTGCGGCAGTTGCGATACGCTGGCAGTGGCTTCCAGTATCCCTTTTCCAGTAAACGCGCTCAGATCGCTGATGTTGACCGTGCTGGCATTAGCCGTCAACGACAGCGACGGGCGGCGCACGTCCACACGGTTAAAGGTTGCCGCTGCGGCGTTGAGGGTCGCATTGCCGCTCCAGACGCCCCATTGATGATGTTGTACCAGCTCCAGGTTTGCGCCGTAGCCGTCCAGGGCGGTGATTTGCCACGGGAAGGCCGGGTCGATATCAATCACCAGATTGCGGCTGGCGCTGAATTTTTTCAGCGTCAGGCTGTTCAGCCAGTCGGGCAACGGCTTCATCCATAACTGCTTCCAGTTTTCCGGCAGCGTATACTCCAGCCCGGCGATAGCGGTATCGTCCAGAATAAGCGCTTTGCCTTCGCGTAACCAGGCGCCGGAAGTTCTGACCATACCGCCTTCCCAGCGGGTGGTGAACTGGCGTAGCGCAACGCCCTGTGGTGAAAATTCGGCGTTCAGGATTGGATCGAGCAAGTGCAGCGAGCCGTAAATAAACTCGCTGGCGTTCATCGATAATTTACCTTCCTGACTTTGCCAGTCTTCTTTGCGCAGAGTCAGATTGCGCAAACTCAGGTCAAGATCGGTGACTGCCCAGTCTGGTCCTTGCAGGCTGGAGTCCGTCACTTCAAGACGACCAATCTGCAAAGATGGAACCGTAGTAAGCGGCGCGAAAAACTCGCTCAAGGATTTATCGCTTTGTAACCGAATATCATTCAGCCGCAGATTTTCAACGACCCAACTACCATCAGCGTTACGCCGGGCGACGCCGGTTAACGCTCCGCGCGCCATATCGGCGCCAACGGTGTTTAACATCACCTGATCATGGTCGATACTGCCTTCAATAAGCACATTCGTGGCGGGAACGTCGTTTAACGTCAGCGAACCGGCGCTCAGTTGGATCTGGGCTTTATTGCCCAATACCCGACCGGCTTCGGGGCGCCAGGGCATAACGCCGCCGTTAACGCGCTGGGCGCTCAACCGCCATTCGCTACCGGGACTATTGAGCGCCATATTGCGAAGTTGCAGGCGGTCGGCCTCAAACGGGAAAGGGGCGGTTTGCACTGAAATATTCAGCGTGCCGTCCTGTAACAGAATCGTGTCGACATGCAGCGGCGCGGTTAACTGGCGAATGCTCAGACCGATATCTACGGTTTTCGCGACCAGGGTAGCAGGCTGACCATCACGACCAAAGGTCACATTCTCCAGTAAAAGATGGGATGGGGCGGAAAAACGATGATCCATCACGTCGAATGTGAGGTGATAACCGCTGTTCTCTGATACCCAGTTGCTGACATGATCTGCGCCCCAGCGCGTTTGCAGCAGAAAATAAAAGCCGAAAATCACCACTAAACAGGCGATCAGCACGTAGAGAAGCAACCTCCCAATCAATTTCATGGTCTTCCATCCCGTGAAATGCACATAGGGGATTTATGCACGATTTGCGTGCAATCCTCAAGACAGGAATGGTGAAAGAGCGTTACAGCAGCGGCGAATCGTGTCGCCGCCGCAGGGTTTTTACGGTTTTTCCGGCGGGAGAATCAGGTTCAGCACGATAGCCGTGATGCCGCCAGCGGCAATTCCGGATGAGAGCAGATTTTTCACCCATTCCGGCGCGAACTGCAGGATCTGCGGCTGTTGCGAGACGCCAAGACCCACGGCCAGCGACAGGGCGATAATCAGAATCGCGCGGCGGTTCAGCGGCTCACGCGAGACAATACGCACCCCGGAGGCGGCAATGGTGCCGAACATCACTAACGTGGCGCCGCCGAGCACCGGTTCCGGGATATGCTGCACAAAACCGCTTACCGCCGGGAACAGGCCGAGCACAATCAGCATCAGCGCGACGACAAATCCCACATAGCGACTGGCGACGCCGGTCAACTGAATTACGCCGTTGTTCTGACCGAAACAGGAATTCGGGAACGTATTAAATACCGCTGAAACAAATGAGTTCAGGCCGTTAGCCAGTACGCCGCCCTTTAGCCGTTTCATGTACAAGGGGCCGGATACCGGCTGCTCGGAGACATCAGAGGTGGCGGTGATGTCGCCGATGGTCTCCAGCGACGTAATCATAAAGACCAGCATCAACGGCAGTAACAGGTTCCAGTCAATGCCCAGACCATAATACAGCGGGGTCGGCACCATCAGGATATCCTGTGAGACCGGCGCGTTATTCTCAGGCAACATGCCCATAAACCAGGCCAAAAGATAGCCTGCCGCCATGGCAATAACCAAAGAAGCCACGCGCAGGTAGGGATTACGCTGCCGATTCAGCAAGATAATAATGGCCAGGACGACGCCGGCCAGCAGCAGGTTTTTCGGTGCGCCAAAGGTGTTGTCGCTCATGGCGGCATAGCCGCCGCCGATGGAGGTTAGCCCCACCTGAATCAGCGACAGGCCAATAATCATTACCACGACGCCGGAGACTAACGGCGTGATAATCCGGCGCGCCAGATGTAGAATGCGAGAAAGCACCATCTCGGTGCAGCTTGCCAGCATCAGCGTGCCGAACAGCGCCGCCATCATCGTCGGGACGTCCGCGCCGCCGGTTTTCAGCGCGGTACCGCCCATAATCAGCGGGGCGACAAAGTTAAAGCTGGTTCCCTGGATGGATAACAGCCCCGATCCTACCGGCCCCCACGCTTTGATTTGAATAATAGAGGCTACGCCGGAGGCGAACAGCGACATGCTGATAATGTGCTGCGTATCCTGCGCCGGTAAACCCAACGCCTGGCAGATTAACAGCGCTGGCGTGATTACCGCGACAAACATGGCCAGCAGATGCTGACAAGCGGCAAAAAGGGTTTGAGGGAGCGGCGGGCGATCTTCAAGACGGTAAATTAATTCGCTGTTTTGCGTCTGCGCAACCGGTTGCGCATCTGCCGGCTCGATGGCGTTAACGGACATCAGGGACATTCTCGTGGTGGAAAAGCGGTGATTTTATCTGACCAGATGGTAAAAGCAAACGATTGCGAGCGAATATTCTTAATATTTAAAAAAGATAAATGCACCTTTTTATATAACTTTTTGCCTTTTTCTGCTTAAAATCCATGCCGAAGACTCGCAAAGAGCTAAAAAACTGACTCAGGAAATGATTTGTGCGCACGTGTCACAGCGCACTACAGGAGCTTTAAATGTTTGAACTCGATACCTTATCGACCCTTGTCGCCGCCACGCTGGTGCTGCTACTGGGTCGCAAGCTGGTCCAGTCTGTCTCCTTACTGAAGAAATATACGATTCCGGAACCAGTGGCGGGGGGGTTACTGGTCGCGGTTGCTCTGCTTGTGCTGAAAAAAAGCGTCGGTTGGGAGGTCAACTTTGATATGACCCTGCGCGATCCGTTGATGCTGGCGTTTTTCGCGACGATCGGCCTTAACGCTAACCTTGCCAGCCTGCGCAAGGGGGGACGCGTTGTTGGCGTCTTCCTGGTCGTCGTGGTCGGATTACTGCTGATGCAGAATGCCATCGGTATCGGCATGGCGAGTCTGTTGGGGCTGGACCCGTTAATGGGGCTGATTGCCGGGTCAATTACGCTGTCCGGCGGACACGGTACCGGCGCGGCGTGGAGTAAACTGTTTGTCGAACGTTATGGTTTTGCCAATGCCACCGAAGTTGCGATGGCATGTGCAACCTTTGGCCTGGTGCTGGGCGGGTTGATTGGCGGCCCGGTAGCGCGTTATCTGGTGAAACACTCCACCACGCCGGATGGAATGCCTGACGATCAGGCCGTGCCGACAGCCTTTGAAAAGCCGGATGTGGGTCGTATGATCACCTCTCTGGTGCTAATCGAAACTATCGCCCTGATTGCTATCTGTCTGACCGTGGGCAAAATCGTAGCGCAGCTACTGGCGGGAACGGTGCTTGAACTGCCGGTCTTCGTTTGTGTGCTATTTGTTGGGGTGATCCTCAGCAATGGCCTGGCGCTGGTGGGTTTTTATCGCGTATTTGAGCGTGCTGTTTCGGTGCTGGGGAACGTGAGTCTGTCACTGTTCCTAGCAATGGCGCTGATGAGCCTGAAGCTGTGGGAACTGGCGTCGCTGGCGCTGCCGATGCTGGCGATTCTGGTGGTACAGACCATCTTCATGGCGCTGTACGCGATCTTCGTTACCTGGCGCATGATGGGGAAAAACTACGATGCGGCGGTGCTGGCGGCGGGTCACTGTGGTTTTGGCCTGGGCGCAACGCCGACCGCCATTGCTAATATGCAGGCGATTACCGACCGTTTTGGCCCCTCGCATATGGCGTTCCTGGTGGTGCCAATGGTCGGCGCGTTCTTTATCGATATCGTCAATGCGCTGGTGATTAAGCTGTACCTGATGTTACCGATTTTCGCGCAATAAGGGTTTGTACGGCGGCATTAAAGCCGCCGTGCTCACTAGGCGTTGGAATAACGTTCGGTTTCCGGCATCCAGCGCTCAATCAGCGCTTGTACCTGCTGCGGATAACGTTCGTGAATATGACGGGCAATACGCTGAACTTCGGGGATTATGGCCTGATCGCGCAGTAAATCTGCAACTTTAAATTCGGCGTTCCCTGTCTGGCGCGTGCCCAGTAATTCCCCCGGGCCGCGAATCTCTAAATCTTTTTGCGCAATCACAAAGCCGTCGTTGCTGTCGCGCAATACCTGTAAACGCTTCTGCGCCGTTTTCGACAACGGCGATTTATAGAGCAGCACGCAGTGCGATGCGACCGCGCCACGGCCAACGCGCCCTCTGAGCTGGTGTAACTGCGCCAGGCCCAGTCGCTCCGGGTTTTCAATAATCATCAGGCTGGCGTTAGGAACATCGACCCCCACCTCAATCACCGTAGTGGCGACCAGCAGATGCAGTTCGCCCTGCTTAAAGGCCTGCATCACCGCCTGTTTTTCGGCGGGCTTCATGCGGCCGTGTACCAGGCCGATATTCAACTCCGGTAACGCCAGCTTGAGCTCCTCCCAGGTGGCTTCCGCTGCCTGCGCTTCCAGCAGGTCTGACTCTTCAATCAGCGTACAGACCCAGTAGGCCTGACGGCCTTCGGTTGTGCAGGCGTTGCGCACACGATCAATGATTTCATGGCGACGGGTATCCGGAATCGCAACGGTAGTGACAGGGGTACGGCCCGGCGGTAGCTCGTCAATCACCGAGGTATCGAGATCGGCGTAGGCAGTCATCGCCAGGGTGCGCGGAATGGGCGTTGCGGTCATAATCAACTGATGCGGATGAAAGCCCTGCTGCTGGCCTTTTTCCCACAATGCCAGCCGCTGGTGGACGCCAAAGCGGTGCTGCTCATCGATAATGACCAGCGCCAGCCCGTTAAACTGCACCTGTTCCTGGAAGATAGCGTGAGTGCCGACAATCATCTGCACCTGACCGCTGGCAATAGCCTCTTGCTGCGCCTGGCGCGCTTTACCTTTTTGCTTACCGGCCAGCCAACCCACTTCAACGCCCAACGGTTCGAACCAGTTGCGGAAATTATTTGCGTGCTGTTCAGCCAGCAGTTCGGTCGGTGCCATCAGCGCCACCTGCTTACCGTGGGCAATAGCGCGCAAGGCGGCAAGCGCCGCAACCAGCGTTTTCCCTGAGCCGACGTCGCCCTGAACCAGACGCATCATCGGCACATCGAGCGCCATATCACGTTCGATCTCTGCCACCACCCGCGCCTGTGCGCCGGTAGGCTTAAACGGCAGCGCCGCCAGCAGCTTGTCTTTCAATATGTTGTTGGTACTTAGCGGCTGAGCGTGGTAGCGCTGCGCGCCTGCGCGAAGCGCCAGCATACTGAGATTATGCGCCAGTAGCTCTTCAAGAATAAGCCGCCGCTGCGCCGGGTGTTTGCCGGTTTCTAAATCGGCGAGCTGGAGTGTCGGCGGCGGGCGATGCAAGGTACGTAGCGCCTCCGGCAGGCTCATCATACCCTGTGCCAGTTCCGGCGGTAGTAGTTCGGCAATGGCGCAGGTGTCGAGCAACTCCAGCGCCTGATCGGTAAGCTTGCGCAGTGTCGCTTGCTTCACGCCCTCGGTGGTCGGATAGATGGGGGTGAGCGTTTCCTGAAGTTCCGGCGTGCTGAGATCGCCCTGCAGGCGATATTCCGGATGGATCATCTCTGCGCCATACTTGCCGCGTTTCGCTTCCCCGTAGGCCAGCACACGTAGTCCCGTCGCCAGGCTGTTTTTCATCGCCGCGTTAAAATTGAAAAAGCGCATGGTAAGAATGCCGGAACCGTCGCTAATCTGGCAGGTCATCATCCGACGACCGCCGAAAGTGATATTGCAGTTCAGCACTTCACCTTCAACGGTGGCGTAGATGCCAGGCAGCAGTTCGCCAATAGGGTAGAGATGGGTACGGTCTTCGTAACGCAGAGGGAGGTGGAGCAGGAGGTCCTGCACGGTATGCAGGCCAATTTTCGCCAGTTTACTGCTTTGCGCTGCGCCGACGCCTGTCAGGGAATTGAGCGGAACAGCGTCTAACAAGCGGCCTGACATGGTGATTACCCTGCCGCCTGCATCGTCGCCCACCAGTCAGCATCGGCGTCGATTTCGCCCTGCTGATTGACGCGAGGATAAGGCAGACCTTTACGTTTAGCTACTTTCGCCAGCACCGGATAACCACCCTCAAACAGCAGGCGCTGCTGTTCATCTTCCGGCAACATGCTATTTTCACGCAGATACATGCCCGCGTTCTGTCGCTGGCGCTGGGCTTCATAAAGAATGAGCGCGGAGGCGACGGAAACATTCAGCGACTGTACCATGCCGATCATCGGAATGATGATATCCCGATCCGCCAGGTCTAATGCTTCCTGAGTAATACCGGTTTTCTCCTGACCCATCAGAATACAGGTCGGGCGCGTGTAATCAATCTCGCGAAAGTCTACGGCCTTATCAGAAAGATGGGTTGCCAGAATCTGCATTTCCCGACCTTTCAAATGGGCTACCGCATCGCCAATGGTACGGTGAGTTTTTACCTGTACCCAACTGTTGCTGCCCGCCGCCGCGGAAGCCATGGTGCGCATCCGGCTACCAGGCCAGATGGCATGGACTTCATGGACACCAACGGCATCTGCGGTACGAATGATTGCAGAAACGTTATGAGGTTTGTGGACTTGCTCCATGCAGACCGTGAGATCAGGCTGACGCCTGGCGAGCATTTCGCATATACGCGCATAACGTTTTGGATTCATAGCGCTAGTTTCGGTTACGGGTGACTTTAATAACGTCTGGCATCACGCGGATTTTGCGCATGATATTCGCCAGATGTACGCGATCGCGTGCGGTAAGGCGAATAAAGGTACTATAGACGCGACCATCTTTTTCTTCAGTATTCAGGCTTTGAATATTGGAGGTGGTGGTATTAATCGCCGCCGTCAGGTTAGCCAGCGCGCCCTGATGGTTAAACATTTCCACCTTGATTTCGGTAATGAATTCCTGCTCCGTCTCTTTGTCCCATTCGACCGCCATAAATTTCTCTGGCTCTTTCTGGTATCCACGGATATTACGGCAGGATTCATGGTGGATCACCAGTCCTTTACCTGGGCTGACGTGAGCGATGATCGGGTCGCCTGGGATCGGACGACAACACTTCGCAAAGGTGATAAGCACGCCATCCGCGCCTTTAATCGGCAGGTGGCCGTGATTCGATTGCGCAACGGTCGGCACCACGGCTTCGCCTTGCTGCAGATTTTTCGCGACCACTACGCTCATCGCGTTGCCGAGACCGATTTCCGCCAGCAGATCGTCAAGCGTTGCCAGCTTCATACGATCCAATTCGCGCTGAATATTTTCCTGCGGAATTTCCGCCAGCTTACGACTGCCGCCTAAAGCATGGTTAAGCAGACGACGGCCCAGGCTTACGGAGTCATCACGTTTGAGGTTTTTCAGCAACTGACGAATTTTAGCGCGCGCTTTAGAGCTGACGACAAAGTTCAGCCAGGCGGCGTTGGGACGCGCGCCCGGCGCGGTAATAATTTCGACGGTCTGACCGCTGCTAAGCGGCTGTGACAGCGGATAAGGCTGCCGGTCGACACGCGCGCCGACGCAGGCGTGGCCGATGTCGGTATGCACTGCATAGGCAAAATCCACCGGCGTAGCGCCAGCGGGCAGTTCGACAATGCGCCCTTCCGGGGTGAAAACGTAAATCTCATCCGGGAAGAGATCGGATTTTACGCTTTCGATAAATTCAAACGAACTACCGGCGCTCTGTTGTAGCTCCAGCAGGCTCTGCATCCAGCGCTGGGCGCGGATCTGCGCCGTGGTGCTGGTCTCACCGTGCTCTTTATACGCCCAGTGCGCCGCAACCCCCATTTCCGCCATCTGATCCATGTCTTCGGTACGGATCTGGACTTCAACAGGAACGCCGTGCGGGCCGATCATCGAGGTGTGCAAAGACTGATAGCCGTTCGCTTTGGGAATGGCGATATAGTCTTTCACGCGTCCCGGACGCGGCTTATAGAGACTGTGCATCTGGCCGAGTACGCGATAGCAGGTATCGGAGTCATGAACGATCACGCGGAAAGCGTAAATGTCCATGATCGAGTGAAAACGCTGCTCTTTGAGCACCATTTTGCAGTAGATCGAGTAAAGATGTTTTTCGCGACCGCTAACGCGACACGGAATTCCCGCCTCTTGCAAACGTCCTTCGATTTCAGAGAGGATTTTTTGGATCATCTCTTTACGGTTGCCGCGCGCCGCTTTTACCACTTCTTTAATGACGCGGTAACGATTGGGATACAGCGCTTCAAAACCCAGCTCTTCCAGCTCGGTTTTAATATGATGAATACCTAAACGGTGCGCCAGCGGGCTGTAGATTTCGAGGGTTTCACGGGCAATACGACGACGTTTATCCGGGCGTAACGAGCCCAGCGTGCGCATGTTATGGGTACGGTCAGCAAGCTTAATGAGGATGACGCGGATATCCTGCACCATCGCCATAATCATTTTGCGAAAGTTTTCGGCCTGCGCCTCTTTCTTATCGCGGAACTTGAGCTTATCAAGTTTCGACACCCCCTCTACCAGCTCGGCAACGCTTTTACCGAAAAGCTGTTCCATGTCCTGATAGGTGGCGGGGGTATCTTCAATCACGTCATGCAGCAGAGCGGCCATCAGCGTTTCGTAGTCGAGTTTCATCTCGGCCAGAATACAGGCCACCGCTACCGGGTGCGTGATATAGGGTTCACCGCTTGAACGTGTCTGGCCCTCGTGAGCGTCACGTGCAACGAGATACGCCTGCCGAAGAGGCTTAATCTGGTCTTCCGGCAGGTAGGTTTGAATCAGTTGATTCAGGCTTTCAAACAGATACAAGGGCGACCCGCTTTGTGATTAACGACGACCTTCAGCAATAGCGGTAACGGCTTGTAATTCAGCGGCTTCCTGCTCTTGCTGTTCCTGGCGCTCGCGGACGTCGAGGATCTGGTTGTTAATCAGACCTTCTTCGATTTCGCGCAGCGCGATAACGGTAGTTTTATCGTTTTCTTCCGGTACCAGCGGATCCTTTCCGCCTACCTGCATCTGACGAGCGCGACGCGCGGCGACCAGTACCAGGTCAAAACGGTTACCAATTTTCTCTACAGCGTCCTGAACAGTTACGCGTGCCATACTTAAAATGCTCCACAGGTGAAGAAATGACTGGGCATGATACTGAAAGTGGGTTCAGTCTGCCAACAATTTGCTGATTAAAGCGTCATGACGCTGCTTTTGGCGGCTCATACGCAGACGTTCAGCGCGAATGATGGTTTTCAAGTCGCTTAACGCGGTATCAAAGTCGTCATTCACAATAAGATAATCATATTCGGCGTAATGGCTCATTTCTGCAACCGCTTGCGCCATTCGTTTGGCAATGACTTCTTCGCTATCTTGCCCGCGGCCGCGTAAACGGCGATCCAATTCGATCTTTGATGGCGGCAAAATAAAAATGCTGCGTGCTTGCGGCATCTTTTCGCGAATTTGCTGGGCGCCCTGCCAGTCGATATCCAGAAAAACATCAACGCCAGTTGCCAGCACTTGCTCAATGGTTTCGCGCGAAGTGCCGTAGTAATTGCCAAACACTTCCGCGTGCTCCAGAAACGCCTCCCTGCCAATCATGGTTTTAAACTCATCATGATTTACAAAGAAATAGTGCTCACCGTGCACTTCACCCGGACGCGGCGCGCGCGTGGTATGTGAAACGGAAACCTGAGTGTCGTACAACGGTTGGGTTTTTAATAAAGCCTGAATCAGGCTGGATTTACCCGCGCCACTGGGGGCAGAAACAATATAAAGCGTACCTTGAGCCATGAGTATCTTACGTCTGTGATTATCGAAATAGAGCCTTGATACGGGCTTATTATACACATCGCCGTTATGCGACGTAGTCTTTGTCACACTTTTTGCGCCAGATTATTGCATTTTGCGTCCCTTTTTCCGCTTTTATCGCGTCGTTGCAGCAACCCACCAAAAAATCTGGAAAGCGGCTCGGATGGTGCATTTTTACCTGTCGGTTTTTATTCACTAAAGCGCTATACCTGCCGGGCAATGTGCGCAGGAGGTTGTGATGAGATTATGGAAAAGTATGGCGTGGGGAATTTTATTGTGGCATTCGCAGAGTGGGGCGCTTTGCCCGGCCTGGCCGCCAGCAAGGGCCGCTGAAGAAATCACCCGTTTACAGCAACAGCTCGCTGACTGGAATGACATCTACTGGAAACAAGGTGTTAGCGCGGTTGACGATAGTGTGTACGACCAACTCAGCGCAAGGCTGGTTCAGTGGCAACGCTGTGTTGGTCAGGATGTTTCATCTACTCCGGTTTCACCGCCGTTAAACGGTACAACAATGCACCCTGTTGCGCACACGGGCGTACGTAAACTCGCGGACCGACAGGCGGTAGAACAGTGGGTGCGCGGGCGCAGCGAGCTTTGGGTACAGCCAAAAGTGGATGGCGTAGCGGTAACGCTGGTTTATCAAAACGGTAAACTGACCAGGGCCATTAGCCGGGGTAACGGACTACAAGGCGAGGACTGGACGCCAAAAATTCGCCTGATCCCCTCTATACCGCAGACAACACAAGGCGCGCTAGCTAACGCGGTGTTGCAGGGCGAAATCTTTCTACAGCGCGAGGGACATATCCAGCAACGGATGGGCGGGATGAATGCGCGCTCGAAAGCCGCAGGAATGTTAATGCGCCAGGATAACGCCTCCGCGCTAAATTCGTTGGGTATTTTTATTTGGGCGTGGCCGGACGGTCCGGCAAATATGCCCGAAAGATTAAGCCAACTTGCTAAGGCTGGATTCAGTCTGACGAAGAAATATTCTCTGGCGGTAAAAGATGCCAGCGAGGTCGAGCGGGCGCGCCAGTCATGGCTGACGTCAGCATTACCCTTTGTGACGGATGGCGTAGTGATACGCATGGCTAAAGAACCCGCGTCACAATACTGGCGACCCGGGCAGGGCGACTGGCTGGCAGCATGGAAATATCCGCCAGTAGCGCAGGTCGCGCAAGTGAGCGCTATTCAGTTCTCGGTGGGGAAAAGCGGCAAAATTACCGTAGTAGCGTCGCTTGTCCCCGTTATATTGGATGATAAGCGGGTTCAGCGGGTCAATATCGGTTCTGTGAAGCGTTGGGAAGCGTGGGATATTGCGCCGGGCGATCAGATCCTGGTGAGTCTGGCCGGGCAAGGCATTCCTCGGCTTGATGAGGTCGTCTGGCGGAGTCGTGAGCGGAGTAAGCCTGTGCCGCCAGGTAGCCATTTCAACTCGCTGACCTGCTTTTACGCGTCGGCAACGTGTCAGGAACAGTTTATCTCCAGGCTGGTATGGCTGGGGTCACGGTCGGCGTTGGGTCTGGACGGAATGGGTGAAGCTAGCTGGCGGGCTTTGCATCAGACGCATCGCTTTGAGCATATCTTCTCCTGGCTTGCCCTGACGTCAGCGCAAATAGCCAACACGCCAGGCGTTGCTAAAGGAAAAAGCGAGCAGATATGGCGGCAATTTTACCTGGCGCGCCGGCAGTCATTTACCCGCTGGATCATGGCGATGGATATCCCCTTAACGCAGGCCGCATTACAGGCCAGCGGCGATCGCTCATGGGAGCAGTTATTAATGCGAACAGAGCAACACTGGCGGCAATTGCCAGCGACGGGCGAGCGCCGTGCCGGGAGAGTTATCGACTGGCGGAATAATCCGCAGATCAACGCGCTGAGCAGATGGCTGGCTGCTCAGCATATTCCCGGATTTGGGTCTTAGTGTCCTTCATGACGGTAATAAAATACCGGCAGGCCAAGTTTAAGACGTAGCGCTAATAACCTTGCTGTAAAGCCAAACAGTAGCGTAGAGATAACGACGACATCCGGATTCATGACGTAATGTTGTAGCGCAATATAGAGCACCGCCGAGGCGAACGAAATGCCGGCATACAGCTCTTTTTGAAACACCAGTGGAATGCGTTTGCAGAACATATCGCGGAGCACGCCGCCAAAGACGCCGGTAGTGACGGCGGCTACCACGGCGATAATTGGCCCTTCGCCCATATCAAGGGCTATCTGAGCGCCAATAATAGAGAAAACCACCAACCCCAGCGCGTCAAGTACCAGGAAAAGCTTGCGTAAATAGGGCATGACGGGAGCAACAATGGTGGTCAATACGGCGGCAGTCGCCACAATAATGACATATTCGGGATGCTTCACCCAACCCAGCGGATAGTGACCGAGCAGAATGTCGCGAACCGAGCCTCCACCAATGGCGGTGGCGGTAGCAATAATAATTACGCCGAATGTATCCATGCGACGACGACCCGCAGCGAGTGCGCCCGTCATGGCCTCGGCAGTGATGCCAATTAAATAAAGAACGTGCAACAGCATGATTTCCCCCTAATTTACTGGGGGCGAAGATTAACGATTTGTGCGCTGTATCACGATTGAGATTTTCTAAGGCATTACACGATTAATAAATTTTAGTAATGATTCTAAATTTATGATTAATAATTATTTATTATAAATATCAATAAATTGAACATCATTTTTGTGGTTTATTGTATACGAGGTTTTTCTGTTTTGACTTAGATAAATTACCTGAACGGCGCCCTGGACGCGCCGCCGGTGAGTCATTTCATTGTGGCTGCTGTGCGGTAAGTTGTGTGATGAAGCGCTGACGCGAGCGTTCCACATACTGTTGCAAGCCATTGGAATCAAAGAATGCCTGTGTATCGCCGTTGCGAAGTTGCTGTCGTTTCTCCAGTAGCCCGAAGCGGTCACCTTTGTTGGCAATAAAGATATCAACATGCTGGGCGGCCAGTGTTTTAAAGCTGCTCTGAATATCAGTAACCAGGTCAGGGTAATTTTTGTTGTTAATCAGCAGATAGTCAGGTGTGGCGAGACTATCTGCGTAAATTAGCGTCTTGCCGTTGCGGAGCGTTACGCGCCAGGAGGTTGAGCCGGGCAGATGTCCAGGCGTGAATAGTGCTGTCACGGTTACCCCTCCGAGGCTGATGCTTTCCTGGTTGTGGATAATTTTATCAGTGGTGACGGGCGGGAAGGGGAGCGCATCGCCAAGCGCAAAATCCTGTCGTCCACCCCTCGCCATCTGATCGGCGTTGGGTTGACTGGCGACCAATTGTGCGCCGCTCCACGCTTTCAAACGTGCCATGCCCCCCGCTTGATCCAGCCGCGCATGGCTGCTCAACAGATAGCGCACGTCAGTGAGGCGAAATCCTGCCGCTTCAATATTCGCTTTAATTTGCGGTGCGCTTTCATCCAGCCCCGCATCAATAAGAATATGCCCTGCCGGAGTGGTCAGCAGAATAGAAGAGAGATTTTCCGTACCGACATACCACACGCCTTCTGTGATTTGAAACGGCTTCATAGGCTTAGCCCACGCTTTAAACAGTGATAACGGAGGCGCGGGTGATAACGGTTGTGAAGGATCTAATGCCGCCATGGCAGGAAGTGCTGATGTTGAAAATATACATACAAAGAATAATACATAGCGATTCATAATGTTCTCCTGATTGAAGCGCCCGCAGTATACCTGGCAGTAATTTAGTCAGGTTCAATAAGAGAGACGTTTAATGAACTTGCTGCAAATGGATATGAACCTGTTAAAAGTACTGTATGTGCTGCTGGAGACGAGCTCTACGGGGAAAACGGCGCAAAAGCTGGCTTTGTCGCCTTCTGCGGTGAGTCATGCGCTAATGAGATTGCGCGATGCGCTAAACGATCCGTTGTTTCGACGGGAGGGGAACCGCCAGATTGCTACGCCTTATGCGCAGGCGCTGCGTGACAAGTTGGCGCCAGTGTTTGTTTCGCTTAATGAGGAGCTGTTTGGCGATAAAGAGAACGGCTCCCGTTGTTTCCGGGTGGTACTTCCTCCCGCATTGAACGCGCTGCTTACGCCCGTTCTCGCAGAGAAAGGTCATCTTCATCAGGCGGTGATCGAGTGCCTTCCTTTTGCCCGCCGACCCTGGCGTGATGAACTGTTGGATAGCTCGGTTGATTTGGTGCTGGCAATTGGCGACCATCAAAAGCAGGTCAGCGCTCTGCATTACGAGCGGGTGGGGACGACGCGTTTGATCGCGGTTTATGGCGCGCCATTGCGTTCACGTCTGGAGAATGCCGCAGCGTTGAATTTTGCTGATCTGCAGCATTATCAACACATTTACTGTTTGCCGTGGACAAAAGAGAACAACGAACTGGACAGGCAGCAGGCTCGTGCCGGGTTTGAACGTCCGTTGGCGTTTGTTTGTCATGATTACAGTCAACTTGCGCCTGCTGTCCAGTCGGCGCCGCTAATGGCGATTGTACCGCGCCCCTGGTATGAAAATTTATCCGATAAGCGCGGTCTTTTTGTCCTGCCGCTTGCCGGGGAGCAGGCGGAAGGCGCTATTTTTATGCAGTATCGGGCTTCGACGGTAGAGTGGAAGCGACGCCTTATCGACGCTATTCGCCGGAAATTAAAAACGTACTACCGATAAACGCGAGAGCCCGCATAAGGCGGGCTCTGTGACATATTGAGCGCCAGAATTATTCAATATTCTGGATCTGCTCGCGCATTTGCTCGATCAACACTTTTAATTCAATAGCGGAGTTAGTTACATCAGCGTTGATGGATTTAGAGGCCAGGGTGTTCGACTCACGGTTAAATTCTTGCATCATGAAGTCCAGACGGCGACCTACCGCCTCTTTTTTCTTCAGAATGTTGTAAGTCTCTTTGACGTGCGCTTCGAGACGATCCAGCTCTTCCGCCACATCAATGCGCTGCGCCATCATCACCAGCTCTTGCTCCAGACGGTTGTTTTCCAACTGAACCTGAGCATCTTCCAGCTTCGCGACCAGGCGTTCACGCTGCCATTGCAGGATTTCCGGCATATGCGCGCGGACTTTCGCTACTTCGGCGCTGACGCCTTCCAGACGTTGTTCAATCAGCGCTTTCAGCGCCTGGCCTTCCGTTTCGCGCGCGACGATAAAGTCATCCAGCGTACCGTCCAGTGCGGCTAAAATTTCTGCGGCAATCGCGTCCAGATCCTGCTCTTGCGCCGCCATGACACCTGGCCAGCGCAAAATATCAACCGGATTGATTTCCCCTTCGTCGCTCTGCATTTTGACCCAGTTTGCGGCGCTAACTAATTGTTTCGCGAGCTTTTCATTCAGAATAAGCTCGCCTTGCGCGCTGGCATCGGGTTCAAAACGCAGCATACATTCGACTTTGCCGCGCGTCAGGCGTGTACGAATGCGTTCGCGCACGACGGGTTCAAGACTACGGAACTGTTCCGGCAGACGAAAGTAAGTTTCCAGATAACGCTGGTTTACCGAGCGCATTTCCCAGGTCGCGCTACCCCATTCACCCTTGATTTCACGCCGGGCGTAGGCGGTCATACTGCGGATCATAGATGTTCCCGTTTTTAAAGGAGAGATGAGGGGATTATAGCTATCCATGCCTTGTCAGGATAGGAATAACCATCGGAAGTCCGTATAATGCGCAGCCACATTCGTTTTAAGCCGGAGATCTCAATATGCGTCCAGCAGGCCGTAGCGCTAATCAGGTGCGTCCCGTAACCCTGACCCGTAACTATACAAAACACGCTGAAGGCTCGGTACTGGTCGAATTTGGAGATACCAAAGTGTTGTGCACTGCCTCCATTGAAGAAGGCGTTCCACGTTTTCTGAAAGGACAAGGCCAGGGGTGGATCACCGCAGAGTATGGCATGTTACCTCGCGCTACCCATACCCGTAATGCGCGCGAAGCGGCAAAGGGTAAGCAGGGCGGTCGTACTATGGAAATTCAGCGTTTGATCGCGCGTGCGCTGCGTGCGGCGGTCGATCTGAAAACGCTCGGCGAATTTACCATTACGCTGGACTGCGATGTAATCCAGGCAGATGGCGGTACGCGTACAGCGTCTATTACCGGTGCCTGCGTGGCGTTGGCGGATGCGCTGAATAAATTGGTTGCCAACGGTAAGCTGAAAACCAATCCGATGAAAGGCATGGTGGCGGCGGTTTCCGTAGGCATCGTTAACGGCGAAGCGATCTGCGATCTGGAATATGTTGAAGATTCCGCCGCAGAAACCGACATGAACGTCGTGATGACTGAAGACGGCCGCATTATTGAAGTTCAGGGTACCGCGGAAGGCGAGCCGTTCAGCCATGAAGAACTTCTCACTTTGTTGGCGCTGGCCCGAGGGGGAATTGAATCCATTGTGGCGACGCAGAAGGCGGCGTTAGAAAATTGATTTTAAGGCGACTGAAAAGTCGCCTTTTTTTTGTCCGTAAATTTCGTAAATGATGAAAGTAAGAAAAGGAGCGAATCCATGAAACCGTATCAGCGCCAGTTTATTGAGTTTGCGCTTAACAAGCAGGTACTAAAGTTTGGCGAGTTTACGCTGAAATCCGGGCGCAAAAGCCCCTATTTCTTCAACGCCGGGCTGTTTAATACCGGGCGCGACCTGGCGTTGTTAGGCCGTTTTTATGCCGAAGCGCTGGTGGATTCCGGTATTGAATTTGATCTGCTGTTTGGCCCCGCGTACAAAGGTATTCCGATCGCGACGACGACGGCGGTTGCGCTGGCGGAACATCACGATAAAGACCTGCCGTACTGCTTTAACCGCAAAGAGGCAAAAGATCATGGCGAAGGCGGGAGTCTGGTGGGCAGCGCGCTACAGGGCCGCGTGATGCTGGTGGATGACGTGATTACCGCAGGTACGGCGATTCGCGAGTCGATGGAGATTATTCAGGCGCACAGGGCTACACTGGCTGGCGTACTGATTTCGCTGGATCGTCAGGAACGTGGCCGCGGCGAGATTTCCGCGATTCAGGAAGTGGAGCGCGACTATGGTTGTAAGGTTATCTCCATCATTACGCTGAAAGACCTGATTGCCTATCTGGAAGAAAAACTTGATATGGCTGAGCATCTGGCGGCTGTGCGAGCATACCGGGAAGAATTTGGCGTGTAAGCGAATTGCCCGGTGGCGCTTTACCGGGCCTATATTTCTGTCGCCTGGATAAGGCGTGAGCCACTATCCAGTCAGCGTTACTGCAACTGCGCGGCAATGAGCGGCCAGCGGGCGTCGAAATCGTCCGTTGGGCGGTATTTAAATTCGCTACGCACGAACCGTGAAAGCATACCTTCACAGAAGGCTAACAGCTGGCTTGCCAGCAGATTTTCATCCGTCGTGTAGCCTTCGCCTTCACGCATTCTTTTTTCTCGTAGCACCTGGCGGAGCTGCGCTTCGATGCGTTCAAAAAGCTGATTAATGCGCCCCTGCAGGCGATCCTGTTCAAACATCAGCGCATGCCCGGTAAGAATGCGCGTCAGGCCAGGGTTGCGTTCGCCAAAACCCAGAATCAGTAACACAATCAGGCGCAAACGCGTGCTGGTGTCTTTTTCATCTTTTAAAATCAGATTGATACGGGTAATCAGACTATCTTCGATAAACTCAATCAGGCTATCGAACATGCGGGTCTTGCTGGGAAAATGGCGGTATAGCGCCGCTTCGGAAACGCCGACCGAGGCCGCCAGTTTTGCCGTCGTGATGCGTTGGCTTCCATCGCTGGATTCAAGCATCAGCGCCAGTGACTGAAGTATTTCTTCGCGACGATTCCTTTTCGCAGTTTGTTTTTCTGCCATGTTACAAAATACCCCTGAAAATAAGCACTTGCCAGGCGAGCACCCACGCTATAACCGCAAACTCAGCGCTTGCGGCAGTATTATGACGTTATGGGGATGCGTAAAATTTACTTACGGCCAGAATGACCGAAGCCGCCCTCGCCACGTTCGGTGGCGTCAAATGCTTCCACCAGATTAAATTCGGCCTGAACGACCGGAACAAACACCATTTGCGCGATACGTTCGCCCGGTTCAATGGTAAAACTGTCCTGACCACGGTTCCAGATCGAAACCATCAGTTGCCCCTGATAATCGGAATCAATCAGCCCGACCAGGTTGCCCAGCACGATACCATGTTTATGGCCCAGGCCAGAACGCGGCAACATGACTGCCGCCAATGATGGATCGGCGATATGAATGGCCAGTCCGGTAGGCACCAACGTCGTTGCGCCAGGCGCCAGTTCTACGGCGTCGTCGAGACAGGCGCGCAGGTCAAGCCCGGCAGAACCAGAAGTAGCATAAGTCGGCAGCGGAAACTGCTGACCAACACGCGGGTCCAGAATCTTAACGTCGATTTTTTTCATCATAACGGGTCACGATCTCGTCGAGTAATAATTGGCCCAGGAGTTCTTTTCGCTCAAGCGGTAAGACTTTATCTCCATCCTGCCAGAAAAGGTGTAAAGCGTTTTTATCGCTATTAAATCCCTGATTTGAAAGAGAAACATCATTTGCACAAATCAGGTCAAGGTTCTTACGGGTACGTTTTTGCCGGGCGTATTCTTCCACATTATTCGTTTCCGCGGCAAACCCAACAACGTAGGGGCGATTGTCACTGAGTGCGGCCACCCCGGCGACAATGTCCGGGTTTTTGACCATTTTTATTATTAATTCATCACTTTGCGCCGCCTGTTTTTTGATTTTTTCACTGGCAATAGTCTCTGCGCGATAGTCAGCCACGGCGGCGCAGCTAATGAAAATATGCTGCTGTTGAACGGCGGCCTGAACAGCGGCTTCCATGTCCAGCGCGGTTATGACATCAACCCGTTTTACAAAAGGCGGCGTCGGTAACGAAACGGGACCGGAGACCAGCGTGACATTTGCGCCGCGACGCGCTGCGGCCGCCGCAATAGCGAAGCCCATTTTACCGGAGCTGTGGTTGGAAATATAACGCACCGGGTCGAGCGGTTCGCGCGTCGGGCCTGCCGTAATCATGATATTAAGATGTCGCAGATCGTTGACGGCAGCGAAATGCGCGGCGGCCTTATCAACGATAGCTAATGGGTCCAGCATTCGGCCTGGGCCTACATCGCCGCACGCCTGACTGCCGCTATCCGGCCCCCAAATGAACAGGCCGCGAGAGGCGAGCACCTCCAGATTATGTTGCGTGGCGGCAGCGCGGTACATCTGTTGGTTCATGGCCGGAAGAACGGCCACCGGGGCTGGCGTCGCCAGGCAGATGGTGGAGACTAAATCATTAGCCATACCCGATGCTACACGGGCGATCAGATCGGCGGTCGCGGGGGCAAGAATCACCAGGTCGGCCCATTTCCCCAACTCGATATGCCCCATCGCAGCTTCGGCGGCAGGGTCAAGCAGACTGTCGGATACGGGATAGCCCGACACGGCCTGTAAGCTCAGGGGGGTAATAAAGGCTTTTGCCGCCTCGGTCATTGCCACGCGCACGTCAGCGCCGCGCTCACGTAAACGGCGCACCAGCTCCGGCGTTTTATACGCAGCGATACCGCCGCTAACGCCGAGAACAATTTTTTTACCGGCCAGGCTCATCATGTCTTTCCTGTTGGGTGACTTTGAAAGGCGGCTATTTTATCACAATCTCTACGGCGTCGTGTCTTTGCCTGCGCTCCACTTTGCGAGGCGCTACGCAAGAACAAAATCGGGGCGTCGATCTCTCCCAAAGGCTGTGCCACTATGCCGCTTCCTTAAAAAAGGAGGTGCGCGTATGGATACGTTGGACGAATTATTGCCGCGTGAAAAAATGCTCAGATCCGGCATTGCTTCCCTCAGCGACGTGGAACTGCTGGCGCTTTTTTTACGTACCGGCACGCCGGGAAAAGATGTTATGACGTTGGCAAAAGAGATATTGCAGCACTTTGGGTCGCTGTATGGCCTGCTGTCGGCGGACTTTGCGCAGTTTCGCGGCGTAAACGGCATCGGCCTGGCGAAATTCGCGCAGTTGAAAGGCATTGCTGAGCTGGCAAGGCGCTATTACAGCGTGCGCATGAATGAGGAAAGTGCGTTGCTGAGTCCGGAAATGACGCGGGAATTTCTGCAAAGCCAACTGACGGGCGAAGAGCGTGAGATCTTTCTGGTGATCTTCCTAGATGTCCAGCACCGGGTGCTTCAGCACAGCCGCCTGTTTTCCGGCACGCTTAACCACGTAGAGGTGCATCCGCGTGAGATTGTTCGGGAAGCGATTAAACTCAATGCTTCAGCGGTCATTCTGGCGCATAATCACCCTTCAGGCTGCGCAGAGCCAAGTAAAGCAGATAAACTTATCACTGAGCGCGTGATAAAGTGTTGCCAGTTTATGGATATCCGGGTGCTCGATCACCTGATAATTGGGCGCGGAGAGTACGTTTCTTTTGCCGAACGCGGCTGGATTTAAGATTCTTTGCGCGATCCATCGGGATCTTTGTCTGTTCGGGACTTGAGCATATCGCCGGGTCAGCGTATACTACGCCACCTTTGAGAATCTCGGGTTTGGCATTTGGGCCTGGCAATCGAGAGTTCAATAGAACTGCGCGATGACCAGGCTGTAAAGCCTGACGAGGCGCCGATACCCCATACGAAGCTCGAGCTAATTTGATTTTTGGAGAATAGACATGTCCCGAGTCTGCCAAGTTACTGGCAAGCGTCCGGTGACCGGTAACAACCGTTCCCACGCACTGAACGCGACTAAACGCCGTTTCCTGCCTAACCTGCACTCTCACCGTTTCTGGGTTGAGAGCGAGAAGCGTTTTGTCACCCTGCGTGTATCTGCTAAAGGTATGCGTATCATCGATAAAAAAGGCATCGAAACAGTTCTGTCTGAACTGCGTGCCCGTGGCGAAAAGTACTAAGTACTAAGAGGAAATAAATCATGGCTAAAGGTATTCGTGAGAAAATCAAGCTGGTTTCTTCTGCTGGTACTGGTCACTTCTATACCACTACGAAGAACAAACGTACTAAGCCGGAAAAACTGGAACTGAAAAAATTCGATCCAGTTGTCCGTCAGCACGTGATCTACAAAGAAGCGAAAATCAAATAATTCTCGCTTTGATGTAACAAAAACCTCGCTTCGGCGGGGTTTTTTGTTTTCTGGCCGTCCCCATATTAATGAGACCTGCCACACAGCCGGAGACGTTATGCCTGAATTACCCGAAGTTGAAACCAGCCGCCGGGGTATTGAACCTCATTTAGTTGGCGCTACTATCCTGCACGCCCATATCCGTAACGGTCGTCTGCGCTGGCCGGTTTCAGACGAAATTTATCGTCTGAGCGACACACCCGTCCTTAGCGTTCAGCGTCGGGCTAAATATCTACTGCTGGAGTTGCCTGACGGCTGGATAATTATTCACCTGGGGATGTCGGGAAGCTTGCGGATACTGTCGGAAGCGCTGCCGGCGGAAAAGCACGACCATGTCGATTTGGTGATGAGCAATGGCAAAATTCTACGTTATACCGATCCTCGCCGCTTTGGCGCCTGGTTATGGACCAAAGAGCTGGAAGGACATAACGTACTGGCGCATCTGGGACCGGAGCCGCTAAGCGATGAGTTTAATGGCGAATATTTGCAACAGAAATGCGCGAAGAAGAAGACGGCGATTAAACCCTGGCTGATGGATAACAAGCTGGTGGTCGGCGTGGGGAATATCTACGCCAGCGAGTCGCTGTTTGCCGCTGGTATTCACCCTGACCGCCTGGCGTCGTCACTCTCGACAGAGGAGTGCGACCTGCTGGCACGGGTGATTAAAGCCGTTTTGCTGCGCTCTATTGAACAAGGCGGGACAACGCTGAAGGATTTTCTGCAAAGCGATGGGAAGCCGGGCTATTTTGCCCAGGAGTTGCAGGTGTACGGGCGCAAAGGCGAGCCGTGTCGGGTATGCGGTACGCCGATAGTCGCAACGAAACACGCACAGCGCGCGACGTTCTATTGCCGTCACTGTCAGAAGTAAAATGCCAGGCCCGGCAAGGAAGGAAACTTATTTCAACTTATCCATTAGCGCCTGATGCACATTGTCCGGCAGAAAGTGGGTCACATCGCCCTGATGGCGCGCCACTTCTTTGACCAGCGACGATGAAATAAACGACCACTCTTTGGACGGCATCAGGAAAACGCTTTCCAGTTGCGGCATCAGATGGCGATTCATATGCGCCAACTGCATTTCATATTCAAAATCCGCCACCGCGCGCAGACCACGAATCAGGATATTCGCCTGTCTGTCGCGGGCGAAATTGGCCATCAGGTCGCTAAAACCCACCACCTCTACGTTACCCAGGTGTGCGGTCGCTTTTTGCGCCAGCGCCACACGTTCGTTCAGGGTGAACATGGGTTTCTTGCCGGGGCTGGCGGCGATGGCCAGAATGACATGGTCGAACATCTGCGTTGCGCGCGTCACAATATCGAGATGACCGTTAGTAATCGGATCAAACGTGCCTGGATAAATCGCCCGTTTTTGCATGACAGCCCTCAATGCGTTTTCGGTGGCAGATAAGGTTCCAGCAGTTGCAGCAGACGCTGGAGCGCGCCCTGATTTTGATACAGCACTTCAACTGCGTGACGTCCGTAGAAATTACGATAATCAGCGTCGGTCAGTAAAGAGGAAACTTCTTTTGCCAGCGTAGCCGCATCGGTAATCGTGATAAGCCCGCTCGCCTGCTCCAGACGGGCGCAAATATCTTTAAAGTTAAAGGTATGCGGACCCATCAGTACCGGAATCGCATGAGCGGCGGCTTCCAGCGGGTTGTGACCGCCGCGTTCAACCAGCGAACCACCAACAAAGGCGAGATCGGCAATGCCATAGAGCAACATTAATTCGCCCATGGTATCGCCTACCACGACCTGGGTGCTGGCGGACGGCACTTCGCCCGAAGAGCGAGTGATGTAGCTTAACCCTGCCTGACGCACAAGATTGATAGCATCCGGGAAACGCTCCGGATGGCGGGGCACCAGAATCAGTAATAAATTCGGGAATTGATGTAATAACGCCTGGTGAGCGGCGATAACGATACTCTCTTCGCCATCGTGGGTGCTGGTGGCAATCCAGACCGGACGGTGCGGCGCCCACTGGCTACGTAGCGTAACGGCTTTAGCCGCCAGTTGCGGTGTAACTGAAATATCAAATTTCAGACTGCCGGTGACCGTGACCTGATTGTTCTTCGCGCCCAATGCCACAAAGCGTTCGCCATCTTCTTCGTTTTGCGCGGCAATCAGGGTGATACGGCGCAGGAGCGTACGGACAAACTTGCCAAGCTTCGCATAACCCGCGGCGGAGCGGGCGGAAAGCCGCGCATTAGCGATAACCAGCGGAATATGACGTTTGTGCAGCGCAGCAATCAGATTTGGCCAGAGCTCAGTCTCCATGATCAATACCAGCTTAGGATCAATCTTATTGAGGAAACGATTGAGCGCATCGGGCAAATCATAAGGTAAGTAAACGTGCTGAACATCGTTGCCAAAGGCAGACTGGACGCGCTCCGAGCCGGTCGGCGTCATGGTCGTTACGGTAATAGGCAGATCGGGATAGCGATGACGTAGAGCGCGGACCAATGGGATGGCCGCCAGAGTTTCGCCTACCGAGACGGAATGCAGCATGATTCCGCCTGGTTTCAACGGACGGCGGTAGAATCCGTAGCGTTCACCCCAACGTTTACGATAGACCGGCGCTTTACGTCCACGCACCCAAAGCCGTATCCAGATCAGAGGCTGAATAAGGTAGAGAAGAGCGGTGTAAAGCAATTCGAGCATAGTAAATAGCTGACTTATGGATGTGCTGGGGATTCTATGTATTTAGCCTGGGCTTTACCATTACTTTTCCCATTTTTGCGCCAAATTGGCTCAGAAGCGAGGATTCCAGGCGCTGAACCCCATTATTTTTGCATTTTTACGCAATCCATTGAAATTTGCCGCCCTTGTTGCCCCAGACAATGGGAATGACCATTCACAAGAGGGGGATAAATTATTATCTCTTTGAATTTATAATTAAAAAAATGATTGTGTATAAAAATTATTCGTATCGGATTGCTGCGAAAGAAGTGTTACACTAGCGCATCTAAAATGAGTGCGGTATTAGCCATCGGGTTGCTGTGAAGCCTGGGGCGGTAGCGTGCTTTTTTCTGCTTATTTATCCGGACAATTTCAACCAAAGAGTCGCTTGTGGAAAAGCCATTTCGAAGAATTCTGATTATAAAAATGCGTTTTCATGGAGACATGTTACTTACCACTCCTGTCATCAGCACGCTGAAGCAGAATTATCCCGATGCAAAAATCGATGTGCTTCTTTACCAGAACACCATACCGATATTGTCGGAAAATCCGGAGATTAATGCACTCTACGGCATCAGTAACAAAGGCGCAGGAACAAAAGAGAAGATCAAAAACGCGCTATCGTTAATCAAAAAATTGCGTGCTAACTCGTATGATCTGGTCGTCAATCTCACCGATCAGTGGAGCGTGGCGCTTATTGTGCGTTTTTTAAACGCAAAAATAAAAATCTCGCAGGATTTCGGTAATCGTCAGTCTGCTTTATGGAAAAAAAGCTTTACGCATTTAGTACCTTATGCGGGAGAACATGCTGTTGAGCGCACATTATCCGCGCTAAAGCCGTTAGCGCTAAAACAGTATGTCACAGAAACCACCATGAGCTATCGCCCGGAACATTGGGAAAACATGCGACAACAGCTCAAACAACTTGGTGTGACCCGACAATATATTGTTATTCAGCCTACGGCACGGCAGCTATTTAAGTGCTGGGATAATGATAAATTCTCGCAGGTTATTGATGCCGTGCAGCGCCGCGGTTATCAAGTTGTACTGACGTCAGGCCCGGCCGCAGACGAGATGGCCTGCGTGGATGCTATTGCACGCGGCTGTGAGACAAAACCGGTTACTGGTCTGGCGGGTAAAACTCGCTTTCCTGAATTGGGCGCGTTGATTGACCATGCGGATCTCTTTATCGGCGTTGATTCGGCCCCTGGTCATATTGCCGCAGCAGTCAAAACGCCGGTCATTTGCCTTTTCGGCGCGACGGATCATGTGTTCTGGCGTCCCTGGACCGACGACATCATTCAGTTTTGGGCAGGAAATTATCAGCCGATGCCTGAACGGCATGAGCTTGATCGTAATAAAAAATACCTTTCCGTTATTCCGGCTGAAGATGTTATCGCCGCGACGGAAAAAATGCTGCCGCATGAGGCACGCACCATAGATTTGGACAGCCTGCTATGAGAGTTGCCTTTTGCTTATATAAATATTTTCCTTTTGGCGGTCTGCAGCGTGATTTTATGCGCATTGCCCAAACCGTGGCGGCGCGAGGGCATCAGGTTCGTGTTTATACTCAGTCATGGGAAGGGGAATGCCCGGATAATTTTGAATTAATCCGCGTGCCGGTTAAATCCCGGACGAACCACGGTCGTAACGCAGAATATTATGCCTGGGTGCAACACCATTTGCGTGACCATCCTGTCGATCGGGTGGTTGGATTCAATAAGATGCCGGGCCTTGATGTGTATTACGCCGCAGACGTGTGTTATGCCGAAAAAGTCGCACAGGAAAAAGGTTTTTTCTATCGCCTGACATCACGGTATCGGCATTATGCTGCTTTTGAACGCGCCACGTTTGAACACGGCAAGCCGACGCAACTATTAATGCTGACGAATAAGCAGATTGCTGACTTCCAAAAACATTATCAGACTGAAGCGGAGCGTTTCCATATTCTTCCTCCGGGGATTTACCCGGACAGAAAATATAGCCAACAGATCCCGAACAGTCGTCAAATTTATCGTCAGAAAAATGGTATCTCAGAACAGCAAAAATTACTGTTGCAAGTAGGGTCTGACTTTACCCGTAAAGGTGTAGATCGCTCTATTGAAGCGCTGGCATCGCTACCCGAATCTTTACGGCAAAATACGGTGCTCTATGTTGTCGGGCAGGATAAGCCGAAGAAGTTTGCAGCACTGGCTGAAAGAAGCGGCGTCGGCACGAATGTGCATTTTTTCTCCGGACGTAATGATATCGCGGAGTTAATGGCGGCAGCCGACCTTTTACTGCACCCAGCCTATCAGGAAGCTGCTGGTATTGTTTTGCTGGAAGCCATTACTGCTGGTTTGCCGGTGCTGACAACCGCGGTGTGCGGTTATGCACATTATATTGTGGATGCCAACTGTGGCGAAGCGATGACTGAACCATTCCGCCAGGATGCGCTAAATGAGGTTTTACTCAAAGCGCTGACACAGCCTTCCTTACGCAACGCCTGGGCTGAAAATGCGCGGTATTATGCTGATACCCAGGATTTATACAGCTTACCGGAGAAGGCCGCGGATATTATTACAGGTGATTTAGATGGTTGAGCTGAAAGCGCCGTTAACCACACTATGGCGCGGTAAAGATGCTTTTGAGGAAGTGAAAACGTTACAGGGCGAAGTGTTCAGAGAGCTGGAGACGCGTCGAACATTGCGGTTCGAGCTGGACGGCAAAAGTTACTTCCTGAAGTGGCATAAAGGCACTTCGCTGAAAGAAATTGTGAAGAACCTGATTTCGTTACGTATGCCTGTTCTGGGCGCTGACAGAGAATGGCACGCTATTCATCGTCTACATGAGCTGGGCGTTGATACGATGCACGGCGTTGGTTTTGGTGAAAAAGGCGTAAACCCGCTAACCAGAACATCATTTATTATCACCGAAGACTTAACGCCTACCATTAGCCTTAAAGACTACTGCGCTGACTGGGCTGTTAATCCACCGGACGCGCAGGTGAAGTGGATGATCATTAAGCGTGTTGCGACTATGGTACGTAAAATGCACGCCGGGGGAATTAACCATCGCGACTGTTATATTTGCCACTTTCTTCTGCATTTACCTTTCACTGGTCGCGAAGAGGATTTAAAAATCTCCGTAATTGACCTGCATCGCGCGCAGATACGCCAGCGCGTTCCCCTTCGCTGGCGTGACAAAGATTTAATTGGGCTTTATTTTTCTTCAATGAATATTGGCCTGACTCAGCGAGATATATTCCGGTTTATGCGTGAGTATTTCTCTCTCCCCCTGCGAGAGATTTTGCAAAAAGAATCGGGGTTGATTCATCAGGCAGATGTTAAAGCCGCTCGAATTAAAGAAAGAACAATAAGAAAAAATCTGTAATTATAATAATTATGCACTCAGTGAGTAATTTATGAGTGAGACAAGGATAGACAGAATGTCTGACATTAAAAGTTATATTTCAAACCAAAAAAACATAATTCAACATGATGATTTTTTTGGAAGAAGACTGGACATTGCTCTTTGCTTTGATCATGGTTTTATAATGCCGGCAGGTGTGGCAATATATTCCATTATCGAAAATAATAAAGATATTGACTTGCATTTTCATTTATTGATATCGGGTGTGTCGGAGTATGATTTATTACCTTTTCTTGAATTGAAACAACCTAATGTATCAATTACAGCATATCATATTAACAATAATTTCGATATTAATCCGGAAACGTTAATTCTGGGTATTCCATTATCTACATGTCTTCGTTTTTTAATTCCGGATGTTGTTAATAAAGGAATTTCAAAAATTTTATATTTGGATTGCGATATTATTTGTCATGGTTCATTATCTGAGTTAATTGATATTAATCTTGAAGGGGAAATCGCAGGAGTGATCTTAGACTCGCCGGATATGCAAAAAAGAGTAAAACAATTAGATTATGGGGTGGATTTTAATGGGTATTTCAATGCAGGCGTGATGTTAATTAATAACTATGAGTGGAGAAAAAATAACGTAACTCAAGAATCTTTGTCTATGATTAATTGTGGTAAGATTTTTAGATATGCCGATCAGGATGTTTTAAATATTTTACTCAATGGAAAGGTGAAGTATCTCCAAAGAAAATTTAACAATAAAACGACATTATCTGTTAACTTTGATGCTGAAGCTAAAAATATAGATAATACTATTATTATGCATTATGTGACTCCAAATAAACCATGGTATAAGATATTTAAAGCAAGATATTTTGATCGATACTTTAATGAATCCCCATGGAAAAATAACAGGAGGTTTTTTTCACCATCCCCAAGTGAAATACGCCTTAAAGCAAAAAGAGAAATGTCAGGTAAAAATTACTCTATAGGATTATATTACTATTTTTGCTATTTAATATCTAAAGTCTTTAGATTAAGGTTTTAACTCTGGGGTATATATGAAAATAGCATTTATTGGCGAAGCGGTATCTGGTTTTGGAGGGATGGAAACCGTTATTAGCAACGTTATCCATACGTTTGAAAATAGCTCTCCGAAAATCAACTGTGAAATGTTTTTCTTTTGTCGTAATGACAAAATGGATAAAGCATGGCTAAAAGAGATTAAATATGCGCAATCATTCTCAAATATAAAATTAAGTTTTCTTCGTCGAGCTAAGCATGTTTATAATTTTAGTCAATGGTTGAAAGAAACGTCACCAGATATTGTGATATGTATTGATGTCATCTCATGTCTTTATGCCAATAAAGCACGAAAGAAAAGTGGTAAACAGTTTACTATTTTCTCGTGGCCGCATTTTTCGCTCGACCATAAAAAACATGCAGAATGTATAACGTACGCGGATTATCATCTGGCCATCAGTAGTGGTATTAAAGAACAGATGATGGCACGGGGTATCTCAGCGCAAAATATTAGCGTCGTTTATAATCCTGTCTCTATTAAAACAATCATTGTGCCGCCGCCTGAGCGCGATAAACCCGCTGTATTTCTCTATGTAGGGCGTCTTAAATTTGAAGGACAGAAAAGAGTTAAAGATTTATTTGATAGCTTAGCTCGTACGACAGGGGAATGGCAGCTACATATTATTGGTGATGGCTCAGATTTTGAAAAGTGCCAGGCCTATAGTCGGGAGCTTGGTATTGAGCAGCGTGTGATCTGGTATGGTTGGCAAAGCACGCCGTGGCAAGTTGTACAGCAAAAAATAAAAAATGTCACCGCGTTACTACTTACCTCTGCATTTGAGGGATTTCCTATGACCCTGCTGGAAGCAATGTCATATGGAATTCCGTGTATTAGTTCTGATTGTATGTCTGGTCCGCGCGATATGATTAAACCCGGCTTGAATGGTGAGCTTTACACCCCGGGGGCTATAGATGATTTTGTAGGACACCTTAATCGTGTTATTTCTGGTGAAGTAAAATATCAGCATGATATTATTCCCGGCACGATTGAGAGATTTTACGATGTGCTATATTTTAAAAATTTTAATAATGCGATATTCTCGAAATTACAAAAGTGATCACTATGAGCAGAAAATATTTTGAAGAAGAAGTCATTCAACAGACTTTAGATTATAACTATGCACAACATAGTGATGCTGATAAATTTAATATAGCTTATGGGATTGATAAAAACTTTCTTTTTGGCTGTGGTGTCTCTATTGCATCGGTTCTCCTCGCTAACCCAGAGAAGACGTTAGCTTTCCATGTTTTTACCGATTTCTTTGACTCTGAAGACCAGCAGCGATTTGAGGCATTAGCAAAACAGTACGCTACGCAGATTGTTGTTTACCTAATCGACTGTGAGCGCTTAAAATCGCTACCCAGTACCAAAAACTGGACCTATGCAACATACTTTAGATTCATTATCGCCGATTATTTTTCAGATAAAACAGATAGAGTACTTTATCTGGATGCAGATATTGCATGTAAGGGGAGTATTCAGGAACTTATTGATCTTAATTTCACTGAAAATGAGATTGCTGCTGTCGTTGCTGAAGGCGAGTTGGAATGGTGGACTAAGCGCTCGGTTAGCCTGGCAACGCCTGGGCTGGTTTCTGGCTATTTTAATGCCGGTTTTATTTTAATTAACATACCTCTTTGGACCGCAGAAAATATCTCTAAGAAAGCGATTGAAATGCTAAAAGATCCGGAGGTAGTACAGCGTATAACGCACCTTGATCAGGATGTATTAAATATATTGTTAGTGAATAAAGCGCGTTTTGTTGATAAAAAATTTAATACACAATTTAGTCTTAACTATGAATTAAAAGATTCAGTTATTAATCCAGTTGATGCTGAGACTGTATTTGTTCATTATATCGGACCAACGAAGCCCTGGCATAGTTGGGGGGCTTACCCCGTGTCACAATATTTTTTACAGGCTAAGAGCAACTCACCATGGTCTCATTGTGCACTTTTAAATCCAGTGACTAGCCATCAGTTACGTTATGCGGCAAAGCATATGTTTAATCAGAAGCATTATACTTCGGGTATAAATTATTATATAGCCTACTTTAAACGTAAACTTCTTGAATAAAACCCATAGGTGATGTAATGGATTCATTTCCTGAGATAGAAATAGCTGAATATAAAGTTTTTGATGAAAGTAATAATAATGATGATAACGTATTAAACATTTCTTATGGCGTTGATGAAAACTATCTTGATGGTGTGGGGGTATCAATCGCTTCAGTTGTATTAAACAATAATATTCCGCTCGCTTTTCACATTATTTGTGACTCATACTCCCCGTGTTTTGTAAAATATATAGAGCGTTTAGCCGTACAGCATCACATAAAAATTTCTCTTTATCTTATTAAAGTAGAAAGCCTTGAGGTATTGCCTCAAACTAAAGTATGGTCGAGAGCAATGTATTTTCGTTTATTTGCTTTCGATTATCTCAGCAAGAAGGTAAATACCTTACTTTATTTGGATGCCGATGTTGTATGCAAAGGATCTTTGCAAGATCTTCTACAGCTTGATTTGACAGAGAAGATTGCTGCGGTCGTAAAAGATGTTGATTCCATCCAGAATAAGGTAAATGAGAGATTAAGCGCTTTTAATTTACAAGGTGGTTATTTTAACTCCGGCGTGGTTTTTGTTAACCTGAAACTATGGAAAGAGAATGCCTTAACTGAAAAGGCATTTTTACTTCTGGCAGGTAAAGAAGCTGACTCTTTTAAATATCCCGATCAGGATGTTTTGAATATTCTCCTACAGGATAAAGTCATTTTTCTACCGCGACCATATAATACCATTTATACTATCAAAAGTGAGTTGAAAGATAAGTCACATAAAAAATATAGCAAGATAATTAATGATAATACTGTTTTAATCCATTATACGGGCGCTACAAAACCATGGCATGCCTGGGCAAATTATCCTTCAGTTATCTATTATAAAAATGCACGACTGAACTCGCCCTGGAAAGATTCTCCTGCAAAAGATGCGCGTACCATAGTTGAATTTAAGAAGCGATATAAACATCTTCTCGTGCAGGGGCATTATTTTAAAGGCCTTCTGGCTGGAAGCGCATATCTTTATCGTAAACTTTTCCACAAATAATTCCCCTCCCTAAATCTCCATTATGATTATTGAAAAAAAGATTAAAAACTATACCGTCTTTGTCAAAAAAGACGGTGAAAAATACATTGAGATATTCAAAGATTTTCTATCTTATAATCATCAGGTTATTAAAGTTTTTCGTAATATAGAAGATACAAAAGTTGTATTGATTAATACAGACTACGGAAAATATATTCTCAAAGTATTTAGTCCAAAAGTAAAAAATACTGAACGCTTTTTCAAATCGTTAGTAAAAGGAGATTACTACGAAAAGCTTTTTCATCAGACAGATCGCGTGCGGCGTGAAGGGTTTGCGGCGCTTAATGATTTTTACCTGCTGGCGGAAATTAAAACATTACGCTATGTAAAAACATACGTGATGATAATTGAGTATATTGAAGGTATTGAACTTGTTGATATGCCAGAAATTTCTGACGAGGTGAGAGGGAAAATCAAACAGTCGATATATTCTCTGCATCAGCATGGTATGGTTTCGGGCGATCCCCATAAAGGTAACTTTATCCTGCAAGGCAATGAGATCAGAATTATCGATTTGTCCGGAAAAAGACCTTCCAGACAACGAAAAGCAAAGGATCGTATTGATTTAGAAAGACATTATGGTATCAAAAATAATGTGAGAGATATCGGATTTTACTTATTGATTTATAAGAAAAAACTTCGAAATTTCTTGCGTCGTATTAAGGGTAAGGAAAAGCGCTGATCAATGTAGCACGTTTGGTTTAATTTAAGGGGCTGACTGACTTTTATTTGCTGCAGCGTTATGACATACTTGAGAGAATTTGAGATGTAATATTAGTTATTGAATATAACATTTATTTATAGGTTGCATGATAAACATACGAGTTTTTTATGGGCAGCGTTAACTTCATAACTCACGCCGATGTTCTGCAACTTATTGCGAAAAGAACGGCTGAAGATTGTATTATTTTTCTTTCTGGTCCTACGTCCAGAAAGACGCCGCTGTCCTTGTTACGAATGAAAGATGTCATTGCAGTCAATGGTTCTGTTCAATATTTGCTAAACAATAACGTCAAGCCATTTTTGTACCTTCTGACGGATGTTCGCTTCCTCCATCGTCGGCGCGAAGATTTTTATAACTTTAGCCGTAACAGTCAGTTCACTATCGTCAATCTTGATGTGTATGAACAGGCTTCAGTGGATGATCAAAAATATATTGAAGAAAACTGTTTAATTATTCGCTCCTTTTATCGCCGAGAAAAAGGGGGCTTTTTAAAGAAAATTAAATTTAATATCCTCAGGCGGGTTCATAAAGCATTACTTATTTCAGTTCCCCTTTCGAAAAGAGGGCGACTGGCTGGATTTTGCAAGGATATCAGCATCGGATATTGCTCTTGCCATACTATTGCTTATACCGCTATTCAGGTTGCCTATTCCCTCAAGTATGGCCGTATTATATGTTCTGGGCTTGACTTAACAGGAAGTTGCCCACGTTTCTATGACGAATCTACCAGCCCTATGCCATCTGAGCTTAGTAAAGATCTGTTTAAAATACTGCCATTTTTTACTTTTATGAGAAAAAATGTGAGTGATTTAAATATCTTTAATTTATCAGATGATACTGCAATTCATTACGATATTATTCTATATATTACAGCCTCGGAACTTGAGGATGAAATATATTACGATAAAATTGTCTAGATACTAGATAAATCATTATTTTGCGTTGCTTCGGCACGCATTTCTTTTTGTATAACATTTCTTTTTCTATAAAGTTAACTATTCTGGATTATAGCTATTATGATTAAAAAAATCATATTTACTGTTACTCCTATATTTTCAATTCCTCCTCGTGGCGCGGCTGCGGTAGAAACCTGGATTTACCAGGTTGCAAAACGATTATCAATACCGAATGCTATTGCTTGTATAAAGAATGCCGGCTATCCTGAATATAATAAAATAAACGATAACTGTGATATTCATTACATTGGGTTTAGTAAAGTTTATAAGCGTCTTTTTCAGAAATGGACTCGTCTCGACCCACTACCCTATTCCCAGCGCATCCTTAATATTAGAGATAAAGTGACTACCCAGGAAGATAGCGTCATTGTTATTCATAATAGTATGAAACTGTATCGGCAGATCAGAGAGCGCAATCCGAAAGCAAAACTGGTTATGCACATGCATAACGCATTTGAACCAGAACTTCCTGATAAGGATGCAAAAATTATCGTGCCCAGTCAGTTTCTTAAAGCGTTTTATGAAGAAAGATTGCCCGCCGCTGCTGTTAGTATTGTGCCTAATGGTTTTTGTGCTGAGGCTTATAAAAGAAACCCACAAGATAATCTTCGTCAGCAATTAAATATTGCAGAAGATGCCACTGTTCTCTTATATGCCGGGAGAATTTCGCCTGATAAAGGCATCCTGTTGCTTTTGCAGGCGTTCAAACAATTACGTACCTTAAGAAGTAATATTAAACTTGTCGTTGTTGGCGACCCTTATGCAAGCCGCAAGGGTGAAAAAGCAGAGTATCAAAAGAAAGTACTGGACGCTGCAAAAGAGATTGGAACGGATTGTATTATGGCTGGGGGGCAATCTCCTGACCAGATGCATAACTTCTATCATATAGCCGATCTGGTTATCGTGCCATCTCAGGTTGAAGAAGCATTTTGCATGGTGGCTGTAGAAGCGATGGCAGCAGGAAAAGCGGTTCTTGCCAGCAAAAAAGGGGGGATTAGCGAATTTGTGTTAGATGGCATAACGGGCTATCACCTCGCAGAACCTATGTCGAGCGACAGTATAATTAATGATATTAACCGTGCGCTTGCTGATAAGGAACGCCACCAGATTGCCGAAAAAGCAAAATCCCTGGTGTTTTCAAAATACAGTTGGGAAAATGTAGCGCAGCGTTTCGAGGAACAAATGAAAAACTGGTTTGATAAGTGATTGAGTCCTGATGATGGAAAACGCGCTGATACCGTAATAAGTATCAGCGCGTTTTTTATCTATTTCTTAGCGCCAGCAGAAAACCGGTAATGATACCAATTTGAGCAATATCGACCTGTTCAAAATTGCCACGAACGATATAAAAACCGACGAAAGATAAAAATAGCAAGAGATGAGCATTGTAGGGGCTTATCTCTACTTTCCTGAAGGTAGAGCTGGCTGTTTCCCTGATGATAGCACCATATAAATAGGCCAGGCTCGCCAGACCCAATATGCCTGCACTAAACCAGATGTACAGAATGGTATTATGCGGACCGATAGATTCTTTAAAGGTCCACGTTGGATAATCGACAACGCGTTTATTATAAACACCATCATACACATCATTACCATAGCCGTAGCCCTTGATCGGGTTTTCCTGAATCAGTATCCACGCGGTGCCCTGGGTTCCGTTAGTATAACGATATGAGCTATCTGTCTGCTGTAATTTATACAGTAAATGTTCTGGGTCTGGTTTGTTATTATGTTGAGTGATAACCAAAGCGCCGATAATGGCTAATAAAATGGCACCAATTCCTATTAACTTCCATTGGCGATTCAGTATTGCCCACAGAACACCTACTATAAGCACCGCCAACCATGCCCCTCGCGATAGGGTTCCCAGGATAAAGAAAAGGTAGATAGCGCTAAGCACCAAAAAAACCAACTTAATTGCATTTTTTCTAAACAGCCAAATATTCAATAATGCTGGAAATAAGAAAACCATGGAATCGGACATATGTCGATGCGCATAGCTTATGAATGGCATAATCCCTTTATTATAGTCCTCGATATACAGAATACTCTCTGCAAGGCAGCGAAGTCCTAAACTTGTTAAAAAGGAGAAAAGTACTATTTTCGCAACCGTTTCTTTTGTTTCATCTTTTAATAGTACGGGAATTAATAAAGTATATAATAAGAAACCCTCCAGTACCGTATTTTCAAATTCCTTGAAACTTTCTTTCATATCTGGCGATATGAGTATGGAATAAACAAGGATTAATGATAATACTGCTACGCTATAAAATACGCTATTTTTGAAAAGAGGGGGGAAACTTTTCGGTGAGCGTGAGACCTGATAAATCGCGGTGATAACCATAAGTATGATTATCAAATGTTTATAACGCGTAATACCATCCAGAAAATACGTGGCAACAAAAAGAAAAACCAGCGCTTTATTCCAGATCGGCTTCCATTTCTCTTTATTTAACGTTAATGATGTGGTTAGCATCTTTTCTCCACAATAGGTTTGGGATGAGACAGAGTCTCTTTAATGAATCTTTCCAAATACGCTTGTGGCATCTAAATTCGCCAGGTTTTGTTCTGGTGAGCAGCATGCCATTTGGTTCTTCCCATAACCTCCAATTAACCCAGGGTCCGTTGGGCCATATAGCGTAATATTCGGTCTGTCGAGCGCCGCGGAAAGATGGCTCAGGCCGGTATCAACCGATACGACAAATTTTGCGCCAGCCAGCACTCTGGCGACCTCCTCCAGGCTCATGCGCGGTAACACATCCACATAGTCAAAGCCTTCGGCCAGTCGTTTAGCCCGGGCCTCCTCATGAGGCGCGCCCCAGGGAAGTTTTATCCGTAATCCGGTGTTGCCCACCAGGCCGATAAGCTCGCGCCAGTTTGCTTCCGGCCAGTGTTTATCATCGCGGGTCGTGGCATGTAAAAACACCGCATATGGATCGCTAACCGCCTGCTGACAATGCAGAAAATGTTTTGCGATGGCATAATCGCCCTGCGACTGCGGTTTATCGTATCCCAGGCTTTTGGCGAACAGCTCGCGCGTCCGTTCAACCGCATGTTGTTGCTTTGCGATATGGTGTTTACGGTTATAAAACAGGCTGGCCAGCGGTTCGCGGGCGGTACTCCAGTCCATACCGTGCTTTATCCCATGCGCCAGACGCGTCACCAGCGCCGCGCTTTTTACCAGCCCCTGCGCATCAATCACAGCGTCGTATTGGTATGCGCATACCGCCCGATGAAAGGCTATGCGTTCCGCTTTAATGGGCGCGGAAAACCAGGCCTTGCGCCATCGGCGAATAGCGACGGGAATCACGCGATCGACAGCACTGTGCCAGGACGGAATTTGCGCAAACCCTTCTTCGACAACCCAATCAAATTGAATCCCCGGAATCGCCTGTTGCGCGTCGGTAAGCGCAGGCAGGGTATGTAATACGTCGCCCATCGATGATGTTTTAACGATCAAAACCCGCATTAAACGCCCTCTTCCGACAACAGCGAATGAAGCTCTTCCAGAACCCGTTGCGGCGTGATATCGATCAGGCTCTGGTGATAGCCTTGCGCCGTATCGCCTTTACGCACTTTGTGGTAACCCGTAATGAGACGAATCACCCGGGCCTTATGAGACAGCGGCGGCGTGAAATCCGGGCTACTTGGGCCATACAACGCGACCAGCGGGCGGTCGAGCGCCGCCGCGACGTGCATCAGTCCGGAATCGTTAGTGACGATGGCTTTACAGGCGGCTATCAGAATGACGGCCTGTTCCAGCTGGGTTTCCCCTGCCAGGTTGCGACACCATGCCTGTTGCTCGCTATTCAGCGCCGCCAGGATCTCATTTCCGGCTTCATGGTCTTTTGCCGAGCCAAACAGCACGACCTGATACCCTTCGTTAATGAGCTGCTTTGCCAGTTCGGCGTAGTGATAGTGCGGCCAACGTTTTGCCGGGCCAAATTCTGCTCCGGGGCAAAAGCCGATTAGAGGACGTTCAGAAGATAGCGAAAAATCGCTGCACATCAGCGATTTTTCACCCTCGCTAACCTGGAGCTGCGGCCAGAGCAGCGGCTGCGGCAGATCTTTCGCCGTGCGCATCACGCCCTTGTCATAGGCCAGCGCCACGTAGCGCTCCACCATCAGCGGCCAGGCGTCTTTATCAAGGACGCGCGCATCGTTCAGCAGGCCATAGCGCATTTCGCCACGCCAGCCGGTACGGTGCGGGATATTGGCAAAGAAAGGAATCAGCGCCGATTTAAACGAATTTGGCAGCACCCAGGCGCGATCGTAGCGCCTCTCTCGCAGGCTATGGCCCAATCTGCGGCGCTCGCCGATTTCCAGTGCGCCGTGGCCCAGCGGCATGGGTATCGCCTCGTTAACTTCCGGCATACGCGATAACAACGGACGGCACCAGGCTGGCGCCATCACGTCGATTATCGCCTGGGGATAGCGCGCTTTAAGCGTGCGATAGAGACTTTGCGACATCATCATGTCGCCCACCCAGGACGGGCCAATAACCAAAATTTTCATACTTACGCGTCGCGGTTCAGCCAGGCCATATACTCCGTGACGCCTTCGGCGACGGTCTTAAAGGGTTTGTCGTAGCCCGCGTTGCGCAGATTGGTTAAATCCGCCTGCGTAAACGCCTGATAGCGACCTTTCAGCTTATCCGGGAACGGAATGTATTCAATGCTGCCTTTTTTATGGTATGCCAGCGTCGCGTCGGCGACGGCCTGGAAAGATTCCGCACGGCCTGTGCCCAGGTTAAAGATGCCGGACTTGCCGCTTTCCAGGAACCACAGGTTAACGGCGGCCACATCGCCCACGTAAACGAAGTCGCGCTTGAAGTTTTCGCTGCCTTCAAACAGTTTCGGGCTTTCGCCGTTGTTTAACTGTGTATTCAGATGAAATGCCACGCTTGCCATGCTGCCTTTATGGCCTTCACGTGGTCCATAGACGTTGAAATAGCGGAAACCGACAATCTGCGAGTTCGCTTCTGGCAGGATCTGGCGCACATATTCATCAAACAGGAACTTAGAATAGCCGTAAACGTTAAGCGGTTTTTCGTATTCGCGCGATTCGATGAAATCAGACGTGCGACCGCCATAGGTGGCGGCAGAAGAGGCATAGAGGAACGGGATTTCGCGCTCAAGACAATAGTGCAGCAGCTCTTTGGAGTATTGATAGTTATTATCCATCATATACTTGCCGTCCCACTCGGTGGTGGAAGAGCAGGCGCCTTCATGGAAAATAGCTTCGATATCGCCGAGCTCTTCTCCGGACATAATCTGGATCAGGAAATCTTCCTTATCCATATAGTCAGCAATGTTCAGATCCACCAGGTTTACAAACTTGGTGCCGTCTTTCAGGTTATCCACCACCAGAATATCGGTGATACCTTTATCATTCAGGGCTTTAACGATATTGCTGCCGATAAAGCCCGCGCCGCCGGTAACGATGATCATAACTGTAACCTTTGAATTATGGTGTCAGAGACTGTCTCAGACATGAATGCTTTTATCATATCACTATTCATCCATTCACTGATAACCCGTGAGGATACGCGTGATTTATGCTGCATTTTAAAGAAGTGATGACGCGTCATCTCGTATCAACGTATCGCTTTGGGTAATATGTGCTGAAATTTGCCCAGTCTGGAGAATCGCAATGCGTGGGGATTTTTACAAACAGTTAACCAACGATCTGGAAACCGCCCGGGCGGAAGGATTGTTTAAAGAAGAGCGCATTATTACGTCTGCGCAGCAGGCGGATATCACCGTGGCGGATGGAAGCCATGTTATTAACTTTTGCGCCAATAACTATCTCGGGCTGGCGAATCATCCTGAGCTGATTAATGCCGCAAAAGCGGGCATGGACAGCCACGGTTTCGGTATGGCGTCCGTGCGTTTTATCTGCGGCACCCAGGACAGCCACAAAGCGCTGGAGCAAAAGCTGGCAAGCTTCCTCGGCATGGAAGATGCGATTCTGTATTCCTCCTGTTTCGACGCTAACGGCGGCTTGTTTGAGACGTTGCTGGGCGCGGAAGACGCCATTATCTCCGACGCGCTGAACCACGCGTCTATCATTGACGGCGTGCGTTTGTGTAAAGCGAAGCGCTATCGCTATGCCAACAACGATATGGCTGAGCTGGAAGCGCGGCTGAAAGAGGCGCGTGAGGCCGGCGCGCGTCATGTCCTGATCGCCACCGACGGGGTGTTCTCAATGGATGGCGTCATCGCCAATCTGAAAGGCGTCTGTGATCTGGCCGATAAATACGATGCGCTGGTGATGGTTGATGATTCTCACGCGGTAGGCTTTGTCGGCGAAAACGGTCGCGGTTCCCATGAATACTGCGACGTAATGGGCCGCGTAGATATTATTACCGGTACGCTGGGCAAAGCGTTAGGCGGCGCATCCGGCGGCTATACCGCGGCGCGTAAAGAGGTCGTTGAGTGGTTGCGTCAGCGTTCCCGCCCATATCTGTTCTCCAACTCCCTGGCGCCGGCGATCGTGGCGGCTTCTATTAAAGTGTTGGAGATGGTGGAAGCGGGCGCAGAACTGCGCGATCGCTTGTGGGCGAACGCCCGGCAGTTCCGTGAGCAGATGTCTGCCGCGGGATTTACGCTGGCAGGCGCGGATCACGCCATCATCCCGGTAATGCTGGGAGATGCGGTTGTCGCGCAGAAATTTGCCCGCGAACTGCAAAAAGAGGGCATTTACGTTACCGGTTTCTTCTATCCGGTCGTACCAAAAGGTCAGGCGCGTATTCGTACCCAGATGTCTGCGGCGCATACGCCTGAGCAAATTACGCGTGCGGTAGACGCGTTCACGCGTATTGGTAAACAACTGGGCGTGATTGCCTGAGGATGTAAGATGAAAGCGTTATCCAAACTGAAAGCGGAAGAGGGCATCTGGATGACCGACGTTCCGGAACCGGAAGTCGGCCATAACGATTTGCTGATTAAAATCCGTAAAACAGCCATCTGCGGCACTGACGTTCACATCTATAACTGGGATGACTGGTCGCAAAAAACCATCCCGGTTCCGATGGTCGTGGGGCATGAATATGTCGGCGAAGTGGTCGGCATCGGTCAGGAAGTGAAAGGCTTTAAAATCGGCGATCGCGTCTCCGGCGAAGGTCATATCACCTGCGGTCATTGCCGCAACTGCCGTGGCGGTCGTACTCACCTGTGTCGCAACACCACCGGCGTGGGCGTCAACCGTCCCGGCTGCTTCGCGGAATATCTGGTCATCCCGGCGTTCAATGCGTTTAAAATCCCGGATAACATTTCTGATGATTTAGCCTCTATTTTCGACCCGTTTGGTAATGCGGTGCATACGGCGCTGTCTTTCGATCTGGTCGGCGAAGATGTACTGGTATCGGGGGCGGGGCCAATCGGCGTAATGGCCGCCGCGGTGGCGAAACATGTCGGCGCGCGTCATGTGGTGATTACTGACGTCAATGAATACCGTCTGGAGCTGGCGCGTAAAATGGGCGTCACCCGCGCGGTCAACGTCGCGAAAGAGAGCCTGAACGACGTCATGGCGGAGCTGGGAATGACCGAAGGGTTTGATGTGGGTCTGGAGATGTCCGGCGCGCCGCCGGCGTTTCGTACCATGCTGGACACCATGAATCACGGCGGTCGTATTGCGATGCTGGGGATTCCGCCATCAGATATGTCTATCGACTGGACAAAAGTTATCTTTAAGGGCTTGTTCATTAAAGGTATTTATGGTCGTGAGATGTTCGAAACGTGGTACAAAATGGCGGCGCTGATCCAGTCCGGTCTGGATCTGTCACCGATTATCACCCATCGTTTCTCTATTGATGATTTCCAGAAAGGTTTTGACGCCATGCGTTCAGGCCAGTCAGGAAAAGTTATTCTGAGCTGGGATTAATATGTATATACCCAAAATAATTCGAGTTGCTTAAAGGCGGCAAGGGAGTGAGTCCCCAGGAGCATAGATAACTATGTGACTGGGGTGAACGACAAATCTGCCGGGAGCAGATTTGAACGTCGCTTGCGACGGCCCGTCAGGACGAGGCCCATGGATGGGCCGAGTAATCCGTAGCCAACACATAAGCAACTTGAAGTATGAAGGGTATAGAGACCCGATGATATTTATCGGGTCTGATATACGTTTCATCGTAAAAGGTTGGTGTCATTCACCAACCTTTTTTGTTAGGGAAAATCTGGAAAGCCGTAAAGAATTGTCATAGACATCAAGCATTCGTAATTGCGCTTTACTCTTATTTTACTCGCTAACGTCACGCTCTACTCTGGGTTTTGTGCTTGCTTTTTACTGTAAAAATTAATTATGGCGGCTTAATAGTTTCTTAATAGAGCCACAGTATAAAGGCAGGGTAAATTAAGGTTTTTCTGGTAATCGTTATGAAAAATAGTAAAACCAAAGTGAGTATCATTGTCCCGTTATATAATGCGGGAGCGGATTTTAATGCTTGCATGGCGTCGTTAATCGCGCAAACGTGGTCGGCGCTGGAAATTATTATTGTGAATGATGGATCGACGGATCATTCCGTTGAGATAGCAAAACATTACGCGGAACATTACCCGCATGTTCGACTGCTTCATCAGGCCAATGCTGGCGCATCTGTCGCCCGTAATCTTGGCCTGCAAGCGGCGACCGGCGATTACGTCGCCTTTGTCGATGCGGATGACCTGGTCTACCCGAAGATGTATGAAACGCTGATGACTATGGCGCTTAACGATGATCTGGACGTTGCGCAGTGTAATGCGGACTGGTGCGTCCGAAAAACCGGGCATGCCTGGCAATCTATTCCGACCGATCGTCTGCGTTCCACCGGGGTATTAAGCGGACCGGATTGGTTGCGTATGGCGCTGGCCTCGCGGCGCTGGACGCATGTTGTCTGGATGGGCGTTTATCGACGTGCGTTAATTATCGATAACAATATTACTTTCGTTCCCGGACTGCATCATCAGGACATATTATGGTCGACGGAAGTTATGTTTAATGCCACGCGCGTACGTTATACCGAACAATCATTATATAAATATTTCCTGCATGATAATTCGGTAAGCCGTTTGCAAAGACAAGGCAATAAAAATCTTAATTATCAGCGGCATTATATTAAAATTACGCGATTATTAGAAAAGCTCAATCGTGATTATGCCCGTCGTATTCCGATTTATCCGGAATTTCGCCAGCAAATTACCTGGGAAGCGTTACGCGTTTGTCATGCGGTACGTAAAGAGCCTGATATTTTGACCCGCCAGCGTATGATTGCCGAAATTTTTACTTCTGGCATGTATAGACGGATGATGGCTAACGTCTGCAGCGCGAAAGCGGCTTATCAGACGCTGCTCTGGTCCTTCCGGCTGTGGCAATGGCGCGACAAAACTTTGTCGCACCGTCGTATGGCCCGTAAGGCGCTCAATTTGTCTTAGCGCTCACGTTTTTAGGCGCGGCGATTTTCCCCCAGCCTTGCCACTGGTGCTGAAACCAGACAATCACGGAACTTTGCGTAATGCTCTCGCCGATGACGCTGAAAAAGCGCGTAGCGTAGACCGGTTGCAGCGGTTTTTTCGGCTTGCACATCTTCACGCCGCGGAAGGGATTGCGCGGCGCGTCAATTTTCTGCGGCGTCACACCAGGTCGGGACGTATCTACCTGCGGTTCGTTGAGCAGGCTGCCTGGGCGTACCAGGGTGATATCCGCCGGCAGGCGATAAACCATCTGTTGCAGCACGCGAACCGTTGCGGGATGTGGATGACCAATCGCGATAGCGGAACCGTTGCGACGGGCCAGTTCGATAGCGCGATTAAACTGACGACGGATATCCGCCTCGTTTTGCGTATCGTCGAGGAACACTTTGCGCTTGATCACTTTCACACCCGTACCGGATGCCGCGCGCATCGCCTGGCTATTGCCAATCGTCATGCTGTCGAGAAAATAGAGATTGTAATGTTCCAGCGCCTGCATAACTTTTTGCATACCGAACAGGCTGGAAGTCATTGCGCTGCCCATGTGGTTATTAAGCCCAACGGCATACGGCACGTTGTTTACCGCCTCGCGGATAATGCGCTCGATCTCATCGCTGCTCATATCTGGTCGCAGCGTATCCTTCTCCAGAGGCTGTTTGCTTAGCGGCGCCATCGGCAGATGGATTAACACCTCATGCCCGCTATTGTGCGCTTTAGTTGCCATTTCGCGCGCATGCGGCGCGTTGGGCAGTACGGCGACGGAGATGTTTGGCGGCAGCGCCAGAACCTGGTTTTCCGTGTGCGGGCGATAGCCAAAATCATCAATCACGATGGCGAGCTTGCCAGCGAAAACGGGATGTGCAAACGCCAGCAAAGTGGCCAGCGTGAGAATGGAGCGACGAAACTGAGGCAAAACTTATCTTCCCAACCACGGCTGTGGATTGACGGCCTGACCCTGGCGACGAATTTCGAAATAAAGCGAGGGTCTACCCTGACCGCCGCTACTGCCCACAAGGGCGATAGGTTGTCCGGCGCGCACCTGCGCGCCTACGCTGACCAGCGCGCTCTGATTATAGCCGTAAAGGCTCATATCGCCTTTACCATGCTCCACGACCACCACCAGACCATAGCCTTGCAGCCAGTCCGCCAGAATCACCCTGCCGTCGGCGATGGCTTTGACCTCGGTGCCTTCCGACGCGCCGATCACCATCCCCTTCCAACGTAGCTCACCCTGCAGCCGTTCGCCATAGCGATGCAATATCGGGCCGCGTACCGGCCAGTATGCCTGACCGCGAGGCGCGCCCAGACCGCCGGTGCGGGACATTAGCGAACGCTCGCTTTCCGTCGGCTTATAGGTGCTGCCTTTACGCGAGGCTTCCTGCTGCTTATCGCGTACCGCCTGCGCTTCGCGGGCTTCACGCTCCGCTCGCGCTTTGGCCGCCGCTTCCGCCCGCGCGATACTGTTGCGTAGGCGTGATTCGTTGGCGCGCAGTTCGCTTAACTGTTGCTGGCCTTGCTGAATAGACGACTCCAGTCCGGCAAGCGTTTTCTTACGTTCATTACGCGCCTGCTCCAGCTTGGCCTGCTGAGCGCGCTGTTCATACAGCAACGTTTGTTGTTGGCTTTGCTTCTCTTCCAGCTCGGCTTTTTGTGTGGCGACCTGTTCGCGAGTCTGTTTCAGTTCGGCGATAGTCTCCTGGCGCGCCTGGTTCAGATAGCCGAAGTAGGCCTGCAGGCGTTGCCCACGCTGGCTTTCTTCTCCGCTAAGAATAAGCTGAATGCCGGTGTGTTCGCCCTGGCGGAAAGCGGCGTCCAACTGTGCGGCGAGATTACGCTCCTGGCTGGCTTTTTGCTGCTCCAGTTTGGCAATTGAGGCGTTCATCTCATCAATTTGCGCGTTTAACTGATCCAGAGTGCTTTGCGTTTCGCGCAGCTTACGCGCTGCGGCCGAGATGGCCTCTTCCTGGGCTTTAAGTTGTGCCAGGAGGCTGGCGCGCTGCTGCTGCTGCTGGCGTACGTCGCGTTCTTTCGCGGCGATATCGGCCTGAATAGATTTGAGTTGATCACGGTCATCCGCGTGGGCGGAAAAGGCGCACAACAATACGCCAGCGCTAAGTACGCTGGCGTAGAACAAAGGCCTGACTGAAAACGTTCTTGGTTTCACGGCCTGTTGAATGGTGTTAATCGCCTTTCCCCTCATGGGGAGGGATTATTCCACGATGAACAGCGGCTTACCAGTCATCTCTTGCGGGATTTCCATCCCCATCAGCGACAGCATGGTAGGCGCAATGTCTGAAAGTTTGCCGCCTTCGACCGCCTTCACGTTTTTCTCGCCGACATAAATCAGCGGCACCGGCAGGTTGGTGTGGGCGGTATGCGCCTGACCGGTCGCCGGATCGCGCATCTGCTCCGCGTTGCCGTGGTCCGCGGTAATCAACAGTTGTCCACCAACGGACTCAACCGCTTTTGTTACCTGTTCAATGCAGTTATCCAACGCTTCCACCGCTTTGATGGCGGCTTCCATCACGCCGGTATGACCGACCATATCGCCGTTTGGATAGTTACAAATGATGGTGTCGTACTTACCGCTTTCGATCGCCGCGACCAATTTTTCAGTCAATTCTGCAGAGCTCATTTCCGGCTGCAGGTCATAAGTGGCCACTTTCGGGGAGTTGATCAGAATACGCTCTTCACCAGCAAACGGTTCTTCTACGCCGCCGTTAAAGAAAAAGGTTACGTGCGCATATTTTTCCGTTTCGGAAATACGCAGCTGAGTTTTGTCGTTTTTCGCCATCCATTCGCCAAAGGTATTCGCCAGCGACGCTGGTGGGTAGGCAACGGCAGTTTTGATGTCGGCGGCGTATTCGGTCAGCATCACGAAGTTCAGATTAACCACTTTCTTACGCGCAAAGCCGTCGAAATCAGCGTTAACGAAAGCGCGGGTAATTTCGCGCGCGCGGTCAGCGCGGAAGTTCATGAAAATCAGCGTGTCGCCGTCTTCCATCGCCGCATCAGCCTGGCCCTCGGCGCGGATAACGGTCGCTTTGACAAACTCATCGTTTTCATCACGAGCGTAAGCGGCCTGCAGGCCAGCCACAGCGGTATCCGCCTGGAATTCGCCCTGCGCCAGGGTCATCAGATCATACGCTTTTTCCACGCGATCCCAACGGTTGTCGCGGTCCATAGCGTAGTAACGACCGACGATAGACGCCACGCGGCCTTTGCCCAGCGCGGCGAATTTGTCTTCGAATTTTTTCAGCGAGGCTTCAGCGCTGCGCGGCGGCGTATCGCGACCGTCGAGGAAGGCGTGCAGATAGATTTTTTCTGCGCCGCGCTCTGCGGCCAGTTCCACCATCGCCATAATGTGATCTTCGTGGCTGTGGACGCCGCCCGCGGACAGCAGACCCATAATATGAACCGCTTTACCGGCGTTTTTCGCCTGGTCTACCGCATTGGTCAGGACTGGGTTAGCAAAGAAAGTACGTTCTTTAATTTCAACGTCCAGACGCGTCAGGTCCTGATAAACGATGCGGCCTGCGCCCAGGTTCACGTGGCCCACTTCGGAGTTGCCCATCTGGCGGTCAGGCAGACCCACTTCCAGACCGGATGCGTCGATCAGGGTATGCGGACGTTTTGCCCACAGAGCATCCATCACCGGGGTTTTGGCGTTTAAGATAGCGTTATCCTGCTGTTCTTCACGGTAGCCGTAGCCATCCAGAATCACCAGTACCATAGGTTTTTTAGAAACCGACATTGCGACAACCTCATACTCAATAGACAAAATAATTGCGTAATTTTACTACAGCTGAATCGATAAAATAGCCTCAGAAGATCAAAGAAAGGGATCGCGCTGGCGTGAGAAGGCAAGTAATAGCGTGATTTTTTTTCGTAGCGCCCCGCAAAAATGCATTCCAGTGCACGCTCTGGCTGTATTTGCGCCACTGCGCAGGTATACTCCTTTCCTGGTTTTTTAATCACTACGTCGGGAGTTGTTACCCCCCATGCAAGAAATTATGCAATTTGTTGGCCGTCATCCCATACTGAGTATCGCCTGGATTGCGTTACTGGTGGCGGTTTTATTTACCACGTTCAAGGGTCTGACTTCAAAAGTTAAGGTGATTACACGCGGCGAAGCCACGCGCCTTATCAACAAAGAGGACGCCGTTGTTGTGGATTTACGTCAACGTGACGATTTCCGTAAAGGCCATATCGCTGGCGCGACCAATTTGCTGCCGAGCGAAATCAAAGCCAACAATGTTGGCGAACTGGAAAAGCACAAAGACAAGCCGATTATCGTGGTCGACGGTTCTGGTATGCAGTGCCAGGAATCCGCTAACGCGCTGACAAAAGCCGGCTTTGAAAAGGTCTTTGTGTTGAAAGAAGGCGTAGCAGGCTGGAGCGGCGAGAATCTGCCTCTGGTGCGCGGTAAGTGATTACCCGTCGTTTTCATGACGCAAGGGGAATGACTTGCCCTTGCGTCGACATGAAATCCATCGGGTAAAAAATAGGAGCGAAGTCATGGCCAATATTGAAATCTACACCAAAGCAACCTGCCCGTTTTGCCATCGTGCAAAGGCGCTGTTAAACAGCAAGGGCGTGAGTTTCCAGGAAATTGCGATTGACGGCGACGCCGTGAAGCGTGAAGAGATGATCAAACGTAGTGGCCGAACGACGGTTCCGCAAATTTTTATTGATGCACAGCACATTGGCGGTTGTGACGACTTGTATGCGCTGGATGCGCGTGGTGGACTGGATCCGCTGTTGCGTTAAGGCGTACTCAAGTATTTAAGGACAACACTAAAGGGTTTTACACATGTCAGAACAAAATAACACTGAAATGGCTTTCCAGATCCAACGTATCTATACCAAGGATGTTTCTTTCGAAGCGCCAAACGCACCGCATGTTTTCCAGAAAGATTGGCAGCCAGAGGTTAAACTAGATCTTGATACGGCATCTTCCCAACTGGCGGATGATGTTTATGAAGTTGTGCTGCGTGTTACCGTAACGGCTTCCCTGGGGGAAGAAACCGCGTTCCTGTGCGAAGTTCAGCAGGCCGGTATTTTCTCCATCAGCGGTATTGAAGGCACTCAGATGGCGCATTGCCTGGGCGCATACTGCCCGAACATTCTGTTCCCGTATGCTCGCGAGTGCATCACCAGTCTGGTTTCACGCGGTACGTTCCCGCAACTGAACCTTGCGCCGGTCAATTTTGATGCGCTGTTCATGAACTATTTGCAGCAGCAGGCTGGCGAAGGTACTGAAGAACATCAGGATGCCTGATGAACCAAAGTAATGCGTCAATGACAGTCATCGGTGCCGGCTCGTACGGCACCGCTCTCGCCATCACTCTGGCGAGAAACGGCCACCAGGTTGTCCTGTGGGGCCACGACCCAAAACATATCGCGACCCTGGAGCACGATCGCTGCAACGTCGCGTTCCTTCCCGATGTGCCTTTTCCCGATACGTTACACCTGGAAAGCGACTTAGCAACCGCGCTGGCGGCCAGTCGTAACATTCTGGTGGTGGTGCCAAGCCATGTTTTCAGCGACGTGCTGCGGCAGATTAAACCGCTGATGCGTCCGGATGCGCGTCTGGTATGGGCGACCAAAGGCCTGGAAGCGGAAACGGGGCGCCTGTTGCAGGATGTCGCTCGCGAAGCGTTAGGCGATCAAATCCCGCTGGCGGTGATTTCTGGCCCGACGTTCGCTAAAGAATTGGCGGCGGGTTTGCCGACGGCAATCTCTCTGGCCTCAACCGATGAGACCTTTGCCGACGATCTCCAGCAACTGTTGCACTGCGGAAAAAGTTTTCGCGTCTATATCAATGCGGATTTTATCGGCGTGCAGCTTGGCGGCGCGGTGAAAAACGTGATTGCGATTGGCGCGGGGATGTCTGACGGCATCGGCTTCGGCGCGAACGCCCGCACGGCGCTAATCACGCGTGGACTGACCGAAATGTCGCGGCTTGGCGCAGCGCTTGGCGCCGATCCCGCCACCTTTATGGGGATGGCGGGTTTAGGCGATCTGGTGCTGACCTGTACCGACAACCAGTCGCGCAACCGTCGTTTTGGCATGATGCTTGGCCAGGGCATGGACGTTAAAGGCGCGCAGGATAAGATTGGCCAGGTGGTCGAAGGCTATCGCAATACGAAAGAAGTTCGTGAATTGGCGCACCGTTTTGGTGTTGAAATGCCAATAACCGAGGAAATTTATCAAGTTTTGTATTGCGGAAAAAACGCGCGCGAGGCAGCATTAACGTTATTAGGTCGCGCCCGCAAGGAAGAGCTGAGTCGCCACTAGCCGTAAGGAACTGTTTGCATAAACGACCCAACCCGCACAGAACGGGTTGGTCGTTTTCTGCCCGTCTGGAGTAAGCCATGCCGTGTGAAGAACTGGAAATCGTCTGGAAGAATATTAAAGCTGAAGCCCGCGCTTTAGCTGACTGTGAGCCTATGTTGGCCAGTTTTTATCACGCCACGCTACTCAAGCATGAAAATCTGGGCAGTGCGCTGAGCTATATGCTGGCAAATAAACTGGCATCGCCCATCATGCCCGCTATCGCTATCCGTGAAGTAGTTGAAGAAGCCTATGCCGCCGACCCGGAAATGATCGCGTCGGCAGCCTGCGATATTCAGGCCGTGCGCACTCGCGATCCGGCGGTGGATAAATACTCCACGCCGCTGTTATATCTGAAAGGCTTTCATGCGCTACAGGCCTACCGCATTGGTCACTGGTTGTGGAATGAAGGTCGCCGCGCGCTGGCCATCTTCCTGCAAAATCAGGTTTCGGTCTCGTTTCAGGTGGATATTCACCCGGCAGCGAAAATTGGCCGTGGGATTATGCTCGACCATGCCACCGGTATTGTGGTGGGGGAGACGGCGGTTATTGAGGATGATGTGTCGATCCTGCAATCCGTCACCCTGGGCGGTACCGGGAAAACGAGCGGCGATCGCCATCCTAAAATCCGCGAAGGCGTGATGATTGGCGCGGGCGCGAAAATTCTCGGCAATATCGAGGTGGGGCGCGGCGCGAAAATTGGCGCAGGTTCCGTCGTTTTACAGCCTGTCCCGCCGCACACTACCGCCGCAGGCGTTCCGGCGCGTATTGTCGGCAAGCCGGGCAGCGATAAGCCGTCGATGGATATGGACCAGCATTTCAACGGGATACACCATACGTTTGAGTATGGCGACGGCATCTGAATTGCGCGGTACAACTAAAAAACGCTGTTCCGATGGAGTGCAATCCCGGAACAGCGGAGCGAAGAATTCGCAATGTGGACAATCAGGCTGCGGATGATGTCAGCGTGATGCGATCCAGCGGGCCGACGATAAACAGATATGAAATGAGACCAATAAGTCCCATCGAGCCAACGTATAAAATGGCAAAGTCGAACGACTGAGTATTGGCAAGAATCACGCCGATGACCAGCGGCGTAACGATGCTTGCCATATTGCCGCACATGTTAAATACGCCGCCGGCAATACCCAGAACTTCCTTCGGCGAGGTGTCGCTGAGTACGCACCAGCCCAGGTTACCAAACCCTTTGGCAAAAAAGGCCAGACTCATCGCCGCAATGACCACAAATTCTGAAGAGGTGTAGTTGGCGATCACAATTACGCAAGAGAGCAACATACCGCAGATAACAGGCAGTTTCCGCGCGACGGTAAGGCTATAGCCGCGTTTGAGTAGCCAGTCGGAGAACACGCCGCCGAGCAGGCCGCCAATAAAACCGGCAATGGCTGGAATACTGGCCACAAAACCGACTTTCAGAATCGACATGCCTTTCGCCTGGTACAGGTAGGTCGGGAACCAGGTCAGGAAGAACCAGGTGATAGAGGTGACGCAGAATTGCCCGATGTAAACACCGATCATCATCCGGTTAACACAGACGGTTTTAATCTGCGCGAACGTTATTTTCTGCGGCTCCTTTTTACAGCCCAGAGAGGGCTCGCCACCACCGCTACGAATATAGTCAATTTCCGCTTGATTAACTTTTGGATGGTGCATCGGATCTTTGACTTTCATTAACCAGAATATACCGAGCATCACGCCAATAGCGCCAATATAATAGAAGACAAAATGCCAGCTTAAATTATGCAGAATGATCGTCATTAGCGGGGTGATAATGCCCAGCGAGATATATTGCGCAGCCTGATAAACTGAAGTAACGAAACCTCGTTCATTATTGGGAAACCATTGTACGCTTAAACGACTGTTCGCCGGAAAGGCAGGCGCTTCAATCGCGCCCATCAACAGACGTAGAATAACCAGTACAATTAATGGGCTGCCATACAGATAGATCGTTCCCTGAAACATGGTTACTAACGACCAGCCAATCAATGCGCAACCGTAAACCAGTCGTGAACCGTAGCGGTCTAATAGCCAACCGCCGGGTAGTTGCATAATGACATAGGCAATACCAAATGAGGAGAAAGCCAGGCCCATCGCTTCCGGATCAAAACCTAATTCTTTACTCATTATTGGGGCAACTACGGATAGAGTTGCGCGATCCGCATAATTAAATACGGTAGCAAGAAATAAAAATATAAGAATGGTATGACGCACTTTTGTGCGCTTTATTATTGTGTTCATTATCTACTCCTCAGATAAGGGCAGAATGCATCCTGTAAGGTAAGAGAGGCGGGACGGATTCCCGCCAGTCGGGTTAAGGGCGTTTGCCAAATTCACATGTTAATTGTGTCCAGCGGCGCGCTTGTTCACTGAGCGTAAAACCCAGACCATGACGATCGGAAATCCACATGCGGCCATCGCGCAGCTCAAGTTGCTCGTTGAATAATGGGTTCAGCCACTCGAAATGTTCCAGCCACGGCTCCAGGGGATACGCTGCGGAAAGGTGCAGGTGTACTTCCATCGCAAAGTGCGGCGCCAGCTTACGCCCGTGTTTCGCCGCCAGATGCATAATCTTCAGGAACGGAGAGATACCGCCGACACGCGGCGCATCTGGCTGAACGAAATCGCTGGCATTGCCCAGAATCAACTGCTCGTGTTCCCGGAAACTGGTCAGCATTTCCCCGGTGGCGATAGGCGTATCCAGCGCGGCAGCAAGCTGGGCGTGGCCTTCGATGTCGTAAGCATCTAATGGTTCTTCAATCCAGATAAGATTGAACTGTTCCATTTTACGCCCCATGCGGATAGCCGTTTCGCGATCCCACTGCTGGTTAGCGTCAACCATTAACGGGAACTCATTCCCAAGCGCTTCACGTACTGCGGTTAAGCGGCGAATATCCTCAGCGCAGTTGGGTTGTCCGACTTTCAACTTAATACCGCCAATGCCATTTTCGCGGGAAATCACCACATTTTTCAGCACTTGATCGAGCGGTGTATGCAAGAACCCTCCCGAAGTGTTGTAACACTGAACGGAGTCGCGGTGCGCGCCCAACAGTTTTGCCAGTGGCAGACCGGCACGTTTAGCCTTCATATCCCATAAGGCGATATCGATAGGGGAGATAGCCTGTACCGCCATCCCGCTACGCCCCACCGAGGCTCCGGCCCACAGCAGCTTGGTGTATATTTTATCGATATCATTGGGATCTTCGCCCAGTAGATTATCGGCTATCTCTTTGGCGTGAGCATAAATACCCTGGCCGCCAGCACGTTTGGAGTAGCTAAAACCAACGCCCTCAAAGCCATCGCGACTGCGGATTTCGGCAATGATGATTGCCACTTCGGTCAAAGGTTTCTGGCGACCGGTCAGTACCTTCGCGTCACTCACTGGCGTCGCCAGCGGTAGAAAAGCCAGTGATAGCTTCACCCATTCGATACGATCGCCGGTTTCTGCCGCGGTTCTGGTATTCGCCGCTTTTGCATACGTTACGGCGTCGGAATTTGCGCTTAAAGCCATTTTTTTTCTCCTGATAATCACAAAATGATTGCGCTAACATTTTTATTATTAAGCGAGCGCAGGATCCAGAAAGTTGATGTTGATTTGAACATTTGATCACATATGTCGTATAAAAAGCAGGATTTATTGCAAAATGGATCACGATCCAAAAATATCTGGGGAAATGCATAATATAAAATGATGGCGCTATCATTTTGTAATGACTGAGCTTGATAAGCTACTGTATTTACGGCCTTTCCTGATGCGAAGCTGGCAATAGCCGCAGGCATGATGAATAATGCGCGGATAAATCAGCCAATCTTTGCAGGGGCATCAGACGTGAAGAGAACCAAATCACCTCGTGCGCCGACGCTGGAAGATGTAGCACGTAGCGCCGGGCTGTCTCCGATGACAGTCAGCCGGGCATTGAATTCGCCACAACTGGTTCGCCCCAAAACGGTTGAGAAAGTCATGCAGGCGGTTCGCGTCACAGGCTACATACCCAACGCGTTAGCCGGTGGTCTGGCGTCGCGACGGAGTAAATTAATCGCTGTCGTCGTGCCGCAAATTAACAACAACATGTTTGTCGATACCATCCAGTCGCTGAGCGATGAACTGGCCCGACGCGGATATCACATATTGCTGTGCGTGGCGGGATATACCGAACAAACGGAAGCGGAATTGGTGGCGACACTGCTTTCCCACCGCCCCGATGGCGTGGTGCTTACCGGGATCCATCACACGATAGAACTGAAAAAGGTCATCCTGAACGCGGCTATTCCGGTGGTGGAAATTTGGGACTTAACGCCCACGCCGCTTGATATGCTGGTCGGTTTTTCCCATGAAAAAGTCGGGCAGGCGACGGGGGAGTATCTTCTGAGTAAGGGCTATCGTCGTCCCGGCTTGTTGTGGACCGCCGATCGCCGAGCCGCGCAACGTAAGCAGGGGTTATGTAGTGTTCTTCAACGCCACGCTATTCATGCCGTACCGCAGGTAGATGTCCCCCTTCCGGCATCGCTTTCACTGGGGCGCAGCGGTTTAAGCCAGCTTTTTGACGAAGGGACGTTTGATGTCATTGTTTGCAGTTCTGATACCCTGGCACAGGGGGCGATGATGGAGGCGGAAAGCCGTGGTTTGCGCATCCCGCATGATTTAGCGGTTATTGGTTTTGGCGACCTTGATTTTGCCGCCAGCAATCGACCGTCAATTACTACCGTAAGCGTTGACAGACGCGCCATTGGCCAGCGCGCCGCTACGCTGTTGGCCGATCGTATTGAACAGAAACCGTGCGCAGAAGCTATTGTGGATATTGGCTTTCATTTGATTGAGCGAGAGTCCGCATAAAAGGGAACATGCCATCGGGATCGGCCAGGCCGGATCAGGTGTTAGCCGCCATCCGGCATTGAATATATTACGACCGCAATACCGCGCCGGGATATCCTAACTGGCGCCACGCTTCATACACCACCACCGACACCGCATTCGACAGGTTCATGCTACGGCTATCCGGCATCATCGGAATGCGAATCTTCTGCTCTTTAGGCAACGCATCGAGAATGCTGGCGGGCAGGCCGCGCGTTTCCGGGCCAAACATCAAATAATCGCCATCCTGATAGCTTACGGCGCTATGGGCGGCCGTACCCTTTGTCGTCAACGCAAACAGGCGCTGCGGGTTTTCGGCGGCGACAAAGGCGGCATAATCGTGATGGCGCTGAACCGCGGCGAATTCGTGATAGTCCAGCCCTGCGCGGCGTAAGCGCTTATCATCCCAGGTAAACCCCATCGGTTCGATGATGTGCAGACGAAAGCCGGTATTGGCGCAAAGACGAATGATGTTGCCGGTATTCGGCGGGATTTCTGGTTCGAAGAGTACGATGTTAAGCATGATGCCCCCTTAAATGCGGGGGGCAGAATAGCAGAAATTTACCGGGCTCTCACGCGCCAGGCGTTCAGGCGGCATCGCCTTTGCTCATTGGCGCCAGCGCGGCGGGCAAACTTTTCCCCAGTTCCTGCACCAGTGAATCGCCACTGATTTCGCTAATGGATTTCGCGCCGGTCAGGGTCATGGCGACTTTCATCTCTTTCTCGACCAGGTCCAGCAGGTTGGCGACCCCCGCTTTTCCTGCCGTCGCCAGCGCGTAGAGATAGGCCCGACCCAGCAGTACGGTATCGGCCCCCAACGCAATCATACGCACGACATCCAGCCCGTTACGAATCCCGCTATCCGCCAGAATGGCGATATCGCCTTTCACCGCATCGGCAATGGCGGGCAGGGCGCGGGCGGAAGAGAGCACGCCATCGAGCTGGCGGCCGCCGTGATTCGACACCACGATACCGTCAGCGCCGAAACGTACCGCATCGCGGGCATCTTCTGGATCGAGGATCCCTTTGATCACCATTGGGCCGTCCCAGAATTCGCGTATCCACTCCAGATCTTTCCAGGAGATGGACGGATCGAAGTTATTTGCCAGCCAGCCGATATAGTCCTCAAGGCCGGTCGGTTTACCCAGATAGGCGGAAATATTGCCTAAATCATGCGGGCGACCGTTCAGGCCGACATCCCACGCCCATTTAGGGTGCATCACCGCCTGCCAGTAACGGCGCATGGCCGCGTTTGGGCCGCTCATCCCGGAGTGGGCGTCACGGTAGCGCGCGCCCGGCGTTGGCATATCCACGGTAAAGACCAGCGTGGAGCAGCCCGCCGCTTTCGCACGTTCAAGCGCGTTGCGCATAAAGCCCCGGTCACGCAGCACATAAAGCTGGAACCACATCGGGCGCTGAATGGTTGGTGCAACTTCTTCAATCGGACAGACGGAGACGGTGGAAAGGGTGAACGGAATGCCCTTTGCGTCTGCGGCGGCGGCGGCCTGTACTTCGCCGCGACGGGCGTACATGCCGCACAGACCTACCGGCGCTAATGCCACCGGCATCGACAACGTTTCGTTAAACAGGGTCGTTTCCAGGCTTAAATCGGACATATTTTTCAGCACACGCTGGCGCAGAGCGACTTGCGACAGGTCTTCCACATTTCGGCGCAGGGTATATTCCGCATACGCGCCGCCGTCGATGTAGTGGAAGAGGAAAGGAGGCAACGTGCGCTGAGCTGCGGCGCGATAATCGCTGGCTGCTGAAATAATCATGATTTATTCTCCCTGGTCATCTCATTATGGTCGCCGGGCAGGCGGGTAATACGCGCCTGGCGGGCCTGGTCTTCATCAAATCGTTTAATCGTAGTGTGGACAAAACTGAGGTGCGCCATCATCGCTTTACGCGCGCCCTCGGCGTTACCGTCTAGAATGGCATCCATCACCGCCTGGTGTTGTTCCGTCAGCTTTGAGAATACGGGCGGAACGAGATACATACGCTGGCGACTCTGTTTGACGGAGGATTGCAGGACGTCGAAGAAACCGCGCATGGTTTGCAACAGCACCACATTGTGCGAGGCTTCCGCGATCGCCAGATGAAAGCGCACGTCGGCCTGGGAGGCGAGATCCGGGTCTTCGCTGAGCGTCGCATCAAAGCAGAGTCTGATTTTCTCTTTGTCGGCAGCGGTGGCACGCATGGCGGCGTGCCAGGCCGTACTGGCTTCAATGGCGTGGCGGGCTTCCAGAATGTCGAAACTGTAGTTCGGATCGTTCGCCATCAGCATTTTCAGCGGCTGCACGATATTCTGTTCAGACCAAGTTTCGTGCTGCCAGCGGACAAATGTCCCGCCGCCGCGACGACTCACCAGCACGCCTTCGCTGACCAGCTTCGCCAGCGCTTCGCGTAAAGAGTTGCGTGATACGCCAAGCTGTAGAGCCAACTGGCGCTCGGCGGGCAATTTCATGCCCGCTTCCAGGTTTTGTTCTTCAATCAGTGCCCGCACGCGAGAGGCAATCTCGTCTGACAGGCGTTTTGGTATCACAATCACGGAATCATCCAGGTTAAAACATAGGCCTGAAGCGTAGTGATCACGCCCACCATACAGGTGAAGATCAGGCTGTGTTTGACAGTAAAACGGAACAGATCGGACTCTTTCCCTACCAGTCCCACCGCCGCGCAGGCGATGGCGATAGACTGCGGCGAGATCATCTTCCCGGTTACGCCTCCAGTGGTATTCGCCGCCACCATCAGCACATCAGAGACGCCGATTTGCTGCGCTGCGGTAGCCTGTAGAGAGGCAAACAGCGCGTTAGATGAGGTATCCGAGCCGGTCAGAAATACCCCCAGCCAGCCGAGGAACGGTGAGAAGAACGTGAAGGCGCTGCCGGTGTGCGCCAGCGCCAACGCCAGCGTGGAAGAAAGCCCGGAATAGTTCGAGATAAACGCGAACGCCAGCACCATACCGATGGAGTAAATCGGCAACGCCAGCTCTTTCAGCGTGCTGCCAAAGGTCTGGATTGCGGCTGAGGGTTTCATTTTCAGCCAGACGATAGACAACAGCGCGGCAAACAGGATTGCAGTGCCGGTGGCGGAGAACCAGTCAAATTTATACACCGCAGCGTAAGCAGTCGCTTCGTGTACGACCGGCGGCATACGGGCGACCAGTTTATCGAGATACGGTACCGGAACGTTAATTACCCAGTCATACAGCGCGCCGCCGGGGGCAAACAGCGCTTTAAACGGCGGTACGCTCCAGAGAGTGACCGTGGCGGTCAGGAACAGAAACGGCGACCAGGCGCGAACAATTTGCCCTGTCGTATAGCGGGTGCGGGCCAGCGTCTGATCGACCTGCGACGCGCCCATATCGCCGAAGCGGAAGATGCGTACCGGCTGCCAACGTTTGAGGAACAGCGTCAGACACACCAGAGACACCAGCGAAGAGATGATGTCCGGCAGTTCCGGCCCGATAAAGTTGGAGCTGAGATACTGGGCGATAGCAAACGAACCGCCAGAGACCATCACCGCAGGCCAGGTTTCTTTCACGCCGCGCCAGCCGTCCATAATCGCCATAATCCAGAACAGCACGATAATGGTCAGGAACGGCAACTGGCGGCCTACCATCTGACCGATTTCAAAGCTGTCCAGGCCCGTGACCTGTCCGGCAACCAGAATCGGGATCCCCATCGCGCCAAAGGCGACTGGCGCGGTGTTTACAATCAGGCACAACCCTGCCGCATACAGCGGATTAAAGCCCAGACCCACCAGCAGCGCGGCGGTTATCGCCACCGGCGCGCCGAAACCCGCCGCGCCTTCAAGGAACGCGCCGAAGCAGAAGCCGACAATCAGCATTTGCAGACGTTGATCGGGGGTAATCGACAGAATTGACGAGCGAATAATGTCAAACTGCCCGGTCTTGACCGAAATTTTATAGACGAAGACCGCGGCGATGATTATCCAGGCAATCGGCCATAGCCCGTAGAAGAAGCCATACACGACCGATGCCAGCGCGTGATCGACCGGCATTTTATAGAACAGCAGCGCAACGGCGAGCGCGATAACCACCGTCCACGAAGCGGCAACGTAGCCTTTCAGCTTGAGTTTAATCAGGGCGAAAAAGAAGAACAGGATTGGGAGCGATGCGATCAGGCTGGAAAGCCAGATATTACCCGCCGGGTCATAGTTTTGTTGCCAGAGGTTCATTGCAGGTCTCCTGAGAACCACACGCATAATGGGATGAATCTTTGCTCATCTCGTTGGGGTCACATTATGTGTAAAAGTGGTCCTGCCAATATTGTTGTGTATGGATAATGACAACAAATAGTTAACCAGATGTTATTTATTGGCAACGGTATTGTAGAGTTAATTTAGTGAAATGTGAGTAGGCTGTGGTAACGGGCTAAAATTGGTAGGGCCAATTGAGGGGAGAGGACAGCAAAGGGAAGTGAAAAGGCAATGGCATTATGCCATTGCCTTTGATGTCGGGAGTGTTGTTACTTCATTACCACTGGAAGCCCGCGCCAATGGCCGCAGAGTAATCGCCCTGGCTGTTGCTGGTTCCTTGCAATTTATACACCCAGCCCCCGCTTTCACTTACCATGGAGACACTAATGGCGACGGCACTTTCACCATTAAACGTACCGCCAGCAATCGAGGTCATGTTGGCGCCCGGGGCGTAGGCTTGTGGCAGACCGGCCATCGCCATCGCTGAAGCGATACCGCCGCTCATCTTGTTTTCTACGCCTTTGATTTTGCTGTTCATTTCACCCATTTTTTGGTCGGTATAGGTGTTTGCTTCTTCGACGCTGCGTTTCAATTGCGCATAGTTAACCGCATCCGTATCATTCACCGCCGCTGAAACATTGCCGATCCGAGTGGTGCCGCCACTCCCGTCTCCCAGGTTGAGCACGCTATAGTTAACCGAGCCATCTGCATTGGTTTCATAACGCACGGAGCCTGCTTCTGAGGCTTTCAGTTGAGCCACATTAACCGCGTCAGTGTTATTCACCCCTGCGGCAACGTTGGTAATACGGCGTTGTTGAGTAGAAGAGCCGACAGACACAGTATTAGCTTCATCTGCGACGGAATTTGTGCCTAACGCCACGCTGTTTTCAGCGGCAGCAATAGAGCCAGAGCCAATCGCGACGCTGTCCACACCCTGGGCATTTGCATCTGCGCCATCGGTGTTGGTCTTGAAGTACTTGGTGCTACCGGTAGTGACGATATCGCCAATGCCGTTTTCGATATTGGTGACGCGGGTATCCAGATTCGATACCTGAGTATTCAGGTTAGTAATGCTCTGGGTATTCCTGGAAACCTGCGCGTCCGTTACTTTCAATTGACCAACGTTAACGGCATCGGTATCTGCCGAACCCGCCGCGACGTTAGTGATCTGACGTTGACCGTCTTCACTGCCGACAGAGAACTCACCGACAGAGTTCTGCGGTGTGTCCATGTTGTAGGCGGTGTAGTCAGTCTGTGCGCCGCGAGTGGTCTGAGAACCATTACCCATTGCAATACTGTTTGCATGGTTGGCGCGTGCGTTAGAACCGATAGCAATCCCGTTGATGGCATCAGCCATCACCAGTGTATTCAGACCAATACCAATACCTGCATCAGCATTGACGATAGTCTTCGCACCCATTGCCAGTGAGTCAGTTCCGACAGCCAGTGAATCTTCTTCCGTTGAGTTTGCGTGGTAGTACTTGGTCGGTGTAGTAGTGACCGCACCAATGGCATTTTGTAACTGACGAACTGTTACCGCATCTTGCGCTTCAGAGCCGTCAGCAACGTTGGTAATTTGACGATAGCTTTCTCCATCCGTCCCCAATGATAACGCGCCCAGCAACTCTCTGTCTGTTGTATTGTAGCCAATCACCACGCCATCGCTTGTTGCGCTCGTTTCTCGTATACCGGTTGTAATAGCGCGGTTAGAGGTGGAGCCACTGCTCAAAGCGATACTGCCCTCAATGCTGCTGCTGCTGTTTTGGCCAAGAGCCAGACTGCCAGCGCCAGAGGCGACGGCGTCGTAACCTACTGCCGTTGCGCCGTTACCCGTTGCGTATGCATCCTGGCCTTCAAGCCCGTTATCATTCGTACGGATGTATTTCACGCCGGTACCATTTTCCGTGATATAGGTTTCGCTGGTATCGCCGGCTAGTTGGCTAATAGATTCATTATACTGAGAAATCAGCATGTTAGTTTCATAGAGCTGAGAGCCATTAACGGTGTCAGTACTGTCACTGGCGATTTCACCTGCTGCTACATTGGTTATCTTATTAGTACCGCTGGTACCGTGGCTGGCGCTGAACGCACCCTCTTCGTCATCCCAGCTCAGTGCATCGGTACCAAGGTTGGTGATGGACGTATTGATATCCGCGATAGCAGAGGTGTTTTGATCCACCTTCTGGTTGGTTTCATACAACTGTGAGCCGTTTACCGCGTCTGTACTGTCCTCAGAAAGCGCCCCGGCGGCGACATTGGTTATTTTACTGGTGCTTCCACCGTGGTTTGCGCTGAAAGCGCCGGTGTCTTCGTCCCATAACAGGGCGTTATCAGTGAGGCCGGTAATGGACGTATTAATGTCGGAGACAGAAGTATTCAGGTTCTCAATCGCGGTGCTGTTCTGAGTGATGTTGGTGGTATTGGCGGCGATATCGGTCGTGTTCTGATCCACTTTTTCATTGGTTTCGAACAGCTGCGATCCGTTAACCGCGTCGGTACTTTCTTCAGACAGCTCTCCGGCAGCAACGTTGGTGATTTTGTTTGTCGTACTACTTCCGTGGCTGGCAGAGAACGAACTCGTTGTCTCATTCCAGCTCAGGTTGTCAGAGCTAAGATTGGTGATTTTGCTGTCGCTTCCGTTGTGGTTAGCGCTGAATGCGCCAGAGGCTGCATCCCACAACAGGGCATCATCGGTGAGCGTGGTGATAGAATCGCTCAGATTGTTAATATTGGTAGTGTTGGTGGCAATATCAGTGGTGTTCTGATTGATGCTGTTGGTATTGGTGGTGATATCAGCGGTGTTCTGATCCACTTTCTCGTTCGTATCAAACAACTGGGAGCCATTAACCGCATCGGTGCTGTCCGCGGTCAGGGTGCCTGCCGCCAGATTGGTGATTTTGCTGGCGCTTCCGTTGTGCTTAGCGCTGAATGCGCCAGAGGCTGCATCCCAAAGCAGGGCATCATCGGTGAGCGTGGTGACGGAGTCGCTCAGACTGTTGATATTGGTGGTGTTGGTGGCAATATCAGTGGTGTTCTGATTGATGCTGGTCGTATTGGCGGCGATATCGGTTGTGTTCTGGTTAATGCTGTCGGTATTAGCGGTAATATCGGCAGTGTTTTGGTTGATGCTGTCGGTATTGGTGGCGATATCAGCAGTGTTCTTATCCACTTTCTCATTTGTATCAAACAACTGAGAGCCGTTAACGGCATCGGTGCTGTCAGCAGCCAGGGTACCCGCCGCCAGATTGGTTAACTTGCTGTCGCTTCCGTTGTGCTTAGCGCTGAATGCGCCAGAGGCTGCATCCCATAGCAGGGCATCGTCGGTGAGCGTGGTGACGGAGTCGCTCAGACTGTTGATACTGGTGGTGTTGGTGGCGATATCAGTGGTGTTCTGATTGATGCTGGTCGTATTGGCGGCGATATCGGTTGTGTTCTGGTTAATGCTGTCGGTATTAGCGGTAATATCGGCAGTGTTTTGGTTGATGCTGTCGGTATTGGTGGCGATATCAGCGGTGTTCCGATCCACTTTCTCGTTCGTATCAAACAACTGAGAGCCGTTAACGGCGTCGGTGCTGTCAGCAGCCAGGGTACCCGCCGCCAGATTGGTGATTTTGCTGACGTTTCCCGTGTGGCTAGCGCTAAAGGCGCTGGTGCTGTCATCCCACAACAGCGCGTCTTCGGCTAATCCTGCGACAGAGGCCTCTGTATTAGTGATAGAAGTGTTAAGTGCGCTTAATGCACTGCCTACGTTATTGTAGATGCCTGTGCCTACCTCGTAGAGGGGCGCATTCACTGTACCATCAGAATTAACGGAAGCCCCTCCGCCGAGTCGATCGGCGACGGATTGACTTAAAGAATAAATTTGCGCACCTGTAACGGCATCGGTACTGGTGGAATTGATGTCGCCTTTAGCAACGTAGGTGATCTGCCGCTGAGTGGTGCTGTTACCCACGGCGACGGAATTGTCTTCCTGGGCGATAGAGCCCGAGCCAAGGGCAACTGAGTTGGTGCCTACCGCTTTTGCGCCATTACCAAAAGCAGCGCTGTCGTCGCCGCTCGCAGTAGCTTGATAACCTAATGCAGAGGAAGTTGCTCCGCTCGCGACAGATTTATAACCTAATGCAACCGATTTTGCGCCGCTCGAATTGGCATACACGCTGAATAACTTCCACTGGCTGAGGATGAGGCCCCCATCGCAATGGCCCGGTCACCGGCTGAAGTCGATTTTACGCCAAGCGCTAGCGAAGAGTCGCCGGTGGACTGGCTGTATGAACCAATGGCGGTACTCCATTTCCCCATTGCGGAGGCATGATAACCCATTGCGGCGCTTGCGCCATCAACGTTGGTGTAAGTATTGGCTGTGGCATCAGTACCAATTGCAATCCACCCGCTTCCCGTTGTGCCTGATACTGTAACACCGCTGCCGGTATCGTTCCCTGCATTGGCCAGCGCATCTGCAGAGACCATAATACTGCTAAGACCGACGAGTGCGGAAACCGCCAGCTTTCTGCGGCCGCTTTTTTTTCCGCGGCTTTTTGCCGTCTCGCTGGTGACAATAAATGTTCCCGTAGCGGCATTCCAGAGGACTTTAAATATTCTGTTCATGAATAAGTGCTTTCCTTTTCTAAAATAGTTGTATCAATGGCTATTATTTTTTTGGCTTCTTTTTCGTATCATTAATAGGTTGTATGCTGTCGAATATGACATTCTCCATGTTAATACCTATTTTTAGATACTTAAGATTATTGGGCGATACGCCTTTTAATGTTAGCGTGACGTTTGTCCATGCTCCCGGTAAGAGTTCGATTGTCGAGTCCATTTTCGTGTTGAGCAGGAGTTGTCGCCAGCGAGGCAGATCTTTTGCCTCGGAAGGTTTTTTCGTACCCCATGTCATATTAAACGCAAGGTTTGATACGGGAATGCTGAGTAAGTTAACTAAATCAAGATGAATAACACTTCCATTATCTATTGGCTCAATAGATAGAATACGCCCGGCTAATCCGATATTGCCGTTGTTAATAATAAAATAGTGCGTTTGTGATGGGTCCAGTTCTGTATAGTCGAATAGCCGTTGTTTGCGTTCAACGCGGCCAACGACTTCGGCGATCTTTTGAGTCGTGTTGATAACCGTAGTTTGTTGTTTTTCTAGCAAATTTATCTTTACTTCTTGTTCTTTTTGTTGTTTTTCTAACAGGTTTATCTTTGCTTCTTGTTCTTTTTGTTGTTTTTTCAGTTCTTCAACAAGGTGCTTATCTGCGAAGTAATCACAACCAGACAAAAAAAATGTGAATCCCAAAGCAAGCAGGGGGATAAATTTTCCATTTTTGTACATATAAAATATCCTTGTTAATAATTTATATAATATAAATAGTTAACCTATTATTTATACAGCCAACTCATCATTTTGCGGGCATTGCCAATAGCCATTAACGTATGGTTATAATGAAAACATTCATTGCTTCTATAGGAATGTGCAAATACCCGACGTTGTTTATCAATTACTCATAACAATGCTTTATAAAAATATAATTATAATATTTATGTATGAGCATTTTTTTCATGGATGATAATGTTATTTAATTTTGCGGGTCAATTATATTCTGCGGGTTATGAGAAAAGAGGATGAAAAAATTCATTGTATAAATACAAACAGGCACGATAGTGGAATTTTTTATCCTGAAAAAGCAGGGATTGCCGTTAAAAATGAACTTGTATATAAACGATGTAAATACTTCTAGGAAAAATTCGGAATATAGCCCGATGCATTCAAGACACCCTCCGTACAACGGGTGTCTTGAGAGCCTGGGATGCGGAAGGTTTAGAACTCGCTCTTCGCGAAACCTGTCATCTCTTTGAGTCCCATTTCCCGGCCCAGCGCCGTCATCGGGTGCACTACGATCAGACCACGCACGCTTTTCTTCAACTTGCCCATATCGGCCTGCTCTTTTTTAGTGATAGCGCGGCGAAACGGCAGGTTCATCAGCTTCTGCGCTTCTTTACTCAGTTTCTGGCTGTGTACTTCGCGCAGACGGATAATTTCTGCTTCCAGCGTCTCTTTTTCTTTTTCCAGCTCCGCGTATTTATCGGCGGATTCAACCAGCGAGAGACCTGCCTGCTGGTGGCGAATAGCATCAAGACGATCGCTCAGGCGTTTAATTTCGTTTTTTTCGACTTCTTTCATGGGATAGCTTCTGATAGAAATGGGATAGATACCCTATAGTATGCGCGCAGTGGGTGATTCTTCACAACTCATGGCGTAACGATAATCAATTATGGTAAATATTACACCGCTAATTATTTATTTATCCATTTGAAAATAAAGTGCTTTTTTTTCGAAAGAAAAGATGAAACGCCTTTTTGTCGGCAAGAAAAGCAATTAAGCACATTTTCCTCAATGACGACGCTAAATCGATCCTAAACTCAAATAAGCGGCCGCGGGAGTCAGACGCGGATCACACATGGAGGATCTATCATGGCAAAAATAGGTGAGAACGTACCACTTCTTATTGATAAAGCCGTCGATTTTATGGCGTCCAGCCAGGCGTTCCGTGAGTACTTGAATAAAACGCCGCCGCGTGATTATGTTCCTTCCGAAGTGCCGTCGGAGAGCGCGCCCATTTATTTGCAGCGTCTGGAATATTACCGGCGGCTGTACCGACCAAAAGAAGAAGAAAGAGGTTAACGGCGGGATTTACTTTTGAAAGGCCTTTTTTAAGCTGATTTTAGAAATCAGCTCGGTCAGAGAGAGAACCATCGTCGAACGCACCGCCTGCTGGTAGCGCTGAATTTGCATGGCGTATAGCGCCGCGTCGGATGTATCAAAATGCGGCGGTGGCGGCAGCGCCATGACGCAATGCAGTTCGCCAAACGGCCCGAGGATTTCATCGTCGGTAAAGGCGTACTCATTGCCGTCGTGATTCAGCTCTTCGCGCAGCGCCATTAACAGCTCCGCATCTTCATATTCGGTGCGGCTGAGTACGCCAAGGCCATAGATAAGTTTCAGACGTACCGAAAGATCGCCCAGCGGCCCGTCGCCGTCCAGCAACGGTTCCACAGCGTATTTCACGGCATAGTCGTCTTTGCGAAACACCTGGAGCACCAGAATATTCACCGCCTCGGTCAATAACTCGACGGCGGTAATCAGGAAGCTCCGTACGGTTTTGCCAGCATTCAGACGCTCAAGCACACGATTTTCAAAGGCCTGGGTTTGTTCCATTATTGCTGCATATCTGACAATCTGTTATTTGGGCGCAGGCTAACCTGCGCCGGATTCTGCGTCATTTGGTCGCGTTATATGCGTTAACCGCCTCCGCCACCACATCGCTATTGGCATCCAGCCCGGAAATTTGCGCCAGCGCGGCCTGCGGGCCTTTTTCGGTAATCAGAGCCGCCAACTCCTGCGCCTGCGGATCTTCATCACTACGGAAATGCATCGCCGCCGCGATCCCTTTGACCAGATTCACATGCGGCAGACCATATTCCAGGGTGCCAAGCAGTGGTTTGATCAGACGGTCGCCCGCGCTGAGTTTGCGTAGCGGCTGACGACCTACGCGTTCGACGTCATCTTTCAGATACGGGTTTTCAAAACGACCGAGGATTTTCTGAATGTATGCCGCATGTTTGTCGGCATCAAAACCGTAGCGTTTGATCAGCACCGCGCCGCTTTCTTCCATCGCGCCTTTCACCACCGCGCGAATACTCTCATCGAGAATGGCGTCGCGAATGGTTTGGTGACCGGCTAATTTGCCGAGGTACGCGGTTATAGCATGACCTGTGTTCAGCGTGAAGAGTTTACGTTCGACAAATGCCATCAGGTTATCCGTTAACTCCATCCCCGGAATGTTTGGCAACGCGCCTTTAAACTGGGTTTTATCGACGATCCACTCGCTGAAGGTTTCTACCGTCACTTCCAGCGGATCGTTGGTTGCCGACGCAGAAGGCGGCACGATGCGGTCAACGGCGGAATCGACAAAGCCAACATGTTCTTCTACCCATGCTTTGGCGTCTTCCGGTAGGGCATTCATCACATGGCCTTTCAACTGCGTTGTGCCGCGTACCATGTTTTCACAAGCGATGATGTTCAGCGGGGCATCCACGCCCTGCGCCTTACGTTTTACCAGCCCTTTAGCGATGGCCGGAGCGATACGCTCAAGCACAACCGGACCCACGGCAGTAGTGATTAAATCAACGTGGGCAATCAGGTCGACAACATCATCGCCGATGCTGCTGACAGCGTTGACGCCGGAAACGGTATCCACCTGCTCATTTTCACCCACAACATGAACCTGATAGCTATGACGGGCATTCAGGGCATCGAGTACGACCTGATTTACATCCGCAAACGTCAGTTGTATCCCCGCGTCAGCCAGCAGTTTGCCGATAAAGCCACGACCGATATTACCTGCGCCAAAATGTAATGCTTTCATAGTATTAACCTTCATTAATGTTTTTACCCGAGAGGGCTGGGGTGAGGCTTTTCCCTCAACCTAACCCTCTCCACAAGGGAGAGGATATCGCCTTCATATTTCGAACTGCAGATGCGTTGGCTCTCCTCGCTCACCCCAGTCACGTACTTATGTACGCTCCTGGGGATTCACTGCGTTGCCGCCTTCCTGCAGCTCGAACTATTTTGGGGATACTTAACTGTTAAGCTTTTTTACCTGCCAGCAGTTCCAGCACTTCATCCACGCTGGTGGTGTGCGCCAGACGTTCGATCACGGATTCATCATCCAGCGCGTTGGTCAGGCTGGTAATCACTTGAATGTGCTCATTGTTACGTGCGGCGATACCAATGACCAGACGGGCAATATCGTCTTCTTCTTCACCGAAGCGTACGCCTTCCGGATACTGGCAGAACACCACGCCGGTTTTCAGCACGCGATCTTTCGCTTCCACCGTGCCGTGCGGAACTGCGATGGATTCACCGAGGTAAGTCGGCGTCAGCTTTTCGCGGTCCAGCATCGCTTCGACGTATTCCGGCTCAACATAGCCGCCTTTCACCAGTTGTTCACCGGCAAAGCGAATCGCCTCTTCTTTGTTAGCGGCTTTACGGCCCAGGAAGATATTCTCCGCGCCCAGCTTGAACAGGTTGTTATCGCCCTCTTCAAAGCTATCTTTCAGATGATCGCGGACTTTCTCTTCATTAGTATTGTGGCGCTGTGCGGCAACCAGACGTTCGGTCAGGCTGGTGTACAGGCCGCTATCCAGGAAGTTGGTCAGCGAAATATGCTGCGCCTGCGGTACCTGACGCATCGCGCGCTCGGTAAGGTCGCGGTGAGTAATGACCAGATCCACATCCGGCGGCAGATTGTTAATGGCGCTGTTGGTGACGGAGATCTGGCTCAGACCCGCATCCTGTACTTTCTTACGCAGTACCCCTGCGCCCATCGCGCTGGAACCCATACCGGCATCGCAAGCCACGATGATTTTACGCACATGGCTGAGGTCGTTGGTCACGTCGCCAGCCGCCAGCGGAGAGGCGCCTTTAGATTCCGCTTTCATGTCATGCATACGACGGGTGGCCGCTTCAATGTCATCTTCTTCTTTCACTTTGCTGGTTTTCAGCAGAATTGCAGACACCACGAAGGAGACCGCCATTGCCGCCACGATGGCCGCGATGTTAGCGAAGTAAGCGCCTTTTGGCGTCATCGCCAGTACCGCCAGAATGGAACCCGGAGATGCCGGAGAGACCAGACCGCCGTTCAGGATGGTCAGGGTGAATACGCCGGTCATACCGCCGAGAATCACCGCCAGAATCAGGCGTGGGTTCATCAGCACGTACGGGAAGTAAATTTCGTGGATACCGCCCAGGAAGTGGATAATTGCCGCGCCGCCCGCAGACTGTTTAGCGCTGCCGCGACCGAAGAACATGTACGCCAGCAGGACGCCCATCCCCGGACCCGGGTTAGCTTCAATCAGGAAGAAGATGGATTTACCCATCTCATGGGACTGCTGGATACCCAGCGGTGAGAAGATGCCGTGGTTAATCGCGTTATTGAGGAACAGGATTTTCGCCGGTTCAACAAAAATGGACGCCAGCGGCAGCATATCGTGCGCCACCATGAAGTTAACGCCCGCCGCCAGAATTTTGGACAGGACTTCAACCGCCGGACCAATACCGAGGAACGCCAGGATGGCGAGGATCATACCGATGATGCCAGCGGAGAAGTTGTTCACCAGCATCTCAAAACCGGATTTGATCTTACCGTCTACCCAACTGTCGAATTTCTTAATGCAGTAGCCGCCTAATGGACCGGCGATCATCGAGCCGAGGAACATCGGCATATCCGCGCCGACAATAACGCCCATGGTAGTAATAGCGCCTACCACGCCGCCGCGTTCGCCGCCAACCAGACGACCGCCGGTATAACCGATGAGCAGCGGCAGCAGGTAGGTGATCATCGGACCAACCAGTTTCGCCAGCGTTTCGTTAGGCAACCACCCTGTTGGAATAAATAATGCGGTGATAATACCCCACGCGATAAACGCGCCGATATTAGGCATCACCATATTGCTGAGGAATCGACCAAAGCTTTGCACTTTGATCTTAATATCGGATGACATAAAAACACCCCTTCTTATGTTGCTGTCGCGCAGGCTGAAAGCCCGAGGTTTGTTAATGTAGCGGCAGAGGTAGCCGGACCCTGTAGTGTAGATACTGCGCAATCTGGCACTGAATCGTTCAACTGTCCAGACAGGGACAATTTATGTGATTTGCGTCACATAAATATAGGGGGTAGAGAGGTAATTGATGTGATATTGATCACAAAGTAGCTGTGTAAAAAAACAACGAATCTCATTTTTAGCCCTTAAAAGGCCATTTTATGTGAGATATTTCACATTTTTATTTTGGTGCTTTGTTGAATTTTTGTGATCCTCTTCACAAGAAATTTTAAGCCCGGGTAACGTCAATACGATCCGGCAAACATTTTGTCGCGAGCCCTCTCACGTTATGTCATTCAGCAACCTCCTTTTGTGTCTCTTTTCGTCTTATTTGAGCCATACTATGATTTTTACTGGTTGGCAAAAAGGACACGGCATGAAACTCATCGGTAGCTACACCAGCCCTTTTGTGCGCAAAATCTCTGTTCTGCTGCTCGAAAAAGGCATCACCTTCGAATTTATTAATGAACTACCCTACGAGGCGGATAACGGCGTGGCGCAATACAACCCTCTGGGTAAGGTGCCAGCGCTGGTGACGGAGAAAGGGGAGTATTGGTTCGATTCGCCGATCATCGCGGAATATATTGAACTGCTGGATATCGCGCCAGCGATGCTCCCGCGTGACCCGATGGCAGCGCTTAAAGTTCGCCAGCTCGAAGCGTTGGCTGACGGCATTATGGATGCAGCGTTGGTTTCTGTACGCGAACAGGCGCGTCCGGCGGCGCAACAATCGGAAACGGAACTGCTGCGCCAGCGGGAAAAAATCAACCGCAGCCTGGATATGCTCGAAAGTTATCTGAGCGACGGGACGCTAAAAACGGATACGGTCAATCTGGCGACTATCGCGATTGCCTGTGCGGTAGGCTATCTCAACTTCCGCCGGGTCGCGCCCGGCTGGTGTGTTAGCCGCCCCCACCTGGTCAAACTGGTCGAAACGCTTTTTCAGCGCGAAAGCTTTGCCCGCACCGAAGCGCCAAAGGCTTGACGCGCATTATGTCCGCCTGAGCAAACTCACGTTACAATCCCCCTTATGTCGATATCCCTCTCCCGCCAGGAGAGGGCCACCAACAGCCAGGCATTTTCATGACAAGCGAAACGCGTACACTCTACAGCCAGCTTCCTGCTATCGATCGTTTATTGCACGATAGCGCCTTTCTTTCTCTGCGCGATCGGTATGGCCATACCCAGGTGGTTGATCTGCTTAGGCGGATGCTTGACGACGCGCGCGACGTCATCCGGAATACGCAAACGCTTCCCGACTGGTACGCAGACTGGGCGCAAGAGGCGAAACTCCGGCTGGAAAATGCGGCGCAAAGCGCGCTGCGCCCGGTGATTAACCTGACGGGGACGGTGCTGCACACCAATCTTGGCCGCGCATTGCAGGCGCAAGAAGCGATTGAGGCGGTAACGCAGGCGATGCGCGCGCCGGTGACGCTGGAATACGATTTAGATGGCGCCGGGCGGGGGCATCGCGACCGGGCGCTGGCGACGCTGTTATGCCGTATCACCGGGGCGGAGGACGCCTGTATCGTCAATAACAATGCGGCGGCGGTATTGCTGATGCTGGCGGCGACCGCCAGCGGCAAAGAGGTGGTGGTTTCGCGTGGCGAACTGGTCGAAATCGGCGGCGCGTTTCGTATTCCGGATGTTATGCGCCAGGCGGGCTGTACGCTGCATGAAGTGGGCACCACCAACCGGACGCACGCGAAAGATTACCGTCAGGCGGTAAATGAAAATACCGGGCTGTTGATGAAGGTGCATACCAGTAATTACAGCATAGAGGGCTTTACCAAAACGGTAGAGGAAGCGGAACTGGTGGAAATCGGGCGAGAGCTGGATATTCCGGTGGTGGCGGATCTGGGCAGCGGTTCGCTGGTGGATTTAAGTCAATATGGCTTACCCAAAGAGCCGATGCTGCAGCAGCTCATTGCCGCAGGCGTCAGTCTGGTAAGCTTCTCCGGCGATAAGTTGTTGGGCGGGCCGCAGGCCGGGATCATCGTCGGCAAAAAAGCGATGATTGCCCAACTGCAAAGCCATCCGCTGAAACGCGCTCTGCGCGCGGATAAAATGACGCTGGCGGCGCTGGAGGCAACGTTACGTCTGTATCTGCACCCGGAAGCGTTGGCGGAGAAATTACCCACCCTGCGTCTGTTAACCCGCAGTGAAGCGTCGATTCGCGAACAAGCGCAGCGATTACAGGCGCGGCTGGCGGCACGTTACGGCGATGAATTTGCGCTGGAGGTTAAACCCTGCCTGTCGCAAATCGGCAGCGGTTCATTACCAGTAGACCGCCTTCCCAGCGCCGCCATGACCTTTACCCCGCACGACGGGCGCGGTAGTCGGCTGGAGGCGCTGGCGGCCCGCTGGCGCACGCTGCCTGTACCGGTCATTGGCCGAATTTATGATGGCCGTTTATGGCTGGATATGCGCTGTCTTGAAGACGAAAGCCGGTTTATGGAGATGATGCTGAAATGATTATTGCAACTGCCGGACACGTAGACCACGGTAAAACGACGTTGCTCCAGGCGATTACCGGAGTCAATGCCGATCGCCTGCCGGAAGAGAAAAAACGCGGGATGACTATCGATCTGGGCTACGCCTATTGGCCGCAGCCGGATGGTCGTGTGCTGGGCTTTATCGATGTGCCTGGACATGAAAAATTCCTCTCTAACATGCTGGCGGGCGTAGGCGGTATCGATCACGCTTTGCTGGTGGTCGCCTGTGATGACGGCGTCATGGCGCAAACGCGCGAGCATTTACAGATCCTGCAACTGACGGGCAATCTCCAGCTCACCGTCGCGCTGACCAAAGCCGATCGCGTGGACGAGGCGCGTATCGGTGAAGTACGTGAAGAGGTACTGGCGGCGCTCGACAACTATGGCTTCGCCGATACCGTTTTATTTGTCACCGCCGCCAATGAAGGACGCGGTATTGCAGAACTTCGCGCTCATTTACAGCAGCTTCCTGCACGTTTGCACGCCGCGCAGCATCGCTTCCGCCTGGCTATCGACCGTGCGTTTACGGTGAAAGGGGCGGGACTGGTGGTGACCGGAACGGCGCTGAGCGGAGAGGTAAACGTGGGCGATACGCTATGGTTGACCGGCGTTAATACGCCGATGCGCGTACGAAGTCTACACGCGCAAAATCAGCCCACTGACCATGCGTATGCCGGGCAACGTATTGCGCTCAATATTGCGGGCGATGCGGAGAAGGAGCAGCTTAACCGCGGCGACTGGCTGCTTTCCGATGCGCCGGTGGGGGAGGCTTTTTCCCGGGTGATCGTTTCTCTGACGCTTCATGCGCCGCTTTCCCAATGGCAACCGCTACATATTCACCATGCCGCCAGCCATGTGACTGGTCGCGTCTCTTTGCTGGAAGGCGGGCTGGCCGAGCTGATCTTTGATACGCCGTTGTGGCTGGCCGATAATGACAGACTGGTGCTGCGTGATATTTCCGCACGCGCCACCCTTGCCGGCGCACGCGTGGTGACGCTTAAGGCGCCGCGTCGCGGTAAACGTAAGCCAGATTATTTGCACTGGCTTTCAACGCTTGCCGACGCGCAGGACGATAGCGCGGCGTTGGCCATTCATCTGGAACGCGGCGCCGTCAACCTGCCGGATTTCGGTTGGGCGCGTCAGCTTAATCCTCTCGGTATGCGTCAGCTTATTGAGCAACATGGTTTTATCCAGGCCGGAGACAATCTGTTAAGCGCGCCCGTCGCCGCCCGCTGGCAGCGTAAGATTCTTGATACGCTGGCGACCTACCACGAACAGCACCGCGATGAACCGGGGCCGGGACGTGAGCGTTTACGCCGCATGGCCCTGCCAATGGAGGATGAAGCGCTGGTCCTGATGCTGATCGAGCGGATGCGCGACGACGGCCTGATTCATAGCCATCACGGTTGGTTGCATCTGCCGGATCATAAAGCAGGATTTAGCGATGAGCAGCAGGCCGTCTGGCAAAAAGTTGAACCGCTATTTGGCGATGAGCCCTGGTGGGTACGCGATCTGGCGAAAGAGACCGGAACGGAAGAACAATTGATGCGGCTGGTGCTGCGGCAGGCGGCACAGCAAGGCATCATTACCGCGATCGTAAAAGATCGGTACTATCGTAACGATCGGATTGTCGCTTTCGCCAATATGATCCGCGAGCTGGATCAAGAGAGAGGATCAACGTGTGCGGCGGATTTTCGCGACAGGCTGAATGTAGGGCGGAAGCTGGCCATTCAGATCCTTGAATATTTTGACCGGATTGGATTTACACGACGTCGTGGGAATGATCATTTATTACGTGATGCGTTATTATTTCCGCAAAAAGAATGAAATGGTTAAATTAAATCAGAAATGAAGCAATACAATTATTGCGTTGCTTTTTATTTTTCTGACTTCTTAAAATAGCCAGCGTGAGCCTATTATCAGGATAATTTTACCCATATTCTTTGCGCCTTATTCAGGCGACTCACGACGAGATTGTGGAAATTTATCGCGCGGCGATGTAACGTTTTTGCCCGGTAGCGCGGACGCTTACCGGGCCTGCGTAGGCGATGCAGGCCGGATAAGGCGTAACACGTTAGCTTCGATCGAGCTTTTGCTGCGCCAGCCAGACGGCGCCCAGCCTGCCCGCCTGATTTCCCAGTTGGCAGGGCTGAATCGGCACCTGGAGCGCCTCCCACATTTCAAACGTTTCAAGATGCCGCGTCAGGAGCGGGTAGAGCTTTTCCTGTTCGCTTATTCCTCCGCCGATCAGCACCACGCCCGGATCAAACATAGAGATCACGCTGTAAACGCCGCGTGAAAGATAACGCGCCCAGTCATTGACCGCCTCACGCAGATGAACATCGGTCGCCATTCGTTCGAAGATCACATCCGCAGGCGGCATCTCTTCGGCAGGCAGCGCCAGCGCCTGGCGGCACGACGCCATTAATCCGCTGGTTGACGCGATTTTATGCATACTTTCACCATTATTCCCGACCGGCATGACGCCGAATTCACCGGCGTGAAAATGCGCGCCGCGATACAGTTCTCGTCCGACGATAATACCGCCGCCAATGCCGGTTCCAATGGTAATGCAGACCATGTTTTCATAATGCTGCCCGGCACCTCGCCACATTTCGCCCAGCGCCGCACAGTTCGCGTCGTTCTCCACGACCAGCGGCAGATCGGTCAGCCCGCTGAACAACTCCATCAGGTTGACGTCATCCAGGTAAGCCAGCGCGCCCGCTTTTGCCGCATGACCGTTATGGGGATTAATATGGCCGGGGAAACTGACCCCGATTGCCGCAATGTCATAGTCCTGCTGGCAACGCGCCACCACATCCTGCCATTTGCGGGTAAACGTGGAGGCGTCCTCTGGCGTATCGAATTGATGATGGGTTAATTCTTCGCCGTCACTGTTAATCACGCTATATTTGACGTGAGTTCCTCCCACATCAATACCGATATATTGCTGCATAGTGTTCTCCGTACGTTAAACAGGCACCTGTTTAGTATGGCTAAAACCAGACGGAGAAACGTAAAGGAAAGTAATTCGTGATTGCTGTCGTAAAGCGGGAAACCATTGGCGAAAAATTCACCAGTACCGTCTACCCTTGTGGAGTACCTTTACAATAAGGAGTTGGTCATGACGAACAATCCCCCTTCAACACGTATTCAGCCAGGTGAATACGGGTACCCACTGAAGTTAAAAGCCCGCTATGACAATTTTATTGGCGGTGACTGGGTTGCGCCCGCCGACGGCGAATATTATCAAAACCTGACGCCAGTGACCGGCCAGCCGCTATGTGAAGTCGCTTCCTCCGGTAAAAAAGATATCGATTTAGCGCTCGACGCCGCGCATAAGGCGAAAGATAAGTGGGCGCATACGTCAGTACAAGACCGTGCCGCTATCTTGTTTAAGATCGCCGATCGGATGGAACAAAACCTCGAACTGTTGGCGACAGCGGAAACCTGGGATAACGGTAAACCGATTCGTGAAACCAGCGCCGCCGACGTACCGCTGGCGATCGATCATTTCCGCTATTTCGCCTCCTGTATACGTGCGCAGGAGGGCGGGATCAGCGAAGTTGATAGCGAAACCGTGGCCTACCATTTTCACGAACCGCTTGGTGTCGTGGGGCAGATAATCCCGTGGAACTTTCCGTTGTTGATGGCAAGCTGGAAAATGGCGCCAGCGCTGGCGGCGGGTAACTGCGTGGTGCTTAAACCGGCACGCCTGACGCCGCTTTCCGTTCTGCTGTTAATGGAAGTCATTGGCGATCTGTTACCGCCGGGCGTCGTCAACGTCGTGAACGGCGCGGGCGGCGAGATCGGCGAATATCTGGCGACCTCGAAACGTATCGCGAAGGTGGCGTTTACCGGTTCGACGGAAGTGGGTCAACAGATCATGCAGTACGCCACGCAGAATATTATTCCGGTGACGCTGGAGTTAGGCGGTAAATCGCCAAATATCTTCTTTGCTGACGTGATGGATGAGGAAGATGCGTTCTTTGATAAAGCGCTGGAGGGATTTGCCCTGTTTGCCTTTAACCAGGGCGAGGTGTGTACCTGTCCAAGCCGTGCGCTGGTCCAGGAGTCCATCTATGAGCGCTTTATGGAGCGCGCTATTCGCCGGGTAGAGAGCATTCGCAGCGGGAACCCGCTAGATAGCGGTACACAGATGGGGGCGCAGGTCTCCCACGGCCAGCTTGAGACTATCCTCAATTATATCGATATCGGTAAAAAAGAGGGGGCCGATATTCTGACCGGTGGGCGACGCAAGGAGCTGGATGGCGAACTTAAAGAGGGCTATTACCTTGAGCCTACTATCCTGTTTGGTAAGAACAATATGCGCGTCTTTCAGGAGGAGATCTTTGGCCCGGTGCTGGCGGTAACCACCTTTAAAACCATGGAGGAGGCGCTGGAAATCGCTAACGATACGCAGTATGGCCTCGGCGCCGGCGTCTGGAGCCGTAATGGATCGCTGGCGTATAAGATGGGGCGCGGCATTCAGGCCGGGCGCGTATGGACCAACTGCTATCACGCCTATCCGGCACATGCGGCGTTCGGCGGCTATAAGCAGTCGGGCATCGGGCGCGAAACGCATAAGATGATGCTGGAACACTACCAGCAAACCAAGTGCCTGCTGGTGAGCTATTCCGATAAGCCGCTGGGGCTGTTCTGACGCAAGAGGTAATGCCCGATGGCGCTGCGCTTATCGGGCCTACCGCATTGATATCAGCCTGGTGGTAATGCCCGATGGCACTTCGCTTATCGGGCCTACCGCGTTGATATTAGCTTGGTGGTAATGTCTGATGGCACTTCGCTTATCGGGCCTACCGCGTTGATATTAGCCTGGTGGTCATGTCCGATGGCGCTTCGCTTATCAGGCCTACAAAAATTCATCGCAATATACTGATATTGCAAATCTTGTAGGCCGGATAAGGCGCAGCCGCCATCCGGCACAGTATTACCGCTCGTTAACCCAAATCCGCATTTCGCCCTCGCCACGGTTGGCCCAGCTAAACCACGGAATGAACGTTAGCGTCTGCGGCTGGCGCGATGACGGCGCGTTATCGTAGTGCCACAACGCCTGATGCTGCGCATCTGGGGCGCTTTGCTTCTCGCCTTCAGCCTGAATCAGCATCTTATGCGCAAAAAGCCCTTTGCCCTCAAAGACCCGGAACTCACTCTCTTTCGGTAGCCACAGATTATGCAGTTCTTCGCCGTTATCGGCCTGCTCAAGGCAATAGACCAGCGGCCCGCGCTGAATAGCGACCTTACCGGCGACGTGACGCGCCAGCGGATTGCCATACACGCGGCGAACCGGCATAGGCAGCGTCAGGCTTATCGTATCGCCCTCCTGCCAGGTTCGACGGATATGCAGATAACCTTTGCGAATATCCTGTTCCACTTCCAGCCCGTTGAGCGTCACTTTTGCCTCAGGGCACCAGTCCGGCAGACGTAGCGCCAGTGTGTGACGTACCGGCTGCACAGAGTCGATGGCAATCTTCACCTGCTCATGCCACGGGTAGTTCCCGCCAATCCGCAGTTTGAGCGCGCCATTTTCAACGGGTACTTCCAGGCTGTTACCCACGTACATATTGATGTACAGCGCATCCGCACGCGGCGTGTAGATGTAGTGACCAATGGACGTGAGTACGCGGGCGATATTCGGTGGGCAGCAGGCGCAGCCAAACCAGCGCTGGCGGATGGGTTTAACGTGATCGTAGATATGGTTGAATTTTAACGATTTTGGATGCACTTCCAGCGGGTTGACGTAAAAGAAATGCTTGCCATCCAGCGCCATGCCGCCGAGGACGGTGTTGTACAACGCGCGCTCCATCACGTCGGCGTACTGGCTATCGGCTTCCATTTCCAGCATCCGGCGGGCGAACATCATCAGGCCGATTGAAGCGCAGCTTTCCGCATAGACCGAATCATTCGGTAAATCGTAATCGCTGCTAAAGGCTTCGCCGCTGCTTTGTGAACCGATGCCTCCGGTGATATACAGCTGACGCTGCGCCATATTTTTCCACAGGCGCAGGCAGTCCTGGCGTTTGCCTTCATCGTTGCTCAGGCGAGCGAGATGCGCCACGCCGGTCATCAGATAGACAAAACGTACCGTGTGGCCGATTGCCGTCTGCTGCTGCGAAATTGGCAGATGCGCCTGGCTGTAGGCTTTGTCTTTGACCATCCACGCCGGGCCGTAGGTATGCCAGTAAGAGGTTTGGCCGCGTTTTTCGTACTCTTCGTCGTAGAAGTGCGGTTGGGCGCCGCGCTGCCCGATAAAGTAACTTGCCAGCGTCATATAGCGCGGCTGCTCTGTTACCTCATACAGACGCATCAGCGCCAGCTCAATTTCCGGGTGGCCCGGATAGCCGTGCAGCTGATTTTCGCCAGGGCCGAAAGTGCTGTCGATATGATCGGCCAGGCGACAAACGACGTCTAGCAGCCGACGCTTGCCGGTAGCCTGAAAGAAGGCGACGCCCGCTTCAATCAGATGCCCGGCGCAATAAAGCTCATGGCACTCCGCCAGGTTGCTCCAGCGTTCTTGCGGGGCTTTTGCCGTAAAGTACGTATTGAGATAGCCATCGTCACACTGCGCGGCGGCCACCAGTTCAATCACCTCATCGGCGGTTTTCTCAAGCGCGGGATCGGGCTTCTGGCACAGTGACCAGGCAACCGCTTCCAGCCATTTCGCCACGTCGCTGTCCTGAAAGACCATGCCGTAAAAGTCGCCCGTCTGCTGGCCTGCGGCAATGCGGAAATTTTCAATGGCATGGCTGGGTTCAGCCTCTGGAATACGATCGTTTAACGCATCCCACTGGTAAGGAATAACCACATCGCGAACCAGTTGTTGATACTGTCCGAGGAACGGATCGCTGACCGTCAGTTTATGCAGATCGACTTCCAGTACGTTCATTTCGTGCTCCTTAAGGCTGTAGAGGTCATAGATATTCCTCGCTGACGGGGTATTTTATGGCAGTAATTTTTATTTTCGCGTTATGACCTGATTCATTTTGCCCAGATAGCGGTGAGCGACAAGGCGATAAAAGAGTAAAAAAAGATGACGATTCCGACCCGTATTTAAAAATGTGAGATGGATCGAGTGAAAGGACTATTTTTAGTTAATAATCAAAAGCTAATATGAAATACGGTGCTGAATGAGCGGGAAATGACATATTAATGCTCGAATTATCCATGACATTACCGATTAAAGTCCAAAACGGCGGATTATTTATTTCTCGCGGCATTGGGCGTCATCCTGCCAGGCGTTTGCAATCGTGGGAAATTATATTTGTGGAAAAAGGCTGCCTGAAAATTCAGGAAGAAGAATGTGTTTTCTGTGTCGAAGCCGGGGAAAGCCTGTTGCTTTGGCCGCATCGCCGCCATATTGGCGTTGAGGAGTTTCCCGCCGATCTTAAATTTTACTGGCTCCATTTTGAGGTCAAAGCGCCGGACAGCGACCCGCGCTGGCTGACGCATCTTTCCGTGCCGCAGCATACCCAGGTTGCCGATCCGCAGGCGCTGATTGCGCTTTTTCGCCAGTTTATGAACGAGCAGGAAAAGCACCAGCGCAGCCCGGCGCTGGAGTTCATCGTGCTGCTGATTTTGCAGCAGCTCACCGTTGACGCCCGGCAGAATGAAAACGCCGAGGCCGCTGGCGTGTCGCTGGCCTGGAAAGTGCAGCAGTTGATTCGAACGCACTATCACCTGCCGCTTTCCAGCTCGGTTCTGGCGAAAGAACTGCATTGCAATGTGGATTATCTGGGACGCGTTTATCGGCGGGTATTTCACCTTACGCTAACGGAAGCCATCCACCGCCAGCGGGTGCGCGAGGCGGAAAAGTTGCTGATTAGCGACGCGCGTTCGTTAAAAGAGGTGGCGGAACGGTGCGGTTTTAATGACGTTGGTTACTTTCGCCAGATCTTCCGCAAGCACACCGGCCTGACGCCTACCGCCTGGAAGCGGCGCTACAGTAAGGAACACGTTAATTCTTGAGTATAATCTTTGGCCCTCTGACAACGCGGTTGCAAACTGAATGCCCGATGGCGCTTTGCTTATCGGGCCTACAAGAGTTCATCACAACGTATTGATATTGCAAATCTTGTAGGCCGGATAAGGCGCAGCCGCCATCTGACACAGGCTGTGGCTGCCGGCATTACTGCCCGTAATAGGCATTCGCGCCGTGTTTACGCAGATAGTGTTTATCGAGCAGTTCAGGCTGCATATCCGGTAGCTGCGGGGCCAGCTGGCGCGAGAACAGCCCCATATAGGCACACTCCTCAAGCACCACGGCGTTGTGGACGGCATCGGCGGCATTTTTACCCCAGGCAAACGGGCCGTGCGAATGAACCAATACCGCCGGGATTTGCGCCGGATCCAGACCGCGCTCTTCAAAGGTTTTAATAATCACCTCGCCGGTCTGATACTCGTACTCGCCGTTAATTTCCTCAACGGTCATCAGTCGGGTACAGGGGATTGCGCCATAGAAATAGTCGGCGTGGGTGGTGCCCCAGGCGGGCAGATCGAGCCCGGCCTGCGACCAGATCGTCGCATGGCGGGAATGGGTATGCACGATCCCACCGATCTGCGGATAGCGGCGATAGAGCGCCAGATGGGTCGCGGTATCGGACGACGGTTTTTTGTTGCCTTCAACGACCTTACCGCTGGCGATCTCTACCACCACCATATCGTCGGCGGTCATCACCTCATATTCGACGCCGGAAGGCTTAATGACCATCAGCTTGCGCGTCTCATCGACCGCGCTGACGTTGCCCCAGGTAAAGGTGACCAGCCCGTGCGCCGGGAGGGCCAGGTTTGCCGCCAGCACCTCGGCTTTCAGTTGCTCTAACATGTGAAACCTCCTTCCTGCATCCGTGATTCAATCCAGCGGCGGGCCTGGATAATTTCCAGCACCGGCTCACTGGATTTCTCTGTCCACATCTCAATCAGAAATGAACCGCGATAATTCAGCTCATGCAGCGTTTTGAAGATGCCGACAAAATCAACGCATCCTTCGCCAAACGGCACGTCGCGGAACTGGCCGGGGCTGTCACCGGTCACCGGCAGCGTGTCTTTCAGGTGGATAGCGGCGATACGGTCGATACCCAGCTTCAGCTCGGCGGTCACGTCGTTCCCCCAGGCGCTGAGGTTGCCGACGTCCGGGTAGACGGTGAACCACGGTGACGAAAGCATCTCGTCCCACTTTTTCCACTTGCTGATGGAGTTCATAAACGCGGTATCCATGATCTCCACCGCCAGCATCACCTGCGCAGCCGCAGCCTGTTCTACCGCCCACGCCAGCCCTTCGGCGAAACGTTGCCGGGTGCCTTCGTCGTGCTCTTCGTAATAGACGTCGTAACCCGCCAGCTGGATGGTGCGGATCCCCAGATCGCGCGCCAGACGGATGGCTTTGGTCATGATTTCACGCGCCCGCTGGCGTACCGCTTCGTCGCGGCTGCCAAAAGGGAAGCGACGATGGGCGGAGAGGCACATCGACGGGATGGCGACGCCGCTTTCCAGCATCGCGCTCACCAGCGATGCGCGCTGAGCCGAGGTCCATTCGAGGCGCGAAAGGCGTTCATCCGTTTCATCCACCGACATCTCGACAAAATCAAAACCGCAGCTTTTTGCCAGCACCAGCCGCTCTGGCCAACTGAGATCTTTCGCCAGTGCTTTCTCGTAAATACCTAATGGATGATTACGCATGCTTTTCTCCCCAGATGGCGTCAATTTGGGCGTGGAATTCGGCGGCGACCTGCGCCGGATGGGCGGCACCTGCCAGCGCGCGTCCGGCGATAAATGCCTTGACGTTAATGTCGCGGAACAGCGGCAGATCCGCTGGGGTAATGCCGCCGGTAATCGATAGTTCAAGGCCGATGTCGGACAACGCCTTCATGCGTGTTAGGTCCGCTTCTCCCCACTGTTGCCCGCTGGCCTGCGCATCGCGTCCGCGGTGGTAAATCGCCTGGCGAACCCCGACGCGATACCAGTCTCGGGCGTCGTCCAGCGTCCAGTTGCCGAATAGTTCCATTTGAATTTCACCGCCGCAGGATTGCGCGACGGCATGGCCTTTCTCGACGGTCGCGAGCGGCGCGGCACAGATGATAGTCATCCAGTTAGCGCCAGCGCTAAAAGCCTGCTGCGCCAGGGTTTCACCGGCATCGGCCACTTTCCAGTCGGCGACGATGATTTTTTCCGGGCACTGCGCTCGCAGGGCTTTCACCGCGCTAAGGCCTTCGGTTAAACAAAGGATGGTTCCGGCCTCAACGATATCGACATGATCCTGTAGCAGGGCGACATCGCGTTGGGCTGCTTCCAGACTGGTGTGGTCGAGCGCCAGTTGCAGTAATGGTCGGCTCATAATGCGTGCTCCTTAATACGGGCGTGATAGCCCTGTAGTGCTTCAATCAAATCCTGGTATTGGCGGTATTTGCGCTGGTAGAGGGCGTGTGCGGTCATGTCCGGCAGCAGCGTGCGCACCGGGTGCTGCAGGTCGCGTTGGGCCTCGCGGAAATCGCGATATACGCCGGTGCCGACGCGGGCCGCCAGCGCCGCGCCGAAGCAGCCGGTCTCCTCCACCTGCGGCAGCTCAATGCGTAAACCGCTGACGTCCGCCAGCATCTGCATCCAGACGTCGGAGTGGGCCGGGCCGCCGGTAACGCGCAGGGCGCAAACGTCGGTAAAACGTTCACGCATGCGGTTGAGGTGGGTCATATGGCTGAAGACCACGCCTTCATAAATCGCCTGCATGCCGTAAAAACCGCAGGTCATCTCCAGTCCGGCATTGCTGCCGTAGAGAAACGGCAGAAAAAAAAGGTCGCTACCGGCTTTCGACAGGCTGGCGACCGCCTGATTGATCTCGTCAAAAGAGAGGTCGCCCCACTGGGCGGTAAACCATTCGAGGTTGCCGGAGGAGGTCGGGCTGGCTTCGTGAACGATATACTGCCCGTCATTGACGTAGCGGCCATAGACGTAAGGGTGGGCCTCATGGTCGCGCAGGCCGTGCGCGATGCCGCTGGTGACGGCCCAGGTGCCCATCACCGCATTGAGGGTCGATTCATCCTCAATACCGGCGCAAAGGGCGGTGGAAACCACGTCAAACAGGCCGCCGACGACGGGGGTGCCCGCCGCCAGACCGGTGATGGCGGCTGCCTGAGCGGTGATCTCCCCGCATATTTCGGCTGAACCCACCACGGGGGGCAGCGCGCTATCGATTTCACTGATGTCCAGCCACTCGGTCAGGCGCGGGTCGTACTGGCCCGTCGCCATGTTGTAGAGGTTGGACTCGGAGATGTTGCTCTCCTCACAGCCTTTCACGCCGGTTAAGCACCAGCGCAGATAGTCATGCGTCATCATGACGCTGCCTATCTGCGCGTAGCGCTGCGGCTCATTCTCTTTTACCCAGCGTAAAAGGGAGACTGGATGCCCGGTCCACAGGGTTTGCCGAGTTAGCGGGTAGAGTTTTTGCGGAACCGCTTCTTTTTGCCAGCGCTGGACAATTTCCATGGCGCGACGGTCGGAAGAGAGTATCGCTTTACCTAATGGCCGATCGCTTTTATCTAACAGGAACAGGCCCTTACCCTGAGCGGAAATACCCAGACCGCGGATTTGTGAGCCGCTCACCCCCGTGTGCGTCAGCAGTTTGCTGATGACCGAGCCGCACTGTTGCCACAGTTCGGTCATATCGCGTTCAACCCAGCCTGGCTGCGGGCTTAAAGCGTGCAGCGGCAGGCGTTGCACCGCTACTTCCCGGCCTGCGCCATCGTACAACCCGGCTTTTAGCCAACTCCCACCACAATCTAACCCCAGCCAGTAGTTGCTCATGACTTATTGCACCTCGTCCACGGCTTTCAGGAGATCGGCGCCCTGCGGGTTGTCTTTCAGGAACATATCGCGCACCTGGCTGCCCAGCGCATCGCTGAAGGCTTTACGGTCGATATCGGTCAGGACTTCAACTCCGGCTTCTTTCATGCCATCGATAATTTTTTGCTGATCTTCGGCGACCAGTTTGCGCTGGTAGTCACCCGCTTCTTTGGCGGAACTCAGCAGTGCCTCCTGGAACTGCGGGCTTAAAGCGTCGAATTTGGCTTTATTGATCACCAGCAGCAGAGGCGAATAGGCGTGATGAGTGAGGGAGAGGTATTTCTGTACCTCATAGAATTTCGCTGACCACACGACGTTGATAGGGTGTTCCTGGGCATCAATCGTACGGGTTTCGAGGCCGGTATAGACTTCGGAGAACGGCATCGGAATAGGGTTCGCGCCGAAGATTTTAAAGGCCGCGATATTCATTGGGCTGTTGTTAGTGCGGATTTTTAAGCCTTTCAAATCGCCCGGCGTTTTTACCGGCGCGCGGGAGTTGGTGACGTCGCGCCAGCCGTTTTCCCAGTAGGCGAGGACTTTTAACCCTTTTGAATCGAGTGATTTTTTCAGTTCATCGCCGACTTTACCGTCGAGCGTTTTATGCGCATGCGCGGTATCGCGAAACAGGAAGGGGACATCAAGTAAGTTGAATACAGGGGCCAGACCGGTGAAATTGTTCGAACCGGACATTTCCATATCAATGGTTCCGCCGCGCACCCCGCTGATCATTGCCTGGGCGTTACCTAATGTGCTGTCAGGAAAGAGTTTTAGCGTTAATTCGCCGTTAGTTTTTTCTTTTAATAATTCGTTAAATTTTTTCGCGGCAATATGTTGGGAGTCAGTTTGCGGTGTTTCATAACCAAAACGTAAAGATTGCGCCGCCAGAGACGACACGCTGAAAACCGTCAGACCAGCTATCAATAATGAACGAGCAATAACGTGTAATTTCATAATATTATCCTTTAATTAATCCATTTAAGCGGTGTAATAATTAGCTCGGGAATAAAAATAAATAAAACCAGCAGTGACATCAGTACGACAACGTAAGGGAATACGCCTCTTACCGCGTCATCAAATTTCAATTTTGCTACCCCGGAAATAACGTTGAGGACGTTGCCAACGGGCGGTGTGATTAATCCAATAGAGCAGTTAATAATGAACATGACGCCGAAATAAATCGGGTCAATATTGGCTTCTTTAACTAATGGCAATAATACAGGGGTAAGAATTAACACCGTTGGCGTTAAATCCATCACCATACCGACGACCATAATTGAGATCATAATGACGATAAATAAGAGTCGCGGAGAGTCGACCAGCGGCTGCAGCAAATCTGACACCATCATGGGTAATTCCGCGATCGTAATCAGCCAGGCGGATACCTGGGCCGCGGCCACCAGAAACATGACGACTGACGTCGTTTTGGCGGCATTGACCAGCACGTGGTAGAGACTGGAAAACGTTAATTCCCGATAGATAACCACGGCGACAAAGAGGGCGTAAAAGGCGGCAACCGCCCCTGCCTCCGTTGGCGTGAAAAGTCCGGAACGGAAGCCGCCGATAATAATCACCGGTAAAAACAGCGCCCAGATACCTGAAACCAATGATTGCCAGATTTCACGCGGTGTTGCTTTAGGCTGAGAAGGGAGATTTAATCGCCCGGCCTGCCACCACCAGGTGAGCATAAGCGCCGCGCCCATCATGATGCCCGGTGCGATCCCGGCCATAAACAGCTTGCTGATCGACAAGCCGCTGGAAACGCCGAAGATAATAAAAGGAATCGAGGGGGGAATAATTGGCGCAATGATCCCGCCGGAAGCGATTAACCCAACGGAGCGGTTGATCGGGTAGTTTGCGGAGCGCATCATCGGCACCAGCAGCGCGGCGACCGCAGCGGTATCTGCTACCGCAGAGCCGGAAAGGCTGGCCATAATCATTGCCGCAATAACGCCCACGTAGCCCAGGCCGCCGGGCTTATGGCCGACCAGCTTCATCGGCAGGTCGACAATTCGCTTTGACAGGCCGCCCGCGTTCATGATTTCACCGGCCAAAACAAAAAAGGGAATGGCCAGCAGGGAGAAACTGTCCGCGCCGTTAACCAGGGTTTGCGCCATAATCTGCACGTCAAACATATCCAGGTATGCCATCAGAGCAGCGCCGCAAAGCAGCAGCGACCAGGCGATGGGTAAACCTATCGCGATCCCGCCGAGCAGGCAGCAGAGAAATATCACCACGGCCATGATTAGGCTCCTTGCTGTGGTTGTTGAAAGGAATCGTTACGCGTTATTAAGTGATAAAGCCGACGCAGCTCGATTAACGCGATAGCAACGCTTGTGGGCAGACAGGCGATATACATCAGGCCGATCGGTAAACCGAGGATTGGCGAGTGATCGCTCCAGTCCTGCAACGCTTTTTGCAGGCTGCCCCAGCCTAATGCGATGCATAACAATAAAATCAGTGAATGCGTCAGCAGCGAGAGACGACGCTGATTCGCTGGCGAAAGTTTTTCCACCACAAAAGTGACCTGAACGTGAGCGTTATCCATAAATGCAACAATGGCGCCAATAAACGTCAGCCATACAAATAGATAACGTGATAGTTCATCTACCGACAAAATACTGCTCTCAAAACCGTAACGTAAAATAACGTTAATAAATACAATGCAGGAAAGTACGGCAATTAATACCGCAAGTATGCCCTCAAGTACCCGCTTCATAACGACTCCATCAGGTTATAGAAACTTATTTCTTTCGATGCTGAATAGTGGAACTTAATTTCTTATGTTTGGTTTATATTAGTTCGGCGCAACGTTGAGTTGCAGGCCGAGAATTAAGGTGATGATGTTTAATTCAGGTTAGCGGCGTGTGGCCTTTTTCATCATGTTAATACCATCGCGTAATATATTTATGCGGTGATTAATATCGGCACTGGCATTGATTTCCAACAATTTAATACCGGTAAACTGCAACAGTTCGGGAGCTGCGGCGGTAATGAGTTCTTTAACATGTTTCTCCGTCATCAGGCTTTGTGGACAGAAAGGTGCAAACGGAGCATGGAGGTCCTGCCATTCGCCGTATTCTTCATCCAGCGTTGTACCGGAGAACATCAGCGCCCCGAGTTTTCCAGCCTGTTTGGCCTACTGCGTGTGGATCAGCGGTAGAGAGGTATCCCGCCCTTCAATAGCCGAGCGCGCCCAGTTAATGCAGACGCTTATGTCATAGTCGGCAATAGTTTCCAGTACGTTTACCAACGGTAAGAATCCTTTGCGCGGTGCGGGGCCGGTCATCGCGTCGCAGTGTTCAAGCACCAGGTCGCAGGACCAGTCCCAGTTGGCAATCTTTTTTAATGAGCGCGCAAAGGCGTCGGTTGCTTGCGCCACGTTCGGATTGCCCGCCAGCGGGGCGGCATGAAGCTCAAGGGCTATAACTTTGCCGGGGGTTTTCGCATTGAGTTTATTTATCTTCTGATAAAGATGACGGTAGTATTCCACGCAGGCTTTACGCTGTTCCTCGTCACTGGACGCTAATCCAAAACCGCCGTTTTCGCTACGGCGACGCATGGTTTCCATTATCGCGGTGACCACGATTTGCCAGTTTCCCGGTGTATGGCGCAATAACCACTCGTCGCCGAGCGGGTGAAGATGTTCAAGACAAGGCTGCTCCAGCCCCCGGATATCCGGAGTATCAGAGAGTTGCCGCCAGAATTCCGTCTCTTCCTCTTCACTCTTCTGGTGAAATGAGGGTGCACAAGGGTACGCACCGATAATATAACCGGTATTATTTTTCATTTTGTGCTCCAGTAAACTCTATTTTATAAAACGTCTATGGCGACTTTTACGACTATTTTCCGTATCGGCGTAGCAATGCTTTTATTACAACCGGGACGATGAACATCCTGCGGGAAAAACAGGGCATAACTTCCCGGTATCATTTCAATGAATGATTCATGTTCACTGTCGTGATAAAAAATAATATCGCGCTGTTCTAATAATGACTCGCTGATTTGATTATTACCGGTATCAATGGCAACCCCAATTTTCTCTTCACCCCATGCCAGAAACTGAATATCCAGATAGCGGCGATGGACTTCCGGACGATTTTCAGCAGCATCACGGGTGGTCATATCGATAATCTGCGCGAAGATATTTTTGCCGTCGATTTCCACTACGCCGGGTTCCAGCGTGCGAAAGTCGGTGGTACGTAAAAAGTGAAGCGCTTTCTCGATCGCGGCTGGCAAATGACATGGATTTGGCTGCGCGATATGTCCAAAAATCATGATGTGGCTCCTTACAGCGCCTGAATTTTAGCCCAGACGCTGTCGTCAACGGTGATACCGTGACGGCGGTTGTCATCCAGCAGTTTGGTAAATTCGTGGCCTGGCAGCCGGATAGCGACGTTGTCGTCGGCGCGTTCAGCGGTGGTGATGAAATCCATAATCCGCTGCAGTTTGGCATCGCGGGTTGCGCCATCGATCAGCTTATCCACTTCTATGGCGATGAAGATCTGCGAGACGCCATATTCATCGCTGTTTTCCTGTGTCACTTCGGCAACGGAAGAACCGTTAGAAAGCAGGGTGGCAATCATGTCCAGCACAATCGACAGACCAGATCCTTTCCAGTAACCCATCGGTAAAATGCGGCGATTTTTCTCGATCACGCCCGGTTCTTTGGTCAACTGACCGTTATCGTCGAAACCGCCGTCCACCGGCAGTTCGCGGCCGGCCAGGCGGTTAACCTCCAGCATGCCGTAAGAGAACATCGACATCGACATATCTACCATCGTGATCGGCGTAGACGGGATGGCGACGATCAGCGGATTGGTACCGATACGGCACTCTTTCGCGCCCCACGGCGGCATGACGGCGATGGAGTTGGTCCAGCAAATGCCGATATAGCCTTTTTCCGCCGCCTGCCAGCCGTAGCTGCCGCCGCGCATCCAGTGGTTAGCATTACGTAACGCCACCAGGCCAATACCATGATCGGAAGCCAGCTCGATGGCCCGGTCCATCATCTTTTTCGCCGTCAGGTTGCCTATAGCGCGCTGAGCATCCCACTGTTCGATGGCGCCGAGGCTGGTAACCCGCTGCGGTTTAGCATCAGGAATAATGTCGCCGTTATCCAGTTGCTGGATGAAGCGGGGAAAACGGTTCACGCCGTGGGAATAGACACCGGACTCGGTGGTGCGAGCGAACATTTCCGCGCAGGCGTCGGCGGTATCTTCCGCAATATTCCGCGACCGCAAGACGCGGTAGAAGGCCCCTTTTAACTCTTCGAAAGTTACTTTCATCCCTGTTCTCCTGGTCGATTGTTAGAAATTTTAGTATGTTTTTTTGTCGATAAATTTCATAATACGAAATGTAGTTCCAAATATATAGATCAAAAATTGACATGGCAACGCCAGAGAAGGTTTTTAAAAACGATTAAAATCATCTGGTTATGTTTTTTATGCTGATATCGTGAACTGCAACACACTTTGAGCTACCATCTGATCGCCCAAGAAAGGAGAGAGTTTTCTGATGAGCCAGAACAACGATAAAGAGAAGCCTGCGGGGAGTCAGAGCCTGTTTCGTGGCCTGATGTTGATAGAAATTTTGAGTAACTACCCGAACGGTTGCCCACTGGCGCACCTGTCGGAGCTGGCGGGGTTGAACAAGAGTACCGTCCATCGTTTGTTGCAGGGGCTTCAATCCTGCGGATACGTGACGCCAGCGCCGGCGGCCGGAAGCTACCGTCTGACGACAAAGTTTATTGCCGTCGGCCAAAAAGCCCTGTCATCGCTGAATATCATCCACGTTGCGGCACCGCACCTTGAGGCGCTCAACCTGGCCACCGGCGAGACGGTGAATTTTTCCAGCCGTGAAGATGACCACGCTATCCTGATTTATAAGCTGGAACCGACCACCGGTATGCTGCGCACGCGTGCCTACATTGGCCAGCATATGCCGCTGTACTGCTCGGCGATGGGGAAAATTTATATGGCGTTTGGTCAGCCGGATTATGTGGCGTCTTACTGGGAAAGCCATAAAGATCAGATCCAGCCGCTGACTCGTAATACCATTACCGATTTACCAGCAATGTACGATGAGCTGGCGCAAATTCGTGAAACCAGCATGGCGATGGATCGCGAAGAAAATGAACTGGGCGTTTCCTGTATTGCTGTGCCTGTGTTTGATATTCACCATCGAGTGCCTTACGCCATTTCTATTTCACTGTCGACGTCACGGCTAAAACAGATCGGCGAGAAAAATCTGCTCAAACCGTTGCGTGAAACCGCACAGGCTATCTCTAATGAGCTGGGATTTACCGTTCGCGAATAAGACAGCTCGCCAGGTTTTATCAGGCATCTGACAAAATTTGTCCGTTTGCGTAGTGGGATCAAAGCGGCGGGGAATGGCTCTTTGGCATTCTGGCGTTTTAACGCAGGGGGAGAACAATGAACCGGTTTATTATGGCGGATGCGTCGGCGTGTATCGGGTGTCGTACCTGCGAGGTCGCCTGCGTAGTGTCGCACCAGGAACAGCAGAATAGCGCGGCGGTGACGACGGCGGACTTTGTGCCGCGTATCCGGGTGATAAAAGAGGATAGCTTCACCACGGCCACGGTCTGCCATCAGTGTGAGGACGCGCCGTGCGCGAATGTCTGCCCGGTACAGGCGATTCGCCGTGATCGGGGGCATATCTTCGTGACGCCATCGCGCTGCATTGGTTGTAAAAGCTGTATGCTGGCTTGCCCGTTTGGCGCGATGACCGTGGTGGCGTCCGCGTCAGGCGCGCAGGCGATTAAATGCGATCTTTGCTGGCATCGGGAAGCGGGGCCGGCGTGCGTGGAAGCCTGCCCGACCAGTGCGTTACAGTGCGTTGACGCAACACACGTGCAGCGCCAGCGCCTCTATTCTCAACCTTTCTGAATGTCGTTCCGGCCTGCATGATGGCCGGAATAGCCGTCAGCCTTCACGCCAGGCGCGTTCTATCTCTTCTGCCAGAATTTTTACGCCCGCCTCGATTTTGTCCGGTTCAGGCACGTAGTTCATCCGCATACACTGGTGTGTGTGGGGCCAGGGTTTATCCAGCCCGGGAAAGAAATAATGGCCTGGCACCATCAGCACGCCGCGCGCTTTCAAGCGTTGATAGAGTAGCTCGGTGGTAATCGGCAGATCTTTAAACCACAGCCACAAAAATATTGCGCCTTCCGGTTTATGAATCAGGCAGCGTTCTTCGGATAAATAGCGACGAATGATCGCGATAGTCTGTTGAACGCGCTGATAGTAGAAAGGTTTGATAACCGTTTCCGACAGCCGCAGCAGATCGTTACGCTTAATCATTTCGCACATCATCGCCGGACCCATGCCGCCGGGCGCAAGGCTGATAATGCCGTTCATGTTGGCAATGGCGGAAATCGTCTTATCATTGGCGATGATAATCCCGCAGCGGGAACCGGGCAGCCCCAGCTTCGAGAGGCTCATGCATAGGATAATATTGGGATTCCACAGCGGGCGCGCCTCGCTAAAGATAATGCCCGGAAACGGTACGCCATAAGCGTTATCAATCACCAGTGGGATGTTGTGCTGATTCGCCAGTCTGTCCAGCTTCATCAGCTCTTCGTCGGTGATAACGTTACCGGTTGGGTTGGTCGGGCGCGAGACGCAAATCATCCCCGTTTCTTCGCCGATGTGCAGATGCTCAAAATCGACGTGATATTTAAACTGGCCTTCCGGCAGCAGCTCAATATTTGGGCGCGCCGAAACGAAGAGGTCGTCTTCCAGACCGGAATCCGCATAGCCGATGTATTCCGGCGCAAGCGGGAATAGTACCTTTTTCGTACTGCCATCGGCGCGACGTCCGGCGAAGAGATTAAATAAGTAGAAAAACGCGCTCTGACTGCCATTTGTCAGCGCAATATTCTGTGGTTCGATATCCCATCCCAGCGTTTCACGTAGCAGTACGGCCAGTGCATTCAGTAGCGCCGTTTTTCCCTGGGGACCGTCATAATTACAAAGCGCATCAGCGGCTTTGCCGCTTTCTACCATATCTGTCAGTAGCGTCTGGAAATAATCCTGCATTGCAGGGATGTGTGCCGGGTTACCGCCGCCAAGCATGATGGCTCCTGGCGTGCGTAAGCCGTCGTTGAGATCCTCCATCAGGCGGGTAATGCCTGAATGGCGGGTAAATTTATCGCCGAAAAGTGAAAATGTCATAACGGGTGATCTATCGAACTGTCTGTCAAAGTGGATAACCATAACGCTACAAATGGCGGGGCGCAAATGGGGGTCAGGCGGTAGTGTTGATGTTTTATGCTACAAATTTTTATCAGGTTAGTTTTTTATTTTGAAGGGGCTACCGGTACGCGAGGAGACCGGTAGCGCCACGATTAGCGGCGGCCCGCCCAGACGACCATCACCGTATCGTCGCCGTACTGGCGTACAAAACCGTACCCATGTTTTAGCGTCAACGTGGTTTGTTGGCCTGCGCCGATGGCGGGATGTCTGGCGCGGAACTGGCTAATATGCTGCCAGTGCGCGACGGCTGCGGCTGACTTTCCGCTCACGTCCTGCCAGTTCATATCTGAACGGGTGCCTTGCAGCGGGTCGGAGCCGGTGGGGCCGAAGGGACGAGCGGATTCATCGCCGTAAAAGATCTGCACCGCGCCCGGTGAAAGCAGCAGCAGTTCCGCCGCCTTATCACCGCCCTCACGGAAAAGGCGCGTATCATGCGAGGAGAGATAACTTAATACGTTGAAATCCTGCATTTTATCCGCCATCTGCTGCCAGACTGGCCCCATTTCCGCCAGGCAATCGACCGCTTTCGCCGCCTGCTCCTGATAATCAAAATTGATCATCGCGTCGAAACCATAGCGATAATAATCACTTTTCATGACGCCGTGGCCCCACGCTTCGCCAGTCATCCAGAACGGGCTATCATCCAGCGCTTTGTCCGGATTGGCCTGCTTCCATTCATGTAACGCCGCGCTGGCCTGGGTTTTTAGCTGTTGCCAGGCAGGAAGCTCAACATTTTTGGCAGTATCGACCCGGAACCCGTCAATGCCGTAATCATGCACCCACTGGCTTAACCAGTGAGTCAGATAATCCCGTGGCGTATAGCCTTCAATGAACTTTGCTTTAGTACCGGGTTTGTTGGCATAGAACGCGGGTAGGCCGGAAGGCGTGGTAGATTCCGTTTTTATATCCGGCAGGAAGGCCAGCGACAGGGTTAAATCGTCAAATCCCGGACTGTCGTAGTCGCCAATATCGGTACGAATCCACTTTTTCCCCCACCATTTTTCCCAGGCGGCGCTGTCGCTGAAGTTGATGTAGTCGTTAAAGCTGTGCCAGCTTTGTCCGGTGGCCGGTCGCCAGTTTGTCCAGCGATCGCCGAGAATTTTTTGCCGTTCCGCGCCGGATAAATAGAGCGCGCCAAACTGATACTCCTGCATATCCGCCAGCGTGGCGTAACCGGCATGATTCATTACTACGTCAAATAAAATACGGATGCCGCGCTGGTGCGCTCCGTCGACCAGTGCGCGGAGATCGGCTTCGCTGCCCATATTGGCATCCAGCGTCGTCCAGTCCTGAGTGTAATAGCCGTGATAGGCGTAATGAGGAAAATCGCCTTTTGTTCCGCCGCCGACCCAGCCGTGGATCTGTTCAAACGGCGCGCTTATCCACAAGGCGTTCACGCCTAATTGCTGTAGATAGTCCAGTTGACTCGTCAACCCGCGTAAATCGCCGCCGTGGAAAGTGCCAATCTCTTGCATACCATCCTTATGGCGACCATAGCTGTGGTCGTTGGTTGGATCGCCATTGCGAAAGCGATCCGTAAGCACAAAATAAACGGTGGCGTTGCGCCAGTTAAAAGGCGCTGACGCATGGGTTTCCGCGCGTTCCAGCAATAAAAGCCCGTGGCTGTCGGCAGGTCGCAGCGTGATTTTTCCGTTTTGGATGGTATCGGTTTGACCACTGTAATAATCGCGCACTACCGTCCCTTCCGGAAAGGTTTGGCGAACATCCAGCGTGAGCGGCGAACCATCCCAGACGGGACACTGGTAGGTGAGCTGCGCGGTGCGTTCAGGTTCAGTTTTTATCGATAACAACAGGGTCGGCGTACCGGAGCGGGTATCTACCGTTATCGTATAGTCGCCATCTTTAAACAGGCGCCATTGCGGCGGCGCGCCTTCGCAGGGTTTTAACGACAACATTTGGTTGAGTTTTATGGCGCTGGAGGGCTGCCAGCACTGCTGGTCAATATGGAGCGTTAACGCGCGTGTACCTTTTGTTAATGCAGCATGGCTGGTAAAGCGCCCGGTTTCCTGCGTCGAGAACGTCGGAAAACCGGGTGAGGTCCATGATGAGGCGATCGCGATACCGGGTATCAGCGTCAGAGCGAAGGCGGCAAATTTCATCACGCTATCCTTTGTGGGCAATATTCATCAGCTTGCCTGGTTTTTAGGCGAATGAACTCCTCCCCAGCAGAGAGTCGCGCAGGAGGAGGCGCGAGGGTGAGCGACGAGGCGCAAAAAAACGCCTCTATTTGCGATAAACGCCGCATTTTATTGGCATTATTGCTGTCTGTTATCGTTAATAGTTGACATAGTTTCGGATTAAGACTATTCCCTGAGGTGCTTTTTAAGCCTATTTTTGCTAGAATTTGGGGTTCAAACCTCAACTTCGTGAAAAATAAAAGGTGTTGGAATGTATCAATCCGACCAGGAGACCTAATGATATTGACTCCCATGCGACGATATGGGGCAATGATTCTTATGTTACTCACCATCGCATTTTCGGGTGAGGTGCTGGCAAAGACGCACGCAACACAAACGAGTCAAAAGTCCCACTTAACTGAGACAAGTTATAAACAGGTTAGCAGTAAACAAGAGTATTCTCGCAATAGTGCAAAGAGCAGTTCACTTCCTGATTTGCGAAAATACCCTTCCGGAACCCCCAGAAAAAAAGCGTTTCTCCGGACCGTTATGCCTTACATCACCAGCCAAAATGCCGCGATTACCGCGGACCGTAATTGGCTGATCTCAAAACAGTACCAGAACCGCTGGTCGCCGTCTGAGCGCGCGCGTATGAAAGATATCGCGAAGCGCTATAAAGTGAGCTGGTCCGGCAACACGCGTCGTATTCCGTGGAATACGTTGCTGGAGCGCGTCGACATTATCCCAACCAGCATGGTGGCGACGATGGCGGCGGCGGAAAGCGGCTGGGGAACCTCTAAACTGGCGCGTAGCAACAATAACCTGTTCGGCATGAAGTGCATGAAAGGGCGTTGTACCAATACGCCGGGTAAGGTGAAAGGTTACTCGCAATTCGCGTCGGTTGAGGAGTCGGTGAGCGCGTATGTCGCTAACCTGAACACGCATCCGGCTTATTCCTCTTTCCGCAAGTCGCGCGCCCAACTGCGTAAGGCGGATCAGGAAGTCACCGCCACGGCGATGATTCATAAGCTGAAGGGTTACTCTACCCAGGGGTCGCGCTATAACAACTACTTGTTCGCGATGTACCAGGACAACCAGCGTCTGATCGCCGCGCATATGTAGTTCTGTGTGCCGGATGGCGCTACGCTATCCGGCTTACAAGGCGTCTGTAGGCTGGATAAACTACAACAACGCTTCACTATGCTGGTCGCGATACTCCTTAGGCGTAGTGACGTACTCCTTTTTAAACACCGAATAGAAATATTGCAGTGACGGGTAGCCGCACATTTGCGAAATTTCGTTTATCGCCAATGTGGTAGAAATCAACAAACTACGCGCTTTTTCCAGCTTTTCGGCGTGGATCAGCGCATGTATCGTCTCGCCAACTTCTTCCTTAAAACGTTTTTCCAGGTTTGAACGTGAAATCCCAACCGCGTCCAGCACCTGCTCGACTTTAATGCCCTTACAGGCATGGTTACGAATAAAGTGCATCGCCTGGATAACCGCCGGATCGGTCAGGGAGCGATAGTCTGTCGAGCGGCGCGCAATGACGCGCACCGGCGGCACCAGAATGCGCTGTAACGGCATCTCTTCGCGCGCCAGCAAACGGTGCAGCAGCTTCGCCGCCTGATAGCCCATTTGCCGCGCCCCCTGCGCGACGGAGGAAAGCGCGACGCGCGACAGATAACGGGTTAACTCTTCGTTATCAATACCGATAACGCAAAGTTTTTCCGGCACCGGAATATGCAGGTGTTCGCAGGCCTGCAATACGTGACGGGCGCGGGCATCCGTTACGGCAATGATGCCGGTTTGCGGCGGCAGCGTCTGAAGCCAGTCGGCGAGGCGATTTTGCGCGTGCTGCCAGTTTTCCGGCGCGGTTTCCAGCCCCTGATAGACTACGCCGCGGTATTTTTCCTCGGCGACCAGCTGGCGAAAGGCGTATTCCCGTTCCGCCGCCCAATGTTTGCGGCTGGAGTCGGGCAAACCGTAAAACGCGAAGCGGTTAACGCCTTTTTCTTTTAAATGCAGGAAAGCGCTTTCAACGAGCGCATGATTATCGGTGGCGATGTAATGAACGGCGGGATAATTTTCAGCAAGATGGTAAGAACCGCCGACCCCGACAATGGGTACGTCGACATCGGCCAATAATTGCGCGATATCGTCATCATCGTAATCGGCAATAACGCCGTCGCCTAACCACTCTTTAATGTTATCGATACGGGCACGGAAATCTTCCTCAATAAATATATCCCATTCGGATTGCGAGGCTTGTAAATATTCACCCCCCCCCTCCACTACCTGACGGTCATAGGCTTTATTCGCGTTAAATAACAGAGTGATACGGTGACGTTTATCAAACATGAGGATATATCCTGCAAAAGTGAACCTGGACTCATGGATACTATCAAAACGGCTGACATAACGGTCTGGCGAATGATGACAAATTATTTTGCGCCTGAAACGTTATGCGAAATTCATCACAGCAAACGGCGGATGACAATTGTCATTTCTTATCTATATATTACGGTTTTTTGTTTATTTGCCAGGATTCGATCGCGATCGCTTTTTTCTTCTGTGGTTTTCAGCGTTTTTTTGAGAGCCAGCGCACATTTGGGGATTCTCTTAATAGCGGTGTGAAATAACGTAATTGAGCAATAAATCAGGAAATTCCAGTATGACGTTATGTCGTTTACTTGCCGTCTTATCTGATTATGGAGCTCACTATGCAGGCTTATTTTGACCAACTCGATCGTGTTCGCTATGAAGGCCCTCAATCGACTAACCCGCTGGCATTTCGTCATTACAATCCCGACGAGCTGGTTTTAGGTAAACGTATGGAAGATCACCTGCGTTTCGCGGCCTGTTACTGGCATACCTTCTGCTGGAACGGCGCGGATATGTTTGGTGTAGGCGCGTTTAATCGTCCGTGGCAGCAACCGGGCGAAGCGCTGGAGCTGGCGAAACGCAAAGCGGACGTGGCGTTTGAATTTTTCCACAAACTGAATGTGCCTTTTTACTGCTTCCATGACGTGGATGTGTCGCCGGAAGGCGCGTCGTTGAAAGAGTATAAAAACAACTTCGCGCAGATGGTGGATGTGCTGGCGGCGAAACAGGAGCAGAGCGGCGTAAAACTGCTGTGGGGAACGGCGAACTGCTTTACCAACCCGCGCTATGGCGCAGGCGCCGCCACTAACCCGGACCCGGAAGTCTTTAGCTGTGCAGCGACGCAAGTGGTTACGGCAATGAACGCCACGCATAAACTGGGCGGCGAAAATTACGTCCTGTGGGGCGGACGCGAAGGTTATGAAACGTTGCTGAATACCGATCTACGCCAGGAACGCGAACAGATTGGCCGCTTTATGCAAATGGTGGTTGAGCACAAACATAAAATGGGTTTCCAGGGCACGCTGCTGATTGAACCGAAACCGCAGGAACCGACAAAACATCAGTATGATTATGACGTTGCAACGGTCTATGGCTTCCTCAAACAGTTCGGCCTGGAAAAAGAGATCAAAGTGAACATTGAGGCGAACCACGCCACGCTGGCGGGCCATTCGTTCCACCATGAAATCGCAACCGCTATCGCGCTGGGTATTTTTGGCTCCGTTGACGCCAACCGCGGCGATGCGCAACTGGGCTGGGATACCGATCAGTTCCCGATTAGCGTTGAAGAGAACGCGCTGGTGATGTACGAAATCCTGAAAGCGGGCGGATTCACGACGGGCGGTCTCAACTTCGACGCCAAAGTTCGTCGCCAGAGCACCGATAAATACGATCTGTTCTACGGTCATATCGGCGCGATGGATACGATGGCGTTGTCACTGAAAATCGCCGCGCGTATGGTCGAAGACGGCGAGCTGGGGCAGCAGATTCTGAAAGGACAACTCTCCTTAGGCAAACTGGCGCAGTATGCGGAGCAGCACCATCTGGCGCCGGTACATCAAAGCGGTCATCAGGAGCTGTTAGAAAATCTGGTTAACCGTTATCTGTTTGATAAATAACTCTATCTACCGGGCGACTCCGCGTTAGCCCGGCCTGTAGTCGTGATTAGCCCGGTAAGCGTAGCGCTGCCGGGCGCTTTCAGTAAAGGAACCCACACTATGTATATCGGGATCGATCTTGGTACATCGGGTGTAAAAGCTATCCTGTTGAATGAGCAGGGCGATGTGCTGGCTACGCATACTGAAAAACTGACCGTATCGCGTCCGCATCCCTTATGGTCGGAACAGGAACCAGAGCAGTGGTGGCAGGCGACGGATCGTGCGGTTAAAGGTTTAGGTCGGCAACAGTCGTTAAGCGGCGTCCGGGCGTTGGGCATCGCCGGACAAATGCATGGCGCGACATTGCTTGATAGCCGTCAGCAGGTTCTGCGACCAGCGATTTTATGGAATGACGGACGCTGTAGCGAAGAGTGCGCCTGGCTGGAAAAACAGGTGCCGCAGTCGCGTGCGATAACCGGTAATCTGATGATGCCCGGTTTTACCGCGCCCAAATTAGTCTGGGTGCAGCGCCACGAACCGGATATTTTCCGCCAGATAGACAAAGTTCTGCTGCCGAAAGATTTTCTGCGGCTGCGAATGACGGGCGTCTTTGCCAGCGATATGTCGGATGCAGCGGGAACGATGTGGCTGGACGTGAAAAAGCGCGACTGGAGCGACGTTATGCTCAACGCCTGTCATTTAACCCAACAGCAGATGCCAGCGTTATTTGAAGGTAGTGACATTACCGGAACGTTGCTGCCAGAGGTAGCCAGCGCATGGGGAATGCCAGCAGTACCTGTGGTGGCGGGCGGCGGCGACAATGCGGCTGGCGCAGTCGGCGTAGGAATGATTGATGCCGGACAGGCGATGCTCTCACTTGGAACATCGGGCGTCTATTTTGCCGTCAGCGACGGCTTTCTGAGTAAACCGGAGAGCGCAGTACACAGTTTTTGCCATGCGCTGCCGGAACGCTGGCATTTAATGTCTGTAATGTTGAGCGCCGCCTCTTGTCTGGACTGGGCGGCTAAACTCACCGGGCAGGAGAACGTCCCGGCGCTGATTGCCGCCGCGCAGCAGGCGGATGAGCATGCCGATTCGATCTGGTTTTTGCCGTACCTGTCCGGCGAGCGCACGCCGCATAATAATCCGCAGGCAAAAGGCGTTTTCTTTGGTTTAACCCATCAGCATGGCCCGGCGGAACTGGCGCGGGCGGTACTGGAAGGCGTGGGATATGCTTTGGCGGACGGTATGGATGTGGTTCACGCCTGCGGCGTCAAACCCGCCAGCGTGACGCTTATCGGCGGCGGAGCGCGCAGCGAATACTGGCGTCAGATGCTATCTGATATTAGCGGGCTACAGCTTGATTATCGTACTGGCGGCGATGTAGGGCCAGCGCTGGGCGCGGCGCGTCTGGCGCAAATTGCGGTGAATAAACAGACTCCGCTCGCCGATGTATTGCCGCAGTTGCCGCTGGAGCAGGCGCATTATCCTGATGCGCAGCGTCATGCGGTTTATCAACAACGTCGTGAAACCTTCCGTCGACTCTATCAGCAGCTGTTGCCGTTGATGTCATAAGTCAGAATGCCTTTCAGTTTTGGCTGAAAGGCATTTACCGTAAATATTAATTCTATTGAATTATATCGAAGTAAGTATGTGTGTTTTCTGATTTTTATATTATTGCTGAGCAGGCGCCTTTTTCATCGCTATTTCTTCGCTTAATGTGTCTCACTCAACCACAAGGAGAGTGAGATGGACGATCACGTTGCACGCAGGAAACGGATATTCGGCCTGGGAATGTTAGTTGTCGGTGCAGTGGTATACCTGGTGGGATTGTGGCCAGGCTGTCATACATTAAGCGAAAAGGGATATTTTTTTGCGGCAATCGTCATGTGCGGTTTTCCAGTCTTAATTCGCCAGGAACACACGGGGAATGACCGCTTGCTTTCTCGTTGCAAATCTTTGCTTTTGCTTGGCATCGGCATGGTCGCGGTCGGCGTATTTAACCTGGCGCTGGCGGGTGCGTTGAAAATACTGTGTCTGGTGGCGCTGGGGGTCAGTATATATGGAACCGATCTTTACGCTTCCTACAGTGATGATGAATGATGGCCGGAGCCATCATTGTCGTTTAGCTAACCCATTTCCGTTTATCAATACGCTGTAATAGCATGGAAAGTAGCAGGCTTCCTGTCACCGTCGCGGCAAAAACCCACACGATGTCTAACGGCGGCCAACGTTTTAATTCCAGACCATTAGTACGTAGCGCATGGATAATCAGCGCGTGGAAACCATAAATACCCAGCGAGTGGCGGGAGATAAGCCCCAGTCCAGGTAACGTCCGCGCATTCAGCTTATTTTTAACTACCGTGAACAGTGAGACGGCGCAAATAAACACCATGGGGCCGCAATACAGATACCAGGTATCGGCAAAATTTCCGCGCCAGCGTAATTCATGCAATGTGCCGCGAGAAATAACAAATACCGCGATGATGAACAGGGCAGCGCAGATAAGCGTCAGCGATGGCTTTTGCGTCTCCATCATTCCAATGGCGCGGCCCAGGATACCGTAGAGAATGTAGTAGAACGTGTCGCCGCTGATATACAGATTGATGGGCAACCATTCAACGCCGCCGATTTTTTGCGGCACAGTATTTGGGTTAGCAATAATGCCAATGACCACCATCAGCATCAGGAGCATTTTGCCGCTCACGTTTTTTACCTGGATTAATGGCGATACCAGGTAGATCACCGTAATCGCAAAGAAAAACCACAGGTGGTAAAACACGGGTTTTTGCAGCACATTTTTTAGCGAAAGCTCGACGTTGATCGAAGTAAAAAGTGAAATGTAAGCCAGGGCGACAACGCTGTAAAAGATAAGGCACAGGGCGATACGTAAAAAATGCCGCGGTTGCGCGCAGCGCTCGCCAAAAAAAAGATAGCCTGAAATCATAAAAAACAGGGGAACGCTAACGCGCGAAGCCGAATTCAGGACATTCGCAATATCCCAGTTTAGCGGGCTGACGCTGTGGGCGTTGGTGATGTACCACGTTGTAGTATGGATCATCACTACCATTAAACAGGCGATCCCTCGCAGGTTATCAATCCAGTTAATTTTAGGCTGCATCAGTTCCTCAGCTTCCGTTTCAATAGAGTTCCAGCGCGGTGGCTCACTGGAAAAATCCGACTTTCTACGCTACATCTTGTGATGGCGTAAGGAGATTCGCACAATGTGTCTGTTACCCACAAACCTTAATAATAAGACTGACCAGCAAACCAGACGGTAATAAAAATGACAATGAAGTATTTCTGTTCTGTGATGATAGCCATCGCTCTGGTGGGATGCACAGCGACACCGCCACCGACGCAAAAAGCCCAGCAGAGTAAAGTGAGCCCAACACGCACGCTGGATATGGAAGCATTGTGTAAAGCTCAGGCGGCGCAGCGTTACAACACTGGCGCACAGAAAATTGCTGTTACCGGTTTCGAACAGTTTCAGGGGAGCTATGAGATGCGTGGTAATACCTTCCGTAAAGAGAGTTTTGTCTGCTCTTTTGATGCAGATGGGCAGTTTTTACATCTTTCTATGCGGTAAAAGCCGCGCCTGGTGAGGTGTGATGCCGCGAAATCCGGCAATTTTCGCTAAACAAACCGGTTTCATACTGTATATCTCGCATCCAGCGGGTATACTGGCTCCTTCCTTTAAATCCACACGTATCCAGCACGAAATAATATGCAAAAGTTTGATACCAGGACCTTCCAGGGCTTGATCCTGACCTTACAGGATTACTGGGCTCGCCAGGGCTGCACCATTGTTCAACCATTGGACATGGAAGTCGGCGCGGGAACTTCTCATCCAATGACCTGCCTGCGCGCGCTGGGGCCAGAGCCGATGGCGACTGCCTATGTGCAGCCTTCTCGTCGTCCGACCGATGGCCGCTACGGCGAAAACCCGAACCGCTTACAGCACTACTATCAGTTCCAGGTAGTGATTAAGCCGTCTCCGGAGAATATTCAGGAGCTGTACCTCGGTTCTCTGAAAGAGCTGGGTATGGACCCGACCATTCACGACATCCGTTTCGTGGAAGATAACTGGGAGAACCCGACGCTGGGTGCCTGGGGACTCGGCTGGGAAGTGTGGCTGAATGGCATGGAAGTGACGCAGTTCACCTACTTCCAGCAGGTCGGCGGCCTGGAGTGCAAGCCGGTGACCGGTGAAATCACTTACGGTCTGGAACGTCTGGCGATGTATATCCAGGGCGTGGACAGCGTTTACGACCTGGTCTGGAGCGATGGCCCGCTGGGTAAAACCACCTACGGCGACGTGTTCCATCAGAACGAAGTGGAGCAGTCCACCTATAACTTTGAATACGCCGATGTGGATTTCTTATTCACCTGCTTCGAGCAGTATGAGAAAGAAGCCCAGCAGCTGCTGGCGCTGGAAAACCCGCTGCCGCTGCCGGCCTACGAGCGTATTCTGAAAGCCGCCCATAGCTTCAACCTGCTGGATGCGCGTAAAGCTATCTCCGTCACCGAACGTCAGCGCTACATTTTGCGTATTCGCACCCTGACCAAAGCAGTGGCAGAAGCTTATTATGCTTCCCGTGAAGCCCTCGGCTTCCCGATGTGCAACAAAGACAAGTAAGAGGCGGCCATGTCTGAGAAAACTTTTCTGGTGGAAATCGGCACTGAAGAGCTGCCACCAAAAGCACTGCGCAGTTTGGCTGAGTCCTTTGCTGCGAACTTCACTGCGGAGCTGGATAACGCTGGCCTCGCGCACGGTAACGTTGAATGGTTTGCCGCCCCGCGCCGTCTGGCGCTGAAAGTGGCGAATCTTGCTGAATCGCAGCCCGATCGCGAAGTCGAAAAACGTGGTCCGGCGATTGCTCAGGCGTTCGACGCCGAAGGCAAACCGAGCAAAGCGGCAGAAGGCTGGGCGCGCGGCTGCGGGATCACCGTTGATCAGGCCGAGCGTCTGAAGACCGACAAAGGCGAATGGCTGCTGTATCGCGCCCACGTGAAGGGCGAAAGTACCGAAGCGCTGGTGCCGAACATGGTAGTCACCTCGCTGGCAAAACTACCGATCCCGAAACTGATGCGCTGGGGCGCGTCTGACGTACACTTCGTGCGTCCGGTGCACACCGTGACTCTGCTGCTGGGCGATAAAGTGATTCCGGCGACTATTCTGGGTATTCAGTCTGACCGCGTCATTCGCGGCCACCGCTTTATGGGTGAGCCGGAGTTTACCATTGACAGTGCCGAACAGTACCCGCAAATTCTGCTGGAGCGCGGTAAAGTCATTGCCGATTACGAAGCGCGTAAAGCCAAAATCAAAGCGGACGCTGAAGAAGCAGCACGTAAGATTGGCGGTAATGCCGACCTGAGCGAAAGCCTGCTGGAAGAAGTGGCTTCGCTGGTGGAATGGCCGGTGGTATTGACGGCGAAATTCGAAGAGAAATTCCTCGCCGTGCCTGCCGAAGCGCTGGTATACACCATGAAGGGCGACCAGAAGTATTTCCCGGTTTATGACAACGCGGGCAAGCTGCTGCCAAACTTTATCTTCGTCGCCAACATCGAATCGAAAGATCCGACCCAGATTATCTCCGGTAACGAGAAAGTGGTGCGTCCGCGTCTGGCAGATGCTGAATTCTTCTTCAATACCGACCGTAAAAAACGTCTGGAAGACCATCTGCCGCGTCTGCAAACCGTGCTGTTCCAGCAACAACTGGGCACGCTGCGCGACAAGACCGACCGCATTCAGGCGCTGGCGGGCTGGATTGCCGGTCAGATTGGCGCTGACGTCAACCATGCCACTCGTGCGGGCCTGCTGTCTAAGTGTGACCTGATGACCAACATGGTCTTCGAGTTCACCGACACCCAGGGCGTGATGGGGATGCATTACGCGCGTCACGATGGCGAAGCGGAAGATGTGGCCGTGGCGCTGAACGAGCAGTACCAGCCGCGCTTTGCCGGTGATGACCTGCCGTCTAACCCGGTGGCCTGCGCGCTGGCGATCGCCGATAAGATGGACACCCTGGCGGGTATCTTCGGTATTGGTCAGCATCCGAAAGGCGACAAAGACCCGTTTGCGCTGCGTCGTGCCGCACTTGGCGTGCTGCGCATCATCGTTGAGAAGAACCTGAATCTTGATCTGCAAACGCTGACCGAAGAAGCGGCGCGTCTGTATGGCGACAAGTTGACCAACGCCAACGTAGTCGATGATGTGATCGATTTTATGCTGGGTCGTTTCCGCGCCTGGTATCAGGATGAAGGTTACACCGTCGACACTATCCAGGCGGTACTGGCTCGTCGTCCGACCCGTCCGGCAGATTTTGATGCCCGCATGAAGGCGGTGTCTCATTTCCGCACCCTGGAAGAAGCCTCTGCGCTGGCGGCGGCGAACAAGCGCGTCTCCAACATCCTGGCGAAAGCCACTGAGCCGCTGAACGATATCGTCCACGCCTCCGTACTGAAAGAAGCGGCGGAAATTGAGTTGGCCAGACATCTGGTTGTGCTGCGTGATAAGCTTCAGCCGTACTTTGCCGATGGTCGTTATCAGGAAGCGTTGATTGAGCTGGCTGCTCTGCGCGCGCCGGTGGATGAATTCTTCGAAAATGTCATGGTTAACGCGGAAGAGAAAGATATCCGTATCAACCGCCTGACGCTGTTGTCGAAACTACGCGAACTGTTCCTGCAGGTTGCGGATATTTCGTTACTGCAATAAGCGTTCAGTTAAATAAATAAAAACCTGCTTTCGGGCAGGTTTTTTTATAACGTAAAGAGCGCTAGTCGATTCGCTAATAATTCTGTAACTCATAGACGCGGTTATTTCTATTGATTGGCAAGAAATATTTCAGGAATACATTAACGCTGGCGGTACGGATATTGGCGTTAGAATAGCTGCGGGTGCTTGAGACTGTTTGTCTCAGGTATTCACCAAAAGGCAGACAGAGAAAAGCCCCACCTGACTATACCCAAAATAATTCGAGTTGCTTAAAGGCGGCAAGGGAGTGAGTCCCCAGGAGCATAGATAACTATGTGACTGGGGTGAGCGAGCGTAGCCAACACATAAGCAACTTGAAGTATGAAGGGTATATAAATCAAAAGTGCACTGTGCCCATTATTGATCTCTTCAATAACGAAGTGATCTCCTGCAGTATTTCAGAACGTCCAACCATGCCGATGATCGATGACATACTCATGAAGGCATTTGCCAGACTTGATGCGGGTACCAATCCGGTTCTTCATTCAGATCAGGGCTGGCAATACCGTCATCAATGGTACCAGTATCAGTTACGAGAGTTTGGCATCATCCAAAGTATGTCCCGCAAAGGCAACTGCCTTGATAATGCCTGTGCAGAATGTTTTTTCGGGACTTTAAAATCAGAAAGTTTTTACACCAGTAAATTTAAGGATATTGATGAACTTAAAATAGCTATTGAAGATTACATACGATACTACAATACCCGATGAATTAGCCTTAAATTTAACGGACTCAGCCCGGTTGAATACCGCCTAAAGAGCTATCAAGGCAGAAATTAACAAGGTCTGTACAGGGATGCTATCAGGAAACCTGAACGTCGGTAGATACGCTCACGCAAATGTCTGCTATGAGCGAGGAACGGACGCCCTATTTCACAAAAATTAGTATTGTTCTACAAGTAACTCTCACAATGAGGTTTTATGAAAATCAGAAGGTTCAGTAATGGGGATGAAATATCGTTATTCAGAGTTTTTTTCTCATCTGTACATACGATCGCATCACACTACTACACACGTGAACAAATTGATGCTTGGGCCCCAGCAGATATCGACCTGGAGCGATGGGCCAATCACATTAAGGAATTACAACCTTTTGTTGTAGAGCTGGATGGTGAAATAGCTGGATATGCAGATGTTCAACCAAATGGATACATTGATCATTTCTTTGTATCAGGAACCTATTCAAGACAGGGGGTAGGGACACTACTGATGAATTGCATTCATGAGGAAGCCAGACAGCGTGGAATTAGTGAACTTACTTCAAATGTAAGTAAGGCTGCGGAAGTGTTCTTTCTACGACACGGCTTTCATATAGTGGAGCGAGGCTTTCCTATTTGCCGTGGAGTGACATTACAAAATGCTCTGATGAGGAAATGTTTGGCGAAATAATAGTCAGCCTGCAGAAAGGCAGCATTGTTCTTTTGCCTTGTTGAACTCAGTAAACCGCTACAATGAGCAATTTCCGCTTCTGGCACAAAGCGAACATCAGTATTCAAAAAATGAAAAACGACGACTTGATGTATACCGTTTGCTATACATGGTGGTTGTGCTATTCTTGTAAAGCAAATGCTATACAAGGGGTGTCTCATGAAATCAGATGTTCAACTTAACCTTAGAGCTAAGGAATCGCAGCGGGCGCTCATTGATGCAGCTGCGGAAATCCTTCACAAGTCACGTACAGATTTCATTCTGGAAACGGCCTGCCGGGCTGCCGAGAATGTGATCCTTGACCGCCGTGTATTTAACTTTAACGATGAGCAATATGAGGAGTTCATTAATCTGCTTGATGCACCGGTCGCAGATGATCCCGTTATCGAAAAACTGCTGGCAAGGAAACCTCAGTGGGACGTGTAACAGCACCAGAACCTTTGTCCGCTTTTCATCAGGTAGCTGAGTTCGTCAGCGGTGAAGCTGTGCTCGATGACTGGTTGAAGCAAAAGGGCCTCAAAAACCAGGCTCTCGGAGCGGCCAGAACATTTGTGGTGTGCAAGAAAGACACGAAGCAAGTAGCCGGTTTTTACTCTCTGGCCACCGGTAGCGTCAACCATACAGAAGCGACAGGCAACCTTCGGCGTAACATGCCAGATCCCATCCCTGTCATTATACTTGCCCGTCTTGCTGTCGATCTCTCATTCCATGGAAAAGGGCTTGGGGCTGATTTACTTCATGATGCAGTGCTTCGTTGCTATCGGGTTGCCGAGAATATTGGTGTACGTGCAATCATGGTTCATGCACTTACCGAAGAAGCCAAAAATTTCTACATTCACCATGGTTTCAAATCATCACAAACTCAGCAGCGAACATTGTTCCTTAGGCTCCCTCAATAGAATGCAAAGACTGTTACGTTCAAATCGCTATAAGCGATAATTTGATAGAACGTCCAAGGTTAGATTCAGGAAGAATACGGCAAACAAAATATTGATGAGACAGGAATCCGCGTGATGCAAGAAAGCAACGGAATGGATAATCCGATTGCGGACAATGTTATTTAGTTATAGCCAGAAACAAAAAAGAGCCCATGTATTAAACGGATACTCTTTCTCTGATGCCCCGGTTAATCTGTCCAGGTTTTTGGGGTCAGTACAAAGTGAGGCCACCTCTGCCATTCTTGTGGCGTTATGCATTCTCAAGGCACCCTGTTAATTTTATCTTGTTGGCGCTTTGTAGGCCCGATAACCCATTATGTTATCGGGCATTTTTTTAACGTAATGGTAATTCCGTCAGACAGGTCTGGCTGTCATCTCTGGTGGCAATGGCATGTGACGCCGTTTTACCGTTGTAGCTTACTTCGAGCGTCCCTTCCATATTGCGCGGTAGCCAAACACCGATAAATCCGTTTCGATAGCTTTGCATCTCTTTTTGTACGATGACAGCGCCTTTACTGTCTGTCACTTTTACAGTGAACGGTTTATTCGGCATTTCTCCCTGACAGCCGGAAAGGCTGTGGTTAAAACAGGGGTGTGTCCGCCATTCATAGGGCGCAAAAGAGAGATAGAATTTGTCGCCTAACGGTAGCGTATAAATCTGCTCTCCGTCAGATAATTTGAGCTCGGTGCTGGTAATCGACGCGGAGTAAGGCAAAGGACGGCTCTGCGGAGTTTGATCAATTGTATCCACGATCTGCTCAACCGTTTTTCCCGCCAGCCCATGTTGCGCCAGAAAAGCGGATTCTGAGGATGCCGCAAGCGCGGAGCCGCTGGCGCATAAACCCAAAAGTAATAACCATGATGATTTCGACATAACTTCAATTCCTTGTGAACAATCTCCTTGCCTACTATAGGGGTTCCCCTAAGGGAAAGGTCAAAGGGACGCAGGGTAAAGTAATGCAAAGTTATGCTGGGGGGGGGGAGATGGGGAATTGGAATAAAAAAAATCCCCGCCATCAGGCAGGGATTCAAAATTCTGAGCTTTTTAAGCTTACAGGCTGGTTACGTTGCCAGCTGCCGGGCCTTTAGCGCCGCTTTCGATGGTGAAGGAAACTTTCTGACCTTCGTCCAGAGATTTGTAACCATCGTTCTGAATAGCGGAGAAGTGTACGAACACGTCTTTAGAACCGTCATCAGGAGTAATAAAGCCGAAGCCTTTATCAGCGTTGAACCATTTTACGATACCAGTCATTTTACCGGACATAGTGTATTACCTTTTAAAAAATAAGTGTGCCTTTCGGCGTTATGGCGTGCTTTACAGATTTTTTAAGCGTTAAGGAAATGCGCACTACGAGGGGTATCTAATGGATAACTCTTGAAGGGACTTGCCTTACTAAACTGCTTTAATGGTCTGTACGTCAAACCGTTGAGCACATTAACTCATGTAATGCCGGGTGATGCAACTTTTATTTTACTTTATTTCTCCAGGCCAGTAATCGGGCGGGGGAAACGGCCCTTACGCAGGACCGTTAAAACAGGAAATGGTAAAAATTACTCCATCAATTGCTTACTTAAGCGTGGGTTTGCCTGTATCAGGCGCATCAATTTGAGCTCTGCTGGCGTGGGTTTTTCGCGTTTCGATTCCCATTCCTGAACCATGGCAACCGTTACGCCCAGCGCTCTGGCGAATTCATCTGTTTTTAGTCCCGTTCCTCTCCGTAACTGTTCAAATTCGGTAAAAGGATTGGGTTTTTGCGTCAGGGTGATCTTTCGTGTTTCATCTTTAAAAACAATTTGTTCCAGGCTGCTCAGCAGCTCAAACATCGGATCTTTATATTCCATTGAGAACTCCTGTAAATCACACAGCGGGATCGTGAAATGCATCGAAGCCTCTTAAGAATAGTCGGGAAACTTGCGGGTGGGGGGCGACGCGCCGCCAGGAAGCGCTATCGATTCGTTTCGATGCCTTACGCTACGCGACTTTTAGGACGCTAACAATTTGATCCAGGAAGATATATCCGTCTTTCAGAAAATAATTGTAAAGATTAAAAAAATATTACATCCCCCGCTGGAAAGCTTTCTTGCCGCGTTTTTTATCGCAGTGTCAGGTTAAGAATTAACAATAAAATAACAAATTAAGCATTGATGCAGATAAACATAATTTTCCGCTACAAGATCGCGTGGAAAGGGTATCCTGCAAGCCTGACCTGGACTATCCTTGTAAGCCGTCAGGCACGCAGGTGTCGTTGTGCGCATTTTTGGGTGAAAGGAGTATTAACAATGGCGACAGGTAAGTCCTGCTCTCGCTGGTTTGCGCCTGTTGTGGCGTTATTAATGGTGTTTAGCCTGAGCGGGTGTTTTGATAAAGAAGGCGATCAGCGCAAAGCGTTTGTCGATTTCCTGCAGAATACAGCAATGCGTAGCGGAGAGCGTTTACCAACGCTGACGGCCGATCAGAAAAAACAGTTTGGTCCGTTCGTGTCTGATTACGCGATACTGTATGGCTACTCGCAGCAGGTAAACCAGGCGATGGATTCCGGTCTGCGCCCGGTGGTCGATAGCGTTAACGCCATCCGCGTTCCGCAGGATTATATGACGCAACGCGAGCCGCTGCGGCAGGCAAATGGTTCGTTAGGCGTGCTGGCGCAACAGTTGCAGAATGCAAAACTGCAGGCTGATGCCGCGCATGGCGCGTTAAAGCAGGCCGATGACCTGAAACCTGTGTTTGATCAGGTCTACAAAAAAGTAGTCACCGTGCCGGCAGATGCTTTGCAGCCGCTGATCCCGGCGGCGCAGATCTTTACGCAGCAGTTGGTACAAGTGGGCGATTATATTGCGCAACAGGGCGAGCAGGTGAGCTTTGTCGCGAACGGCATTCAGTTCCCGACCTCACAGCAGGCCAGCCAATATAATGCGTTGATTGGGCCGTTGGCCTCGCAGCATCAGGCGTTTAATCAGGCCTGGACGGCGGCGGTAAACGCGACCCAGTAATGACAGTCTGCCCGATAAGCGCAAGCCAGCGCTTATCGGGCCTGTAGCGTTATCCCGCCGCTTGCGGATTGACGCAGTTCTTCTCTATTTTTCCCTGCAGCGCATCAATCAAATTATCCACCGCACAGGCCATCATGTTGTAGCGCGTCTCATGCGTTGCCGAGCCAATATGCGGCACCGCGACGACATTAGACATGTTCAGCAGGGGGGAATCCACAGATAGCGGTTCATGCTCAAAGACATCCAGACCTGCTGCATATATTTCACCGTTTTGCAGCGCGGCAATCAGCGCGTTTTCATCGACCACCGGGCCGCGTCCGGCATTAATAAAAATGGCGGACGATTTCATTCTGGCAAACTGTGTTGTGCCAAACAGATGTCGCGTTTCTGTCGTTAGCGGCAGGATCACGCAGACAAAATCAGCCTCCTGCAATAACGTATCCAGATCGCAGTAGCGGGCGTTAAACCGGTCTTCCGCCTCCTGATGCCGCCGACGGGCGTGATAGAGAACCGGCATGGTAAACCCAAAGTGCGCTCGCTGCGCCAGCGCCATCCCGATACGCCCCATCCCAACGATACCGAGCGTTTTGTGATGGACATCGACGCCAAACCACGCCGGGCCAATGCTTTCTGTCCATTCACCCGCCTTAACCCGTTCTGCGACGTCCACCACGCGGCGGGCAGTGGCCAGCATCAATGCCATCACCGTATCGGCAACGGTTTCCGTCAAAACGGCAGGCGTGTGCATCAGGACTATTTTGCGGGCAGTAAGGGCGTCCACCTCGACATTATCGTATCCCACCGAGATGGTTGACGCCGCGCGTAGCGCCGGCATTTTTTCCAGCAGCGCGCGGTTAACGGTTTCGCTGGCGCCCAGAAGGCCTTGCGCGCTGGCAAATGCCTGCGCGTGTCGCGCTACCGTTTCCGGATGCAGGTTCGGTACCTGGGTGACGGTAAAATGCGCCTCCAGGCGATGCAGCAAATCATCAGGCAGGGTTTTGTAGAGAATGATGGACGGCTTCATGCGACTCTCCGTAAATCAAAAGGTAAGCGCGGCATGCGCCAACCGGAACAGGCTTATTATTAACCCGTTTAGCAATAATCGACCAGCCGATTTCCCCGCTGTCGGCAGCCGTGTCGTGGTAAATAGTGAATGAATACTGAATAATGCGACGTGTATCCGGTCTGGCGAGGGAATAATGCAGGCCGGGTAAAGCATACCGCCTTACCCGGTACGGTAGTTTACTGCAATGGACTCAAGGTAATTTCGACGCGGCGGTTTTGCGCCTTACCTTCTGCCGTACTGTTGCTGGCGATCGGGTTCGCCGGACCCATTCCGCTGGTACGGATACGGCTGGCGTCGACGCCCTGGGTGATCAGCGAACTGGCGACGGAGTCAGCACGCTGCTGCGACAGACGCATATTCAGATCGTGGCTACCGGTACTGTCGGTGTAGCCCACCACATTGACGGCGGTCTTGGGATACTCTTTTAGCACCATCGCCACGCCGGTCAGCGTGTTAGCGCCTGCCGGTTTCAGCGTCGCGCTGCTGCTGTCGAAGGTGACATTATTCGGCATATTCAGAATGATATTATCGCCGCTTCGCGTCACGCTAACGCCTGTGCCCCGCATTTTGTCACGCAGTTTCGCTTCCTGTACGTCCATGTAGTAACCCACGCCGCCGCCCAGCGCCGCGCCAATCAGCGCGCCTTTACCGCGATCTTTTTTGGAGGAGGAGAGCGCGCCGATGCCTGCGCCGACCAGCGATCCAATACCCGCGCCAATGCCGGATTTACCTGCTTCGCGTTCGCCGGTGTAAGGGTTTGTTGTGCAGCCAGATACTGCCAGGGCGCCGCTCACGATGGCAGCAATCACAAATACACGTTTTTTCATCTTAAATCCTTATCACTTTTTTATTTTTACCACAGCGACCGTGGCGGTTGATTATGACGTCTGCACATGAAGAAAATTCCAGGGAAAACTCTGAAATTTGTAAGTAACATTGATCGGCAAAATAAATAATCCCAATAATTCAGGAGCGAACCTTGACCCACGCACCATCGCGTCATTCGGTATTGACCGCCGCACACTGGGGGCCAGTCCGCGTTGAAACCGACGGAGAACGCATTTTTGCCTCGTATGGCGAACTCCCGACGGCACACCAGAACTCCCTGCAAACCGTTGTGCATGACCAGGTACACAGCAAAACGCGGGTTCGTTTCCCGATGGTGCGTAAAGGGTTCCTGGCTTCTCCCGATAAGCCGCAAGGCATACGCGGGCAGGATGAGTTTGTTCGCGTAAGTTGGGATGACGCGCTGGATCTGATCCACGCTCAGCACAAACGTATTCGCGAAAGTTATGGGCCATCGTCCATCTTCGCCGGCTCCTACGGTTGGCGTTCGAACGGCGTATTGCATAAAGCGGCTACGCTATTGCAGCGTTACATGGCGCTGGCGGGAGGGTATACCGGCCATCTTGGCGATTATTCCACCGGCGCGGCGCAGGCTATCATGCCTTATGTGGTGGGTGGCAACGAGGTTTACCAGCAGCAGACTAGCTGGCCGGTGGTGCTGGAACACAGCGAGGTGGTGGTGCTCTGGAGCGCGAACCCGCTGAATACTCTGAAAATTGCCTGGAACGCCTCGGATGAACAGGGGCTCGACTATTTTGCGGCGTTGCGACAAAGCGGCAAGCGCCTGATCTGCATCGATCCGATGCGATCGGAAAGCGTCGACTTTTTTGGCGATAAGATGGAGTGGATCGCCCCACATATGGGCACCGATGTGGCGTTAATGTTGGGAATCGCCCATACGCTGGTGGAAAACGGTTGGCAGGATGAAGCGTTCCTTGCCCGCTGCACGACGGGTTATGACCGCTTCGCCGACTATCTTTTGGGCACGACCGACGGTACGGCCAAAACAGCGGAATGGGCGGCAGAAATTTGCGGCGTTTCTGCGGTGAAAATCCGCGAACTGGCGGAAATATTTCATCATAACACCACCATGTTGATGGCTGGTTGGGGAATGCAGCGTCAGCAGTTCGGCGAGCAAAAGCACTGGATGATCGTTACGCTGGCCGCAATGCTGGGGCAAATTGGTACGCCTGGCGGCGGGTTTGGTTTTTCTTATCATTTTGCTAACGGCGGAAACCCGACGCGCCGCGCCGCCGTGTTAGCCTCGATGCAGGGAAGCATCCCTGGCGGGGTCGATGCGGTAGATAAAATACCGGTGGCGCGTATTGTCGAGGCGCTGGAAAACCCCGGTGGGTTTTACCAACACAATGGGATGGATCGCCGCTTCCCGGATATTCGTTTTATCTGGTGGGCGGGCGGCGCGAACTTTACCCATCATCAGGATACCAACCGTCTGATTCGCGCGTGGCAAAAACCGGAACTGGTCGTTATCTCGGAATGTTTCTGGACGGCCGCCGCGAAACACGCGGATATTGTTCTGCCTGCGACCACCAGCTATGAGCGCAACGATTTAACCATGACCGGCGACTATAGCAATCAGCATTTGGCGCCGATGAAGCAGGTCGTGTCGCCCCGGTGGGAGGCGCGGAATGATTTTGACGTTTTTGCTGAACTGAGCGAACGGTGGGAAGTCGGCGGTTACGCTCGGTTCACCGAAGGAAAAAGCGAGCTGGCGTGGCTGGAGACTTTCTACAATATTGCCGCCCAGCGTGGCGCCAGCCAGGGGGTGACGCTGCCGCCGTTTGCCGCATTCTGGCAGGCTAACCGTTTACTGGAAATGCCGGAGAATCCCGCCAACGCGCAGTTTGTGCGCTTTGCGGATTTTCGCCGCGATCCTGATAACCATCCGCTAAAAACGGCCAGCGGCAAAATCGAAATCTATTCTGCGCGCATTGCCAGCTATGGTTACGCGGATTGTCCCGGTCATCCGATGTGGCTGGTGCCGGATGAGTGGCACGGGAACGCCGATGCGGGACAGGTTCAGCTACTTTCCGCGCATCCGGCGCATCGTCTGCATAGCCAGCTCAACTACAGTTCATTACGGGAGCGGTATGCGGTAGCCGGACGCGAACCGGTGACGATTCATCCGCAGGATGCGACAACGCGTGGAATCGTCGATGGCGATACGGTACGCGTCTGGAATCATCGCGGGCAGGTTCTGGCGGGCGCGGTCGTTACCGACGGAATTCGGCCTGGCGTTATCTGTATTCACGAAGGCGCATGGCCGGACCCTGAACCTACCGCAGGCGGCATATGCAAAAACGGCGCGGTAAACGTCCTGACAAAAGATCTTCCCAGTTCCCGGCTGGGGAACGGTTGTGCGGGCAACACCGCGCTGGTCTGGTTTGAGAAATATACCGGCCCGGCGCTACCGCTTACGGCGTTTGATCCGCCTGCCAACTCATAATCCAGGTGGGGTGGGCGGTATCCTCCTGCCAGGCGCTATCTTCAATACGAAAACCAAGCGCATGGTAGAAGTTTACGGCGGATTGATTTTTCTGGTAAACCTCAAGGCTCAGCAGAGGAAAACGTTGCTGGACATATTCCAGAAGCGCTTTGCCAATGCCGTGTCTTAACGCGTCGGGGGCGACAAACAGCGCCCCGACAAAACGGGCTTCCAGTACACTGACGAAGCCTTTCAGTTGCCCATTTTCCTCCCATACCCAGGTTTGCGCGGCGGGTAAATAGACGTCGCGTACAATTGCTTCGCTCTCGTGCCAGTAACGTTCTTCGATAAAGGGATGGGCATAAATGGTACTTTTCATCCACAGCGCCAGAATAGACGCCATGTCTTCACTCTGGGATTTGCGAATCATGTTTTTCTCCCGGATGGCAAAAACAGCCGGTAATATGGTCGTTGACCAGTCCGCACGCCTGCATAAAGGAGTAACAGATAGTCGTACCGACAAACTTGAAACCGCGTTTTTTCAATGCCTTAGCAAGCGCATCGGACGCAGGTGTTGAGGTGGGGATCTTATCCAGGCTGGCCGCCTGGGTGATCTGCGGCTGGCCATCAACGAATGACCAGACAAAATCGGCGAAAGACTCGCCGTTTTGCTCCATCGCAAGCCAGGCGCGGGCGTTACTGATAATGGCCTGAATTTTACCGCGATGTCGTATGATGCCCGGGTTCTGCAGCAGGTGTTCGACATCCTCCTCCTGCATAGCTGCGATGCGTACCGGGTCAAACTGATGAAAACAGGCGCGGTAGTTCTCCCTCTTTTTAAGCACGGTGATCCAGGATAAACCGGCCTGTTGGCCTTCAAGACAGATCATTTCAAACAGCTTTCTGCTGTCAGTTTCCGGTACGCCCCACTCGTTATCATGATAGGCAATATAAAGGGGGTCCTGGCTGACCCAGTCGCAACGCTGCATAGACTTCCTCGTTATTGTGGTTACCGCGAAAATTTCCTTCAACCCGCCTTGACGGGCCCGCTAAAAGGACAATAGTTAATACAGGGCTGATGCCCGACATCCTTCATTCAATGACAATAATATCGCCGAATTCGGCTCTACTCTGGAGTCGCGTTGATGATTGTAAGAAAACGCCGTGGTCGCCGGACATTGCGTTGTCTGGCGTGCCTTATGGCCTGCTCGTTTTTTATCAATACCACGTATGCCTGGCAACAAGAATATATCGCTGAAGCGGCTCCGGGACATACGACGGAACGCTATACCTGGGACAGCGATCACCAACCGAATTACAACGACATACTGGCCGAACGTATTCAGTCTACGCAAAATACAGTGGGGCCGGTGCTTAGCCTGGCGGATGAAACCCCGCTTGATGCGACCAGCGGTATCAGTATGGGCTGGAATTTTCCGCTTTCCCGACGCGTGACCACTGGGCCAGTCGCGGCGCTGCATTACGACGGTTCGACGTCATCAATGTATAACGAATATGGCGATAGCGCGACGACATTAGCGCTTACCGATCCGTTATGGCACGCCAGCGTCAGTACGTTAGGCTGGCGGGTAAACTCGCAGTTCGGCGATGTCCGTCCCTGGGCGCAAATCAGCTATAACCAACAGTTTGGGGAGAATATCTGGAAAGCGCAGTCCGGGTTGAGTCGTATGGCCGCAGGAAATCAGGTGGGAAACTGGCTGGATGTCACCGTAGGCGCGGACGTGTTACTTAACCCGCACCTGGCGGCGTATGCGGCGTTTTCTCAGGCGGAAAACAGCGCTACGGATAGCGATTATTTGTATACCCTGGGGGTGAGCGCCAGGTTTTAACGGGATAAACCGTCGCCTGGACTTATTAGAAGTTCAGCTAATACCCTATCTATATATTTACAAAAATATATAGGTCAATCACATTCTCTATAGACACTTTTTGCGCTTCCTGTGGTCTACTTAGCCGCGCTGGTAGACTTTCTCACATCTGCGTTAGCCGCATATTTACCTGTTTGATTAAAGAATCGTTGTACAGGTCGTTTTTATCCCGATTCCCAGGGTTTGTTTGCATGAGATACATTAAATCGATGACGCAGCAGAAACTTAGTTTCTTGCTTGCGCTCTATATCGGTCTGTTTATGAATTGCGCCGTGTTTTACCGCCGTTTCGGCAGTTATGCACAAGAATTTACCATTTGGAAAGGCCTCTCCGCAGTTGTCGAACTGGGCGCCACGGTGCTGGTCACTTTCTTCTTACTTCGTCTTCTTTCACTGTTTGGCCGACGCGTCTGGCGTGTGTTGGCCACGCTGGTGGTGCTGTTTTCCGCTGGCGCCAGTTATTACATGACCTTCCTGAACGTGGTGATTGGCTACGGCATTATTGCGTCTGTTATGACCACCGATATCGATCTCTCGAAAGAGGTGGTGGGGCTGCACTTTGTATTGTGGTTGATTGCCGTGAGCGTGCTTCCGCTCATCTTTATCTGGAGTAACCACTGTCGCTACACGTTGTTGCGCCAGCTACGTACGCCGGGGCAGCGTTTTCGCAGCGCCGCTGTAGTGATACTCGCAGGTGTAATGGTGTGGGCGCCTATCCGCCTGCTGGATGTACAGCAGAAAAAGTTTGAACGGGCGACAGGCATCGACTTACCCAGCTATGGCGGCGTGGTGGCGAACTCCTACCTGCCCTCAAACTGGTTATCTGCGTTAGGGCTGTATGCCTGGGCGCAGGTAGATGAGTCGTCAGACAATAATTCGTTAATAAACCCGGCCAGGAAATTTACCTATGTTGCGCCGAAAGATGGGGATGACACCTACGTCGTTTTCATTATCGGTGAGACGACCCGTTGGGATCACATGGGGATTTTCGGCTACGAGCGTAATACCACGCCGAAGCTGGCGCAGGAAAAAAATCTGGCGGCATTCCGCGGCTATTCCTGCGATACCGCGACGAAGCTTTCTTTACGCTGTATGTTTGTACGGGAAGGTGGGGCGGATAATAACCCGCAGCGTACCTTAAAAGAGCAGAATGTTTTTGCCGTACTCAAACAGCTCGGATTCAGTTCCGATCTGTACGCCATGCAGAGCGAGATGTGGTTCTATAGCAATACCATGGCGGATAATATCTCTTACCGCGAGCAGATTGGCGCCGAGCCGCGTAACCGCGGTAAAACGGTGGATGACATGCTGTTGATTGATGAGATGCAGAACTCGCTTGCCCAGAATCCGGAGGGTAAGCATCTGATTATCCTGCATACCAAGGGATCGCATTTTAACTATACGCAGCGTTATCCGCGCAGCTACGCTCAATGGAAGCCCGAATGTATTGGGGTCGATAGCGGCTGCACGAAAGCGCAGATGATCAACTCTTACGATAACTCCGTGACCTATGTTGATCACTTTATTACCAGTGTGTTCGATCAGCTACGTGATAAAAAAGCGATTGTGTTCTACGCGGCTGACCACGGCGAGTCGATTAACGAACGCGAACATTTGCACGGTACGCCGCGCAATATGGCGCCGCCGGAGCAATTCCGTGTTCCGATGCTGGTATGGATGTCGGATAAATATCTTGCCAGTCCGCAACATGCGCAGATGTTCGCTCACCTGAAACAGCAGGCGGAGATCAAAGTGCCGCGTCGTCATGTGGAACTGTACGATACGATAATGGGCTGCCTGGGATATACATCGCCGAATGGCGGCATTAACCAGAACAACAACTGGTGCCATATTCCCGATGCGCAGAAAGTCGCCGCGAAGTAGGTTGTCTGCCGACTTTCTCGCCGATTGAATTGTATTTTGCGACTAAGGGATTGACGGGCGTGCGCCTGAGCAGTAAGATGCGCCCGCATTCGGTGATTGGCGCAGCCTGGTAGCGCACTTCGTTCGGGACGAAGGGGTCGGAGGTTCGAATCCTCTATCACCGACCAAATTCAGAAACCCTGCTCAATGAGCAGGGTTTCTTTGTATCTGAAGTCTGACGAGGATGAGAACCTCCGGGGGCAAGAGGTTCGACCCGAGCGAAGCGAGAGAACGTTGCGTCAGCAACGGCCCGCAGGGCGAGCCACGCAGTGGCGAGTCATCCTCTATCACCGGCAGGTTGACGCTCGCACCACCAGTTCAGGCATGATCCCGTCGCTGTGACTGACCTTCTTGCCCGCCAGCAAATCAAATAATAGTGTGATTGCCTGTTGCGCCACCTCATCAAGATGCATATTCACTGCCGTCAGCGGCGGCAGCGATTCGCGCGCGCGGGTGCCATCATAGCGGGTGACCACGCGCATCTGATCCGGGATAGCGACTGCCTGTTCCTGAAAAGCGCGTACCGCGCCGCTGGCAAAGGTGTCGATCAGCACCAGCACGCCGTCAACGTCGGGATGCGCCTGTAATAGCTGCTGCGCGGCCTGGTAGCCGGCATTTTCACCCTCGCTTTCATTGAGAGAGTAGACGACGGGGTCCTGGCGCCCTGCGCACCAGCGCTGGTAAGCCGCTTCGCTCTCCAGAACTGATGTTCGCCGTGTGTTACCGACAAATAACGCACATTTGCTGGCACCGGAGGCCTCCAGATGCGTTAGCAGAAGCTGTGCTGTTGCCGCCGAGTGCAGCTCAACCCACGGCACAGGCGTGTCGGTCCCCGGCGTGCGGCCAATGGTGACGCAGGGAATGCCCGCTTGCGCCAGCGCCTGGAGCTGCGGGTCGTTCTCCGCCGGTTCAATCAGGATCGCCGCGTCAAAGCTGACGGCATCCAGTGGATTTGCCCCCGGCGGCACCAGAATCAGCGCATGCTGTTTTTCCAGCGCCATCATCGCGGACGTTAACGCCACCTCCATCATAAATCCCAGTCGTGATGCGCCGGAGGCAATCGCCAGCGGCACCGAAGAGAGCAAAGCAATGGTATTGGTTTTGCCGGTTCGTAACTGGCGAGCGCGAATATTCGGCGTGTAGTTGAGCGCAACAATGGCCTCTTCAATACGCCGTCGCGTCTGCGGCTCGACAAAGCGGGTGTTGTGCAATGCATTGGATACCGTCCCTGGCGAGACGCCTGCATGGCGGGCAACATCAATCAACTTTGCGCGTTTTTTATTTTGAACAGCCATCTGCTTCCTGACCTGCGAAAATTTGCGCACAGGGTAGCATATTTACCAGACGGTAACGTTTGCTTTTTTTCAGTGAGGATCGTAAAAAACTCTTCATTAAAACGTTTTAATGGGGTATTTTGGCGCAAATTTATTCCTCAGGAGGCGATGTGGCACACTTAACTCAGGACTCGACTTTTACCCTTGGACGCCGTCCGGCGGGCCTTATCTACGCTGATAAGGCGAAGAGCTTTGGCGGCTATACGCTTTTTGCGCCGCAAACCGCCGAAGGGCGGGTTTACCTGGTGGACGAGCAGGGCGAAGTCGCGCATCAGTGGCAGCTTCCGGTTCGCGCCGGGCGTGATGCGGTGCTGCTGCCGAACGGTAATCTGGGTTATAACGGCAGCCACCGCACTTCAGCGAACCTCTATCCGGCGTGGGATCTCTGGCACGGCGGCGACTTCTACGAAGTGACGCCGGATAACGAAATCGTCTGGCACTATGAAGACATCTTCCATCACCATGATGCGCAATGGTTGGCGAACGGTAATCTGCTGTATACCGCCGCGTCGCCGTTACCTGCCGATATCGCCGCCCGTGTTACCGGCGGCGACCCGCGCCGCGATGCGCCGGACGGCGTGATTCAGAGCGACGTCGTCAAAGAGGTCAATCGCGACGGTGAAGTGGTCTGGGAATGGCGTGCCTGGGAGCATTTGAATCCGGAAGATTTCCCGATTCATGATATTTTCGACCGCCGCCACTGGCCGATGATTAACGGCCTGTCCGTCACCCGTAATGGCCTGGTACTGATGAGCCTGCGTACCACTTCCGGCGTCATTGCCGTGGATAAAGAGAGCGGGAAGGTTATCTGGCATGCAGGGCCGGAAGTGGTAGCGCAGCAGCACACGCCGGTTGAGATGGAGAACGGGTCGATTCTGGTTTTCGATAACGGCAACCTGCGTCCCGGCGTCACCTCGCCGCATTCCACGGTGCTGGAGTTCGATCCGCAGACCAAAGCGATTACCTGGCAGTATCGCGATATCTTCCCGCCGGCGTTTTTCTCGCCGTATATGGGGAGCGCGCAGCGGCTGGCGAACGGCAACACCTTTATCTGTGAATCGGCGTTTGGCCGCCTGTTTGAAGTTACCCCGGAAGGCGAAACGGTATGGGAATATATCATTCCGTTCTTTAATGAATATCCGGAGCACCTCAGTAAAGGCATTATTCCTGGAAAACAGAACAGCGCCTTCCGTGCGCATCGCTATGCCGCTGATGCCATTAGTTGGTTGAAATAATGCAGACCGCCAGCCCGCGCTGGCGGTTATTTTTTTGATGTTTTATGGGAGTTAATCATGCCGCAGCCTGGCCTTACTACGCCGGATAACGATGCATTACCCTGGCAAACCACCTTACTTTTGGCGCTTCAGCATGTGCTGGTCGTTGCCGCCACCCCCATTACCTCCGTCTTTCTGATCGCCAAAGCGCTCCACTTTACCGATACGGTGACCGCCTCGGTACTTAGCGCGACCTTTCTGATGTGCGGTCTGGGCGCTATTCTGCAAAGCCTGGGTGTGAAAGGGGTGGGCGCGCGTTTGCCGTTTATTATGGTACCGGGGGGCGCGCCGATTGCGATTTTCGTTGCGATCGCTTTACAGACCAATATCCAGACCGCGATTGGCGCCGTAATTCTGACCTCGCTGTTCTACTTTATCGCGTTGCCGATTTTCCGCCGCTGCCTGCACCATTTTCCCCCCTTTATCATTGGCATCATGCTGCTAATGGTGTCGATTAACCTTATTCGCCTGTACGGCGGGTTGATCATTGGCCAGCCAGGGAGCGCCGACTTCGCTCATCCAACCAGTATCATTTTATCGCTGGGGACTATCCTGATAACGCTGATTTTCGCGCTGGCGTTTAGCGGTATTTTGCGCCAGCTGGCGGTGATGTTCGGCCTTTTAGCGGGGACGCTGCTGGGAATGGCGCTGGGCAGCACCGATTTTAGCGGTGTTAGTCACGGGCCGCTGTTTAGTTTCCCACAGCTTTTGCCGTTCGGCTGGCCGATTTTTGATCTCTCCGCCTCGCTGCCTTTACTGATTTACGCGGTCATCTCTATGGCTGAAGCAACCGGGCAAACGATTGCGACCGCGGAAATAGTCAATTCCACGCAAAATGTGCAACAGGCGATTCCACGTACCATTCGTGGTGATGCGGTAATGTCGCTGCTGGGGGGGATTTTTGGCACCTCCTTAATTATCACCTCCGGCGAAAATATTGGGGTGGTACGCACCACTAACGTGAAATCGCGTTTCGTGACTGCGGCTGCCGGAGGATTGTTAATCCTGATTGCCATATTCGCGCCGCTGGTACGTCTGGCGACCTGTCTGCCAGGTTCGGTGGTGTGCGGTACGGCGGTGATTGTCTTCAGCATTATCGGGGTTATCGGCATTGATATGATTGCGCGTGAGCCACTGCATACGCCGGGTAAAACCTACGCGCTGGCGATGGGGCTGGCCATGGGAATGCTACCTATACTGGTACCCGGCCTGTATCAGAATTTCCCGGCGGGCGTACAGATGGTCTTTGGCAACGGCATGGCAGCGGGGACGTTGACGGCGATTCTGGTGAACTCGTTGTTTAACTGGAGCGAAAAGCGCACGCAGGCCAGGGCCAAAAGTTAGTTTTTGTGATCGCGGTAGGCCGCACGACGGCCTACTTATTTACAATTTTGTGACATATTCGATGGTGTTTTTCAATGTCCGGATCACTCTTCTTTGCACACGGCTTATGGATAACCTCAGCATTTTCGCCTGTGCGTTTTAGCGTTAGTGGTATTAATCGCTCAGATAATCAACATATCGAAAGAAATTTTTTCAATTAATGGCTAATTGTTAATCACTAACTGTTGCAAAATATTAAGTGAATAACTCTGCCTTTCTGCCTGTAGCACAAATTTCCCTGCTGAAAATACCCTTCTGAACTTTTTTTAATCTTTGTTTGTTAATTCTCACCGTTGTTGTAAAAGCTGGTTACCTGTATTGACGTTTTGACATTCTATTGACAGATTGTAGGGAATGAGGGGCATTTTATGGAGAATCCGCACTGCAACTCAGTCGATTATGCGAACGGAATCCCCACCTCTCACTACTGACCTGACCAGGTAAAAAACAAAAAAGGCCGGGCGGTAAAAGCCTTTGCAAAGGGCAAAACAACATACATCACAATTGGAGCAGAAGAATGAGTATTTCCTTGAAGAAGTCAGGGATGCTGAAGCTTGGTTTGAGCCTGGTGGCCATGACCGTTGCAGCAAGCGTGCAGGCCAAAACCCTGGTTTATTGTTCAGAAGGCTCGCCGGAAGGCTTTAACCCACAGCTCTTTACGTCTGGCACCACCTATGATGCCAGCTCCGTACCTATCTATAACCGTCTGGTTGAATTCAAAACCGGCACCACGGAAGTGATCCCGGGTCTTGCTGAGAAGTGGGATATCAGCGAAGACGGTAAAACCTATACGTTCCACCTACGTAAAGGGGTGAAATGGCAATCCAGCAAGGATTTCAAACCCACGCGCGAGCTGAACGCCGATGATGTCGTGTTCTCTTTTGACCGGCAGAAAAACGAGCAGAACCCGTACCATAAAGTGTCTGGCGACAGCTATGAATACTTTGAAGGCATGGGGCTGCCGGATCTGATTAGCGAAGTGAAGAAGGTAGACGATCACACGGTGCAGTTTGTGCTGACGCGTCCGGAAGCGCCGTTCCTTGCCGATTTAGCCATGGACTTCGCCTCTATTCTTTCCAAAGAATATGCTGACAACATGCTGAAAGCCGGTACGCCGGAAAAAGTGGATCTGAATCCGGTCGGCACTGGCCCATTCCAACTGGTGCAATATCAGAAAGATTCCCGCATTCTCTACAAAGCCTTTGACGGCTACTGGGGCACGAAGCCGAAAATTGACCGCCTGGTTTTCTCCATTACGCCTGACGCCTCTGTGCGTTACGCCAAACTGCAGAAGAACGAATGTCAGGTGATGCCGTATCCGAACCCGGCGGATATTGCGCGCATGAAAGAAGATAAAAACATCAACCTGATGGAGCAGGCCGGTCTGAACGTGGGTTATCTCTCCTATAACGTGCAGAAAAAACCGCTGGATGACGTCAAAGTTCGCCAGGCGTTGACCTATGCCGTGAATAAAGAGGCCATCATCAAAGCCGTTTATCAGGGCGCAGGCGTTGCGGCGAAAAACCTGATCCCGCCGACGATGTGGGGCTACAACGACGATATTAAAGACTACGGCTACGATCCGGAAAAAGCGAAGGCGCTGCTGAAAGAAGCCGGTCTGGAAAAAGGCTTCACCATCGATCTATGGGCGATGCCGGTACAGCGTCCCTATAACCCGAATGCGCGTCGTATGGCGGAAATGATCCAGGCGGACTGGGCGAAGATTGGCGTTCAGGCCAAAATTGTCACCTATGAATGGGGCGAATACCTCAAGCGCGCTAAAGATGGCGAGCACCAGACGGTGATGATGGGCTGGACCGGCGATAATGGCGATCCGGATAACTTCTTCGCCACGCTGTTCAGCTGCGATGCCGCCCAGCAAGGCTCCAACTATTCAAAATGGTGCTACAAGCCGTTTGAAGACCTGATTCAGCCTGCGCGTGCGACCGATGACCACAACAAGCGTATTGAGCTCTATAAACAGGCCCAGGTTGTGATGCATGACCAGGCGCCAGCGCTGATCATCGCTCACTCCACGGTTTATGAGCCAGTGCGTAAAGAAGTTAAAGGCTATGTGGTTGATCCATTAGGCAAACATCACTTCGAAAACGTCTCTGTCGAATAATTAAAAGAGCGCTGCGCCCCGGTGTTGTGTAGGCCGGATAAGCGCAGCGCCATCCGGCGTAATGCTTTATCCGCGATGCAGTTTGCGTGGGATAAGATTTGTGAGCAATACAGACTCACGGTTCCAGGCCGTGGGTCATGAGAGAGAATTCGGGTTATGTTGCAGTTCATTCTCCGACGTTTGGGACTCGTCATCCCCACGTTTATCGGTATTACCCTTCTCACCTTTGCCTTTGTCCACATGATCCCCGGCGATCCGGTGATGATCATGGCGGGTGAGCGAGGTATTTCCCCTGAGCGTCATGCTCAACTGCTGGCTGAACTCGGTCTTGATAAACCGATGTGGCAGCAGTACCTCCATTATATCTGGGGGGTGATGCATGGCGATTTAGGCATCTCGCTGAAAAGCCGAATCCCTGTATGGGACGAGTTTGTGCCTCGCTTTAAAGCGACGCTGGAACTTGGCGTCTGCGCCATGATTTTTGCCGTCGCCGTGGGGATTCCGGTGGGCGTGCTGGCCGCAGTGAAGCGCGGTTCTATCTTCGATCACACTGCCGTTGGCCTGGCGCTGACCGGTTACTCTATGCCTATTTTCTGGTGGGGCATGATGCTGATCATGCTGGTCTCCGTCCACTGGAACCTGACGCCGGTTTCCGGGCGCGTGAGCGATATGGTGTTCCTTGATGATACCAATCCGTTGACTGGCTTTATGCTGATCGACACCGCTATCTGGGGCGAAGAGGGTAACTTTATTGATGCGCTGGCGCATATGATCCTGCCTGCGATGGTGCTCGGCACAATCCCGCTGGCCGTCATTGTGCGTATGACCCGTTCGTCGATGCTGGAAGTGCTGGGGGAGGATTATATCCGTACCGCACGCGCCAAAGGGTTGACCAGGATGCGCGTCATTATCGTCCATGCTCTGCGTAACGCCATGCTGCCAGTCGTCACCGTGATCGGCCTGCAGGTGGGTACGCTGTTGGCGGGCGCGATTCTGACAGAAACTATCTTCTCGTGGCCCGGTCTGGGGCGCTGGCTGATCGATGCGCTGCAACGCCGCGATTATCCGGTAGTGCAGGGCGGCGTGTTACTGGTAGCGACGATGATTATTCTCGTCAACCTGCTGGTAGACCTGCTGTACGGCGTGGTGAACCCGCGTATTCGGCATAAGAAGTAAGGGGCCATCATGTCACAGGTTACTGAAAATAATGTTAATGCCGCACCGGCGCCCATGACGCCATTGCGGGAGTTCTGGCACTATTTCAAACGCAATAAAGGCGCGGTCGTCGGGCTGGCGTATGTTCTCATCGTGATCCTGATTGCGGTGTTTGCCAACTTTATTGCGCCGTACAACCCGGCAGAGCAGTTCCGCGATGCGCTGCTGGCGCCGCCGGTCTGGCAGGAAGGCGGCAGTTGGGCGCATATTCTGGGAACGGATGATGTTGGTCGCGATGTCCTCTCGCGCCTGATGTATGGCGCGCGTTTGTCGCTGCTGGTCGGCTGTCTGGTGGTCGTCCTGTCGCTGGTAATGGGGATTATTCTCGGCCTGGTCGCGGGCTACTTCGGCGGTCTGGTCGATAACATCATCATGCGCGTGGTCGATATTATGCTGGCCCTGCCGAGCCTGCTGCTGGCGCTGGTGCTGGTGGCGATCTTCGGCCCCTCCATCGGCAACGCTGCGCTGGCGTTGACGTTTGTGGCGCTGCCGCACTATGTCCGCTTAACCCGCGCGGCGGTTCTGGTAGAGGTGAACCGCGATTATGTGACTGCCTCCCGCGTGGCGGGCGCAGGCGCGATGCGTCAGATGTTCGTCAATATTTTCCCGAACTGCCTTGCGCCGCTGATCGTTCAGGCATCGCTCGGTTTCTCTAACGCCATTCTCGATATGGCCGCCCTCGGCTTTCTTGGCATGGGCGCGCAGCCGCCAACGCCGGAATGGGGCACCATGCTCTCTGACGTGTTGCAGTTCGCGCAAAGCGCCTGGTGGGTCGTGACCTTCCCGGGGCTGGCGATTCTGCTGACGGTACTGGCATTTAACCTGATGGGTGACGGTCTGCGTGACGCGCTCGATCCCAAACTGAAGCAGTAAGAGGTTCGAGATGGCGTTATTAAATGTAGATCAATTATCGGTGCACTTCGGCGACGAAGGGACACCGTTCAAAGCCGTCGACCGCATTAGCTACAGCGTGAAGCAGGGTGAGGTGGTCGGTATTGTCGGCGAGTCTGGTTCCGGCAAATCCGTCAGCTCGCTGGCGATTATGGGGCTTATCGATTACCCAGGCCGCGTGATGGCGGAAAACCTGCTCTTTAACGGACAGGATCTGAAGCGCATTTCCGAGAAGGAACGTCGCAACCTGGTGGGCGCTGAAGTGGCGATGATTTTCCAGGACCCGATGACCAGCCTCAATCCTTGCTATACCGTTGGCTTTCAGATTATGGAAGCCATCAAGGTACATCAGGGCGGGAACAAGAAAACTCGTCGTCAGCGAGCGATTGACCTGTTGAACCAGGTGGGTATTCCCGATCCGGCTTCTCGTCTGGATGTCTATCCGCACCAGCTTTCTGGCGGCATGAGTCAGCGCGTGATGATTGCGATGGCCATAGCCTGTCGACCAAAGCTGTTAATTGCTGATGAGCCGACCACGGCGCTGGATGTGACCATTCAGGCGCAAATTATTGAGCTGCTGCTGGAGTTGCAGCAAAAAGAGAACATGGCGCTGGTGCTGATTACCCATGACCTGGCGCTGGTGGCGGAAGCGGCGCACAAAATTATCGTCATGTACGCCGGGCAGGTCGTCGAAACCGGCGCTGCGCAGGATATTTTCCGCGCGCCGCGTCATCCCTACACCCAGGCACTGCTACGCGCGTTACCAGAGTTTGCTCAGGACAAAGCGCGTCTGGCGTCGCTGCCGGGTGTGGTGCCGGGGAAATATGACCGACCGACGGGTTGTCTGCTTAACCCGCGCTGCCCCTACGCCACGGACAGATGTCGTGCGGAAGAACCTGCTCTCAACCAACTGGACGATGGACGTCAGTCAAAATGTCATTACCCACTCGATGATGCCGGGAGGCCCACACTATGAGTACGCATGAGGCCACCTTGCAACAGCCGCTGTTGCGGGCTATCGACCTGAAAAAACACTATCCGGTGAAGAAGGGGATCTTTTCTCCGGAACGGCTGGTAAAAGCGCTGGACGGCGTGTCGTTTAATCTCGAACGCGGTAAAACGCTGGCCGTAGTGGGGGAGTCCGGTTGTGGAAAATCCACACTGGGTCGCCTGCTGACGATGATTGAAACGCCAACCGGCGGCGAGCTTTATTACCAGGGGCAGGATCTGCTCAAACACGATCCGCACGCGCAGAAACTGCGGCGGCAGAAAATTCAGATTGTGTTTCAGAACCCCTACGGTTCCCTGAACCCACGCAAGAAAGTGGGGCAAATTCTGGAAGAGCCGTTGCTGATCAATACCAGCCTGAGTAAAGCGCAGCGTCGTGAAAAAGCGCTGGCGATGATGGCGAAGGTGGGGCTGAAAACCGAGCACTACGACCGCTATCCGCATATGTTCTCCGGCGGCCAGCGTCAGCGTATCGCTATCGCCCGTGGTCTGATGCTTGATCCGGACGTAGTGATTGCCGACGAACCGGTCTCCGCGCTCGACGTGTCGGTGCGCGCCCAGGTGCTGAACCTGATGATGGATTTGCAACAGGATATGGGGCTGTCTTATGTCTTTATCTCGCACGACCTGTCGGTGGTGGAACACATCGCCGATGAAGTGATGGTCATGTACTTAGGCCGCTGCGTGGAGAAAGGGACCAAAGAGCAGATTTTTAACAATCCACGTCATCCCTATACCCAGGCGTTGCTCTCCGCCACGCCGCGGCTGAATCCGGACGATCGCCGTGAGCGGATTAAGCTGACCGGCGAGTTGCCGAGTCCGCTGAACCCGCCGCCGGGCTGCGCCTTCAACGCCCGCTGCCGCCGTCGCTTCGGACCCTGCACGCAGTTACAGCCGCAGCTTAAAGAGTACGACGGCCAGTTGGTGGCCTGCTTTGCCGTCGATCAGGATGAAAACCCGCAGAAACCGTTGAGTTAATTGCGTTTTATGCCGGATGGCGGCTGCGCCTTATCAAGCCTACACCGTACCTGTAGGCCTGGTAAGCGTAGCGCCACCGGGCATGGCTCTCCGGTACGACTTAGAGCCTATCCCATTAGGGCTATTTTACTTGCCATTTTGGTCCTGGGCAGCGCTCGCCAAAACGCGTTAGCGTTTTGAACGCCGCTAGCGGCGGCCCGAAGGGCGAGCGTAGCGAGTCAAACCTCACGTACTACGTGTACGCTCCGGTTTTTGCGCGCTGTCCGTGTCCAAACTGGCTGCGCCAATAACGCCTGGTGGGATAGGCTCTTATTCAATCAATTTTAATAACGGCGACAGGCACAACAATATTCCATATAACAGAATAAGCCAGGTTTTCAGGCCGCGTAATTTTTCCAGTTGCGCTACTTTATAAATCAGGAAAAAGGGAATAATACACGCGACAATGCCATAAAGCGGACTGCCTAACTGGAAAAAGACCAATACTGAGACGCGAAACGAAACCCAAATAACCAGAGTAACCACGATAAAGACACAGATTCCAGATGTCAGTAACAGTGGGTTGATGTTTTTGACATCCATAATGCGACTCAACACATTCAGTACAATACCTTTAAGCGCTTCATGAAAACCTAAATAAATACCAAAGAACGCGGTAAGTACGGCAAAAATATTGAGAATGGTAGAGGTAATGTGGATGATATGGCCAGGGATTACCTGAGCTGCCAGTGCAAGAGCGGAAATATTCTGCTCGAACGCTGATACCGCCTCTTCATGGCTAATCGAAAAGGTAAACGAGAACGAGAAAAAGAGAATAATGGCAATCAGCGTAATATAGCTAATGCGATGCGTGCGAATCGCCATCCGGGTGGCCAGCACACGGTCAGGTTCGCGCTTACGATAAGCGATATTCATTGGGTTTAGCACCTGAATGAAGACCGCAGAAAAGAAGCAAAATGGGATAGTGAGCAGTACGTCGCGAAAGAAAACCGATGCGGCGGGAAAGGCGGAAATATTATCAAGATTCCAGTGTGGGATCATCGCAAAACCGAATATCAGGATGATCCCGACTTTTACCACCACCATCGGGCCGGAAATTTTAAATAATAACTTTTCCCCGCCGGAGGCAATCACCACCAACACGGCGAAAATCGCGACTTTATAGATAATAGACTGCGAAAGATCGGCCTCAGTAAGGCCGAAGGTTTTGATATAGGAGGCGCTATCAAACACCACCGACAGGGAGTAAATAAACACCCCGTGGATAATCATAAGAAAATAGATTACACCGAGAAAAACGCCCCAGTTTTTGCCAAGATAGTGACTGATAATATCCGTATAATCGTCACAGGTTTCGCTTTCAGATAACGTTTTTAGATAAATATCCTGCACAATATAGGTAGCGGGATAGGCGATGATAAAAGCGGTAATAAATACCCAGATCCCCTTGAGACCGATTTGCACTGGCATTAAGACGGTACCGGCGCCGATCGCCATACCGATACACAAGAGCACCCAGCCAAAATCATATTTTGTAAACGGTAATCTCGTTGAAAGCGGTGTGGTCGTAGCGTTACTGTTATTTAATGGTAATGTGTCGTCCTGCATAGAGCCCCCTGCCCAAAATATACGCAGCTCTCTCATAAAGAATGCTGCCTATAACCAGGCTATAGTGCCTTGATATCCGATGCGGCAAACCGGTGACAGCGGTTCGCCGAGCAATCGTCAGAATGCTGCTTTTCTGCTGGCGCGTTCAAGGTCATGAATAATATCGTCGGGATCTTCAGGTCCCGCTGAAAGACGGATAAGTTCGTCGGTAATACCTGCTTTTAGCCATTCCTCTGGCGCAACAGGCGAATATGTCATAGACGCAGGATGCTGAACGAGGGTTTCGGTATCACCGGGACTGGCCGCGAGGAGGCATAATTTACAGAATTGAGCGGCTGACTGCCAGCCTCAGAAATGCTGAATGTTAAAAGTAATCGTCTGCGAAGCGTCACGCAGATTGCACGTTAGCGCCGTGCCGGGACGGGGATTTTGCCGTAATATCAGCAGCAAGCCGGGTTTACCCGGTGAGGCGCAATGTTGCGGGGGTTTGATCCCCGGCGGCATAGGTTGCTGGATAGAGAAAACCCCCGCACGTTGACTGGTATAAACCTGGCAACCTGACGGGGGCTAACTTGAACCTCAACACATCAAGGATAGCCGCGAACGGTTGCCATTGCAACAAGGCGGCTATATGACGCTTACGCAGTTGGGCGTGGCCTTCTGGCACGATCTGGCAGCGCCGATCATTGCTGGCATTATCGCCAGTGTGATCGTCAACTGGCTACATGACAGGAAGTAACGCGTTTTGAGCGTCTGTCCGCCGTAATGGCAACATGCGCCCGAACCAGGCCGCAGGGGAAACCTTGCGGCCTTTTTCGGTTTACTGCGGGTAAGGCACCCAGTCGCCGCCATTCAGACGAACGTAGGGCTTACCCTGGTACTGAATCACCACCGCATTAGCGTTTTCTGAAACCGGCGCGGTTTGCGGCAGATTGCTGGTCAGCTTGTTCCAGTTCACACTGTCTTCGGTAAAGAGCTTACCGTCCACGGCGCGTACGACCAGTTCGGAAATCGCCAGGTAGCTGCTCGGCTGGTTAATATCAATCGGCGCGCCCTCATGCGGGGCTTTCATGCCAAAAAATTTCACGCCCGCCGGGACGTTAGTGATGGAGGGGCTGGGAATATCGCGCAGGCCTGAGATCTGCATTCTGTCGCCCTTCAGCGCGCCGCCGTGCTCCGGTACGACCACCACCATCACCTTACGCCCGGATTTCTCCAGTTCGGTAAAGAAGGCGTCCAGTTCATCGAACAGTTTCTGCGCGCGGATTTTATAATCCACCGTTTTGCTGACGCCGGGGAAGTGGTTGCCATCGTGCAGCGGCAGCAGGTTAAAGAAAGTCGCGGAGCGGGAATTGGCTTCACGTTCTTCCCCTGTCAACCAGCGGTTCAGGACCGCCAGATCGTCATATACCGGCGAGCCGTCGAATGACAGAAGGGCGGTTGGCAGGCCGGACTGGTTCATCAGTTCGCTCTGCATACCGCCGTTTTCGCGAACTTCTTTCAGGAAGCCGCCAAATTCACCGTTATGATCCATCATCAGATGCTGAGTAAAGCCCAGTTTCGCCAGATTATCAAACAGATAACATTCGTTATTGGCTGGTTGATAAAGTCGGGTATGCGAAGGTTGACCACAGCTGGCGCGCAGCAGACGAATGGCCGCCGGGCCGCTGTAAGACGTACCGGAATTAAAGTGTTTAAACAAAATGTCAAAGTGCGACCATAGCGGATGTGACATCAGGCCTGCCGCTTCGACATCCGACCAGGAGAGCGAACAAATATTGATGACCAATAAGTCGAACGGCTGCGCATCAGGCGGAAGTTGCGCCGGGAACGTCGTTTTCCGCTTTTCTTCCGCGGCATAGAAGGTGTTCAACCAGGCGTTCAGATTCGCGGTCGTCGGCGGCGCGGTTTGTGCAGGCATATCGCCGATGACCGGCTTATCGCCCGCTGTCGCGACGGTAGCGGCCGCGTTACCGCCAGTTGTCGTCACCGTATCGGTTGGCTGGCCTGCCGGCCACAGCGTAAAAACCGGGCCGGTTAATGTCAGTACATTCAGCCAGACCATGATGGCGACCACAAACACCGTGACCCGAATCCACTGTGATAAAAATAGCCAGGCAACCAGCAGTACGAAGATGGCGCCGATCATTTGCCAGTTAATAAAACGGGCGATCAGATCGAGCAGATAACCGGAGCTGAATTCCGCCACCTGCGTCCCCTGGCTCATAATGCTTTGCGGGCCGGGCAGCCAGGTATCATGCCAGAACAGCGCGAAGCCGACGGGAATGGCAATCCAGTGGCGCAACCGGTGAAGGAGATACTTTGGTATTGGCATGAGCAGAAACGCCATGAATACCAGATTCAGTAAAGGATGAAAATTCAGATAGCCTGCCCACAGCAGGCCAAACTTGACCAGAAAATAGAAGTTCCAGCCGGAAAGACCGCGCCAGTATTGCCAGAGCGGAGAAGGCATTGATGGAGTTTGAGTATGCTGAGTCATTTTTTGTCTGCCTTGACTTTCGTAGCGCGGCGCAGAGTTCCGGCTGGTTTTACATAACGAGGTTTGGCAAATAGCAGCCGGGTCGTATCACTGATACGGCGTAGCGAATGGCGTGCCAGATACCCCAGCAGAAAGAAAATCAGCGCGCAAAAAAGAATAATTTGCACGATATCGCTGATGGTCATCATGATGCACGCTCCGCGGTGTCGTCGAGCAATCGCAGGGGTTCAGGAATACGACGCCAGATGCGGCCATCGTGTTCGGCATTTATTACCGGGTCGGCGCGTTTTGCCAGCGGTAGCGGCGTTCCCCACAGTTCCGGCGACAATAAGCGCATCTGCACCAGCTCGGCGCTGATTTGTTTATCTTCGAACCAGACCATACGATTAGAGAAAATATCGCCCGTCGGCAAAGGGAAAATATGGTTTAACGCGGTATCCAGATCGTTGACCCGGCAAAATGATAAAAACAGCACCAGACGGTTGCCGCCGATGGTCATAATATCGCCGGTTCGGTTTGGCCGACATAATGTTAACGCCTGTTCAACCCGAATGCCCGGCACCGGGCGCAGTGCGACCAGAACGCCTTTCCCGTCGGCGGGGAGCAGGGTGTTGCTCATCATCGTATGGATGGAATCGCAGAAGGTATCCCACGGCTGAAAACCGCGCAGTTTCAACGGCTGCGTCATCGACAGTAGCGTGGTGATGTCTTCCGGTACGTAACGGCTGAACTGCTGCCCCTGCACGCTTTCAATAAGCGTCAGACAGCGTGAAAGCGGGGCGTTCCAGGGAATGATCATATTCGCGCCGCAGCCCAGCAGCAGGCGCTCATCGGTGGCGCGCAAACTGGCGATATTTTCGCGCACGACAATTTTCAGCGCGCTTCCCCGCTGGCGTCGCAAAGTATGAATGCGACGAGCAAGCGGCTCGATTTGGTTGTTCTGTGTAAGCGAAAAAATAATTGTCGCGGCCTGCGCCGTGCGCGCGTCGTTGAATAGCGCTTCGTTATTGTCGAAAAGCGTCCAGTGTTCCGAGAGCGGCGGCGCGCCTTCAAGGACGGCGACGTGGCTAAGAATGCGTTTTTCGTCGCTACGCGGCTGAATTGCCGTCTCCTCCTGATGGGATAGCGTCCAGCGTTCGTCCTGCTGACATAGCAATAACTGCTGTCGGGCGCTGACGCCTTTTTCGTTACACCAGAAGGCAATATCGAACAAATGTTGGTCGCCCTGAAAACGTAAACTGGCGAGGCCGAAAAGTGAGCGATACTCGCCCATCAACAACGAGGACTGTTTATCACTATTATTACAAGGGTTAATAACCAACAATGAACAGTGATGAAAACGAGTCCATTTATTCATTTTTTCCAGCCATTTATGCAGGCTTTCTGACGTTATATTCCGCCACGTGTTATTTGCACAAATAAGAATGAAAAAGTAATGCGTCGGGTTAACAGAACAAAGCAAATCGTGGGGCAAAGAGTATAGCCCTTTTTCTGAATCCGGCATGGTAAATAAGCGGATTTTCTCCGGACCGTGAGATTCATCTAATTTGATTACTTTGCCAGGATCGCCTTCCATGCCGATGACGGCGACATTTGCATTCTCCGTTTGTGACGCAATCGTTTGATTCACCAGGCTGATGGCATCTTGCTGGCGATCGGCGTTAACCCACCAGACGCCGCCGGTTGGCATATGGCGCAGTTCATCCCATAATGATGAGATGCCGAGAGAAAATACGGGGTCCACAGTGTCCCTCATGTCACTATTTTAACTGTTTATCAGTTTACTAGCGAAAGCACAGAAATAAACCTAACATTGAAATTAAAACGCATCAGATTTAGCATGTGAATCAATTTTTCCGGCAGGATGCCCTGTAACTCTGCGCTTTGCATTTTTACACATTATAAATGATGTCACGGAAAGATGAAAAATGCGCGTTCTCCCGTATTGACGACGGGGCGTAATGCTGCCAGTGAGAAATATTTAAAAAGGAGCAACCAGAATGTATAACAATGAACCTGGCGCTCAGTCCGATCCAACGTTGGGCTACACTTTTCAAAATGATTTTCTGGCATTAAGCCAGGCGTTTTCACTACCCGAAATAGATTACACCGATATTTCCCAACGCGAACAGTTGGCGGCGGCGATTAAAAGATGGCCACTCCTGGCTGAATTTGCGCAACCACATTCATTAAGGAAGCCATGAATGGCGATTCTGGGACTGCAGGGCGTGCGCGGCGGGGTGGGAACCACATCTCTCACCGCAGCACTCGCCTGGGCGTTACAAATCTTAGGGGAAAATGTCCTGGTGATTGACGCCAGCCCCGATAACCTGCTGCGCATGTCGTTTAACGTCGACTTCGTCCATCAGGGCGGTTGGGCGCGATCGTTGCTGGACGGCCAGGACTGGCGCGATGCCGGATTACGTTATACCTCGCAGCTTGATCTACTGCCGTTTGGACAGCTCACCGAGCAAGAGCGGGAAAATCCGCAGGCCTGGCAGGAGACGCTGGGAGAGATCGGATCGGCTATCCAGGCGTTGAAAGCGAGCGGGCGTTATAGCTGGATTTTACTGGACTTGCCCTACGGCGCGTCACCGCTGACACGGCAACTGGTGAGCCTCTGCGACCATACGCTGGCGATAGCCCAGGTTGACGCTAACTGCCATATTCGCCTTCATCAGCAGGCGTTGCCTGCCGGAGCGCATATTCTGATCAATGACTTACGCATTGGCAGCCAGTTACAGGACGACCTGTACCAGGTTTGGCTGCAAAGCCAGCGCCGGTTGCTGCCTATTGTGATCCATCGCGATGAAGCGATGGCGGAGTGCATGGCGTCGAAACAACCGTTAGGCGAATATCGCAGCGATTCGTTAGCCGCCGAAGAGGTGTTAACGCTGGCGAACTGGTGCCTGCTGCATGATGCGGGCGACAAAACGTCCGCCGGGAGCCCGCGATGAGCGCCCTTTCCCGGTGGCTGCTTATCCCGCCGGTTAGCGCGCGTTTGAACGAGCGCTATCAGGGTTACCGCCGCCACGGCGCGTCGCCGTTTAGCGCAGCGCTCGGCTGCATGTGGATGATTCTGGCGTGGATAGTGTTTCCGCTTGAGCATCCGCGCTGGCAGCGTATTCGCGACGGGCATAAAGCGCTTTATCCGCATATTAACGCCGCCTGCCCGCGCCCGCTGGACCCGGCCCGTTACCTCATTCAGACCCTCTGGCTGGTGATGATCTCGTCGGCTAAAGAACGTCATGAACCGCGCTGGCGGTCATTTGCGCGCCTGAAGGACGTTCGTGGACGTTACCATCAATGGATGGATACCTTACCGGAACGGGTGCGCCAAAAGACAACGCATCTGGAAAAGGAAAAAGAGCTGGGACATCTTAGCAACGGCGCCCGGCGTTTTATTCTGGGCGTTATCGTGACCTTTTCACTGATACTGGCGCTGATCTGTATTACGCAGCCATTTAACCCGCTATCGCAATTTATCTTTCTGCTGTTGCTGTGGGGCGTTGCGCTGTTGGTACGACGTATGCCGGGACGCTTTTCCGCGCTGATGCTCATCGTGCTGTCGTTAACGGTCTCCTGTCGTTATATCTGGTGGCGCTATACCTCGACGCTAAATTGGGACGACCCGGTCAGTCTGGTGTGCGGGCTGATTCTGCTGTTTGCGGAAACCTACGCCTGGATTGTGCTGGTGCTGGGGTACTTCCAGGTGGTGTAGCCGTTAAATCGTCAACCGGTGCCGTTGCCGAAAGAAATGTCGCAGTGGCCGACGGTGGATATTTTTGTACCGACCTATAACGAAGACCTTAATGTGGTCAAAAATACCATTTACGCTTCGCTTGGCATTGACTGGCCGAAGGACAAGCTGAATATCTGGATCCTTGATGACGGCGGGCGCGAATCATTTCGTCAGTTTGCCCGGCATGTTGGCGTGCATTACATTGCCCGCGCCACGCATGAACACGCCAAAGCCGGCAACATCAACAATGCGCTAAAACACGCGAAAGGCGAGTTTGTGGCGATCTTCGATTGCGACCATGTGCCGACGCGCTCGTTTCTGCAAATGACAATGGGCTGGTTCCTGAAAGAAAAACAGCTGGCGATGATGCAGACGCCGCATCATTTCTTCTCCCCGGACCCGTTTGAGCGCAACCTGGGACGTTTTCGTAAAACGCCTAACGAAGGCACGCTGTTTTACGGACTGGTGCAGGATGGTAACGATATGTGGGACGCCACTTTCTTTTGCGGATCGTGCGCGGTGATTCGCCGTAAGCCGCTGGATGAGATTGGCGGTATCGCCGTTGAGACGGTGACGGAAGATGCGCATACTTCGCTCCGGCTGCACCGGCGAGGTTATACCTCAGCGTATATGCGCATTCCGCAGGCGGCGGGGCTGGCGACGGAAAGCCTGTCGGCGCATATCGGGCAGCGTATTCGTTGGGCGCGGGGCATGGTGCAAATTTTCCGCCTCGATAACCCTCTGTTTGGTAAAGGCTTAAAACTGGCGCAGCGGCTGTGCTACCTCAACGCGATGTTCCATTTCTTGTCCGGCATTCCGCGCCTGATCTTTCTGACCGCGCCGCTGGCTTTTCTGCTGCTGCACGCCTATATCATTTATGCGCCTGCGTTGATGATTGCGCTATTTGTGATACCGCACATGGTCCACGCCAGCCTGACTAACTCGAAGATTCAGGGCAAGTATCGTCACTCTTTCTGGAGTGAAATCTATGAAACGGTACTGGCATGGTATATCGCACCGCCGACTCTGGTCGCGTTGATCAATCCGCACAAAGGGAAATTTAACGTCACGGCGAAAGGCGGGCTGGTGGAAGAGAAGTACGTCGACTGGGTAATCTCGCGTCCGTATATCTTCCTTGTCTTGCTTAACCTGCTCGGCGTGGCGGCGGGCGTATGGCGATACTATTACGGGCCGGAAAATGAAACGCTGACCGTCATCGTTAGCCTGGTGTGGGTCTTCTACAACCTGGTCATTCTCGGCGGCGCGGTTGCGGTTTCGGTAGAGAGTAAACAGGTCAGGCGCGCGCATCGGGTCGAGATTGCCATGCCGGGGGCCATCGCCCGCGAAGATGGACATTTGTTCTCCTGTACCGTACATGACTTCTCCGACGGCGGGTTAGGCATCAAGATCAACGGTCAGGCGCAGGTGCTGGAAGGGCAGAAAGTGAATCTGTTGCTTAAACGCGGGCAGCAGGAATATGTCTTTCCAACGCAGGTGGTGCGCGTAACGGGCAATGAGGTCGGGCTGCAACTGATGCCGCTCACCACCAAACAACATATTGATTTTGTGCAGTGTACCTTCGCGCGCGCCGATACGTGGGCGCTTTGGCAAGATAGCTTCCCGGAAGATAAACCGCTGGAAAGCTTGCTGGATATTCTGAAGCTGGGCTTCCGCGGATATCGCCACCTCGCGGAATTCGCGCCGCCTTCAGTAAAAGTAATTTTCCGATCGTTGACGGCGTTAATTGCCTGGATTGTATCGTTTATTCCGCGTCGCCCGGAGCGGCAAGCGGCGATACAGCCGTCGGATCGGGTTATGGCTCAGGCTCAACAATGATGATAATGCGATGAAAAGAAAATTGTCCTGGATGTGTGCGGCGGTAATAGGATTAAGCGCGTTTCCTGCTTTCATGACGGCGGCGGCGCCTGCGATGCCGCCATTGATCAATGCTGAACCCACCGAGCCTGCGCAGTCGCTCGTAACTGAGGCGCCCGTCGTGGCGCAGACCGCGCCTTCGCGCGAGGTCAAGCTGACCTTTGCGCAAATCGCGCCGCCGCCGGGCAGTATGGCGCTGCGTGGCGTTAACCCTAACGGCGGCATTGAATTTGGTATGCGCAGCGATGAAGTGGCGTCGAAAGCGGTGTTGAATCTGGAATATACGCCCTCGCCGTCGCTCCTGCCGGTTCAGTCGCAGCTCAAGGTTTATCTCAATGATGAACTGATGGGCGTACTGCCGGTGACAAAAGAGCAGTTGGGGAAAAAGACGCTGGCGCAGGTACCTATCAATCCGCTATTTATCACCGACTTTAACCGGGTGCGGCTGGAGTTTGTCGGCCACTATCGCGACGTGTGTGAAAACCCGGCCAGCAGTACTCTGTGGTTAGACATCGGGCGAAATAGCGCCCTGGATCTGACCTATAACATGCTGGCGGTGAATAACGATCTGTCCCACTTCCCGGTGCCGTTTTTCGATCCGCGGGATAACCGTCCGGTGACGTTGCCGATAGTGTTTGCTGACATGCCGGATCTGGCGCAGCAGCAGGCGGCTTCTATTGTCGCGTCCTGGTTTGGCTCGCGGGCGGACTGGCGCGGTCAGCGCTTCCCGGTGTTGTATAATCACCTGCCGGATCGCAATGCGATCGTGTTCGCCACCAACGATCGACGCCCAGATTTCCTGCGCGATCATCCTGCGGTTAACGCGCCGGTTATCGAGATGATGAACCATCCGGATAATCCGTATGTGAAGTTGCTGGTCGTGTTTGGTCGAGATGATAAAGACCTGTTGCAGGCGGCAAAAGGTATCGCGCAAGGGAATATTCTCTTCCGTGGTTCCAGCGTGGTGGTCAACGATGTAAAACCGCTGCTGGCGCGCAAACCGTATGATGCGCCGAACTGGGTGCGTACCGATCGCCCGGTCACTTTTGGCGAGCTGAAAACCTATGAAGAGCAGCTCCAGTCGAGTGGGCTGGAGCCGGCACCCATCAACGTTTCTTTGAATCTGCCGCCGGACCTCTATTTGCTGCGTAGCAACGGTATTGATATGGATCTCAACTACCGTTATACCTCGCCGCCGACCAAAGACAGTTCGCGGCTGGATATCAGTCTGAATAACCAGTTCCTGCAAGCCTTTAGCCTTAACAGCACGCAGGAAACTAATCGACTCCTGTTGCGCCTGCCGGTACTTCAGGGACTGCTGGATGGTAAAACGGATGTGTCTATTCCGGCGCTCAAACTGGGGGCGATGAACCAACTACGTTTTGACTTCCGCTACATGAATCCGATGCCGGGCGGGTCGGTGGACAACTGTATTACCTTCCAGCCGGTACCGAATCATGTGGTGATAGGGGATGACTCCACTATCGATTTTTCGAAATATTACCACTTTATCGCGATGCCGGATTTACGCGCGTTCGCCAATGCGGGTTTCCCGTTCAGCCGGATGGCCGACCTGTCTGACACGCTGGCGGTGATGCCGAAGACCCCAACCGAAGCGCAAATGGAAACGCTGCTGAATACGGTCGGCGCCATTGGCGGGCAGACCGGTTTCCCGGCAATTAATCTGACAATCACCGATGATAGCGCTCAGATAGCCGACAAAGACGCCGATCTGCTGATTATTGGCGCTATTCCGGGCAAGCTAAAAGACGATAAGCGTATCGATCTGTTGGTGCAGGCGACACAAAGCTGGGTAAAAACCCCGATGCGGCAGACCGCTTTCCCGTCGATTATGCCGGATGAGGCCGATCGCGCGGCGGATGCGCAGTCCACCGTCACCGCCAGCGGCCCGATGGCGGCGGTGGTGGGCTTCCAGTCGCCGTTTAATGATCAGCGCAGCGTGATTGCTCTGCTGGCTGACAGCCCGCGCGGCTACCAGCTACTGAACGACGCCGTGAACGACAGCGGTAAACGTGCCGCGATGTTTGGTTCCGTGGCGGTGATCCGCGAGTCCGGCGTTCACAGTCTGCGCGTTGGCGATATCTATTACGTCGGACATCTGCCGTGGTTTGAGCGGCTGTGGTATGCGCTGGCGAATCACCCGGTGCTGCTGGCGGTACTGGCGGCCCTCAGTGTGGTATTACTGGCGTGGGTATTGTGGCGTCTGCTACGTATTCTCAGTCGCCGTCGTCTCGACCCTGACCATGAGTAACGCATGATGACTATGCTGCGCGGATGGATAACGATGATCGTCATGCTGACGACAATAAATGCGCAGGCGGCCTGTAGCTGGCCTGCGTGGGAACAGTTCAAGAAAGATTACATTAGCCAGCAGGGACGCGTTATCGATCCGGGCGATGCGCGAAAAATTACCACCTCCGAAGGGCAAAGCTACGCCATGTTCTTTGCCCTGGCAGCGAACGATCGACCGGCGTTCGCGCAACTGTTTAACTGGACGCAAAACAATCTGGCGCAGGGATCGCTGCGTGAACATCTGCCCGCCTGGCTGTGGGGGCAAAAAGATCCCGACACCTGGTCGGTGCTGGACAGCAACTCCGCGTCCGACGGCGATATCTGGATGGCATGGTCGCTGCTGGAAGCCGGTCGTCTGTGGAAAGAGACGCGTTATACCGAGGTGGGCACGGCGTTGCTAAAACGCATCGCTCGCGAAGAGGTCGTGAATGTGCCGGGGCTGGGCTCAATGCTGCTACCTGGCAAAATCGGCTTTGCCGAGGCGAATAGCTGGCGTTTTAACCCAAGCTATCTGCCGCCGCAGTTGGCGCAATACTTTAGCCGTTTTGGCGCGCCGTGGTCGACGCTACGGGAAACCAATTTGCGGCTTTTGCTGGAAACCGCGCCGAAAGGTTTCTCGCCGGACTGGGTGCGTTATGAAAGCAAGCAAGGCTGGCAGTTGAAAGCGGAAAAGACGCTGATCAGTAGCTACGATGCGATTCGCGTCTATTTATGGGCGGGAATGATGCATGATGGCGATCCGCAAAAAGCGCGTTTACTGGCGCGATTTAAACCGATGGCGACGTTAACGATGAAAAACGGCGTTCCACCGGAGAAAGTGGATGTCGTCAGCGGGAACGCGCAAGGGACGGGGCCGGTCGGGTTTTCCGCCGCCTTACTGCCTTTCCTGCAAAATCGCGACGCCCAGGCCGTGCAGCGACAGCGGGTCACAGACCATTTTCCTGGCAGCGATGCCTATTACAACTATGTGCTGACTCTCTTTGGCCAAGGCTGGGATCAGCACCGTTTTCGCTTCACCGTCAAAGGTGAATTATTACCTGACTGGGGCCAGGAATGCGTAAGTTCACGTTAAGTCTCATGCACGCTTTTTTGCCGGCTGGCGGTCGAAACGCCTTACCTGGCAAAAGGGGCGTTTCTCGGGCATTGTTGGGTTTATCGCTTGGTATGGCGCTAACACCGCTTGCCGGCGCAGCGACCTCCGCGCAGCGACAGTTGCTGGAGCAGGTTCGGCTGGGCGAGGCCACGCACCGTGAGGACTTAGTCCGTCAGTCGCTCTATCGCCTGGAGCTGATCGACCCCAATGATCCACAGGTTATCGCTGCCCGTTTCCGCTATCTGTTGCGCCAGGGGGACAGCGACGGGGCGCAGAAGCTACTTGACCGGCTGGCGCAACTGGCGCCGGAGTCGACGGCGTATCAATCTTCCCGCACCGCGATGCTGCTCTCCACGCCACAAGGACGCCAGTCTTTGCAGGAGGCGCGTTTACTGGCGACGACCGGTCATACTGAACAAGCGATCGCCAGCTACGACAAGCTGTTTAAAGGTTATCCGCCGGAGGGCGAACTGGCGGTCGAATACTGGACGACCGTGGCGAAATTGCCCGCCCGCCGTCACGAAGCGATTAACCAGCTACAGAAAATCAATGCCGTCAGTCCGGGTAATAACGCTCTGCAAAATGCGCTGGCGCAACTGTTGTTCGCCAGCGGGCGGCGCGATGAGGGATTCGCGGTGCTAAAACAGATGGCGAAATCCAGTACGGGACGCAGCGCGGCCTCCGCCATCTGGTACCAGCAGATAAAAGATCTCCCGGTTAGCGACGCCAGCGTAAAAGCGTTGCAAGTCTATCTGACGCAGTTTAGCGAAGGCGATAGCGTGTCTGCCGCCCGCGCCCAGCTTAGCGAGCAGCAAAAACAGTTAGCCGATCCGGCGTTCCGCGCGCGCTCGCAGGGCATCGCGGCGGTTAATGCCGGAGAAGGCGGTAAGGCCATTGCGCAATTGCAGCAGGCGGTGAGCGCCCGGCAGGACGACAGCGAGGCGGTCGGCGCGCTGGGGCAGGCATACTCACAGCGTGGCGATCGCGCCCGCGCCGTCGCGCAGTTTGAAAAGGCGCTGGCGATGGCGCCGCACAGCAGCAGCCGCGATAAGTGGGAGAGTCTGCTGAAGGTCAATCGCTACTGGCTGTTAATTCAGCAGGGCGACGCGGCCTTAAAAGCGAATAATCTGGCCCAGGCGGAGCGTTTCTATCAGCAGGCGCGAGCGGTGGATAACACCGACAGCTACGCGGTGCTGGGGCTGGGGGATGTGGCGATGGCGCGCAAAGATAATGCCGCCGCCGAACGTTATTATCAGCAGACGCTGCGTATGGATAGCGGTAATACCAATGCTGTACGCGGGCTGGCGAATCTTTATCGCCAGCAGTCGCCGCAAAAAGCCGCCGCGTTTATCGCTTCTCTTTCCGCCAGCCAGCGGCGCAGTATCGACGATATCGAACGCAGTCTGGAAAATGACCGTCTGGCGCAGCAGGCGGAAACGCTGGAAAGCGAGGGCAAATGGGCGCAGGCCGCAGAACTGCACCGTCGTCGGCTGGCATTAGATCCGGGGAGCGTGTGGGTGACGTACCGACTGTCACGCGATCTGTGGCAGGCCGGGCAGCACGCCCAGGCCGATGCGCAAATGCGCTCTCTGGCGCAGCAGAAGCCAAACGATCCGGAACAGGTCTATGCTTATGGGCTTTATCTTTCCGGCAGCGATCGGGACCGGGCGGCGCTGGCGCATCTCAATACCCTACCGACCAGCCAGTGGAACAGCAATATTCAGGAACTGGCGGGCCGATTGCAAAGTAACCAGGTGCTGGAAAGCGCTAACCGTTTGCGTGATAGCGGCAAAGAACGCGAAGCGGAAGCGTTGTTACGTCAGCAGCCGCCCTCTACGCGCATTGCGTTAACGTTGGCGGACTGGGCGCAGCAGCGTGGCGATAATGCGGCGGCCCGCGCCGCTTATGACGCCGTTCTGGCGCGGGAACCGGGTAATGTCGATGCCATGCTGGGGCGGTTGGAAATCGACATCGCACAGGGCGATAACGCCGCGGCGCGCGCTCAACTGGCGGCGCTGCCTGCGTCGCAAATCACCTCTATTAACATGCAGCGCCGCGTCGCGCTGGCGCAGCTCCAGCTTGGCGATATTACGGCGGCGGCGCGGACCTTTAACCGCATTACGCCGCAGGCAAAAGCACAGCCGCCATCAATGGAAAGCGCGATGGTATTGCGTGACGCCGCCGCTTTTCAGGCGCAAACGGGCGAGCCGCAGCGGGCGCTGGAGACCTACAAAGAGGCAATGGTCGCCGCGGCGATTACGCCGGTTCTTCCCCAGGATAACGATACCTTTACCCGCCTGACGCGCAATGATGAAAAAGATGACTGGCTAAAACGCGGCGTGCGTAGCGATGCGGCGGAGTTGTACCGTCAGCAGGATCTCAATGTCACGTTGGCGCACGATTATTGGGGGTCGAGCGGGACTGGCGGCTACTCCGATCTGAAGGCGCATACCACGATGCTTCAGGTGGATGCGCCCTGGTCGGACGGACGGGCGTTCTTTCGTACTGATATGGTGAATATGGATGTTGGCCGCTTCTCTACGGATGCGGATGGAAAATACGATAATAACTGGGGTACCTGTACGCTGGAGAAATGCAGCGGACATCGTAGCCAGGCCGATACGGGCGCGAGCGTGGCGGTCGGCTGGCAGAATGAGACCTGGCGCTGGGATATCGGCACGACGCCGATGGGCTTTAATGTCGTTGATGTGGTCGGCGGCGTCAGCTATAGCGACGATATCGGGCCGTTGGGTTATACCCTGAACGCGCATCGTCGCCCGATCTCCAGCTCGCTGCTGGCGTTTGGCGGGCAAAAGGACGCCAGCAGCAATACCGGCACCAAATGGGGCGGCGTGCGGGCCAACGGCGGCGGCGTCAGTCTCAGCTATGATAAAGGCGAAGCAAACGGTGTCTGGGCGTCGCTCAGCGGCGACCAGTTGAGCGGTAAAAATGTAGAAGATAACTGGCGCGTGCGCTGGATGACCGGTTATTACTATAAGGTGATTAACGAGAATAACCGCCGCGTTACCGTCGGGCTGAATAACATGATCTGGCATTACGACAAAGATTTGAGCGGTTATTCGCTGGGTCAGGGCGGTTATTATAGCCCGCAGGAATACCTGTCGTTTGCGGTGCCGGTGATGTGGCGGCAGCGTACGGAAAACTGGTCGTGGGAGCTAGGCGGCTCGGTATCCTGGTCGCACTCCCGCACCCGTACCATGCCGCGTTATCCGCTGATGAATTTGATTCCGGCGGATTATCAGGAGGATGCGCGTGACCAGACCAACGGCGGAGGCAGCAGCCAGGGATTTGGCTATACCGCGCGGGCGCTCATTGAACGCCGGGTTACTGCCAACTGGTTTGTGGGTACGGCTGTCGATATTCAGCAGGCGAAAGATTATACCCCCAGTCATCTGCTGCTGTATGTCCGTTATTCCGCGGCAGGCTGGCAGGGGGATATGGATTTACCGCCGCAGCCTCTGGTGCCTTACGCTGACTGGTAATCATTGCGTCAGGCCTACGTATTGACAGGCGTCGTAGGCCTGAGAAGCGCAGCGCCATCAGACGCTATCATTAACCGTTATTCAGAAAAGTCCTTTTCAGATACAGCCTCTCTTAATGCCGCTGCAATCGGGTATACTCAGGCGGCAGTCCGGGATATCCAGGGAGAGTCAATTTGCGCGTCAGCCGCTCGTTAACAATTAAACAGATGGCAATGGTTGCGGCCGTTGTCATGGTGTTTGTTTTTGTCTTTTGCACCGTTTTGTTGTTCCATCTGGTACAGCAGAACCGCTACAACACGGCTACGCAACTGGAAAGCATCGCGCGATCTGTTCGGGAACCTCTTTCTTCCGCGATTTTAAAAGCGGATCTCCCCGGCGCGGAAACCATTCTGGAAAGTATTAAACCTGCGGGCGTGGTGAGTCGCGCCGATGTGGTATTGCCGAATCAGTTCCAGGCGTTGCGTAAGCGCTTCATTCCTGAACGCCCCGTCCCGGTTATGGTGACGCGTCTCTTCGAACTGCCGGTACAAATTTCTTTGCCGGTTTATTCGCTGGAGCGTCCCGCCAATCCGCAACCGCTGGCCTACCTTGTATTGCAGGCGGATTCGTACCGTATGTACAAGTTCGTCATGAGCGCGCTCTCTACGTTAGTGACCATTTACTTACTTTTATCGCTGATCCTGACGGTGGCCATCGCCTGGTGCGTAAACCGCCTGATTGTGCATCCGCTGCGCAAAATCGCCCGCGAGCTGAACGACATTCCGCAGCAGGAGCTGATCGGACATCAGCTGGCGTTGCCGCGTCTGCATCAGGATGATGAAATTGGGATGCTGGTGCGCAGCTATAACCTCAACCAGCAGCTTATGCAGCGTCAACGCGAGGAGCAAACGGACAACGCGATGCGTTTTCCGGTTTCCGAGCTGCCCAATAAAGCCTTTTTAATGGCGCTGCTGGAACAGGTTATCACCCGCCAACAGACCACTGCGCTTATCATCGTGACGTGCGAAACGTTGCGTGACACGGCAGGCGTGCTGCAAGAAACGCAGCGGGAGATTCTATTACTGACGCTGGTTGAGAAGCTGAAGTCGGTGCTGGCGCCGCGCATGGTGCTTACGCAGGTCAGCGGCTATGACTTTGCCATTATCGCCCACGGCGTCAAAGAGCCGTGGCACGCCATCACATTAGGTCAGCAAATACTCACTATCATTAATGAACGACTGCCCATCCAGGGTATTCAACTGCGCCCAAGCTGCAGTATTGGCATTGCAATGTATTATGGCGATCTGACCGCCGAAGCGCTCTATGGTCGCGCCGTCTCCGCCGCGTTTACCGCGCGCCGAAAAGGTAAAAATCAGATCCAGTTCTTTGACCCGGCGCAGATGGAGGCCGCTCAACAGCGCCTTACCGAAGAGAGCGATATCCTTACCGCGCTGGATAACCATCAGTTTGCCATTTGGCTGCAGCCGCAGGTCGAGATGCGCAGCGGCAACGTATTAAGCGCCGAAGCCTTGTTACGTATGCAGCAGCCGGACGGTAGCTGGGAATTGCCGGAGGGGCTGATTGAGCGCATTGAATCCTGCGGCCTGATGGTCACGGTGGGCCATTGGGTGCTGGAAGAGTCCTGCCGCCAGCTTGCCGCCTGGCAGGAGCGCGGCGTGACATTGCCGCTCTCCGTCAATCTTTCCGCGTTACAGCTCATGCACCCTGGCATGGTGTCGGATCTGCTGGAATTGTTAAATCGCTATCGTATTCAACCGGGTACGCTGATTCTTGAGGTCACTGAAAGCCGCCGTATCGACGATCCGCACGCTGCCGTCGCTATCTTACGTCCGTTACGTAATGCTGGCGTGCGTATCGCACTGGATGATTTTGGCATGGGTTACGCGGGGCTGCGCCAGTTACAGCATATGAAGTCGCTACCGGTCGATATCCTTAAAATTGATAAAATGTTTGTCGATGGGTTACCAGATGATCACAGTATGGTGACGGCGATTATCCTGATGGCCCGCAGTCTTAATTTACAATTGATTGCCGAGGGCGTGGAGAACGAGGCGCAACGCGCGTGGCTGGAACAGGCTGGAGTCAACGTCGCGCAAGGCTTCCTGTTTGCTCGGCCCGTTCCCGCGGATATCTTTGAAGAACGGTATCTGTCGCACGAAAATCCTGATTACAAAAGTTAAAAAAGGTCGCGCTTGTGCGAGCCAGCTCAAACTTTTTAACATTTTTGTTTCAATTATGATCCTGGCGCATTTCTGTCATGTTGTGTGGGTGTTATTTTAAGGCCGCAGGTTACTCATAACCTTACAAGACCTGTGGTTTTTACTTCAAGGACACCCTATGAAAACCTCTCTGTTCAAAAGTCTTTATTTTCAGGTCCTGACAGCAATCGCCATTGGTATTCTCCTTGGCCATTACTATCCTGAACTGGGCGCACAAATGAAACCGCTTGGCGACGCGTTCGTTAAGCTCATTAAGATGATCATCGCTCCTGTCATTTTCTGTACTGTCGTGACGGGCATCGCAGGCATGGAAAGCATGAAAGCGGTGGGGCGTACCGGCGCGGTCGCGCTGCTTTACTTTGAAATTGTCAGTACGATTGCGCTGATTATCGGTCTTATCATCGTCAACGTTGTGCAACCTGGCGCCGGGATGAACGTCGATCCGGCAACGCTGGATGCGCAGGCGGTGGCCGTTTATGCCGCACAAGCCAAGGAGCAGGGCATTATTGCCTTCCTGATGGATGTCATACCGGGCAGCGTGATCGGCGCGTTTGCCAGCGGCAACATTCTGCAGGTCTTACTGTTTGCGGTGTTGTTTGGTTTTGCGCTGCACCGTTTGGGCAGCAAAGGCCAGCTCATTTTCAATGTGATTGAGAGTTTTTCGCAGGTCATTTTCGGCATCATCAATATGATCATGCGCCTGGCGCCGATTGGCGCATTCGGCGCGATGGCCTTCACCATCGGTAAATACGGCGTCGGTTCTCTGGTGCAACTGGGGCAGCTCATTATCTGCTTCTATATCACCTGTATTCTCTTCGTGGTGGTGGTGCTGGGGACGATTGCACGGGTAACGGGCTTTAGCATTTTTAAATTTATTCGCTATATCCGGGAAGAATTACTCATTGTGCTCGGTACCTCCTCTTCCGAGTCAGCGTTGCCGCGTATGCTCGATAAGATGGAAAAACTGGGGTGCCGTAAATCGGTGGTGGGGCTGGTGATCCCGACGGGGTATTCGTTCAACCTTGATGGCACCTCTATCTACCTGACGATGGCGGCGGTGTTTATCGCCCAGGCGACCAACAGCCATATGGATATCTTCCACCAGATAACGCTGCTGGTCGTGTTGCTGCTCTCGTCAAAAGGTGTCGCGGGCGTGACCGGAAGCGGCTTTATCGTGCTGGCGGCCACTATCTCCGCCGTGGGACATTTACCGGTTGCGGGACTGGCGTTAATCCTCGGTATCGACCGCTTTATGTCCGAAGCGCGCGCGCTGACTAACCTGGTGGGTAACGGCGTGGCGACGGTGGTGGTTGCCAAATGGGTGAAAGAGTTAGATCACCAAAAGCTGGACGATGTGCTTAATAATCGTGCGCCGGATGGCAAAACGCACGAAATTTCCTCCTACTCTCGCCACTTATGCCCGTAGTCCCTTCCAGGACTGCGGGTGTTTGCGCATAATTGACCCCTGCGCCCAAAGCATACAGCATGATGCTTAGGGATTATTTCACTTCTTCCGTGACATTTTTAGGTTCTCGCGGTCTAACACGAAGTGTTTTTACGTCATATTCAGGCATCCCTGCCGGGGCTGTCTTTTTATTACCAGGATTGTTGATCAGGGGTTCACATGCAGGGCACAAAAATTCGACTCTTAGCGGGCAGTCTGTTGATGTTGGCCTCTGCCGGCTATGTGCAGGCAGATGCGCTCCAGCCCGATCCGGCATGGCAACAGGGGACGCTGGCTAATGGGTTACAGTGGCAAGTGTTGGCTACGCCTCAGCGCCCCAGCGATCGTATTGAAGTTCGTCTACAGGTTAATACCGGTTCGCTCACCGAAAGTACGCAACAGAGCGGGTTTAGCCATGCGATTCCCCGTATCGCGCTAACGCAAAGCGGTGGTCTGGATGCCGCACAGGCACGTTCTTTATGGCAGCAAGGGTTTGATCCGAAACGTCCCATGCCGCCCGTTATTGTTTCTTATGATTCCACGCTCTATAACCTCAGTTTACCCAATAACCGTAACGATCTGCTGAAAGAAGCGCTGACCTATCTGGCTAACGTCTCCGGTAAATTAACCATTACGCCAGAGACGGTGAATCATGCGTTAAGCAGCGAAGATATGGTTGCGACGTGGCCAGCAGATACTAAAGAGGGCTGGTGGCGTTATCGGCTGAAAGGGTCGGCGTTATTGGGGCACGATCCCGCGGAACCGTTAAAGCAGCCGGTAGACGCAGCCAAAATTCAGGCTTTCTATGAAAAATGGTACACCCCGGATGCCATGACGCTGATTGTTGTCGGCAACATTGATGCGCGCTCCGTCGCCGAGCAGATCAATAAAACGTTCGGTACGCTGAAAGGTAAACGCGAAACGCCCGCCCCGGTGCCGACGCTTTCGCCGCTGCGGGCGGAATCAGTGAGCATTATGACCGATGCGGTGCGCCAGGATCGTCTCTCCATTATGTGGGATACGCCGTGGCAACCGATTCGCGAATCGGCGGCGCTGTTGCGCTACTGGCAGGCGGATCTGGCGCGCGAAGCGCTGTTCTGGCATATCCAGCAAGAGCTTACTAAAAATAACGCGAAAGATATTGGTCTGGGGTTTGACTGCCGGGTTCTGTTCCTGCGCGCGCAGTGCGCCATCAACATTGAATCACCTAATGATAAGCTCAATACCAATTTGAGCCTGGTGGCGAATGAACTGGCGAAAGTACGCGATAAAGGTTTGTCGGAAGAGGAGTTTACTGCGCTGGTGGCGCAGAAAAATCTCGAATTGCAAAAGCTGTTCGCGACCTACGCGCGTACCGATACTGACATTTTGACTGGACAGCGTATGCGCTCGCTGCAGAATCAAGTGGTGGATATCGCGCCGGAGCAGTATCAGAAGCTGCGTCAGAATTTCCTCAACAGCCTGACCGTCGATATGCTCAATCAGAATCTACGTCAGCAGCTATCGCAGGAGATGGCATTAATTTTGCTGCAACCGCAAGGCGAGCCGGAATTTAATATGAAGGCGTTAAAGGCGACGTGGGATGAAATCATGGTCCCGACAACTGCCGCCGCTGTTGAAGCCGATGAGGCGCATCCGGAAGTGACGGAGACACCGGCGGCACAGTAAGCTGCCGCCTGCCGGCCCGGTAAGCGCAGCGCCACCGGGCAAGAGCGAATGACTTACTGCGGCATCGCGTCGTGCGGAATAATGGCCCCACGGTACTGAATCACCGTGCTGGCCGTCAGGTGTCCGCGCTTCGCGGCATCCGTCGCGCTGCCGCCCGTTAAACGAACGGCCAGATAACCGGCGCTGAAGGAGTCGCCTGCGGCAGTGGTGTCTATCACTTTCTCTTTCGGCAGTTTTACTGCCGGAACGTCAATGAGCGCCTCGCCCTGAATCGAGACCAGGCAAGAGTCCGCCCCGCGTTTTACCACCACTTCCTGTACGCCTGCCGCATGGGTGCGGGCAATGACCTCTTCCACCGGTTGCTTACCCCATAGCGCGTCTTCATCATCCAGTGTCAGGAAGGCGATATCAGTACAGTCCAGCATCTTTTGATAGACCTGCTGCGTTTCTTCGCGACTTGTCCATAAACGCGGGCGATAGTTATTATCAAAAATGACTTTCCCGCCGTTGGCCCGACATTCACGCAATAAAGACAGCAGCTTAACACGGCTGGTTGGGCTTAAAATCGCGAGGCTAATGCCGCTCAGGTAGAGATAATCGAAGGTCGCCAGCGCCTCGCAGATAGCCGCTGACTGTTCGCTCTCCAGCCAGAATTTCGCTGCCGCTTCGTTACGCCAGTAGTAGAAGGTACGCTCGCCAGTGTCATCGGTTTCGATGTAATAGAGGCCTGGCAGGCGATTTTCCATCCGCTGCGTTAGCGAGGTATCCACATTTTCATGCTGCCACGCCTCCAGCATCTGTTGGCTGAAACTGTCGGTACCCAGCGCCGTCACATAGTGAACGGCCAGAGCGGCAGAATCGACCTGACGGGCAATATAAACGGAGGTATTCAGCGTGTCGCCGCCGAAGCCGCGCTGAACATCAGCGCCTTTCTGCGACAGCTCAATCATGCATTCGCCAATCACGGCAATCTTTTTAGACATAGTCGTGAACCTGATCTGTAAAAATTAGCGTTAGTGTGCGCTGTGGATGTTTAGTGGTCAATAATATTAAAACATCGGTCCATTATTTTTTTGAGCAAGTGCGTATTTTTGACAAGTTTCGGGGGCTGTTTTTATTTTGCCAGGGACCGAGGGTAAAGTTCTCTGCCTGAACGCCGATAACCTTTGACGAGTCCGGACAGTCACACTCCCATTAACAGGACAACTGAGATGATAAAGCAGGTTATCCAGCAGCTACGCGTTCCTGATGCAGGTATAGAGAATTTGCAGGAACGGCGCTATTGGCTGCAATGCGAGCGTGCCTATACTTACCAGCCGATATACCAGACGGATGGCCGTCTGATGGCGGTTGAACTTCTCACTGTCGTCACCCATCCTGATAACCCTTCCAGACGTATTGCCCCGGATCGTTATTTCGCGGAGTTAGCGGTTCGACACCGCATTGACGTAGTGAAAGAACAACTTCATCAGCTTGAACAAAAAGCGGATTTTTTCACTCGCCATCACTTATTGGCATCAGTCAATGTCGACGGCCCTACGCTGATTGCCATGCGACGACAGCCGGACATTCTGGCAGCGATGGAGCGTTTACCCTGGCTGCGTTTCGAATTGGTGGAACATATTCGTTTGCCGAAAGACTCCTCTTTCGCCTCGATGTGTGAGTTCGGCCCGCTGTGGCTGGATGATTTTGGTACTGGTATGGCCAATTTTTCAGCGCTGAGCGAAGTGCGTTATGACTACATTAAAGTGGCGCGAGAGCTGTTCGTCATGCTGCGCCAGTCCGCGGAGGGGCGCAACCTGTTCATTCTGCTGCTGCAACTGATGAACCGCTACTGCCGCGGCGTTATTGTCGAGGGCGTGGAGACGCTGGAAGAGTGGCGTGATGTGCAGCGTTCGCCCGCCTTTGCCGCCCAGGGCTATTTTCTTTCTCGACCCGTGCCGCTGATATCGCTCGAAGAGGTGATTCTGACCCTGTAACGCCAGACTGTTCCCGTAATTCGTGGTATTACGAGGTGCGGTCATCCTCCTTTTTTGTCTGGCTGAACTATCTTTAGGACAGGCAAGGGAAGAAGTGAGGAAATAACACATGACTAAAGCAGGCAAAATAACCGCCGCCATCACAGGGACTTTCTTGTTGTTGATCGCCATAGTGATTTTGTTGATCGCAACATTTGACTGGAACCGCCTCAAACCGACCATCAACAGAAAGTCTCTACCGAATTGAACCGGCCTTTCGCTATTCGCGGCGATTTAGGCGTGGTGTGGGAACGCCAAAAACAGGAAACCGGCTGGCGAAGCTGGGTACCGTGGCCGCATGTTCACGCGGAAGACGTCATTCTTGGCAATCCGCCGGATATTCCGGAAGTCACGATGGTGCATCTGCCACGCGTTGAGGCGACGCTTGCCCCGCTGGCGCTCCTGACCAAAACCGTCTGGCTGCCGTGGATCAAACTAGTGAAACCCGACGCGCGTCTTATTCGTCTGTCCGAGAAAACCAATAACTGGACCTTTAACCTCGCGCAAGACAAGAATACGGACCCCAATGCTAAACCTTCCGCCTGGTCCTTCCGGCTGGATAATATTCTCTTCGACCAGGGGCGAATCGCGATCGATGATAAGGTCAGCAAAGCGGATATCACTATTCTGATCGATCCGTTAGGCAAACCGTTGCCGTTCAGCGAAGTGACGGGAACGAAAGGCAAAGCAGACAAATCCACCGTGGGCGACTATGTCTTCGGCCTGAAGGCGCAGGGGCGTTATAACGGGGAACCGTTGACCGGTACGGGGAAAATAGGCGGTATGCTGGCGCTACGCAGCGAAAGTACGCCTTTTCCTGTGCAGGCCGATTTCCGCTCTGGCAATACGCGGGTGGCTTTTAGCGGCGTGGTGAACGAGCCGATGAAAATGGGCGGCGTCGATCTGCGGCTTAAATTCTCTGGCGATTCACTGGGCGATTTATATGATTTAACCGGCGTGCTGCTGCCGGATACGCCGCCGTTTGAGACCGATGGGCGATTGGTAGCGAAAATTGACGCCGAAAAGTCATCGGTATTTGATTATCGCGGTTTTAACGGGCGCATTGGCGACAGTGATATCCACGGCTCCCTCACTTATACCACCGGTAAACCGCGCCCTAAACTGGAAGGTGATGTCGAATCGCGCCAGTTACGCTTGGCCGATCTTGGGCCGCTGATTGGCGTGGATTCCGGGAAAGACGCTGAGCAGTCGAAACGGTCTGAACAGCGCAAAGGCGAGAAGAATGTTCAGCCAGCGGATAAAGTGTTGCCTTACGATCGCTTTGAAACCGACAAATGGGATGTTATGGACGCCGATGTCCGGTTTAAAGGCCGGCGTATTGAGCATGGCGGCAGTCTACCGATTAGCGATCTTTCGACCCATATCATCCTGAAAAACGCCGACTTACGTCTACAGCCGCTGAAGTTTGGTCTGGCAGGCGGCAGTATTGTCTCCAACATCCATCTGGAAGGGGATAAAAAGCCGATGCAGGGGCAGGCGGATATACAGGCGCGTCGGCTGAAGCTTAAAGAACTGATGCCGGATGTGGAGCTGATGCAGAAAACGCTGGGCGAGCTGAACGGCGATGCGGATATTCGCGGCACGGGCAACTCGGTTGCCGCGCTGCTTGGCAACAGTAACGGCAATCTCAAATTATTGATGAATGATGGATTGATTAGCCGCAACCTGATGGAAATCGTGGGGCTGAACGTCGGCAACTATATTGTCGGGCAGATTTTTGGCGATGACGAAGTGCGGGTTAACTGCGCGGCGGCGAATCTCAATATTGCGAACGGCGTGGCGCGACCGCAAATTTTTGCTTTTGATACAGAAAATGCGTTGATTAACGTGACCGGTACGGCGAGCTTCGCCTCTGAACAGCTCGATTTAACCATTGATCCGGAAAGTAAGGGGATTCGTATTATTACGCTGCGATCGCCGCTGTACGTGCGTGGGACATTTAAAAATCCGCAGGCGGGCGTCAAGCCCGGCCGCTGATTGCGCGCGGCGCGGTTGCGGCAGCGCTGGCGACGTTGGTAACGCCCGCCGCCGCGCTATTGGCGCTCATTTCGCCCTCTGAGGGCGAAGCCAATCAGTGCCGGACGATTTTAACGCAGATGAAGCAGTAATGTGAAACGTAGCGCCGGATGACGCCATCCGGCGCCCTATTACAACGCCTGATGACGCGTCTCATGGGTTAACAGCAGTGCAATCAGCGTCAGCGCCGCCATTGACGCCAGGTAAACCCCTACCGCCGCCAGCCCGTAGTGGCTTTGCAGCCATGCGGCAATATACGGCGCGACGGAAGCGCCCAGAATCGATGACACATTGTAGGAAAACGATGCGCCGGTATAGCGTACTTCCGCCGGAAATAGCTCCGGCAGCAGCGCTCCCATTGGGCCGAAGGTCAGCCCCATCAGGCTCAGACCTAACAACAGGAACACGAAGACCAGCGCTGGATTGCCTGAACCCAGCAGCGGGGTAAAGGCGAACAACGCGAAGAGAATGATGAGCGTGGTAATGATGACCATGCTTTTCCGACGGCCAAATGCGTCCGCCAGCAGGCCGGCGACGGGCACCATCACGCCGAAACCAATCACCGCCATCATCAGCATCCACAGTATTTCATTGCGCGGCAAGCCAAGCCCCACCGGCGCGGCGGCAGTGCTGTAAGTCATGGAATAGACGGTCATGATATAGAACAGCGTGTAGGTCGCCAGCATGATAAACGTGCCGAGAATGGTTACGCGGACATGCTTCGTCAGCAACGTGCCCAGCGGTATTTTTACCTGCTTTTTCGCTGCGGCGACTTTCGCAAACACCGGCGTTTCATGCAGCGACACGCGCGCATACAGGCCGATAATCACCAGTACCGCCGAGAAGATAAACGGCACGCGCCAGCCCCAGCTCATAAATTGCTCGTCGGTCAGCAGCCAGGAGAGCAACAGGAAGGTGCCATTGGCAAAAAAGAAGCCGATCGGCGCGCCCAACTGCGGGAAGGAGCCATACAGCGCGCGTTTGCGCGGCGGCGCATTCTCCGTCGCTAATAACGCTGCGCCGCCCCATTCGCCGCCCAGCCCCAGTCCCTGTCCGAAACGCGCCAGCGCCAGCAGCAGCGGCGCGAAAATACCTATCGTCGCGTAGCCCGGTAATAGACCGATAATGACCGTGGAGATCCCCATCGTCAGCAGCGAAGCCACCAGCGTGACTTTGCGGCCTACCCGGTCGCCGAAGTGACCGAATAGCGCAGAGCCGATCGGACGCGCCACAAACGCGATAGCGAAGGTGGCGAGCGATTGTAGCGTTGCCGCAGTGGGATCGCCCTGGGGGAAGAAGATAAGGGGGAACACGATCACCGCTGCGGTGGCGTAAATATAGAAGTCGAAGAACTCAATCGCGGTGCCGATAAGCGAGGCAATAACGACTTTATTGCGTGAGTTTACCGGAACATGTTCCTGTTCATGGTCGAGTGTTGTGGCGGTTGCTTGCATACTATTTTCTTATTTTTAGCGAACGAATAGCCATATTACGCACAGCAAAAGTTATATTTCAATGTGTAACAAAAGCCAAAAATGGTCAAAAAAAGCGCAAAAAGGGGATAATGTTTAAGCCAGCCATTTTGCGTCTATGAAATGCTTCACATAATTTTAGAATTAGTGGATAAAACTGGTTTCAGGTTAAATAAAAGTTAATTACTGGATTTATATGCTGAAACAATGAGATGAGGCGGAAGGACGTGCCTGATTGTACCGCCGGGTACGCTTTGCATGCCCGGCCTGGGTCCACACAGCAGTAGGCCGAATGACGACGCCGTGCGTGCCATTCGGCAGCAAGCCGCAGACTAGCGTTGCGTTTTACCCGGCATTCGCGGGTCGTCCTTATATTCGGCGGTGGCTATCCAGGCCGCGCAGAATAACGTCAGGCGGGCAAAAAAGTAGAAGAATGCCATCAGACCGAGTACGGAGCCAAACGCCGCGCCGGAAGGCGATTTCACCAGTGACGGCAGCGTATAGGTCATAATGATTTTAATCACCTCAAAACCGATAGCGGCAATAAATGTCCCGCGAATCAACGCTTTTTTACGGGGACGATGGCGGGGCAGTCGCCAGAAAATCCAGAAGAAAAGCAGATAGTTGGCAAAAATAGAGATGGCCAGACCGATCAAATGCCAGGCCGGTTTTAACCATTCGATGCTGTCGAGGTACAAGGCGGAGATGATCATCTGCTGGGCGGAACCGGCAATGGAAGTAATGGACAGCGTAATGATTAAAGCGATTAATAATCCAATCAGCGAGATAAAATCGCGCAGATATTTGAGCCAGATTTTCTCCTGATCCTGCGGCTTGCGCTCCCAGACGTCCCGTGACTGGGCGCGAATCGCTTCCCGCAGGTTGCCCATCCAGTTAACGCCGGAATAGAGCGCGATACCCAGTCCGACCAGCCCTACCGTGGTACGCTGTTGAACCGCCGTATTAATCGTATTTTTAAGCGTGGACGCCAGCGTAGGATCGCTCACATTCATCAATATCTTGCTGAAAATATCTTCCAGTAGATTAGGGTGCGAGGCGAGGATAAAACCTGCCGCGGCAAAGGACACCATCATTATCGGGATCATCGACAGAAACGAAAAGTAGGTGATAGCCGCGCCAAACTGATTACCCAGTCGATCGTTAAAACGTTCGGTCGCGCGAATGAGGTGGGCCACCATTGGTTGACGCTGAATTTTTTGCATCAGGGTGGTGACGGAATGCAACGCCTGATTTGCCTTTTCGTTTTTTTCCGGGGCGTCATGCGGCTGCGTTTCTATTTTTTGTATCGGGTCGTGCTCCAGTTCCTGAATAGGGCGTTTTACGTCATTTTCCTGCGTCATCAGGTCGGTAGTCCTTCATCATTAATAGAATATGTCAGTATAGCTTCTCCCCGGTGGATGCTGAAAATGCGGCTACTCTGCGGCCTCTTTAATGGTTTCAGTCAGCCATACCATAAACAGGTGTACCCGGCGGGAAAGATTACGGCGATGGGGATAATGCAGCGTCACCGGCAGTGGAGCGGCGCGATATTGCGGTAAAATTTCAATGAGCGTTCCGGCGCGTAACGCCTCCCGTACAGCAATGCGCGGCGTCTGAATGATCCCTAATCCTGCCAGACAGGCCGTATGCCAGGTCTCCGTACTGTTTACCGTTAGCATTCCGCCGGTTTTTACCCACTGCATACCGTGGGGAGTTTCAAAGGCAAAACCCGGTGAAGAAACTCCCGGGGTCAATGAATAATGCACCACCGCATGTGAGGCGAGGTCGTCAAGGTTTTCTGGATACCCAAAGCGCGCCAGGTATTGTGGGCTGGCGCAGTTCACCATCCTCAAGCCCGCCAAGCGGGCGCGTCAGTATCCCTGGCGCATGTAGCGGCTCTGTGCGCACCACGCAGTCGAAATCTTCCCGTAGTAAATCGACCTGTCGATCGCTACTACAAAGTTCCAGCGCAATGCCGGGATACTGATGCAAAAAAGTGGGCAGGCGCGGCATGATGAGGCTGTTTGCGAGACCTGGCGGGATATCTACCCGTATTTTGCCGCTGATACTGGCGGGATCAGGCTGGAAAAGACCCTCCAGTTCATCCAGGTTACTCAACAGATCTTTTGCCCGTTCGTAGTAAACCATCCCGTCCTGAGTAAGCTGTACCCGCCGGGTGGTGCGGTGGAGCAGGCGGATGCCCAGTTGATGTTCTAACGCTTGTATTTGCCGTGAGACGCTGCCTTTGGGAAGGCCGATATCTTCTGCTGCACGGGAAAAACTTTCCCGTTCCGCCACGCGTACAAACAATTTCATTGCATATATTTTATCCATCATCAGGCTCTATTATTGTTTTTATTGAAACAGTGACGCTGAAGCGGCTGGTTTTATTGATTTTCTAGCATCTAATAAGCCCTTTCGCAATCATTGCTCGCGTGACGAATACGTCTGATCACGTTGCGCGGCGGATTTATCGCCTTCCGGCCAGGCTTTTTAGCGCCAAAAAGCCGATAAACGGGACGAGAGCGGTAAAACACGCTGATAGCCGCGGGTGTAGTGGGAGAGAGAAATGCATGTACATACACGGTATTGTCATTGACCCATCGTCGCGGTTTTCAGGCGGATTGGCTATTTTTTAACAAAATGTGCTACTTTATTTTTTGTAACACATCAGGCGAAAAGCAGATATTTCCTTTGTGACGCGCCAGGCGTACTCTTCATTAAATTAATATTCAAATTAGCCTTGTCTGTTTGTACTAATAAGATATTCCTTACTTTAAAACGTTAATGTTAGCGAATTCTGTAATCCCGATGTTGAAGCTGTAAATATTCATAACCTTTCTCTTCCTCAACCAATGACTATCGGTAAAATGGCCTATACCAAATGGCGACTTCTTATTTTACCCTACGGGTAATACCCTTCCTCATCTTGAGACTATTATCTTACCCAGGTGGAGAAAAGTAATGCAGGTAATCATGTTTGACAGGCAGTCAATATTTATTCATGGAATGAAAATCAGTTTGCAGCAGCACATTCCAGGAATAAGTATCCAGAGTGTCGGTCAGGCAGAAGAACTCTGGCAAAAAATAGAAAGCGCGCCGGATGCGCTGGTCATGCTGGATAGCGGCCTGGATGCTGAATTTTGCCGCGAGGTGTTACAAAGAACCGCGCAGCAATTTCCGGAGGTGAAGATTATTATCACGGCGATGGATGGCAGTCAAAAGTGGCTGCATGAAGTCATGCAATTTAACGTTCAGGCCGTGGTGCCACGCGATTCTGATGCCGAAACCTTTGTCCTTGCGCTCAATACTGTCGCTCGCGGGATGATGTTTTTACCGGGGGATTGGTTAAATTCAACGGAGCTGGAGTCCCGTGATATAAAAGCGTTAAGCGCCCGCCAGCGGGAAATTTTACAGATGCTTGCCGCAGGAGAATCAAATAAACAAATTGGGCGGGCGTTAAATATTAGTACCAGGACGGTTAAAGCGCATCTGGAGTCGCTTTACCGGCGGCTGGATGTAAAAAATCGTACCCAGGCCGCCATGATGTTAAATGAATCGAATTAACGACGTTAAATTCGCAGTCCGCTTATTTCTGGCTGTGAAATATCACCCGTATTGATTAATGATAAAAAACGCTGATGTCCGATGCTGAACATCAGCGCAATAAGCGTTTCGCGTTGAAACCGATCGTTAAGTTCCGGCAAACAATTCTGTAGCAGTATATCGCAGCTATTGAGGTCATCCAGCAAGAATGCCTCCGCCTGGTCGGGCGTAATGAACGTCAGCGTCTCATCCGGCGTCAACATATGCCCGTAACCAATCACCCAGTTACCCTGCCGATCGCGATACTTTTCCAGCGACAGACCCTGCCACTGTTTAATAAACGCGATGCAGGCGGAGCTAAAGCGAGATGAAATGTGCGGCATGGCATCTTTCTCATAAAAAGCGCGATTATAAAGTGTGCTGCACGCGTGGCTAGCGGTCAGACGGCCAAACGCAGGCAGGGAAAAGGTCTATGCCGTTCAGCGTCACGCCGCGTTGACAGAATGAAAAACTGATGTTTTCGGTTAGTAACCGATCTTCTTATAAATTTGCAATCATTAAGATTAAGTCACTGAAATGTGGCTAAATCTGTTATATCTATGAAAAAACATAATTAAAAGAAAACGAAGATCTCGTCGCGGGATCGTCTTTTTAGGGAAGATAATGACGAATAGCGCTTCGCAGGCGACACGCGCGCCTTTTGAACATAGCCTGGGGATTATCCGCCAGGCATCAATAGAAATCCTGCTGCTGCTGGGTATTCATACCACAGAGGGAAAAGAGCCCCGGTGGTTCATGGAACAACTTGAGCAGGCGCGTCTTAACCTGGGCGGTTGGGGCGCGGTGGCGAAAAAATTGCGGATAAATGACGCGCAGTTGAGCCAGTTTATGCTGCAACTGCGTCATCTTCAGCAGCATGTTCCCCAGTATGACAGCGGGCAAGAGGTGAGCGAAAATCAACTCCTTGCCGCGTTGCGTTTTGTCACCTCGCTGGAACATCTACGTCAGCAGCAGCCGCTACTGACGTATCAAACTGAGCTGGAAGACCCCGACCAGGAGGCGCATCTTGAGGCGCAGCGTCAGCTTCGGGCGATAGAACTGACGTTAAAAGCGCTTATTGCGCGCGCATGGCCGGATCGGGCGTCGCTGAATCACTACCTCAAGCAACATTTTGGCCCGGACCGTTTGCGCCAGTGGTTAAAACAGGGAGAAGATCAACATGCGCTGGAAGGCATGTTGTTCAGCGAACTGGCGCTTATGGTGGTTGATAAAAAATTGTTTGCCCGTCATTACGTCAGAATTTTTAATGACGCCTCAGCGTTAACGCTGTTCGCCGAGTCGCGCACCACTCTGCGTATGTTTCTGGATGATTGCCGCCTCGCGCGAAACGAGGTTATCGCCAGGCAGCCGCTCACCTCAGCGCAGCTTATGCTGCTAAACGTTCAGTATCAGCAAATCGTTCGGCCCATCCAGCGCGCCTATGCCGAAAAACGTACCCGCGTGAATCCCGCTTCGTTTCTGCTGGCGGATGAACGTGAATTGCGCCAGTTCTGGGAAACCGCGCGGCTTAAAGATCGGCAGGCCGGGGGAGATAAGCATGAGATTAGCGAGAGCATAGAACCACCGCGTAAGCGGCCTCCGCGTACGCCTGAAGAGTGTGAGCAACTTATTTCCGGCGCTTTGTGGGGCGCGGTTGGCGTCATGACGCTGGCGATACTGGCGGGCGCGTTCTGGCTATTTAGTTCGTTGTCGCCAGGCTCCGATAACGGGCAAGCTCCCGCAATGGCGCAGGATGAACCGCCGCGCGAGGCGCCTTCCGCGCGGGAAACGCTCAATCATATGGGGATTACCTGGGATGCGTTTACCATGCGGGCGGCGATAGAGCGCAATGATACGCGGGTGACGGCGCTGTTCCTCCAGGGCGGAATGAACTGGCAGCTCGCGTGGACGGAGCAGGCGTTTGCGGCAGGACATACCGAGGTGCTGCAACTGTTGTTGCGTTATCCCGCGCTGATGGATGAGGTCAAACCCTGCCGACGATTTATCACAACGTTAAGTCATGACATGTCGAGCGGCGCGCCGCTGACCGCGATGCATAAAACCTATTTGCAAACGTTTTGCACCGTTCCGGCTGTTGTGACGCGCCAGCAGTACGATACGGAGCAGGCCCGGCTGCGCGCTCAGGCCCGGCCCAGCGCAGACAATAAAAAATGGCTGAAAATTCAGTCAGCCATTTATGATGCGATTCACTGAGCCCGGAGCAGGTTAAGGCTCTCCGTAAAGGCCAATCAGGCGGCGCACCACGCCATTGGTCCAGCCGAACCCATCCTGTAGCGGATACTCGCCCCCGCCGCCTTCGCGGGGCGTACCGCCGGAAATATGGTATTTCTCGATCAGTTTATGGTGCTCCTGATAAAAATGGTTCACCGTTTTTAACCAGTTATGGGCGATTTCATCGCCCTGCATATCGTCGCCATACCGTTTGAAGCCCTGAATCGCCATCCATTGCAGCGGCGCCCAGCCGTTCGGTTTATCCCACTGTTCGCCGGTTTCGTATTCGGTCGCCATAATCCCGCCGGGCGTTAACAGACGGCTGCGTACTACATTTGCCAGACGGTCGGCCTGCTCATGGTTCGCCATACCGACATACAGCGGCACGATACTGGCGGCGGAAAAGAGCGCCATTTCTTCGCGTCGCCAGTCATAGTCCCGATAACAGCCGTTTTCATCATCCCACAAATAATGGTTCACGGCGGCGCGTCGATCGCTGGCTTTCTGGCGAAATAGCGCCTCGGTGTCACGTTCGCCTTTCAGCGCTGAAATATTGGCGATAGCGCTCTCCAGTTTATACAGAAAAGCGTTCAAATCGATAGGGATAAACTGAGTTGTACGTATGCTGGCAAGCCGGCCCGCATCGCGTAGCCAGCGTGAAGAATAGTCCCAGCCGGACGCCGCCCCGGCGCGCAAATCCCGGTAGACTTCATTGGGCGGACGACCGGAATGTTTTGCGGTTTCGACATCTTCCAGCCAGGACTCGTCGCGCGGCGTGTCGCGATCGTCCCAGTAGCGGTTCAGCAGGGAACCGTCCGGCATCCGCACAACGTGGCGATAAGCCTGGTTGAGCGCCAGCGATTCGGCGCCGTCCATCCAGAAGGCGTATTCCATTTTGAGATGGTCGAGATAACGCCGCGCGCCGCGCACGCCATCTTCTTCGAACAGTTCAACCATCAGGGCGAAAACCGGCGGCTGCGAGCGGCTCAGATAATAGGTGCGGTTGCCGTTGGGAATATGACCATAGTTTTCAATCATCCAGGCGAAATTATCCGCCATACATTTAAGTAAGTCTTCGCGCCCGCTTTCCGCCAGACCCAGCATGGTAAAATAAGAGTCCCAATAATAGGTTTCGCTAAAACGGCCTCCCGGCACGATATAGGATTGCGGCAGCGCCAGCAGCGAAGACCACGGAATATGATCCTGCGGTTCGCGCGTCAGTATCGGCCAAAGCTGGTCAATATGTTCTTTGAGCGAGTTTTCGGGGTTAGAGACATACTCGCTGGATAAGGTTTCCGGTAGCCAGAAATGGTTCTCGACGAAGCGGCGTAAGTCAAAATCACGGTGGCGTCTGACCTTACGGTAGCGGATCAGGATATCAAGCGGGTCCATCTTCGGCGCGCAGTCCGGGAACGTTTTACTGTCTGGAAACAGTTTTGTTGACTGTACATGCTCGAACAGTTCGAGATACCGATCGGCAGGGGTCAGGGCGTCAGAGGCGGGAAGCCCCTCGATCATCTCCGGCTCCGGTTCCGCCTCGATCATTTCATCCAGCTTTAACTCGCACGGGTCTGTTTCATAAAGCAGATCGACATCAATAGTCAGATCTTCAGAAGGCGTGGGGTTTAATTTCTGGTTGAGCATAATGACAAGGACCTCCGGCTTGCGTCGTAAAAGATACGGGTGTTGCCCGGCTGTCTATTAAGCGTAGACATTCGCTTCGATACCTGAGTGGCAAAGTGTGCGGTAGATCACATTTTGCAATTTATCTCTCAAAAAAAACACTTCATAACTTACTGAATAGTATTGCGAAAATCCTATTTTCATGACGCCTCCCTCAGACCTAAAATCAGAACATTCGTTTCATAGTGGTATCACTACGTCACCACATGGCGTGGATTCACAAACAAAGGTAACGTAAATAGTTATAATACAAGCTATGGCACCATGATAATACAAATGGATACAAATGATCGAGCAACCCGACAGTAAAAGTGCCAAACCGCTTTATAAGCAGCTTGAAGACGCCTTAAAAGAGGCTATTGCGCGTGGAGAGTATAAACCAGGCCAGCAGATCCCGACGGAAAATGAACTGAGCGTGCGCTGGCAGGTGAGCAGGGTCACGGTCCGTAAGGCGCTGGATGCGCTGACGCGTGAAAATTTGCTGACCCGTGTCTCCGGCAAAGGCACCTTTGTTTCTGGTGAGAAATTTCAGCGTAGCATGACCGGCATCATGAGTTTCAGCGAGTTATGCCAGTCCCAGGGACGTCGCCCGGGGTCACGCACCATCAAATCCGTTTTTGAATCGGTAGACGATGAGACAAAAGCGTTACTGAATATGAACGATGGCGAAAAAGCGGTCGTCATTGAACGTATCCGCTATGCCGACGATGTGGCGGTATCGCTGGAAACCGTACATCTTCCCCCACGTTTTGCGTTTTTGCTGGACGAAGATCTTAATAATCACTCTTTGTATGAATGCTTACGCGAGAAATACCATTTATGGTTTACCCACTCCCGTAAGATGATCGAACTGGTTTATGCCAGCTTTGAAGTCGCCCATTATCTTGGCGTCAACGAGGGTTATCCGCTGATCCTGATAAAAAGTGAAATGATTGATAACAAAGGAGAACTCTCCTGCGTTTCGCAACAGTTGATTGTCGGCGATAAAATACGGTTTACCGTATGATGTCAGCATTACGCTAACGAAGAGCAGGCTGAATCGGGATCCAGATCGCGGATCCCGATTTTTTTTGGTTTCCATCTTGATCAAATGTCTTTAAATATCATATAAAAATAATAATACATTATGAGTCATTTATGGCGAATCCTCGCCTGTATCATTGATGGAACCAGAGGAAAGCATGATGGGTATGAAAGAGACAGTTAGCAATATTGTGACCAGCCAGGCAGAGAAAGGAGGCGTTAAACACGTCTATTACGTGGCGTGCGGCGGTTCTTATGCGGCGTTCTATCCGGCGAAAGCATTTTTAGAAAAAGAAGCGAAAGCGTTGACTGTCGGTCTGTATAACAGCGGAGAATTTATTAACAACCCGCCGGTAGCGCTGGGAGAAAATGCCGTTGTGGTTGTCGCCTCCCACAAAGGTAATACGCCAGAGACAATTAAAGCGGCTGAAATCGCCCGTCAGCACGGCGCGCCGGTCATTGGTTTAACCTGGATAATGGATTCACCGTTGGTGGCGCATTGCGACTATGTGGAAACGTACACGTTTGGCGACGGTAAAGATATTGCCGGAGAGAAAACGATGAAAGGCCTGCTGAGTGCGGTCGAACTGCTCCAGCAGACGGAAGGGTATGCGCACTACGACGATTTTCAGGATGGCGTCAGCAAAATCAACCGTATCGTCTGGCGCGCTTGCGAGCAGGTAGCGGAGCGTGCGCAGGCGTTCGCGCAGGAATATAAAGACGATAAAGTCATTTACACCGTCGCCAGCGGCGCGGGCTATGGCGCAGCCTACCTACAGAGCATCTGTATCTTTATGGAAATGCAATGGATACATTCCGCCTGTATTCATAGCGGTGAGTTTTTCCACGGGCCCTTTGAAATTACCGATGCGAATACGCCTTTCTTCTTCCAGTTTTCCGAGGGCAATACGCGGGCGGTGGATGAACGCGCGTTAAACTTCCTGAAAAAATATGGCCAGCGATATTATCCTGAAACTTTCACAGAAGGTGAATGCGTTATTGGCGCGGGATGATGTTGACGGTGTGGTCATTACTCATGGCACTGACACGCTCGATGAAACCGCCTACTTTCTTAATTTGACCGTGAAAAGCGACAAACCGGTGGTGTTTACCGCTGCAATGCGGCCCGCGTCGGCAATCAGCGCCGATGGCGCAAGGACAGCCAGGGCTGGTGTCTGACTCGCTCAACCCGGCGAAGGCGCGGGTGTTACTGATGACGGCATTAACTCAGACGCGTAATCCGGAACTGATCCAGAGTTATTTCAGTACGTATTAATCATGAAGGCCTGTGCGCCCACCCTCGAAGATGGGCGCACAAGATATTAACGCATGGTCACAAACTCTTCCGATGCGGTCGGGTGAATAGCGACGGTATTATCGAAGTCTTTCTTGGTAGCGCCCATCTTCAGCGCCACTGCGAAGCCCTGCAACATTTCATCCATGCCGAAGCCGATACCGTGGATACCCACAATTTTTTCTTCCGGCCCGACGCAGACCAGCTTCATACGGCACGGCTGGCGGTGCGTCGTCACCGCGGTATACATAGCGGTAAACGATGATTTATAGACTTTCACCTGCTCGTCGCCGTACTGCTCGCGCGCCTGCGGCTCGCTTAACCCGACAGTGCCGATAGGCGGATGGCTAAAGACCACGGTCGGGATGTTGCTGTAGTCCAGATGCTCGTCCGGCTTGTTGTTAAACAGGCGCTCGGAGAGACGGCGACCGGCGGCGACGGCGACTGGCGTTAGTTCTATCGCGCCAGTATTGTCGCCAACGGCGTAAATGCCTTCTACGTTCGTGTTCTGCCATTTATCAACGATGATGTAACCTTTTTCATTGGTTTTCACGCCCGCTGCCGCCAGATTAATATTGTCGGTCGACGGTTCGCGACCAATGGCCCAGATCAGGCAATCAACGGTTTCACTGCGGCCATCTTCCAGTTCCAGAGTCAGACTGCCGTCGGCGTTTTTCACCACCGCTTTCGGCACGGCGTGAGTATGCAGTTGCGGGCCTTCGGCGTTCATCACCTCAACCAGCGTTTCGCTAATCATCGGGTCAAAACTGCGCAGCGGCGCATGTTTACGGACAAACAGATGCGTTTTCGCCCCCAGCGCGTTGATAACGCCAGCCAGTTCAACGGCGATATAACCTGCGCCTACCACCGCGACGCGCTCCGGCAAGGCAGATAGCGCAAAGAAACCGTCGGAATCAATGCCGTATTCCACGCCTGGAATGCTCGGATGGCTCGGACGGCCGCCGGTAGCGATCAAAATATGGTCGGCGGTGATGGTTTCGCCGTTCACTTCAATGGTTTTGGCATCGACAAAGCGGGCAAAGCCTTTAATCACATCCACGTTATTTTTGCCCAGCACGTTGTCGTATGAAGTATGGATGCGGTCAATATACGCGGTACGGCTGGCAATCAGCTTGCTCCAGTCGAACTGATTAATCGTGGTGTCAAAACCGTAGTCCGGGCCATACAGATGAATCGCTTCACGAATCTGCGCGGCATGCCACATCACTTTCTTCGGCACGCAGCCCACGTTAACACAGGTGCCGCCCAGCTCTTTGGCTTCGATGAGCGCGCATTTCTGGCCGTACATAGCGGCGCGGTTAATCGAGGCGATACCGCCGCTGCCGCCGCCGATAGCGATGTAATCATAGTGTTTGGTCATGACCGCTCCTTTATGTTCGTTGTCGGACGGATAGATTCTGCGCTACCCGCCAAAATATTCGCGATTGTATACCTGAAGGTGAAAGGTTCCACCGATGGCTGTGATTACTCCGGCACGATCCAGCTTACCGAAGTGTGTCCGTGACCGTTTGGCGCCAACCTACTGTGCAGCCACGGTAGCACGTTGTTCATCTGCTGCTCCAGTTTCCACGGCGGGTTAACCACGATCATACTGGACGCCGTCATCCCGCGCTGATCGCTGTCCGGGCGGATCGCCAGCTCAATTTGCAGGATTTTACGGATGCCGGTGGCCTCCAGCTCATGAATCATGCGCTTAATTTGCTGGCGGAGTACCACCGGATACCATAGCGCGTATGTACCGGTGGCGAAACGTTTATAACCCTCGCTGATGCCGCTGACTACCGCCTGGTAATCGGTTTTCATTTCATAAGGCGGGTCAATGAGAATCAGACCGCGGCGGGAAACCGGCGGCAATTTGGCTTTCAGTTGCTGATAGCCGTCAGCGCGTTCCACGCGGGCGCGGTTGTCTTTTTGAAACTCCGCGCGCAACAGTGGGAAGTCGCTGGGATGCAATTCCGTGAGTTGCAGACTGTCCTGCTCACGCAGCAACTGGCGGGCGATTAACGGGGAGCCCGGATAGTAGCGTAACTGCCCGCTGCGGTTGAAATGTTTTACGACGCTAATATACGGTTCCAGTTCGGCGGGCAGATCGTCCTGCTGCCAGATACGGGCGATGCCTTCCAGATACTCTCCGGTACGTTCAGCATGTTCGCTGCCCAACTGATAACGCCCCGCGCCCGCGTGCGTGTCCAGATAGAGAAACGGTTTTTCTTTCTCTTTTAGCGACTCGATGATCAGGCTCTGAACGGTATGTTTAAGGACGTCGGCGTGGTTGCCAGCGTGAAAGCTGTGACGATAACTGAGCATGGATGCAGATATTCCGGGAAGTAAACAAGTTAGCCGATAGTTTACCGCAGATCCGTAGAGATTACCGCTCTTGCGCTTTTATCGCCGTTGGCCAGGAGGAAAAACAAGTAGGCTGTGGCGTCAGAGCGTAAATAACGTCAACGAAGTGATGCAGGCGTCTGGATTGGCCTGTTTCACGGTCTTAAGGAAGGTGGCAAAATTTCGATTGAATAGGGTGTAGTTATGAAGGAAGCGCGTCTGTTTTCTTTGCCCTTCCGCTGTTATCCAGTCGACTGACCAGACTGAACGACCACTGACTCTCGTTGTTCCCGGTTTCGCCTCAATAATGCTGGTGAGTGGTATCGCGGTGGTGATACCGTCCGCGACCTCATAGAGGTACTGCATGTCAAAGTAGTAATCCGCGTTATAGCCGCGAGAACTGCCAAATTTTCGCAGCATCAGCGAAGAAGATGAAATTAATTTACGGCCATCTTGCAGATGCTTACTCCGACGGAAAATTTTTCGCCCAGGGAAAATAAAGAAAACAATAAATATCAGTACAATAACCTGTAATAACGTGGTCATATACAATCCTTGTATTCCAGAAACGAAAAAGTTGAGAATATTATACATGGGCAGTTTGCGCAAAAATGACAGCGATTGATGTCACGGCCCTGTTTTCAGAAAAACACCCATGAAAAGCCTATCTGAATTTAACGCTAATCATGCCGCGACGCGTCCACCGACTTACCCCTGTCGGGTCTTATTCTGAAATCGTTTTTATTATGATGATAGTGCTGGTTTTACCTTGTTTATTTGATTAAAACGATAGCGCTAATAATAGAAAAGAAAGGATTCATTGATGTTCCATTATGGAAAATGTGTCGTTCGCACGTTGTTTTTATTACTGGTTTGCTGTTCGCTGTCGGGCTGTCTTTCATTTGGGCTGATACTTGCCACCGATAAAGATGGCAATCGTCATCAGTCTACCTGGAAATCGGATACCGTTACCGCGCTTTCCTTAGGTAAAGATAGCAACGGGAAAACGGGCTGGGTGTTTGTTGGCGAACATTTTGACTACCTGTTGACCCAGGGCGGCGATAATGTGGTGGCGCTGTTAAAAGATGCGACTATTCGCCGGGATAAAATGCGAGTAAAGGATGGTGTTAAATTCCTGATTGATACAGATAAGAAGGAGTTTACGGGTGAAGTCAATGTGACTTACGCCTGGGTGGACGAGAAAGATAAACTGGCGGCGGTAGGCTACGGGTTTATTTGTGCAGACGGCGCGGTAAATTGCACGCTATCCGTCATGGACCTGAAAGGGACTATCCATCAGAAAAATAAAGAGCAGAGCGTTACGCAGCAGCTATCGTTCTATCATCCTTTCACCGTTGAGTTCTATCAGTATCAGCGCAGTATGTCCGGGGCAAAATTTGGCAGAGTGTTGCTGCCGGTAACTTTGGCGCTGGATATTGTCACTATGCCGCTACAGCTACTGATCTTCAGTCGTTAAAATTGGATTCAGCAGCAATGCCTACGTTCGGATGCTGGCGTTGCTGCACGGGTGAAATGAGCGCCCACCATCATTGAAATTCCCCCAACTATCCCCCATTCTAGATCCATAGCGAAAGCGCGATAGAGCGCTTCATTTCTTTTTTAGACCAGGACTGCGCATATGACCAATCCATTACTAACGTCTTTTTCACTGCCGCCTTTTTCTGCAATTAAACCGGAGCATGTGGTGCCTGCGGTCACCAAAGCGTTGGCCGATTGCCGGGCGGCGGTAGAAGGCGTTGTGGCGCATGGCGCGCCGTATAGCTGGGAAAACCTCTGCCAGCCGTTGGCGGAAGCCGACGATGTTCTGGGGCGTATTTTCTCGCCAATTAGCCACTTAAACTCGGTGAAAAATAGCCCGGAGCTGCGTGAAGCCTACGAACAGACGTTACCGCTGCTGTCGGAATACAGCACCTGGGTTGGGCAACATGAAGGACTGTACAACGCGTACCGCGACCTGCGCGATGGCGATCATTACGCCACTCTGAATACCGCGCAGAAGAAAGCGGTTGATAACGCGCTGCGTGATTTTGAACTGTCCGGCATCGGCCTGCCGAAAGAGAAACAGCAGCGTTACGGTGAAATTGCCACCCGCCTGTCTGAGCTGGGCAACCAGTACAGCAATAATGTGCTCGATGCCACCATGGGCTGGACGAAGCTCATCACCGACGAAGCCGAGCTGGCGGGAATGCCGGAAAGCGCGCTCGCCGCCGCTAAAGCCCTGGCGGAAGCCAAAGAGCAGGAAGGTTACCTGCTGACTCTGGATATCCCGAGCTATCTGCCAGTGATGACCTACTGCGACAACCAGGCGTTGCGTGAAGAGATGTATCGCGCCTATTCCACTCGTGCCTCCGACCAGGGGCCGAACGCCGGTAAGTGGGATAACAGCCCGGTGATGGAAGAAATTCTTGCGCTGCGCCATGAACTGGCGCAACTGCTGGGCTTCGAAAATTATGCCCATGAGTCACTGGCCACCAAGATGGCGGAAAATCCGCAGCAGGTGCTCGATTTCTTAACCGATCTGGCGAAACGCGCCCGTCCGCAGGGGGAAAAAGAGCTGGCCCAGCTGCGCGCCTTCGCCAAAGCCGAATTTGGCGTTGAGGAACTGCAACCATGGGATATCGCGTACTACAGTGAAAAGCAAAAACAGCACCTGTACAGCATCAGCGATGAGCAGCTACGCCCGTACTTCCCGGAAAACAAAGCCGTGAACGGCCTGTTTGAAGTGGTGAAACGTATTTACGGCATCACCGCCAAAGAGCGTACTGATGTTGATGTCTGGCACCCGGAGGTGCGTTTCTTCGAACTGTATGACGAAAATAACGAGCTGCGCGGCAGCTTCTACCTTGACCTGTACGCGCGCGAACACAAACGCGGCGGGGCGTGGATGGACGACTGTGTCGGCCAGATGCGTAAAGCGGATGGCACATTGCAAAAGCCGGTCGCTTATCTGACCTGTAATTTCAACCGTCCGGTGAACGGTAAACCCGCTCTGTTTACCCATGACGAAGTGATCACCCTGTTCCACGAGTTTGGTCATGGCCTGCATCATATGCTGACCCGCATTGAGACCGCCGGGGTCTCCGGTATCAGCGGCGTGCCGTGGGATGCGGTCGAACTGCCAAGTCAGTTTATGGAAAACTGGTGCTGGGAGCCAGAAGCGCTGGCGTTTATCTCCGGCCACTATGAGACCGGCGAACCGCTGCCGAAGGAACTGCTGGATAAAATGCTGGCGGCGAAAAACTATCAGGCGGCGCTGTTTATTCTGCGTCAGCTGGAGTTCGGTCTGTTTGATTTCCGTCTGCATGCGGAATTTAACCCGCAGCAAGGAGCGAAAATTCTTGAGACGCTCTTTGAAATTAAAAAACAGGTCGCCGTGGTGCCGTCACCGACATGGGGCCGTTTCCCACATGCGTTCAGCCATATCTTTGCTGGCGGCTATGCGGCAGGCTACTACAGCTATCTGTGGGCCGACGTACTGGCGGCGGACGCTTATTCCCGCTTTGAGGAGGAAGGCATTTTCAACCGTGAGACCGGTCAGTCGTTCCTTGATAACATCCTGACTCGCGGTGGTTCTGAAGAGCCGATGGAACTCTTTAAACGCTTCCGTGGCCGTGAACCACAGCTGGACGCGATGCTGGAGCATTACGGGATTAAAGGCTGATTTTACGTGCAAATCTGCTTAATGGATGAAACGGGCGCCACAGACGGCGCCTTATCTGTTCTGGCTGCCCGCTGGGGACTGGAGCATGACGAAGACAACCCGATGGCGCTGGTATTGACGCCGCAACATCTGGAGCTGCGCAAGCGCGACGAACCGAAGCTCGGCGGCATTTTTGTCGATTTTGTCGGCGGCGCGATGGCGCACCGGCGCAAGTTCGGCGGCGGGCGCGGCGAAGCGGTGGCGAAAGCCGTCGGTATCAAAGGCGATTACCTGCCGGATGTGGTTGATGCCACGGCCGGACTGGGGCGCGATGCGTTTGTGCTGGCGTCCGTCGGTTGCCGCGTGCGGATGCTGGAGCGTAATCCGGTGGTCGCCGCGTTGCTCGACGACGGCCTGACGCGCGGCTACGCCGATGCGGACATTGGCGGCTGGCTTCAGGAGCGTTTGCAGTTGATTCATGCTTCCAGCCTGACGGCGTTAACCGATATCACGCCGCGCCCGCAGGTGGTCTACCTCGATCCGATGTTTCCTCACCGGCAGAAAAGCGCGCTGGTGAAGAAAGAGATGCGGGTGTTTCAGTCGCTGGTGGGGCCGGATCTCGACGCCGACGGACTGCTGGAACCGGCGCGTCAGTTGGCGACCAAACGCGTGGTGGTCAAACGTCCCGATTATGCGCCGCCGCTGGCGGATGTCGCGACGCCCAACGCCATCGTCACCAAAGGGCATCGGTTTGATATTTATGCCGGAACCCCTCTGACGGAGTAACGGATTGCCCGATGGCGCTACGCTTATCGGGCCTACGATTCTCAATTATTTGTAGGCCGGATAAGGCGTAAGCCGCATCCGGCACTGAGTATTACTGTTCGGTACCTTGCGTATTAATCATTCGGTTTAACCACGGCACCATAATGGCCATCACCACGGTGACCGCCAGCGTTACCAGACCAATTTTGCTAAAGACGCCGGTATAAATGGGCAGCGTCTGTAACGGATCGGTGATGTTTTCCGGTACGGCAGTGAAGGTCGCCACATAACCGCCGAGCAGGAAGGCGGCGGCCTGGGTCAGGAACCACATTCCCAGAATAAAGCCCATCAGATGCTGCGGCACCAGAGCGGCGACCATTGCCAGTCCCAGCGCGCTAATCAGCAACTCGCCCAGACTCTGGAACAGATACACTAGCACGATAAACCACGGCGACGTCAATCCTTGCGCATCGGCAAACCACATCCCGGCGGCGGCGGCGGTCAGAAAACCCAGCGCGCAGAGGAACATGCCGAGCGTAAACTTCATCGGCATAGTCAGATCTTTGCCTTTGCTACCCAGTCGGGTGTAAATCGCTGCCAGTACCGGACTGGCGACGACCACCCAGAATGGGTTCAGCGCCTGAAAACTCACCGGGTTAATGGCGAATCCAAGAATTTCATGATGCACGTTATTAATCGCAAAGAAGTTCAGTGAGGTAGGCATCTGCGCATACAGAATGTAAAACAGCACGGCTTCAATCATCAGAATAAACGCCACGAACATTTTATTGCGGCCGGTTTTATCCAGACGAAACGCTTCGCGAAAGAAGAAAATAGTGACGACGATAGAAAGGACGATGAGCACCAGATTGGCAATCTTAACGTTGTGCATCAGCCAGGCGCAGAGGAAAATCATGACGACGGTGCCGAGTAGTACCAGCAGCAAATTGCGAAAACGTAGCGGTTTATGATCCGGTTCAGAACCGATATTTTTCACCATGCCACGGCAGGCGAAGTACACCAGAAGCGCAACAATTAAACCAGCGCCGCACAGATTATAGGTCACCACATAGCCAAATTTATCGGCAATCACCGGCGCCAGCGATAGCGATAACAAAGAACCGATGTTAATCGACATATAAAACAGGGTGAAAGCGCCATCCAGCCGGGGATCTTTAGGCTGATAGCATTTAGAGAGCAGGCTGGCGGGATTGGCTTTAAATAACCCGTTGCCCACGGCAATCGTACCCAGTGCGATAAAAATCAGATCGGGATTTAATAGCGACATACCAGTCATAAAATAGCCAATCGCCAGCACAATCGCGCCCAGGACCAGGGTGCGTTTAGTCCCTAACAGATGGTCGCCAACATAGCCGCCGATGGAGATCAGGCCATAAACCAGCGCCGCAAAAGCGCCAAAAGTAATAAAGGCCTGTTCCTGAGAAAAACCCAATTGTTTAACGAAAAAGACCGCCAGGATGCCCTGGACGCCGTAATAGCCAAATCGTTCCCATAATTCTACAAAAAAGATCATGAAGAATGGACGAGGTTGCTGCAGCAAGCCCGTAGGTGCAGTTGTATTCATATTCCTTCGCCTTTTAATGCCATCCCGAAACGTATGAACGCGTATATCAAAACGCGCCGAAAAGTCTTACCCTGATATAGACTGCGGTTATTAGCCTGATCAATAGGTTATTATACAAATGATACGCAAACTAATTAGTGGATCACACTAATTATGTTTGGTGTGATGGAATGATGTACTGAGTACTGCGAAGAAGGGGGGATAAACAAAACGCCCACATAAGCGGGCGTTGTTGTTGATAGCCGGAGTTTGCCTGATGGTTCAGGCCAACCTGATTGACTATAGACCAGATGCGGTCTTAGCCGCCAGCCGGCACGGTAAGTTAAGTATTACTCTTCTTCGTCGCGCAGCGGAACAATCAGCATGTCAACGTGAACGGTGTTGATCAGCTGGCGCGCAGAAGACATCAGTTTGCTCCAGAAGTCCTGGTGATGACCGCAAACGACCAGATCCATATCGTATTTCTTGATGGCGTCAACCAGCACCTGGCCCAAATCGCCGCTACCGCTCAGGGTTTCAGTGATAGGGTAGCCAGCGTTGGTAGACAGCTCGGTCAGCGCGTGGTGGGTTTCTTCGGAGATACGTTTCTGCATATCGCCCAGATTGACGTCAATCAGACCGGTGTACAGGTCTGAATAGTTCACATCAACGTGGATGAGGGAGATTTTCGCGTTGTAGGGGCGCGCCATAGAGACCGCTTTTTCAACCAGAACTTTACTTTCCGGGGAGAGATCAACTGCGATAAGAATGTGTTTATAAGCCATAGTGTTACTCCTTCCATAAGTTGTCGATGACCATTGAGCTACTGGCGTTTCTTATGCCGCCGCGTCACCCGCGTCCTGCGAACTCTATGCGCGGGGCTAGCTCAGCCGTTTACCATAACTATCCTTACATTATAGCGACCAGGATAATCCGTCAATCTGCCTTGCTTGCCAGTTAGTTAAACAAAATTTTCAGGGAATTGCATTGATAGTGATTAACCTTCTGGTAAAAAAATTAACTGATCTCCTACAATGTGTATAAGAGCCGTTCGAATGCGGAGCGCTAATATGGACGGCTTTCGTAGTACTCTTTCACTGATTGTCTGGCAGGGTATCGGGGAGCGGTAGTCCCGGAGAGGAACTCCGTGGGCGGGTCGCCGGGGAGGAGATATGATAAGCACCGTCTCACTATTCTGGGCTTTATGTGTCGTTTGCATTGTTAATATGGCGCGCTATTTCTCATCGCTACGCGCACTGTTAGTGGTACTTCGTGGTTGCGATCCTTTGCTCTATCAATATGTCGATGGCGGCGGCTTCTTTACCACGCATGGTCAGCCCAACAAACAGGTGCGCCTGGTATGGTATATCTACGCTCAGCGCTATCGCGATCATCATGATGAAGAATTTATTCGCCGTTGTGAACGCGTGCGCCGCCAGTTTCTGCTGACCAGCGCGTTATGCGGTTTGGTGGTGGTGAGCTTGATTGCGCTCATGATTTGGCACTGAATAAAAAAAGCGGGCCAGTTTCCTGACCCGCTCGTATTAGATAAGCCTCCGGATGACACCGCTTGTAGCGGCCTGTCAGGCCTGTGTCGTTTCATCCTGACAGGCCGGATTAGCGACAGCGCTATCCGGCCCATTTGGCTTAAATAATCTTCAGGGAAAGCCAGTACAGCACGCCGGAAAGAATAATCGCCGCCGGTAACGTAAATACCCAGGCCATCAGAATGCTGGTCACGGTTTTACGCTGTAACCCGCCGCCATCAACGACCATGGTTCCCGCCACTGAAGAGGAGAGTACGTGAGTGGTAGAAACTGGCATACCGGTGTAGCTGGCAAGACCGATAGAGACTGCCGCCGTCATCTGCGCCGACATTCCCTGCGCATACGTCATGCCTTTTTTACCAATTTTCTCGCCGATAGTGGTCGCCACGCGACGCCAGCCGATCATCGTACCAATACCCAGCGCCAACGCCACTGCCATAATGATCCACACCGGCGCATACTCAATGGTGCTTAACATATCGGTCTTCAGCTTTTTCAGCAGGCGCTGGTCATCGCTGCTTACGCCAGGCAATTTCACGACTTTGTCGGTCGTGTCGGAAATGCACAGCATAATGCGACGCAACTGACTACGCTGTTCAACGCTTAACTTGTCGTAGCTTTCCACGTTTGCCAGCATCCCTTTCGCACGGTTAAGCGCGTTAATGGTGTTAGCCGGATGGCAGTGGAATTCAGTCGGTTCAGTCGCGCCCGGTTCCGGAGAGGGAATCAGTTGGTCAACGCCGGTGACGGCTTTCAGCAGGTCAGGACGCTGCTCAAAGTACGTTTCGACATTGTTGATAGCATCGCGCGTACGGGTGATTTCGTAGCTGGAGGCATTCATATTGACCACGAAACCCGCAGGCGCGACGCCAATCAGCACCAGCATGACCAGGCCAATGCCTTTCTGACCATCGTTCGCGCCATGCGAAAACGCCACGCCGATAGCTGAGAGGATCAGCGCGATACGCGTCCAGAATGGCGGCTTTTTCTTGCCGTCTTTCTTTTCACGTTCGGCTGGCGTCAGGTGGATACGGGCGCGTTTCTTAGTACCGCTCCAGTAGCGGCGCAGCAAGAAAATCAGACCGCCGGCGAATACCAGACCGACAATAGGGGAGATAATGAGTGAACCGAAAATATTGATAACTTTCGGGATGTTAAGCGCATCCACCACTGACGTGCCGGTCATCATCGCATTGGTTAAACCGATGCCGATAATGGCGCCAATCAGCGTGTGGGAACTGGACGCCGGCAACCCGAAATACCAGGTACCGAGGTTCCAGATAATCGCCGCCAGCAACATGGAAAAGACCATAGCGAGGCCGTGCGCGGAACCCATGTTGAGCAGGAGATCCGTCGGTAGCATATGCACAATGGCATACGCCACGCTGAGACCCCCCAGCAAAACGCCAAAAAAGTTAAACACCGCCGCCATGACAACCGCCAGCTGCGAACGCATCGCACGGGTGTAAATCACGGTTGCGACTGCATTGGCTGTATCATGGAAACCGTTAATCGCTTCGTAGAACAGCACAAAAGCCAGATCAAGCAATAATAAAAGCCCGGTATGTAAATCCAGGCCAGCAAACAAATGTAGCATAGGACGTTACGCCATTTTGAGGACATGAACGCGGCGCATTATCAGTGACTTTGGCGGCGCGGGCAAAGTGAAATATAGACTTTTTTTGATGTACTTCGTGCTTTGTTTGATATCACTAAAGAATTATCTTATATATTTCAGATAAATACCATTTTCAGGCGCTTTTCGCGCTGGTGCGACCACTGAGGAAACTTTACAATTCTCGCCCGAATTTGAGAGAGGAAGGCGACGTGGAAAGGTTTGATGCCGTTATTATAGGCGCTGGCGCAGCGGGCATGTTTTGCGCCGCACAGGCAGGACAAGCGGGTAGCCGCGTGCTGCTCATCGATAATGGCAAGAAGCCAGGACGTAAAATCCTCATGTCCGGCGGTGGGCGCTGCAACTTTACTAATCTTTATGTTGAGCCTGCTGCGTATTTGAGCCAGAACCCCCATTTTTGCAAATCAGCATTAGCCCGCTATACCCAGTGGGACTTTATCGATCTGGTCGGCAGGTATGGGATAGCCTGGCATGAGAAAACGCTGGGACAGCTTTTTTGCGATGATTCCGCCCAACGCATTGTCGATATGCTGGTTGCCGAGTGCGACAAAGGTGGCGTAACGATGCGCCTGCGTAGCGAGGTATTGAGCGTCGAGCGTGATGAGTCGGGTTTCGTACTGGCGTTGAACGGCGAGACGGTGACTACGCAAAAGCTGGTGATTGCCAGCGGCGGCCTGTCGATGCCGGGGCTTGGCGCATCGCCGTTTGGCTATAAAATCGCCGAACAGTTTGGTCTCAAGGTGTTGCCGACGCGCGCCGGGCTGGTGCCCTTTACGCTACATAAGCCGCTGTTAGAACAGCTCCAGACGCTGTCTGGCGTCTCTGTGCCCTGCGTGATTACCGCCCGCAATGGCACGGTATTTCGGGAAAACCTACTTTTTACCCATCGTGGGCTGTCCGGCCCCGCCGTTTTACAGATTTCCAGCTACTGGCAACCGGGCGAGTTAGTGAGCATTAACTTATTGCCGGATCTCTCGCTGGAAGACGTTCTCAATGAACAGCGTAACGCGCACCCGAACCAGAGTCTGAAGAACACGCTGGCGATGCATCTGCCGAAACGGCTGGTGGAGTGTTTACAACAGTTGGGGCTCATCCCGGATGTATCGCTCAGGCAGTTGAACGTTCGTGACCAGCAGACGTTGGTTGACACGCTGACGGCCTGGCAAGTACAGCCTAACGGTACCGAAGGCTATCGGACAGCGGAAGTGACGCTGGGCGGCGTGGATACAAACGAACTATCATCGCGGACTATGGAGGCGCGCCGCGTGCCGGGTCTCTATTTTATCGGCGAAGTGATGGACGTCACCGGCTGGTTGGGCGGCTATAACTTCCAGTGGGCCTGGTCGAGCGCCTGGGCCTGCGCGCAGGATTTGATTGCGTTAAAAATTAACTAATTGATATTATGTGTTTTTCGGTCTCATTTGACTGATCGCCGTATATCTTGGCCTATAGCATCTTTTAGTCAGAAGTATTCTGGATAAGGGGCACTCATTTTGCATGGCATGACCACCGATTTCGTTTTAACAATGGGGAATGCGGACGGTAGTTTTCGCTATAAGGTCGTGGCAGTAAAACCAGATAAATTGGTTTCAGCTCGGGAGCCTGAATAACTTTAGATTGAACATCTGTTCTGGATGTTACTTTGGGTTGATTTCCCGATTTGCGTTGACTCAAAACAGAATCAAGTTTAGAGATAAAAATGTGTTAGACGATATCTATAATCAGAATGAAACATGTTTAACCATTTTCATTATGAATGCATTAATCTCAGCTGGGTTTTGAAGCAGACCGCATTCAGGTCGGATACTGGCCAACAACACCAGATACAGAATAAGGCCCCTGACAGGGCCTTCTGGTAGTATGTAGTCGATATTTACACTGTTTACAACGGGGAGTCATACTTTCTTATTAATCCTGTAAAGCAAACCACTGCACAGTGCGCCAGCAAAAAGAACAACTGCAATAGTGGCAAACATCAGCGTATATGCAAATTCTTTATACGTATCAAGAAGGTATCCGAAGATAAGATGGACATAAGCTTCCGGGCTGAATCCGATGCAGATTAATATCCCCATTGCGGTCCCGGTAAACACTTTCGGTATGCGAATTTCATTTACCTGCGCATACATTATACCGCGCATGCCAAACGTAAGCGCTCCCAGTAATAAAACCAGAGTAATAAGCAGGATCAGAAATCGTGAGTCATGAGGAATAAATATAAAAGATGCAGTTATCAATGCACCGAGAATAAAGAAGCTGGCCATAACTTTCAGGGAAGAACCAATCTTATCTGCAAGTAGGCCAGCAAAAGGCGAAATAATAAAAGCGAGAAAATATGCCCTAATCATCCCGATAACGGCAGTTTGGTCGGGAGTCATTCCATAGGCATCGGAGAGGTATGGTACCAGATAAGCTCCGCCCTGGTAAACAAAAATAACACAGCTGATAATGAATGCTGCCAGCCAAAGTTTTACACTTTTGAGTAGTGAAATAAGATCCGACATTTTTTTAGGTGCCGCATTTTCAATAGCACTAACACCTTTCGGAAATAAATAATAAGAGGTGAATCCCAGAATAATATAAATGGCTGCGTCAAATCGTAAAATAAAACCAATGCTGACAGCACTGGAGCCATGCAGACCAACAATAGCCACGGCACATAACGTCAGAACAGTGCCGGCAATTCCACGACCGGACTCCAGAAATCCAAAATACCGCCCCTGCTCATTGTCTGATGCAAGGAGTCTGGCAATTTTTGTCATGGAAACCAGGAACAGTCCATTACCGACTAAGGACATAAATCCGACGATAATAAACATGGCCTGATAGGAAGGCCGGAAGGACTGCCAGATGGCAAGGGCCGCCATTGTGAGATAGGCAATGGTAAGAATGCTTTTAGGATTTTTGAAACGGTCAACGATGATGCCTGAAACAGCACCTGATATAATGCCTACAAACCCGAGCCAGCTCATTAACATGCCCGATTGTGTATTTGTCAGTGAAAAGTATTCATTCCACGGATAGTAGAATACTTCACGCAAATACATAGCCTTGAATATTGTTCCCCCACCGACTGCCAGAAGAATAAAAAAAATCAGGTTATGCCTTTTAATCGATTTGTCTTCTGCATGTTCCATATGTCCGCCTGTATAACTAGACGTTATTGTAGATTGATCCGTTAGTGTCTTGTGTTATTTTAATTTTTGTATGTATTTATAAACAGTGGGTTCAGATATGTTAAGTTTTTTGGCTACTTTCGTTACTGCCCCTTTAAGCAGAAATACGCCTTCATCATTTAGTAATGAAATAATATGGCTTTTATTTTCAGCATTCAGTGACTCTGGATTAATATTTCCAATATTGATTACATTATTAATTTTGAGATCAACCATTTCAGGAATGGTCAGTCCAATATGTTCATCAAGCTGAGTGCCGTTATTATTGTCAGTCTGCCCGACAAAAATGCTTAAAAAATGACTAAGTTTATCATTCAGGGCAATTAAATCTTCGACGACGGTATTCAGACATAGTGCACCAACAATTTCTCCCTGCTTATTCCGGATAAAAAAAGTGGCACACTTAAGTCGTCTGCCATCGCGTGTCTTGCTGAGATAATTACACTGGTAATGTACCTCACTGTCATTGTTCTTCATGGCACGGACTACCAGATCGGTGATGGGATCTCCGACAGAGCGACCGCTGATATGTCCATTTCTGATTTTATGTATAGAAGACTCAAGATCAGAAAGATTGTGCAGAACAACTTCCGTGTTTTCGCCAAAATAATCGGCCAGGAAATCGATCAAAAATTCATAGGGTTCAAGACAAGTGTTTTTCATGGTTAATCTGGTTGCCACCTCAGTGGCAACCACCTTTGTTATTGACGAAATGCCACAGCTTCAATCTCAACTCTGGCACCCATAGGAAGTGTTTTTACAGCAAAACAGCTGCGTGCCGGCGGATTTATCTTAAAAAAGCTGGCATAGACATCGTTGAACGCAGCAAAATCAGCCATATCACTCAAGAAACAGGTCGTTTTCAGTACCGTATCAGTATCACCGCCTGCCATCTTAACTACAGCCAGAAGATTAAGCAGTGACTGACGGGTCTGTTCCTGAATATCATCAGTTTCAATTTTGCCACTGTCAGCGTTAATGGGCAATTGTCCGGAGGTAAAAATTAAATTACCCATCGCATTGCCCTGACTGTATGAGCCAATTGCTGCCGGTGCTGTTTCTGTAAAAATAATCTCTTTCACTTCTGTTCCTTAAAAATACTTACTGAATGCCTTTTCCAGACGACTCAGTGCTTCATCAATACGTGACTCCGGAACACCACAGTTAATTCGGGCAAATCCGGTACCGGCAACACCAAACTGATCTCCCCGGTTAAATCCGAGTCCCGCATCCTGCACTAAAAATTCCTGAATGCGATCACCTGACCAGCCCGTATCATTAAAATCGGCCCATACAAGATAAGTGGCTTCCGGCAGATTGGCTTTTACCGGATATGGCATGTTATTGAGCCCGTTAACCAGTTTAATCTGCATTTTACGGATATGATTCACCACCTCTTCACGATAGTCATGGCAATATTTATATCCGGCATAGGCGGCTTCATGCGCGAACGCAGTGGGCTGAAAATGTAATTCTTTCAGGACAACTGCCATCTGTTTTTTAAATACAGGATCGGCCGTGAAGACATAGGAACTAAAAATACCGCCAATGTTAAACAGCTTCCCTCCGGATGAAAAAACGATAATGCCATTTAAATTTTCCGCAGCTTTCATGACCGGCGTATAGCATTTTTCGTCATAGACAAAATCTGCATGAATTTCGTCAGAAATCAGGATTGTTCCTGTTTTCTGGGCAATTGCGGCGACTTTCCTGACTTCCTCTTCAGTCCAGCAACGACCTACCGGATTATGAGGGTTACAGAAAATCAGAATCTTATTCTCCGGGCGTGAACAGGTATCTTCCAGCTTTTCAAAATCAATAGTGTAATGATTGTTTTCATCACGCAGCAGATCACACTCAGTTACAGCACGGTGGTTTTCACGGATGGTTCTGGCAAAAGAATGATAGACCGGTGTCATAACCACAACGGATTCATTACACTGTGTCATTCCCCTGATAAAAGCGCCCATCGTCATCAGTAAAGGCGGTGTTTCAATAATATCAGCCGTATCCGGCCGCCAGTCATAATATCGATCATACCAGGATGCCAGCACATCCTTAAAATCATCATGATAGGCCGGATATCCGAATTCTCTGCGGTTACAGACTTCAATCAGTGCCTGACGAACCTCCACGGGAGAAACTAAATCGGTATCTGCAACAGACATAGGTATTACTGGAAATCCATTAATGACACTGTCATATTCCCATTTTTCTGATGCTATTCTCTGATAGATTTCATTAAAATCGTATTTCATTTTATTTTCCTTAATTTATTCAGCCGCAGTCCGGAAAGTATCTGCCGGTTTACCATCCATTTTCTTAAATGCCGTTTTGGCATTGCGGAGAAGTAAAAGTGAAGTGAATACAGCGAGAGCAAACATGGCACCCATGAAGATAAACATGTAGGTGTAACCCTGTACTTTATATGCATCAAGCCAGTACCCGAATAACGCATGGATAAACATTTCCGGAGAGAATCCCACAGTGGCCATGATCCCCATAACGGTACCGGTCAGACGAACAGGAACCTTCATTTCCTCAATTTGCGCATACATGATCCCGCGCAGAGCAAAGTTAATGGAGCCTACAATCATCAGGGTGCCGATCAGGACCCATACCATAGCCGGATCCTGTGGGATCACCAGGAACATGGCGACACCAATCACCCCGGCAATAAACAGCCAATTCATCACCTTAATCGCTGAGCCGACTTTGTCTGCGAGCAGACCCACAACCGGTGCAATCAGGATAGCGAGGACATAAGCACGGATCATACCGATAATTCCGGCATGTTCGGCGGTCATTCCGTAGACATCAGACAGATAAGGAACCAGATATGAGGACCCCTGATAGAAGGAGATGGTTGCAAAGATGGAGAAAGCTGCAAACCAGACTTCCTTAACCTTCATGACAGCCAGAATATCGTGTACAGATATTTTTTCTTTGGCCTTTTCTTCTCCGGAAGCAGAATTATGGTTATCACGGGGCATGGCGAACCACATCAGAACACCCAGCGCCAGGTAGAGAAAGCCGTATGCATGTAGCACACTGCCAATCCCTTCCACTTCGGTTGCAGACATGGCGAACCATGCTACGGCAACGGCAGAGATGGCTGACCCAGCGATACCACGTCCGGACTCCAGGAAACCAAACAGCTTCCCCTGGTCACTGGCATTACCAATCAGGCGGGTTGCGCGCACCATCGATACTAGGAAAAGACCATTTGCGAGGAAAGATAGTATGCCGATGATGACATACTGCGTAGCCAGACCCGGTGCTGTTGACTGCCATAATGTGGTTACGCCCACAGCCAGAAAGGTAAAAGAAATAATCAGTCGGGTATTGTTCACCTTATCGATAATCACCCCAGCAATTGAAGATGAAACAATCCCCACAAACCCCAGCCAACTCATCAGCAGGCCTGAATCCGTGTTATTCACTCCCATGAATTCATTCCAGGGGTAATAAAATACTTCCCTGAGGTACATCGATTTAAAAATGGTCCCTCCTCCGATTGCCAGAAGAATGACCATCAACCATTTTTGAAAATTGGATGTTTTCATAAACCTTCGCCTGTCCATAAATAAGAACCAAGTGTTCATGTGAGAATATAATTTTTTATACACATGAATATTATGAAGCACCTCACAGAGTGGGTAAAAAAGATAAAAAATTATCTCTTCTAATTTGATATCATTAAAATCATGTGCTTATGTGTATAATAAATTATAATTATGTGTGGGGCATTAATTATTTACGGTTGTAATTTTATAAAAATTATAAATTTTTATATTTCAGAACGTAACTGTCTGACAACATATATGCTGAATAGGGCGGAGAATAGGGGCAGGAAAGTGGATAAAATATTATCGTGTTTTTCCTCCGGCAGGAGCGTTTCCTTATTAGAAGTACGAATATTTGATGCCGTGGGCTGTATCCATGTTTTTTAGCCGGGCCCGGCGACTTGAGCAGGGGTAATCACGCATGCTTTCGTTACCAGCCCCTTCAGTAAATAGATTGACGGGCACGATTTTTTGTCTGCAACATCTGTGCTACAACCGAATAGACATATTGAATCCAGGTGTTAGTATTCAATAGACAGCAGTTATGAGTATGCGTGTTTCATTTCCGGCCAGGAACGCTGATGATGACAACATTACTACCCGGTTTCACAGCATTTTCGTCATTCACTTCCTTCGCGGCGCGCGTTGCCTTAACGCTCGCTCAATGGCCATTGTTTTTCATTCCTTCTTATCCCGGATGGAAACCCCCGCTGAGCGCACGCCCGGCGGACTTTGTGACACGCATGGTTAGACAACAGGGATTACGGCGGGTCGATTATAGACAAAATGAAGCGTCATCTGGTGTGGTGGGGAGCGGGGATTCTTGTGGCGGTGGCCGCGATAGCCTGGTGGATGCTGCGCCCTGCGGGAATACCGGAGGGATTTGCCGCCAGCAACGGCAGAATTGAAGCCACCGAAGTGGATATTGCCACTAAGATTGCCGGGCGTATTGATACCATCCTCGTTTCGGAAGGGCAGTTCGTTCGTCAGGGCGAGGTGCTGGCGAAAATGGATACCCGCGTATTGCAGGAGCAGCGGCTGGAGGCGATCGCGCAAATCAAAGAAGCCGAGAGCGCGGTTGCCGCCGCCCGTGCCTTGCTGGAGCAACGCCAGAGTGAAATGCGCGCCGCGCAGTCGGTCGTCAAACAGCGGGAAGCTGAGCTGGACTCCGTCTCTAAACGCCACGTGCGTTCCCGTTCGCTGTCGCAGCGTGGCGCGGTATCTGTACAACAGTTAGATGACGATCGCGCGGCGGCGGAAAGCGCGCGCGCCGCCCTGGAGACCGCCAAAGCGCAGGTATCTGCGGCAAAAGCGGCGATTGAGGCGGCGCGTACCAGTATTATCCAGGCGCAAACGCGCGTGGAAGCGGCGCAGGCGACCGAGCGGCGTATTGTCGCCGACATCGACGACAGCGAATTAAAAGCGCCGCGCGATGGACGCGTGCAGTACCGCGTTGCGGAGCCGGGCGAAGTGTTATCGGCTGGCGGCCGGGTGTTGAACATGGTCGATCTCAGCGATGTTTATATGACATTTTTCCTGCCGACCGAACAGGCGGGGTTGTTGAAGATCGGCGGCGAAGCGCGACTGGTGCTGGACGCCGCGCCGGATCTGCGTATTCCGGCGACGATCAGTTTTGTCGCCAGCGTGGCGCAGTTCACACCCAAAACCGTGGAAACCCACGATGAACGGCTGAAGCTGATGTTCCGTGTCAAAGCGCGTATTCCGCCAGAGCTACTGCGACAGCATCTGGAATATGTCAAAACCGGTTTGCCGGGAATGGCCTGGGTTCGTCTGGATGAGCGCGTGCCCTGGCCTGACGCTCTAAGCGTGAGGCTGTCGCAATGACGTCGCTGAAGCTGGTGCCTGTTCCTCCCGTGGCGCAGCTTGAGGGGGTGAGCCAGCATTACGGAAAAACAGCCGCGCTGAACAATATCACGCTGGACATTCCCGCCCGTAGTATGGTCGGGCTGATTGGTCCGGACGGGGTGGGTAAGTCGAGCCTGCTGTCGCTGATTTCTGGCGCGCGGGTGATTGAGCAAGGGAACGTTATCGTCTTGGGCGGCGATATGCGCGATGCGAAACATCGCCGCGACGTCTGTCCGCGCATCGCCTGGATGCCGCAGGGGCTGGGGAAAAACCTTTATCACACGTTATCGGTTTATGAGAACGTCGATTTTTTCGCTCGTCTCTTTGGTCATGACAAAGCTGAACGCGAAGCGCGTATTACCGAGCTGCTGAACAGCACCGGCCTGGCGCCGTTTCGTGACCGTCCTGCCGGGAAGCTGTCCGGTGGGATGAAACAAAAGCTGGGGTTGTGCTGTGCGCTGATTCATGACCCGGAATTGCTGATTCTTGATGAGCCTACCACCGGCGTTGACCCGCTCTCCCGCGCTCAGTTCTGGGACTTAATCGACAGTATCCGCCAACGGCAGACCAATATGAGCGTGTTGGTCGCAACGGCCTATATGGAAGAGGCGGAGCGTTTTGACTGGCTGGTGGCGATGAATGCGGGCGAGATACTGGCAACCGGCAGCGCGCAGCAACTGCGGGCAAAAAACCATAGCGCGACGCTGGAACAGGCGTTTATCGCCCTGTTGCCAGAAGCGCAGCGCCAGGCGCATAAGCCAGTGGTGATCCCGCCCTATCACGCTGAGCAGGAAGAGATTGCCATTGAGGCGAAAGATCTGACCATGCGCTTCGGTAAGTTCGTCGCGGTTGACCATGTTAATTTCCGTATTCCGCGCGGCGAGATTTTTGGCTTCCTCGGTTCAAACGGTTGCGGCAAATCGACCACCATGAAAATGCTGACCGGTCTGCTTCCCGCCAGCGAAGGTCAGGCCTGGCTATTTGGCCAGCCGGTGGACCCGAACGACATCGATACCCGTCGCCGGGTCGGGTATATGTCGCAGGCTTTTTCGCTCTATAACGAACTCACCGTGCGGCAGAATCTGGAACTTCATGCCCGCCTGTTTCATATTCCGCCAGCGGAGATCCCGGCGCGCGTCGCGCAGATGATCGAACGCTTTATGCTAACGGAGGTGGAAGATACGCTCCCCGCTTCGTTGCCGCTCGGTATCCGCCAGCGTTTATCGCTGGCGGTAGCGGTGATCCATCGCCCGGAAATGCTGATTCTTGATGAGCCAACGTCCGGCGTTGATCCGGTCGCCAGGGATATGTTCTGGCAGCTTATGGTCGATCTTTCGCGTCAGGATAAGGTGACGATTTTTATCTCGACCCATTTTATGAACGAAGCGGAACGTTGCGACCGAATGTCATTGATGCACGCCGGTAAAGTGCTCGCCAGCGGTACGCCGCAGGAATTGGTGCAACAGCGGGGCGCGGCCAATCTGGAAGCGGCGTTTATTTCCTGGCTACAGGAAGCTGCGGGAGCGGCGCCTGAAACCCCAATACCGCCATCCCAGACGCCCGCCGCGTCAGGTAAACCGTCGCGGCAGGGATTGAGCTTCCGGCGTTTGTTCAGCTACAGTCGCCGCGAAGCGCTGGAGCTACGCCGCGATCCGGTACGCTCGACGCTGGCGCTGCTGAGAACGGTAATTCTGATGCTGATTATGGGCTATGGCATCAGTATGGACGTGGAGAACCTGCGTTTTGCCGTACTCGACCGCGATCAAACCGTCAGTAGCCAGGCATGGTCGCTCAATCTGGCGGGATCGCGCTATTTTATCGAACAGCCGCCGCTCGCCAGCTATGACGAGCTTGACCGGCGGATGCGTTCGGGAGAGCTGGCGGTTGCCATTGAGATCCCGCCTAATTTTGGCCGCGATATTGCTCGCGGTACGCCAGCGCAGATTGGCGTCTGGGTGGATGGCGCCATGCCCAGCCGCGCCGAGACGGTGAAGGGGTACGTTCAGGCGATGCACCAAAGCTGGCTGCAGGAGGCGGCGAGTCGTCAGCCGAACCCGGTTAAACAGATCGGGCTGCTCAACATTGAAACGCGCTATCGCTATAACCCGGATGTGAAAAGTCTGCCCGCTATCGTTCCGGCGGTCATTCCGCTGCTGCTCATGATGATCCCGTCAATGCTTAGCGCCCTGAGCGTGGTGCGGGAGAAAGAGCTGGGGTCGATGATTAATCTGTACGTAACGCCGACGACGCGCAGCGAATTTTTGCTGGGTAAACAACTGCCGTATATCGCGCTGGGTATGCTGAACTTCTTGCTACTGTGCGCGCTGTCGGTCTTTGTGTTCGGCGTGCCGCTGAAAGGCAGCTTTCTCACGCTTACCCTGGCGGCGCTGCTTTACGTCATCATCGCCACCGGTCTGGGGCTGCTGATCTCCACGTTTATGAAGAGCCAAATCGCCGCTATTTTTGGGACGTCGATTATTACCCTCATTCCGGCAACACAATTTTCCGGCATGATCGATCCGGTGGCTTCGCTGGAAGGACCGGGAAGATGGATCGGCGAGATCTACCCGACCAGCCATTTTCTGACGATCGCGCGCGGGACGTTTTCCAAAGCGTTGGATCTGTCCGATCTCTGGCCGTTATTTATGCCGTTACTGATTGCCGTCCCGGTGGTGATGGGTCTGAGCATTCTGCTGCTGAAAAAACAGGAGGGGTAATGCGCGGATTACGTAATATTTATAACCTCGGCGTCAAAGAACTGCGCAGTCTGCTGGGCGACAAAGCGATGCTGGCGCTGATCGTCTTCGCCTTTACGATTTCGGTTTACTCCTCTGCTACCGTCCTGCCCGGTTCGTTGCATCTTGCCCCTATCGCCATCGCCGATATGGATCAGTCGCAGTTGTCGAACCGTATTGTGAATAGTTTTTACCGCCCGTGGTTTCTGCCGCCGGAGATGATTACGGCAACGGAAATGGATGCCGGACTGGATGCCGGACGCTATACCTTTGCGGTCAATATTCCGCCGAATTTCCAGCGTGATGTGCTGGCCGGACGTCAGCCTGATATTCAGGTTAACGTCGATGCGACGCGCATGAGCCAGGCGTTTACCGGCAACAGTTATATCCAGAATATTATTAGCGGCGAGGTCAACAGCTTTGTGGCGCGCGCGCGGGGAGATAACGTTCAGCCGGTGTCGCTGGAGATTCGGATGCGCTTTAACCCGAATCTCGACCCGGCGTGGTTTGGCGGCGTGATGGCGATTATCAACAACATTACCATGCTGGCGATAGTGCTGACCGGGTCGGCGCTGATCCGCGAGCGAGAACACGGCACGGTAGAGCATCTGTTAGTGATGCCGGTCACGCCCTTTGAGATCATGATGGCGAAAGTGTGGTCGATGGGGCTGGTCGTGCTGGTGGTTTCCGGTTTGTCTTTGATGCTGATGGTGAAAGGCGTACTTGGCGTACCGATTGAAGGATCGATCCCATTGTTTATGTTGGGCGTGGCGCTGAGCCTGCTCGCCACCACTTCAATTGGGATTTTTATGGGCACCATCGCCCGTTCGATGCCGCAGCTGGGGTTATTAATGATTCTGGTGCTGTTGCCGCTACAAATGCTCTCCGGCGGTTCCACGCCGCGCGAAAGTATGCCGCAGGCGGTGCAGGATATTATGCTGACCATGCCGACGACGCATTTTGTCAGCCTTGCCCAGGCTATTCTTTATCGCGGCGCAGGTTTGAGTATCGTCTGGCCGCAGTTCCTGACCCTGCTGGCGATAGGCGGCGTGTTCTTCCTGATAGCGCTGTTACGCTTCAGAAAAACGATTGGCACAATGGCGTAAACATTATTGCCGGATGGCGGCTGCGCCTCATCCGGCCTACAAACGACGACGTGCGAACGTAGGCCGGGCAAGCGAAGCGCCCCCGGCAAAGCGCTGTGGCGTTAGTCTTCTTTCGGCAAACACTGCAAGTGGCCGTGGCGCACGCCGCGCTGGGCGATAACATCATCGGCAAAATGCTGTACGTCGCCCATATCGCCCTTCAGAACGGCGATCTCCAGACAGTCATCGTGGTTGATATGGACGTGCAGCGTGGCGACGGATAAATCATGATGATGATGCTGGGTGGAGACGATGCGGCTGGCTAAATCCCGTTTCTCATGTTCATAAACATATGAAAGTACCGCGAAACCCTGTGTGCCGTGTTCCTGAGTGGCCTCCTGCGCCAGAGCGCCGCGCAGAATATCACGGATCGCTTCGGAGCGATTGTTATAGCCGCGTCGCTGGCTCAGGTTGTCCAGCGTTTCCAGTAAATCGTCATCGAGGGTGATGGTGACACGTTGCATCTGACTTAAACCTTTTGGTATGGCGCGTCGGCGCATGGGAAGCTCCGCATTTTGTAACACACGTCCGCCGCCAGAGGGAAAAATTAATGTGTCATAGCGCTTTCGTTATCGTCTGCGGCGTCAGCGTAAACGGTGTGGGGGTACAGACTGCCAGACTGAGCGTATCGAGCTGACACTGGCTGACCGACAAGGCAGAGGGCAACGTGCTGTCCACGCTGACGATTTGCCAGGCGCTGCCGCCGCGTTGTTTTACGATGGCTTCTTTACGCGTCCAGATACGCCAGAATGCCGCCAGTTGTTGCTCCGGACGTTCCGCTTCCATTTCAGCATGTTCGCCGAGGCTGAATACCGCATTTGCCAGCGAACGCCAGTTATCGCGCGGGCGGATCACTTCAATATCGCAGCCGACTTCACCTTCGTCGCTAAGCAACAGAGCAATAGTGTCGCCGCTATGGCTGAGGTTAAACCACAGCGGCGTTCCGGCGGAAAAAGCCGGTTTACCCTGTTCGCCATACACCATCTCCGGTAGCGGCGAGAGCGCACGGGAAAGCAGCACGCGCCCGGCCAGCCAGCTTGCCCAGCGAACGCCCTGCGGCGCCTGAGCGATTAACGCGTCGGGCAATTGACCTGCGCTTAATGTTGACACTTTTCCCAGAACGATCTGGTACATATCAGGACCAACGTTGCCTATGAAGAAGAGGAGATTGTAGCATCTGTCGCCTCATCCCGGTAAACGGCTTTTCGGTCGGCCTGGCCCCAGTAAGATCGCCAGTTTGCTGCCGCCTTTAGTGGTTTCCATCCAGATTTTGCAGACGCTGGTCAAAGGAACGGACAAGAGCATCCCGACCGGGCCTAATAGCCATCCCCAGACCAATAACGAAAGAAATACCACCAGCGTGGACATTCCCAGACGATGGCCCATCATGCGTGGCTCCATAATGTTGCCAATCACCATATGGACCACCAAAAAGAGCGCGCCGACCAGTACGCACTCGTAAAAACCGTTAAATAACAGCGCCTGAATCATGGGGGGAACGGCGGAAATCACCGAGCCGATATTAGGAACGTAATTGAGCAAAAAGGCCAGTACGCCCCACATTAGCGCAAACTGAATATCCATTAACGCCAGTCCCAGCCAGATAATCGCGCCCGTCCATAAACTGAGCAGCGTTTTCAGCGCCAGATAATGCGAGACGCCTTTCAGGGCGCGGTGCAGGCCGGCAATATGGATTTGTGGATTGTTTAGCGCGAAACGTAATTTATAAGGCACGTGACGCACCTCAAACAGCATAAAAACCACGGTCATCACCAGCAGCACAATGCTTGCCATCGCGCCCGATACGCCGGTCATTAATGTTGTGGTGAAGAGCATGATTTTATCGGAATCCATCCCGCGGAGCATACGTTCCGGCGACATATGTAAATTCAGGAAGGGCATTAACTCCTGAAGGTGTAAGACCTTACGCGTCAGCTCCTTGCTGTATTTAGGCAGCATAGCGATAAATTCATTAAGCGATGCGGCAAGCACACCCACCAGCGCGGTAAGCACGATCAGCATGACAACCACCACGATAGTAATCGCCAGCGGTCGCTTCACGCCCCGGCGAATAAACCAGGTCACTAATGGATTAAGAACAATGGCGAAAAAGAGCGCCAGCAAGAGTTGTACAATAATATCCGCCGCGGCATGAATCCCGGCGAGAATAATAACTAGGGAGGCCAGTTTCAGCAGAATATGCATACCCGTTTTGTCGGGTTGAGCGGTTGCCATGAAGTTTTCCTTGTTGTGTTTTTTTCTAAGTGTAGCGGCTGCCCTGATACCGATAATCTGAATCTCACTACTGATTTTCACCGCGCGCCATGATAGAAAAGAAAACATGTTGTAAAAATGCGGTGATACTCATGCCCGAACCCGTCGCTGAACCGGCGCTAAACGGATTGCGCCTCAATCTGCGTATTGTCTCCATTGTGATGTTTAACTTTGCCAGCTACCTGACCATCGGCCTGCCGCTCGCCGTCTTGCCCGGCTATGTGCATGATGCGATGGGATTCAGCGCGTTCTGGGCGGGGCTTATTATCAGCCTGCAATACTTCGCCACTCTGTTAAGCCGTCCCCATGCCGGGCGGTATGCGGATGTATTAGGGCCGAAAAAAATCGTTGTCTTTGGCTTATGCGGCTGTTTTTTAAGCGGACTCGGCTACCTGCTGGCGGATATCGCCAGCGCCTGGCCGATGATCAGTTTGTTGCTACTGGGGCTGGGTCGCGTGATTTTGGGGATTGGGCAAAGTTTTGCCGGCACCGGTTCGACACTATGGGGCGTCGGCGTCGTCGGGTCGTTGCATATTGGTCGGGTCATCTCCTGGAACGGTATCGTCACCTACGGCGCAATGGCGATGGGCGCGCCGCTGGGCGTGCTGTGTTATGCCTGGGGCGGGTTACAGGGACTGGCGCTAACGGTGATGGGCGTGGCGCTGTTGGCGGTACTGTTAGCCCTTCCACGTCCGTCGGTGAAGGCGAACAAAGGCAAGCCGCTGCCGTTTCGCGCGGTGCTGGGGCGTGTCTGGCTGTATGGTATGGCGTTGGCGCTGGCCTCGGCAGGGTTTGGCGTCATCGCGACGTTTATTACCTTATTTTATGATGCTAAAGGTTGGGATGGCGCCGCCTTTGCGCTCACGTTATTTAGCGTCGCGTTTGTCGGCACGCGTTTGCTGTTCCCTAACGGTATCAATCGCTTAGGCGGGTTGAATGTCGCCATGATCTGCTTTGGCGTGGAGATTATTGGTCTGTTACTGGTGGGGACGGCAGCCATGCCGTGGATGGCAAAAATCGGCGTTTTACTCACGGGGATGGGGTTTTCGCTGGTCTTTCCGGCGCTGGGTGTGGTGGCCGTCAAAGCCGTGCCGCCGCAGAACCAGGGCGCGGCGCTGGCGACCTATACCGTCTTTATGGATATGTCTTTGGGGGTGACCGGGCCGCTGGCGGGGCTGGTGATGACCTGGGCGGGCGTGCCGGTGATTTATCTGGCGGCGGCCGGGCTGGTAGCGATGGCGCTATTACTGACCTGGCGCTTAAAAAAACGGCCTCCGTCTGCACTGCCGGAGGCCGCATCATCGTCGTGAAGGTTACTTAATAACCAACGTATTGATGATGTTTTCAGCTGTGGTTTGCGCTTTTTGCTGATTGTCCGCAGGCAGCGTGACCTGAATCGTCAGCAATTGGTTATCCACTTTGCCCAGCACGATGGAAGAGTACGCCGTCTGGCCTTTCGCGGAGATAATGCTGTCCAGCTGTTGCAACGTATGGCCTTTGAGCTCAATAGACTTATTGGTGACGACCTGAAGCTGCGGGTCGCGGCTACGCTGTTGCTCAAGCAGGCGGTTCGCCAGCACCGGCAACGCTTCATCGGTATTATCGCCGACGATAACAATCACCGCTTTCTGGCCCGTCGGGTCAGAATAAACGTGCATATTATTCGCCTGGGTGCCCAGCTTACCGCTTTGATCGGTCATATCCGCCGGCAGTGAGAAACTGAGTTTGCCATCCATCAGGCTGATGGGCTGACCGGAGGCCTGGCTTTCTGCGGCGGCGCTTTCTGCCGACGCTTTTGTATCGTTGTTATCACAGGCCGCAAGCCCCATAACCAGCAGGCCAATACCGGCATATTTAACCAAATTGCGCATTGACTTCTTCCTTTCGATAAACGGCCATAACGGCTCATTCGCTCATCTTATCACAACTCGGAAAACGAACCTTTAACTTGCCGGTAATGGGGAAATTTCAGATTTATCTGCCAGCTTTTTCAGCAACATATTCAGTAGAACGCCGTACATCGGCAGGAAGAAAATAATGCTGATGAGCACCTTAAAGCAATAATCCACCAGCGCAATTTCCATCCAGTGCCCGGCCATAAAGGCATCGGGGCTTCGCCAGAACGCAATGAAGAAAAAGGCAAGGGTATCGCTGATATTGCCAAACAGCGTTGAAGCGGTCGGCGCCAGCCACCAGCGACGATTTTGGCGCAGGCGGTTAAACACATGGACATCAAGGATCTGTCCCAGCGCGTAGGCCATAAAGCTGGCGGCGGCGATACGGGCGACGAACAGATTAAAGTTCGCCAACGCGGCGAAACCTTGCCAGGCACCCATATAGAACAGCGATGACACCACATATGACACCAGCAGCGCAGGGATCATGACGGCGAAGATAATGCGGCGCGCCAGCGGTGCGCCAAAAATACGCACGGTAAGATCGGTGGCGAGAAAAATAAAAGGAAAACTAAACGCGCCCCAGGTCGTGTGGAAACCAAAAATAGTGATGGGGAGCTGCACCAGATAGTTACTGGAAATGATCACCAGTAAATGGAATAGCGATAGCCAGAACAACGCTTTTATGCGCTGTGATTGTGTAAACGGAGTCATATTGTGACCTTTTTGTTGGATGGGGTGAGGGAACCCAATAAAGAACCGCCGCATAATACTGTTTTGCGCTGGCATTGCAATGGCTAATTTTCACGCAATCGTTAACCTGCCTGGCTTACTGACGAAGATGGGCGTAAAATATCGCCGTTTTTCTACCATTGAGACGAAGATGAGCGATCTGTTTTCCTCCCCTGACCATACGCTTGACGCCCTGGGGCTGCGTTGCCCTGAACCGGTAATGATGGTGCGCAAAACGGTGCGCAACATGCAAACTGGCGAAACATTGCTGATTATCGCCGACGATCCGGCGACGACGCGTGATATTCCGGGGTTCTGTACCTTTATGGAACACGATTTGCTGGCGCAAGAGACGGAGGGTCTGCCGTACCGCTATTTATTGCGTAAAGCGCATTAACCGCACGGCAGATAGCATTCTGATTAGAAGCTTTCCCAGTTCGCCTGTTCTGCGGCGGGCTGTGGCGTTAAGCCTTTGCTTAACGGCGTCGGCGACGCCTCCCGACGAGGTTGTTTCTGGATGCGGAACGCGGCGACCGCCTGACGAAGTTCGTTAGCCTGATCTTCCAGCGCCGCCGCTGCTGCTGCGGATTCCTCTACCAGCGAGGCGTTTTGCTGCGTCACGCTGTCCATTTCCGATACCGCCTGCGCCACCTGCTCAATGCCTTTGCTTTGCTCATCGGAGGCAGAGGCGATTTCGCCCATAATATCGGTCACGCGGGTCACGGCGTTAACGATCTCTTTCATGGTTTCTCCCGCTTCGCGTACCTGCGTAGAGCCGGTATCAATGCGCGACACGGAGTTTTCAATCAGCACTTTGATCTCTTTGGCGGCCTGCGCGCTACGGCTGGCCAACGTGCGTACCTCTCCGGCCACAACCGCGAATCCTCGCCCCTGTTCGCCGGCGCGGGCGGCTTCTACCGCAGCGTTCAGCGCCAGGATATTAGTCTGGAAGGCGATACCGTCAATCACGCTGGTGATGTCCACGATTTTTTCCGAGCTTTCGGCGATATCGTTCATGGTGCTCACTACGTTATCCACCACGCGTCCTCCTTTACGCGCGGTTTCTGATGCGGTTTTCGCCAGACCCGTCGCCTGTCGTGCGTTATCGGTGTTTTGCCGTACCGTGGCGGTTAACTGTTCCATGCTGGCGGCGGTCTCCTCCAGCGCCGAGGCCTGCTGTTCGGTACGGGAAGAGAGGTCGCTGCTGCCAGCGGAAATTTCGCCTGCGCCAGTATAGATAGAGTCTGCGTTATCGCGCACCGCGCTGACGGTACGGATTAACGACTGCTGCATCGTTTTGAGACCGGCAGCCAGTTGGCCCATTTCACTGCGTCCTTCAGCCTCTATCTCATGGGTAAGATCGCCGTCGGCGATCGTTTGAATGTGCGCCATAATCCGTTGCAGCGGGCGGAGTAGAACGCGTTGCAGCCCCAGCCAGATAAACGCCAGCACGATGAGCACGATAAGTAGAATTATCCCCAGCGTCCATTGCATCTGGGTAAAACTGCTCTGATTCTGATCGCTGGCTAATTTTATTAATTGCGCATTTTGAGAGAGCCACTGGTCATATACCTGCTCCATGTCATCCTGCGCTTTTTGCGCGTCAAGGTTGCCATAGGCGGCGTAATTATCGGCTTTAAGATAGTGGATAGACTGCTGCAAAACGTCATACATCTGCTTAAAGCTGGCTTCGGCCTGGGCATCCAACGCCGGATCTTTGCCTGCGATCGCTTCGGAGTTCACGTAGTTGTTGAAATGCTTTTCCGCTTCGTTGAGCGACGCGCCAGCGTTGGTTAACAGCGTGTTCATGGCGTCCAGCGAGGCGGGATCGCGCTGATTTTTTAACATGCGTATCGCCACGCGGTTAATGGTGACGCGGGTTTCAATCAATGTCTGAAAACTGCCGCCCAGTTCCTGTTGTTGGTAACTCAGTGCGCTCGCATTCTGGAAATTCAGCCGATCGCTGCTGACGGCGGAATAAAACAGTATTCCTGTCACCAACAATAAGGCGCTAAATATGCCCAGCGTCGCGATAACGCCGGTGATGACTTTGATATTTTTCATAGTGCCTAACATTCCTTATTTTGTAGACGGTATGATCAATATCGGTTGGATAAAAATTAACCTTACATCAAATCACGCTATTTCTGATTAATGGTTTGATAAGTAATAGAAAATAAATGATTTTCGCGTGAATAATATGTACAAAGAAAGGAATATCGCGGGATAACCCGGCGACATGCCGCCGGGTGGGAGAAGATTAGTTTTTACGCAGCAAACGTAGCGCGTTGGCGGTCACTAATACCGTGGCTCCCGTATCCGCCAGGATTGCCAGCCATAGCCCGGTAAAACCCAGTAGCGTCGTCACCAGGAAAATGGCTTTCAGCCCCAGCGCAATGGTGATGTTCTGCCGGATATTCGCGTGGGTAGCGCGCGCCAGCGTAATCATCTGCGCTAACCCGCGCAGACGGTTATGAGTAAGGGCGGCGTCAGCCGTTTCCAGCGCGACGTCAGTACCGCTGCCCATCGCAATTCCGATACTGGCGGCTTTCATCGCGGGCGCATCATTAATGCCGTCGCCCACCATCGCCAGCGGCGCTTGTTGGTTAAGGGCGGTGACTGCCCGCACCTTATCTTCCGGCAGTAGTCCGGCTTTAAACGCCAGATCCAGCTCGCCGGCAATCGCTGCCGCCGCCCGTGGGTTATCGCCGGTCAGAATCACGCCGTTAACGCCTAACTGATGCAGTTCGCGGATGGCGTCGCGCGCATCGTCACGCAACGTATCCTGGAGGGCGAGGACGCCAACAACGGTCTCGTTACGTAGCACCAGAACCACCGTCTGCCCGGCGTTTTCCAGTTCGCTAATTTGCCCGGCAAACGCTGCCGCAGGCTGTTTTCCCGCCGCGCAAATCAGAATACGTTCGCCGTTAACCTGCGCTTCAATCCCGGTGCCGGCCAGCGTTCGCTGCGATTCCGCCGTCGGGATCGCCAGATCGCGTGTCTGCGCTTCGCGGACAATAGCCTGCGCCAGCGGGTGCGTAGCGCCTTGTTCTACGGCTGCCGCCAGCGCCAACAGTTCAGCCTCGCTGATACCGCTTGCCGGATGAATCGCCGTCACCCGTGGTTTACCGATGGTCAACGTACCGGTTTTATCAAAGGCAACCTGCGTGATACGGCCCAGTTGCTCCAGCGCTGCCCCGCCTTTAATCAATGCGCCGCGCCGTGCCGCCGCCGCCAGCCCGGAGGTAATGGCCGCGGGCGTGGAGATCACCAGCGCGCACGGGCAACCGATTAATAGCAGCGTCAGCCCTTTATAAATCCACTCCTGCCAGCCGCCATCGAACATCAGCGGCGGAATAAGCGTCACCAGCAGCGCGATGACCATAATGACTGGCGTATAGATGCGGCTGAAACGGTCAATAAACCGCTCAATGGGCGCACGGCGCTCTTCCGCCTCTTCAATCAGCGTCAGGATACGGTCAATCGCGCTGGCGCCAGGTTCAGATAGCACCTCCAGGGTGACGAGACGGTCAACGCTGGTCGCGCCTGCCGGGACTTTGTCGCCCGTTGCGCGCTCCACAGGGATAGACTCGCCGGTGAGCGCGCTTTCATCAAAGCTGGCGAAACCGGAAACCAGTTTACCGTCGGCGGGTAAACGCCCCCCGGCGGCGACTTCGATAATATCGCCCGGTCGCAGAGTATTAATAGCGACCTCTTCCCGCACGCCGTCGCGCAGACGGGTCGCCGTTTCCGGTTTAAGCGCCATTAACGCGCTGATGCCTTTACGGGCGCGGCTGGCGGCCCATCCTTCCAGGCGCTCGCCGATGAGGAACAGCAGCAATACCATTGCTGCCTCCGCCGTCGCGCCTATAAACAGCGCGCCAATGGCGGCGACGCTCATCAGCGTTTCAATAGCGAACCAACTGCCGCTTTTCATCAGCCGCAGCGCCTGGCGGGCAATAGGATACAGACCGACCAGAGTGGTGACGATAAAGGCCAGTTGGCCGAACGGGTGGTTAAATTGCTCCAGCCCCCAGCTTATCGCCATCATAATGATCAGCGTAATAAGCGGCAGGTTCTCTTTAAGACGAGATTCAGGCGCGGCGTCGCGCGAATCTTCACTACGCAAGGTATAACCCGCCTTCTGTACGGCGTGTTCAATTTGCGCGCGGAGGTCGGTGTCGGCATCGACCACTAACTTTTCGGTGGCGAACAGCACTTGCGCCTGGTTGACGCCGCGAATTTGGCGTACCGCATTCTCCACTTTTCGGGCGCAGGCGGCGCAGTCCATGCCGGAGATTTTCCAGGTATAGCGCGTGCCTGCCACGGCAGTAGAAACAGGCGCGCTGGACGCGCAATGTTCTTCGCAGCAGCAGCTATCGGCCTTCTGTATTGCCGGGGCTAATCTGAAGGAGGTAAAGGGCGGGACTTTTTTGCCATCGGTATCAGGGGTCGACATAACGTCCTCCGGTTGATGATAATTTTCTCATTAACCGGAGGATACACTCTGGAGTCGACTCCAGAGTCAAGCGCTATTATTTACAGGTACAGCGAGCGAACAATCAGGAAGTGTCCTGCAAAGTAGCAGGCGGCGGCAATCGCGTTATCCGCCCGGAAACGGCGGCGGTAATGGCTACCCAGCCAGACGATATTGCCGATGAACAGCAGCGTCGCGCCGGTAAAGGCCGAAAGGGCTGGCGCCGTTGGGCGGAAGAACCACAGTTCGCCCGCCAGCCAGACCATGACCAGCGTCATGGCGATAAAAGTACATACCGGCCAGCGTAGCTCCTCCAGTCGCGTCCAGATAACGGCGATAAGCAACGCGCCGACTATCAGTAACGCCAGCGGCAGCGGCCAGAAGAACGACAACGTCATTTGGCTGGCAAAGTAAATGGTGTAGAGCAGATGCGATAAGAAAAATGCCCCGACGGCGTACAGCAGGCGTTGACGCGGTAAGAGCGTTAACGCATCGCCGACCAGCGAGGCGCACAGTCCGGCCAACACAAGATAACTGATGGCGTCAAACATCGGCGCTTGCCAGGCCAGTAACAGCAACAGTAATAACGTGACGGGCTTAAAAACCCAGCGTTGCCAGGCTGGCCCGCGATAGGAGGCGTCCACATACAGCCATGCGGACAGGCAGACAGCGATAAACGACCAAAGCATCTTAATTCCTTGAATTCGTTATTTTTTCGCAAACGGTATGCTTGCGGCTCTATTATTCAGTGTAGAGGCCGTGACGGTCAGATGACAACACTATAACGGGCAGGGTATGCTTATTTCCGCATTTTCTGACAGGTTAACAGTATGAGTAAGCCACCGCTTTTCTTCATTATAATCATTGCATTAATCGTAGTTGCCGCGTCGTTCCGCTTCGTTCAGCAACGGCGGGAAAAAGCCGCTAATGAGGCGGCGCCGTTACAGCAAAAGCAGGTCGTGGTCAGCAATAAACGGGAGAAGCCGGTTAACGACCGACGCTCTCGCCAGCAGGAAGTGAGCCCGGCGGGAACCAGTATGCGCTATGAGGCCAGTTTTAAGCCGCTCAATGGCGGTCTGGAAAAAACGTTCCGTTTACAAGCGCAGCAGTACCACGCTTTGACGGTGGGCGATCAAGGTACGCTAAGCTATAAGGGAACGCGGTTCGTCGGATTTGTTAGCCGTACCCCGGATAACGAATAAACCGTCATCCGGCAGCAAACGTTATTTTTTGTTCTTAAACTTCTTCTGCCAGACCAGCAGCTCAAACACGCCGAACAGGAAAATGCGGATTTTTTCTCCCGTCGTCATCTGCGGACCCTCTTTCGGTATCGTTGATTTCAGCAGCGCCAGTTGCATACCGTGCATCAGCGCCATGAACACCAACGCCACGTTGACGAAGATATTGAGCGGGCGCGGGAAGGGATGCACCAGGTTAAGAATCAAAAATGCCCACACGAAGAGCATTAATAAGCGGCCCAGATTAATCAACATCATTTTCTCCTTGCGCGTCGCGCTGATACAGACGATAAGCGACCTGTCCGGCCACCTTTTCTCGATACAATGCCCAGTTCGCCGGAACGGGCGGCAGACCGTTTTCCACCTCGCTTTCTACGTAGATTAGCGCGTCGTCGGCCAGCCATCCCTGGGTTTCCAGCAATTGTAACGTCTCTTCCAGCAGCCCTTTACGAAACGGCGGGTCGACAAAGACGACGTGATGCGGCGTCCCCGGCTGGCTGAGGAAGGCCAGAGTATTGGTATTGACGACGCGAGCATTGTTGGCTTTCAGCGTCGCCAGATTTTTTTGCAACTGCTGCGATACGGCGCGATCCATTTCCAGTAACGTTGCCTGGGCCGCATAACGCGATAGCGCTTCCAGACCCAGCGCGCCGCTGCCGGCAAAGCAATCCAGACAATGGGCGTCTACCATTACCGGAGCCAGCCAGTTAAATAACGTTTCGCGCACGCGATCGGTGGTAGGACGCAGACCCGGGCTGTCCGGAACCGGTAATTTACGGCCACGCCATTGCCCGCCAATAATGCGGATTTGGCCGCTGCCAGAGTGAGTCGGTTTTTTCATTTCTCTTGCTCGAACCGCCTGTTGCAAGTTATTCCAGGCGGTGATGTGAATTAAGTTAAGTGATAGACTATTTCATCATTTTTTTAGCTTCCATGTATATAGCGCCGCGAGGGGTGTAGTCGCAGATGGCAAAACAGAAAAAACGTGGCTTCTTTTCCTGGTTGGGCTTCGGTGATAAAGAGCAGAAGCAGGAACAGACCGAAGAACAGCAGATTGTTGAGGAACAACGACCGGTTGAGCCCCCTGTTGAAACGGCGGCAGACGTAGACGCGCAAACGCCCGCGCACAGCAAAGCAGAAACCGAAGCCTTTGCGGAAGAGGTGGTGGACGTTACTGAGAAAGTTCAGGAGAGCGAAAAACCGCAGCCGGTAGAGCCGGAGCCCGCGACGGCCATTGAGATGGCAGCGCCGCAGATCGCGGTGGAACGCGAGGAATTGCCGCTGCCGGAAGAGGTCAAAGACGAGGCTATCTCGCCGGAAGAGTGGCAGGCCGAAGCGGAAACCGTAGAGGTCATTGCCGCGGTAGAAGAAGAGGGCGAAAACGCGGCGAAATTCACCGACGAAGAGCTGGAAGCGCAGGCGCTGGCCGCTCAGGCGGCGGAAGAGGCGGTGATGGTTGTTCCGCCGGCGGAAGAAGACGCGCCGGTGGAAGCGATCGTTCAGGAGCAGGAAAAACCGACTAAAGAAGGTTTCTTTGCCCGCCTGAAACGCAGTCTGCTGAAAACCAAAGAAAATCTCGGTTCCGGATTTATCAGTCTGTTCCGCGGCAAGAAAATCGACGATGATTTGTTCGAGGAGCTGGAAGAGCAGTTGCTCATCGCTGATGTCGGGGTGGAAACCACGCGTAAGATTATCGCTAATCTGACGGAAGGCGCCAGCCGCAAACAGCTTAAAGATGCCGAGGCGCTGTATGGTCTGTTGAAAGACGAGATGGGCGAGATTCTGGCGAAGGTAGACGAACCGCTTAATATTGAAGGTAAAACGCCTTTTGTTATTCTGATGGTTGGCGTGAACGGCGTGGGTAAAACCACCACTATCGGTAAACTGGCGCGCCAGTTTGAGCAGCAGGGTAAATCAGTGATGCTGGCGGCGGGGGATACTTTCCGCGCGGCGGCGGTCGAACAGCTACAGGTCTGGGGACAGCGTAACAACATTCCGGTTATCGCCCAGCATACCGGCGCGGACTCCGCCTCGGTGATTTTTGACGCTATCCAGGCCGCGAAGGCGCGTAATGTGGATGTGTTAATTGCCGATACGGCAGGGCGTCTGCAGAACAAGTCGCACCTGATGGAAGAGCTGAAAAAAATCGTTCGCGTCATGAAAAAGCTGGACGAAGAAGCGCCACATGAAGTTATGCTGACCATTGACGCCAGCACCGGACAGAACGCGGTAAGCCAGGCCAAACTGTTCCATGAAGCGGTAGGCTTAACCGGTATTACCCTGACCAAGCTGGACGGTACGGCGAAAGGCGGGGTGATTTTCTCGGTAGCTGACCAGTTTGGCATTCCTATCCGTTACATTGGCGTGGGCGAACGTATCGAGGATTTGCGTCCGTTTAAGGCGGGCGATTTTATTGAGGCACTTTTTGCCCGAGAGGATTAACAATGATTCGCTTTGAACATGTCAGCAAGGCCTATCTCGGCGGGAGACAAGCGCTGCAGGGAGTGACATTCCATATGCGGCCAGGCGAGATGGCGTTTCTGACCGGCCACTCCGGCGCGGGGAAAAGTACCCTGCTGAAGCTAATCTGTGGGATTGAGCGGCCCAGCGCCGGCAAAATCTTCTTCAGCGGGCATGATATTACGCGCCTGAAAAACCGCGAAGTGCCGTTTTTGCGCCGCCAGATTGGGATGATTTTCCAGGATCACCATCTGCTGATGGATCGCACGGTCTATGACAATGTGGCGATACCGTTAATCATTGCTGGCGCCAGCGGCGATGATATCCGTCGTCGTGTGTCGGCGGCGCTGGATAAGGTTGGACTACTGGACAAAGCGAGAAACTTCCCGATTCAACTCTCCGGAGGCGAACAACAGCGCGTGGGCATCGCCCGCGCGGTGGTCAATAAGCCAGCGGTATTGCTGGCGGATGAACCGACCGGGAACCTGGACGACGCGTTGTCGGAAGGGATTTTACGTCTGTTTGAAGAGTTTAACCGCGTAGGGGTGACGGTACTGATGGCGACGCACGATATTGGACTTATCTCCCGTCGTTCCTATAGGCAGCTCGTCCTGAGCGATGGACATCTGCATGGAGGCCTGGCCAATGAATAGGCGCGACGCGATTAACCAAATCAGGCAGTTCGGCGGACGGCTGGATCGACTGCGTAAGTCTCGCGGCGGAACAGGCGGCGGGCGCAACGCGCCAGGACGTCAGAAGCCGACGCCGAAACCAAACTCACGTAAAACAAATGTCTTTAATGAACAGGTGCGCTATGCCTGGCACGGCGCGCTGCAAGATCTGAAAAGCAAACCGCTGGCGACGTTTCTGACGGTGATGGTGATCGCCATCTCCCTGACGCTGCCCAGCGTCTGTTACATGGTCTATAAGAACGTCAACCAGGCGGCGACTCAGTATTATCCGTCGCCGCAGATCACCGTTTATCTGCAAAAAACGCTGGATGATGACGCGGCGGCGCGGGTTGTTGGGCAGCTTCAGGCCGAGCAGGGCGTTGAGAAGGTCAACTACCTGTCCCGTGAGGACGCGCTGGGAGAATTCCGCAACTGGTCGGGTTTTGGCGGCGCGCTGGACATGCTGGAAGAGAACCCGCTACCGGCGGTGGCGGTGGTGATCCCCAAGCTGGACTTTCAAAGTACCGCCTCGCTTAATACGCTGCGCGACCGTATCTCGCAGATTAACGGCATTGACGAAGTCCGCATGGATGATAGCTGGTTTGCGCGTCTGGCGGCGCTCACCGGGCTGGTGGGCCGCGTGTCGGCGATGATTGGCGTGCTGATGGTCGCGGCGGTCTTCCTCGTTATCGGCAACAGCGTGCGCCTGAGCATTTTTGCCCGTCGCGACACCATTAACGTGCAAAAGCTGATTGGCGCGACCGATGGCTTTATCCTGCGTCCGTTCCTCTACGGCGGCGCGTTGCTCGGTTTTTCCGGCGCGTTTCTTTCACTGATATTGTCTGAAATTTTGGTGATGCGTTTATCATCGGCGGTGACTGAAGTGGCGCAGGTCTTCGGCACGAAGTTTGATCTCAATGGTTTATCGTTCGATGAGTGCCTGTTGCTGCTGCTGGTCTGTTCCATAATCGGCTGGATCGCCGCCTGGCTGGCTACGGTGCAACATTTACGTCACTTTACTCCCGATTGATAAAATCGTGGTATAATCTTTCCCTGCAATGGGCTTCCGTTCGCAGGGAAAGAGTCCCTGTTGTCTCTTCCCCGCGTTTCATCTTCATGTCACATTATGTGTGTAAATTATGCACAGTGTTACATTGAACTTGTGGATAAAATCACTGTCTGATAAAAGAGTGGATGATATTCTCGTTGCTCATCGGCTTTGGCACGGTTGTTGCTCGCTGACGGTGCCAGGCAATACTGATTGAGAGGATTTGAATGACCAAAGAAATGCAAAATTTAGCTTTAGCCCCTGTTGGCAACCTGGAATCTTATATCCGGGCGGCGAACGCGTGGCCGATGTTATCGGCTGACGAGGAGCGGGCATTGGCTGAAAGGCTGCATTACCAGGGCGATCTGGAAGCAGCTAAAACGCTGATCCTGTCTCACCTGCGCTTTGTTGTTCATATTGCTCGTAACTATGCGGGCTATGGTCTGCCGCAGGCGGATTTGATCCAGGAAGGCAACATCGGCCTGATGAAAGCCGTACGTCGTTTTAACCCGGAAGTAGGCGTGCGCCTGGTTTCCTTCGCCGTACACTGGATTAAAGCAGAAATTCACGAATACGTGCTGCGTAACTGGCGTATCGTTAAAGTCGCAACCACGAAAGCGCAGCGTAAGCTGTTCTTTAATCTGCGTAAAACCAAGCAGCGTCTGGGCTGGTTTAATCAGGATGAGGTTGAAATGGTGGCGCGCGAACTGGGTGTTTCCAGTAAAGACGTGCGTGAGATGGAGTCGCGTATGGCGGCGCAGGACATGACGTTTGACATGTCTTCGGACGATGAGTCCGACAGCCAGCCAATGGCGCCGGTGCTGTATCTGCAGGATAAATCGTCTAACTTTGCCGACGGCATTGAAGACGATAACTGGGAAGAGCAGGCCGCCAACCGACTGACCGACGCGATGCAGGGGCTCGACGAGCGTAGCCAGGATATTATCCGCGCTCGCTGGCTGGACGAAGACAATAAGTCTACGTTGCAGGAGCTGGCCGATCGTTACGGCGTCTCCGTTGAGCGTGTGCGCCAGCTTGAAAAGAACGCCATGAAAAAGCTTCGCGCTGCGATCGAAGCGTAATCTTCGCGAATTGCCAATGAACCCTCGAATGTGAATTCGGGGGTTTTGTTTTTTGTAGGCCGGATAAGGCGTTTACGCTGCTATCCGGCAACACGTTTGCCCGATGTCGCTTCGCTTATCGGGCCTACGGGCCCTTCCTCTCCCCCACCGACACAAATCTGTTATCTGGATGTAAATTTAGCTATTCCAAAATAATAAAAATCGGGTATGTTTTAGCAGAGTATGCTGCTAAAGCACGGGTAGCTAGCCAATAATCGAAATAAAGTGCTGAACAATAACACCACAACACACGTAACAACCAGAATAATGGGGATTATCAGGATGAATATGAAGGGTAAAACGTTATTGGCAGGATGTATCGCCCTGTCATTAAGCCATATGGCATTCGCCGAGGACATTAAAGTCGCGGTTGTCGGCGCGATGTCCGGTCCGGTGGCGCAGTATGGCGACCAGGAATTTACCGGTGCGGAGCAGGCAATTGCCGATATCAATGCGAAAGGCGGTATTAAAGGCGATGAGCTCGTCGCGGTGAAATATGACGACGCCTGTGATCCGAAACAGGCGGTAGCTGTCGCTAACAAAGTGGTGAACGACGGCATCAAGTATGTTATCGGTCACTTATGCTCCTCTTCCACACAGCCAGCGTCTGATATCTACGAAGACGAAGGCATCCTGATGATAACCCCGGCGGCGACCGCGCCGGAGCTGACCGCGCGCGGCTATAACCTGATTTTGCGCACGACCGGCCTGGACTCTGACCAGGGACCAACGGCGGCAAAGTATATTCTGGAGAAGGTAAAACCGCAGCGCATCGCGATTATCCACGATAAGCAGCAGTACGGCGAAGGGCTGGCGCGCGCGGTGCAGGACGGTCTGAAGAAAGGCGGCGTTAACGTCGTATTCTTTGACGGCATCACCGCCGGCGAAAAAGATTTCTCCACTCTGGTAGCGCGCCTGAAGAAAGAGAATATCGACTTTGTCTACTACGGCGGTTATCACCCGGAAATGGGGCAGATCCTGCGCCAGTCCCGCGCCGCAGGGCTGAAAACCCAGTTTATGGGGCCGGAAGGGGTGGCGAACGTCTCGCTGTCTAACATCGCCGGAGAGTCGGCGGAAGGCTTACTGGTCACCAAACCGAAGAACTACGATCAAGTCCCGGCGAACAAACCGATTGTGGATGCCATCAAAGCCAAGAAACAAGATCCTAGCGGCGCATTCGTGTGGACCACCTACGCCGCGCTGCAATCGTTGCAGGCGGGCCTGAACCACTCCGACGATCCGGCGGAAATCGCCAAATACCTGAAAGGCGCCACGGTCGACACCGTAATGGGACCGCTGTCGTGGGATGAGAAAGGCGATCTGAAAGGATTTGAGTTCGGCGTATTTGACTGGCATGCGAACGGTACGGCGACAGACGCTAAGTGATTTTCCTGGCGCCTTTCGCGCTGCAGGTGCGTTGGCTACGTTATTCAACCCCGGTCACTTACTTATGTAAGCTCCCGGGGATTTCATAACTTGCCGCCTGCCTGCAACGCGAAATTCTTGGAAAATTGCGAGGTGGTTTTTATCTTTTCTCCCGGCATGTAGGCCGGATAAGCGTCAGCGCCATCCGGCTTTTTTATCTTTTTTCCCAGCCATCCGCCTGTGCGGTAAAGCCTAACGCCTGCATAAACGCGGCCATCACGCTACGGTCTTCAACACCGACATCTGCCATCCACCACGACGAGACGTTGGGATTATTGCGAATGACTTCTTCTACCAGGTATTGCCCGACGCCGCGGCGACGGGTGATTTCACGCACGCGTAAGGAATCCAGCGCGCCCTGCGTTCCGCTCAGCGTCACTCTTACGGCGCCCAACAAACGCTCGTTAAACCGCGCGGCATAAATCCGGTGCGTTTCATCTACGCTTAATGAGGAGGCGGAATATTCCGGCCAGATTTTGCCCAGATCGATCTGATCCTGAGCGCTAAAGTGTTCTAAACGAAGAATGGTCAGCTTCATCGACGGCTTGTCCCGATTTCAAAAGATGCGATCAGTGTACCGAAACAGGCAGGCCAGATGCTTTCTCTTTTTTGTGTCATTTACCAGGTTATTAATTTTTTAACAACGATAATTACAGTTTGAAGCATTAGAGAATGGAAAACAGGCAGCATAATTCCCTGAATGCTAGTGAATTATTCCGCTTAATATGCCGTTATTTTATGCTGACAAGCGTGCTTTTTTTGTTTATCTATAGCGAAAAGCAGAATATTATCTTTTCTTAATAGACTGAAAAATAGAGATTTTAATCTTATTATGCTTTAAATGCTGCGCTAACTCATTAATGAGTCAGTAAAAAGCGCACCATTTATAAAAAGTACAGTCTGCTTTTTAACCAGCAAAAAACAAAACATATAACATCACGAATGGGGATACAGGCACATGAAACGGAAAGCGAAAACAATAATCGCAGGGATTGTTGCATTAGCAGTCTCGCAGGGGGCAATGGCAGATGATATTAAAGTCGCCATAGTCGGGGCGATGTCCGGCCCGGTAGCGCAATGGGGCGATATGGAATTTAACGGCGCGCGTCAGGCCATTAAAGACATCAACGCGAAAGGCGGTATTAAAGGCGATAAGCTGGTCGGCGTAGAGTACGATGATGCCTGCGATCCAAAACAGGCGGTGGCGGTGGCCAACAAAATCGTTAACGACGGTATTCAGTACGTTATTGGTCACTTGTGTTCTTCTTCTACTCAGCCAGCATCCGATATCTATGAAGATGAAGGTATTCTTATGATCTCCCCGGGGGCGACTAACCCGGAGCTGACCCAGCGCGGCTATCAGTACATTATGCGTACCGCCGGCCTGGACTCCTCCCAGGGGCCAACGGCCGCAAAATACATCCTGGAAACGGTGAAACCGCAGCGCATCGCTATCATTCACGATAAACAGCAATACGGCGAAGGACTGGCGCGCTCCGTGCAGGATGGCCTGAAGCAGGGCAATGCCAATATTGTCTTTTTTGATGGTATTACCGCCGGTGAAAAAGATTTCTCCGCCCTGATTGCTCGCTTGCAAAAAGAGAATATCGACTTTGTGTATTACGGCGGCTACTACCCGGAAATGGGGCAGATGCTGCGCCAGGCACGGGCTAATGGCCTGAAAACGCAATTTATGGGGCCGGAAGGCGTGGGTAACGCGTCGCTGTCCAATATTGCGGGCGGTGCGGCGGAAGGCATGTTGGTGACGATGCCAAAACGTTATGACCAGGACCCGGCGAATAAAGCGATTGTTGAGGCGCTGAAAGCCGACAAGAAAGATCCCAGCGGTCCGTATGTCTGGATCACCTACGCCGCCGTCCAGTCGCTGGCGACCGCAATGACGCGTAGCGCCAGCCATGCTCCGCTGGATCTGGTGAAAGATCTTAAAGCGAACGGGGCTGATACCGTTATTGGGCCGCTGAAATGGGATGAAAAAGGCGATCTTAAGGGATTTGAATTTGGCGTCTTCCAGTGGCACGCCGACGGCTCGTCAACCGTCGCGAAGTAATGCCAGAAGATAAGTTATCCCACCGCCCGCACGCCGGGCGGGTTTAAAAAGGTTACCTTATGTCCGAGCAGTTTCTCTATTTCTTGCAGCAGATGTTTAACGGCGTCACGCTGGGGAGCACCTACGCGCTGATTGCTATCGGTTATACGATGGTGTACGGCATTATCGGCATGATCAACTTCGCTCATGGCGAGGTGTATATGATCGGCAGCTACGTCTCTTTTATGATCATCGCCGCGCTAATGATGATGGGAATAGACACCAGTTGGCTCCTGGTGGCCGCTGGATTTATCGGCGCGATTATTATTGCCAGCGCCTACGGCTGGAGTATCGAGCGAGTCGCTTACCGGCCCGTGCGCAACTCCAAGCGCCTGATTGCCCTGATTTCCGCCATCGGGATGTCCATCTTCCTGCAAAACTACGTCAGCCTGACGGAAGGTTCGCGCGACGTGGCGTTACCCAGCCTGTTTAACGGCCAGTGGATTGTGGGCAGCAGCGAAAACTTTTCCGCGTCCATCACCACCATGCAGGCGGTTATCTGGATAGTCACCTTTCTGGCTATGCTGGCGCTCACCATTTTCATTCGCTACTCCCGGATGGGCCGCGCCTGCCGCGCCTGCGCGGAGGATCTGAAAATGGCCAGCCTGCTCGGCATTAATACCGACCGCGTCATTGCGCTAACGTTTGTTATCGGCGCGGCAATGGCGGCGGTGGCGGGCGTGCTACTCGGTCAGTTCTATGGCGTAATTAACCCCTACATCGGTTTTATGGCCGGGATGAAAGCGTTCACCGCAGCGGTACTGGGCGGTATTGGCAGCATTCCGGGCGCGATGATCGGCGGTCTGATTTTGGGCGTCGCCGAAGCGCTCTCGTCTGCATATTTAAGTACCGAATATAAAGATGTCGTGTCGTTCGCTCTGCTGATTCTGGTACTGCTGGTGATGCCGACCGGTATCCTGGGGCGTCCGGAGGTAGAGAAAGTATGAAACCGATGCATATTGCGATGGCTCTGTTCTCTGCGGCGATGTTCTTCGTTCTGGCTGGCGTCTTTATGGGCGTACAACTGGAGCTGGACGGCACCAAACTGGTGGTGGATACCGCCGCCGACATCCGCTGGCAGTGGATCTTTATCGGTACGGCAGTGGTTTTTTTCTTTCAGTTGCTGCGTCCGATGTTCCAGAAAGCGGTGAAGCACGTCTCCGGACCGAAGTTTATTCTGCCGGCGATCGATGGCTCTACCGTTAAGCAAAAGCTGTTTCTGATGGCGCTGTTGGTTATCGCCGTGGCGTGGCCGTTTATGGTGTCGCGCGGTAGCGTCGATATCGCCACTATGACCATGATTTATATCATCCTCGGTCTGGGGCTGAACGTGGTGGTGGGGCTGTCCGGCCTGCTGGTATTGGGCTACGGCGGCTTTTACGCCATCGGCGCTTATACCTTTGCGCTGCTCAACCACTATTATGGTTTGGGTTTCTGGACCTGCCTGCCGCTGGCGGGATTGGTCTCCGCCGCTGCTGGTTTCCTGCTCGGCTTCCCGGTACTGCGTCTGCGCGGCGACTATCTGGCGATTGTGACGCTCGGCTTCGGCGAAATCGTCCGTATCCTGCTGCTCAACAACACGGAAATTACCGGCGGCCCGAACGGTATCAGCCAGATCCCCAAACCGACGCTATTTGGTCTGGAGTTTAGCCGCAACACCCGCGAAGGCGGCTGGGATACCTTCAGCAATTTCTTTGGCGTGAAGTACGACCCATCCGACCGGGTCATTTTCCTCTATCTGGTGGCCCTGTTGCTGGTGGTCCTGTCGCTGTTTGTCATTAACCGCCTGCTGCGTATGCCGCTGGGCCGGGCGTGGGAAGCGTTGCGTGAAGATGAGATCGCCTGTCGCTCATTAGGTTTAAGCCCGACGCGCATCAAGCTGACCGCTTTTACTATCAGCGCCGCGTTTGCCGGTTTCGCCGGGACGTTGTTTGCCGCCCGCCAGGGCTTTGTCAGCCCGGAATCCTTCACTTTCGCCGAATCCGCCTTCGTGCTGGCGATTGTGGTGCTGGGCGGAATGGGCTCGCAGTTTGCGGTGATCCTGGCGGCGGTTCTGCTGGTGGTGTCGCGCGACTTCAACGAATACAGCATGTTGATGCTCGGCGGTTTGATGGTGTTGATGATGATCTGGCGCCCGCAGGGATTGCTGCCGATGACGCGTCCGCAGTTGAAGCTGAAAAGTGGTCAGGCGAAAGGAGAGCAGGCATGAGTCAGCCATTATTAGCGGTTAACGGCCTGATGATGCGCTTTGGCGGTTTGCTGGCGGTCAACAATGTATCGCTGGAATTGCGTGAGCGGGAAATTGTGTCGCTGATTGGCCCTAACGGCGCGGGTAAAACGACGGTGTTTAACTGCCTGACCGGTTTTTATAAGCCGACAGGCGGTACGATCACGTTGCGCGAGCGGCATCTGGAAGGATTGCCGGGCCAGCAGATCGCCCGCATGGGCGTGGTACGCACTTTCCAGCATGTGCGCCTGTTTCGCGAAATGACGGTGATTGAAAACCTGCTGGTGGCGCAGCACCAGCAACTGAAAACGGGCCTCTTTTCCGGCCTGTTGAAAACGCCCGCTTTCCGCCGCGCGCAAAGTGAAGCGCTGGACCGCGCGGCGACCTGGCTTGAGCGTATTGGCCTGCTGGAACATGCCAACCGCCAGGCCAGTAATCTGGCCTACAGCGACCAGCGCCGGCTGGAGATTGCCCGCTGCATGGTGACGCAGCCAGAAATTCTGATGCTCGACGAACCGGCGGCCGGCCTTAACCCGAAAGAGACCAAAGAGCTGGATGAGCTGATTGCCGAACTACGTAACCATCACAACACCACTATCTTGCTGATTGAACACGATATGAAGCTGGTGATGGGCATTTCCGATCGCATTTACGTGGTGAACCAGGGCACGCCGCTGGCGAACGGCACGCCGGAAGAGATCCGCAACAACCCGGACGTCATCCGCGCTTATCTGGGTGAGGCATAAGATGGAAAAAACGATGTTAACGTTTGAAAAAGTCAGCGCCCACTACGGCAAGATTCAGGCGCTGCACGACGTCAGTCTGCACATCAACCAGGGGGAAATCGTTACCCTGATTGGCGCTAACGGCGCGGGGAAAACGACGCTGCTTGGCACCTTGTGCGGCGATCCGCGCGCCTCCAGCGGACGGGTGGTGTTTGACGGTAAAGACATCACCGACTGGCAGACGGCGAAAATCATGCGTGAAGCGGTGGCGATAGTGCCGGAAGGGCGGCGCGTCTTCTCGCGGATGACGGTGGAAGAGAACCTGGCGATGGGCGGTTTTTTTGCCGAGCGCGATCGGTTTCAGGAGCGTATCAAATGGGTGTACGAGCTGTTTCCGCGCCTGCATGAACGCCGTATCCAGCGAGCGGGCACCATGTCCGGCGGCGAACAGCAGATGCTGGCGATTGGTCGCGCGCTGATGAGCCAGCCGCGCCTGTTGCTGCTGGATGAACCGTCGCTGGGGCTGGCGCCGATCATCATCCAGCAGATCTTCGACACCATTGAGCAGTTGCGCGAGCAGGGTATGACCATCTTCCTTGTCGAGCAGAACGCCAACCAGGCGCTGAAGCTCGCCGACCGCGGTTATGTGCTGGAAAACGGCCACGTGGTGCTATCCGATACCGGTGATGCACTGCTGGCGAACGAAGCGGTGCGCAGCGCCTATCTGGGCGGATAAGGCGCAGTTTACAGCTGCCATCTGGCAAACGCGCCCGGTGGCGCTACCGCTTACCGGACCTGGCGGATTACTCGGCATTCGGCAAATCAGTAGAACATTTTTCGTACCAATATGTTATAGTTGAGAATAGTTATCAACTATAACCACCGAAGAAGGAGCAAGGATGATACGTTCAGGCGCCTGCATAATGGGAACGCTGTTGTTCGCGGCTTCGTTCAGTGTTAACGCCTTAACCTCAAACGATTTTGATCCCCGCGATCCTGCTATCTGGCAAGAAGAAACCGCAACGCCTTATCCACTGGCCGCAACGACCTGCGAAGTGCGTCATCATCCGGATTGTGCAACGTGGGAGGATGAAAAATCCGACATTCAGCGTGAACGCGAGCGGCGAGATCAGCGGCGCTTACAAAATCTGTACAAAAAGTATTCTCATCGTGATTAACTGCTGACGCCAGCCAAATAACGCATGTCTGGTCAGCATTACGCTGTCAGACGTGCAGTAGCTCCCACTTTTCTTTTCCGGCGCTTTCACTGCCTTGCCATCTCTCTGTCGCCTTACTATCTTTTTTTTGTAATAAAAAAGTTATTTTTCTGTCATTCGAGCATGTCATGTTACCCCCGCGAACATAAAACGCGTGATATCGCGCATCCCGGCACAAAAAGAGAGATAACCGATGATATCGTTACGACATACAGCTTTAGGACTGGCGCTGAGTCTGGCATTTACGGGTCAGGCGTTGGCCGTCACCACTATTCCATTCTGGCATTCAATGGAAGGGGAGTTAGGCAAAGAAGTTGATTCACTGGCGCAACGTTTCAACCAGGCCAATCCGGATTACAAAATCGTTCCGGTCTATAAGGGGAACTATGAACAGAACCTGAGCGCCGGGATCGCGGCATTCCGTACCGGCAACGCGCCGGCAATATTGCAGGTTTATGAGGTTGGGACGGCGACCATGATGGCCTCGAAAGCCATTAAGCCGGTTTATGAAGTGTTTAAAGACGCCGGTATTAACTTTGACGAGTCCCAGTTTGTACCGACCGTTGCAGGCTACTACACCGATGCTAAAAGCGGGCATCTGCTCTCCCAGCCCTTTAACAGCTCCACGCCGGTACTGTACTACAACAAAGACGCCTTTAAGAAAGCCGGTTTAGATCCGGAACAGCCGCCGAAAACCTGGCAGGAGCTGGCTGACTATACCGCGAAACTGAGAGCGGCAGGCATGAAATGCGGTTACGCCAGCGGCTGGCAAGGCTGGATCCAACTGGAAAACTTCAGCGCCTGGAACGGTCTCCCCTTTGCCAGTAAAAACAATGGCTTTGACGGTACAGACGCGGTGCTGGAGTTTAATAAGCCAGAGCAGGTGAAACATATCGCGCTGCTGGAAGAGATGAATAAAAAAGGCGATTTTAGCTATGTTGGGCGTAAGGACGAGTCTACCGAGAAGTTTTATAACGGTGACTGCGCGATGACAACCGCGTCCTCCGGCTCGCTCGCCAATATCCGCCAGTATGCCAAATTTAACTATGGCGTGGGTATGATGCCGTACGACGCTGATATCAAGGGCGCGCCGCAAAACGCCATTATCGGCGGAGCCAGCCTATGGGTCATGCAGGGTAAATATAAAGAAACCTATACCGGCGTCGCCAAATTCCTCGACTTCCTGGCAAAACCGGAAAACGCTGCTGAATGGCATCAAAAAACTGGCTACCTGCCGATTACCACCGCCGCCTACGAGCTGACCCGCGAGCAGGGTTATTACGATAAAAACCCCGGTGCGGATATCGCCACTCGCCAGATGTTGAATAAGCCGCCGTTACCCTTCACCAAAGGCTTGCGTCTGGGCAATATGCCGCAGATTCGTACCATCGTGGACGAAGAGCTGGAAAGCGTCTGGACCGGGAAGAAGACCCCACAACAGGCGTTGGATACCGCAGTGGAGCGCGGGAATCAGTTGCTGCGTCGTTTTGAGAAAGCGAGCAAATCTTAAGTGTATAAGTGCCTGGTGGCGCTGCGCTTATCAGGCCTACAGCGTTTGTAGGCCGGATAAGGTGCTTGCACCGCCATCCGGCACCTTCCAGGAAAAGAACCTTCATGTCATCATTCCGTCCGGTGTTCCGCTCGCGCTGGCTGCCGTATTTACTGGTTGCCCCGCAGTTGGTTATCACCGTTATTTTCTTTATCTGGCCTGCGGGCGAAGCGCTGTGGTATTCGCTGCAAAGCGTCGATCCGTTTGGTTTTTCCAGCCAATTTGTCGGGCTGGAGAATTTCGTCGCGCTTTTTCACGACAGTTATTATCTCGACGCCTTCTGGACGACGATTAAATTCAGCGCGCTGGTCACGTTTAGCGGCCTGCTGGTCTCGCTGTTTTTCGCCGCCCTGGTGGATTACGTGGTGCGCGGCAGCCGTTTTTATCAGACGCTGATGCTGCTGCCTTATGCCGTCGCGCCCGCCGTCGCCGCCGTATTGTGGATTTTCCTGTTTAACCCAGGGCGGGGATTAATCACCCATTTCCTCGGCGAATTCGGCTATGACTGGAACCACGCGCAAAACAGCGGTCAGGCGATGTTCCTGGTGGTATTTGCGTCAGTCTGGAAGCAGATTAGTTACAACTTTTTATTCTTCTTTGCCGCGCTGCAATCCATTCCCCGCTCGCTGGTGGAAGCGGCGGCCATTGATGGCGCCGGGCCGATTCGTCGTTTCTTCCGGCTTTCTTTGCCGCTTATTGCGCCGGTCAGTTTCTTCCTGCTGGTGGTCAACCTGGTGTACGCCTTTTTCGACACCTTCCCGGTGATCGACGCCGCGACCGCCGGCGGGCCGGTACAAGCCACCACGACGCTGATTTATAAGATCTATCGCGAAGGGTTTACCGGCCTGGATCTCTCGGCGTCCGCCGCGCAGTCGGTGGTGTTGATGTTCCTCGTCATCATTCTGACGGTGGTGCAGTTCCGCTATGTGGAAAGTAAGGTGCGTTACCAATGATAGAGAATCGTCGCGGGCTGACAATATTCAGCCATACCATGCTGATTCTGGGGATCGCGGTCATTTTGTTTCCGCTGTATGTCGCGTTTGTCGCGGCGACGCTGGACGACCGCGCGGTGTTTGAGACGCCGATGACGCTGCTTCCCGGCACGCAGTTACTGGAGAATATCAAAACTATTTGGGTCAACGGCGTCGGTGTTAATAGCGCGCCATTCTGGCTGATGATGCTTAACAGTTTCATTATGGCGTTCAGCATTACGGTAGGCAAAATCACGGTATCTATGCTTTCCGCATTCGCCATCGTCTGGTTTCGTTTTCCCCTGCGTAACCTGTTCTTCTGGATGATTTTTATCACCCTGATGTTGCCGGTTGAAGTGCGTATCTTCCCGACGGTGGAAGTGATCGCCAACCTGAAAATGCTCGACAGCTATGCCGGTCTGACGTTACCGCTGATGGCGTCCGCTACCGCCACTTTCCTGTTTCGTCAATTCTTCATGACGCTTCCGGATGAACTGGTGGAGGCGGCCCGTATTGACGGCGCGTCGCCGATGCGCTTTTTCCGCGACATCGTGTTGCCGCTGTCAAAAACCAACCTGGCGGCGTTATTCGTCATCACCTTTATCTACGGCTGGAACCAGTATCTGTGGCCGCTGTTGATTATCACCGACGTGAATCTTGGCACTGCCGTAGCGGGTATCAAAGGGATGATCGCCACTGGCGAAGGTACCACGCAATGGAACCAGGTGATGGCGGCAATGCTGCTGACTCTGATTCCCCCGGTCGTAATTGTGTTAGCCATGCAACGGGCGTTTGTGCGTGGTTTAGTGGACAGTGAGAAATAAAAATGGCTGGTTTAAAACTACAGGCAGTAACCAAAAGCTGGGACGGCAAAACCCAGGTCATTCAACCGCTGACGCTGGACGTGGCGGATGGCGAATTTATCGTGATGGTCGGGCCGTCCGGCTGCGGCAAATCAACGTTGTTGCGGATGGTGGCCGGTCTGGAACGCGTGACCAGCGGCGATATCTGGATTGATCGCAAACGGGTCACCGAGATGGAGCCCAAAGATCGCGGCATCGCGATAGTATTTCAGAACTATGCTCTCTATCCCCATATGAGCGTAGAGGAGAACATGGCGTGGGGGCTGAAAATTCGCGGTATGAGCAAAGCGCATATTGAAGAACGCGTGCGGGAGGCGGCGCGCATTCTGGAGCTGGACGGCCTGCTTAAACGCCGTCCACGCGAGCTTTCCGGCGGTCAACGGCAGCGCGTGGCAATGGGGCGCGCGATCGTCCGCGAGCCGGCAGTCTTTTTATTCGACGAACCGCTCTCTAACCTCGACGCCAAGCTGCGCGTGCAGATGCGTCTGGAGTTACAACATCTGCATCGTCGCCTTCGTACCACCTCGCTCTATGTTACTCACGATCAGGTAGAGGCGATGACGCTGGCCCAGCGGGTGATGGTGATGAATAAAGGCGTCGCAGAACAGATTGGCACGCCGGTAGAGGTGTATGAAAAACCGGCCAGTCGCTTCGTGGCGAGCTTTATTGGCAGCCCGGCGATGAATCTGTTGGACGGCGTTATCAGCGCTTCCGGCGACCGTTTCGAATTGCCTGGCGGTCTGGCGTTGCCGATTGGTGCGGGCTATCGGGGTCATGCTGGACGTAAAATGACGCTGGGTATCCGCCCGGAGCATATTGCGTTAAGCTCGCAGGCGGAAGGCGGCGTGCCGTTAACGGTAGACACGCTGGAGATTCTGGGCGCGGATAATCTGGCGCATGGGCGCTGGGGCGATCAGAAACTGGTGGTGCGGTTGGCGCATCAGCAGCGCCCGGCGGCGGGCAGTACGCTATGGCTGCATCTGCCGGAACATCAGCGACATCTTTTTGATGGCGAAACAGGACAACGTGTATGAGTAACTGGCCTTATCCTCACATTGTCGCCCATCGCGGCGGCGGTAAACTGGCGCCGGAAAACACTCTGGCGGCGATTGACGTGGGCGCGCGATACGGGCACACCATGATTGAGTTTGATGCCAAGCTGTCGAAAGACGGCGAAATTTTCCTGCTGCATGACGATAACCTGGAGCGCACCAGCAATGGTTGGGGTGTGGCGGGCGAGTTGAACTGGCAGGATTTATTGCGTGTGGACGCTGGCGGTTGGTTTAGCGGCGAATTTAAAGGCGAGCCGCTGCCGTTGCTCTCGCAGGTGGCGGAGCGCTGCCGTAAACACGGCATGATGGCGAATATTGAGATCAAACCGACAACGGGGAGCGGAAGGCTAACAGGACGTGTCGTGGCGTTGGCCGCCCGCGAACTGTGGGCCGGGATGACGCCGCCGCTGCTTTCTTCCTTTGAGATAGAGGCGCTGGAAGCGGCGCAGGCGGCAGTACCTGAACTGCCGCGCGGGTTACTACTGGATAAATGGCGTGAAGACTGGCGTGAACTGACGACCCGTCTGGGCTGTGTTTCCCTCCATCTCAACCATAAATTACTCGATGAGACGCGAGTGCAAGAGATTAAGGCCGCGGGTCTGCGGATTCTGGTGTATACCGTCAATCAGCCCCAGCGGGCGGCAGAGCTGCTGCGCTGGGGCGTGGATTGTATCTGCACCGATCGCATTGATGACATCGGCCCTCACTTTCAGTTTTAAGGGCTGATAGTTTTCAGCGGGATGTCAGGCTGCGGCGTCCCGCTGCCCTGCTGCAACATTGGCTGGGAATGGTTTAGCATCCGGTCCGGATTTCCGCTGCCGCTGAGCATTCCGCCCTGCGTATTGGGCAGCGTTTGCTGACCGAGCATACCGTTGCCCGGCTGTCCCTGCTGAACCCGCTGCGTATTGGCATTCAACTGCGACTGTAGATTTTGCTGCTGGCTGCGCGCCTGCGTTTGCATCTGTTGTTTCAACATACCTTGCTGCTGAATCTGCTGCGTTTGCATCTGCGTCTGCATACGCTGCTGGCTGGGGATTTGATAACCTGGCTGATTAGGATTATTCATAGTGTTAATTGGCTGGGCCAATACAGCAAAGGGTAATAAAGCCGTAATAAGTAGTAAGCGTTTCATTGTCGTCTCCTCCCGATGAGGCCTCTTTTTAAGTGTACCTCTATTTCGCCATGATGATGATTTTTTAAGCGTTGTGGACCAGGATTAAACGGGACATACACCCCTTTATCTGGAGAAAAACAACGATGAAACCAACGTTTATGCGCTGGGTGGCGATCGCCGCTCTGCTGGCCGGGGGGACGTTTAGCGCGGTGGCCAATCCTCCCGTCGCGCCGCCAGTCTCCTATGGTGTTGAAGAAGATGTCTTTCATCCTGTGCGGGCGACGCAAGGGATGGTGGCCTCGGTGGATGCAATGGCGACGCAGGTTGGCGTGGATATCTTAAAGCAGGGCGGTAATGCCGTGGATGCCGCCGTCGCCGTGGGCTATGCGCTGGCTGTCACGCATCCGCAAGCCGGGAATCTGGGCGGCGGGGGATTTATGCTGTTGCGCACTAAAGATGGCGCTACCACGGCGATTGATTTTCGTGAAATGGCGCCGGCCGGCGCTACGCGCGATATGTTCCTTGACGATCAGGGTAACGCCGATGCGAAAAAGTCGCTGACGTCGCATCTGGCATCCGGTACGCCTGGCACCGTGGCGGGGTTCTCGCTGGCGCTGGAGAAATACGGCACGATGCCGCTGAATAAAGTGGTGCGTCCGGCGATTAAGCTGGCGGAAGAGGGTTTTGTGGTTAACGATGCGCTGGCCGACGACTTAAAAACTTACGGCAGCGAAGTGATCCCTAATCATGAGAACAGCAAAGCCATTTTCTGGAAAGACGGCGAGCCGCTGAAAAAAGGCGATAAGCTGGTCCAGAAGAATCTGGCGAAAAGCCTGGAAATGATTGCCGAAAACGGCCCGGCTGCGTTTTATAAAGGGGCGATTGCCGACCAGATTGCCGGGGAAATGCAGAAGAACGGCGGTCTGATGACCAAAGAGGATTTAGCCAGCTATAAAGCCGTTGAGCGTACGCCAATCAGCGGTGACTATCGCGGGTATCAGGTCTTCTCCATGCCGCCGCCGTCCTCGGGCGGTATTCACATCGTGCAAATCCTCAATATTCTTGAAAACTTCGATATGAAGAAGTACGGCTTTGGCAGCGCCGATGCCATGCAAATCATGGCGGAAGCGGAAAAATATGCCTACGCTGACCGCTCAGAGTATCTGGGCGATCCGGACTTTGTGAAAGTGCCGTGGCAGGCGCTGACCAACAAAGCCTATGCGAAAACGTTGGCCGATCAAATTGATATTAATAAGGCAAAACCTTCCAGCCAGATCAAACCGGGCAAGCTCGCCCCGTATGAAAGCAACCAGACCACCCACTTCTCGGTGGTGGATAAAGACGGCAATGCCGTGGCGGTGACCTATACCCTGAACACCACCTTCGGCACAGGAATTGTGGCGGGAAATACCGGTATTCTGCTGAATAATCAAATGGATGATTTTTCTGCTAAACCCGGTGTACCCAATGTTTATGGCCTGGTGGGCGGCGATGCTAACGCGGTCGAACCAAAAAAACGTCCGCTGTCGTCGATGTCGCCCACTATCGTGGTAAAAGACGGCAAAACCTGGCTGGTGACCGGTAGCCCTGGCGGGAGTCGAATCATCACTACTGTGCTGCAAATGGTAGTGAACAGCATTGATTTTGGCATGAACGTCGCCGAAGCGACCAACGCGCCGCGCTTCCATCATCAGTGGTTGCCGGATGAGCTTCGCGTCGAGAAGGGCTTCAGCCCGGATACAATCAAACTGCTGGAGCAAAAAGGACAGAAAGTGGCGCTGAAAGAGGCGATGGGCAGCACACAAAGTATTATGGTTGGGCCGGATGGCGCACTGTATGGCGCGTCCGACCCGCGTTCCGTAGATGACTTAACGGCGGGATACTGATTTTTAATACCAGGCCCGGTGTCAGACACCGGGCTATTTGCAGATTATGCCGTGAGTAATCGGGCTGGATTATCAATACAGAGCTTGCGAAGAGTATCGTTGTCTACTCCACGGGCAGCCAGATAGGCGAGGAAGACATTTGGTACAAACCCCCAGCCATTTCCGCCATTTTTCGCCCACATCTGTTTGAGAAAAACATCATGGCTTAAAACGATTTGGTCGGCGTAACCCAGTGCAATCAGATTCGCTACTGCATCTGCGGTCTCCTGAACGCCCGGCGCGACACCTTCTTTTGGAAAGGTGATGTCCAGACCAATCATGTCAAATTCAAGCCATACGCCGCGGTCGAGCATTTTACGTTGATAGGCGACATCTTTTCCTGAAGGGTCCGAATGCGCCAGCGAGACTTTTGCCGGGGAGACGTTCATTTCTTCCAGCACAATATCCAGCACCTCATCCCCCAGTCGCAGCCACCCCGGCATATGGATATTCATCGCCGTGTGGGGGTTGTTACATTGTGCCAGAGAAGCAGCCCGCAGGCTGTTACGCTCCGTTTGGGTAAAAGCAGGTGATACGCCGATTTCACCGATCATGCCCGCGCGAATATCCGTCTCACCAATACCCTGATTCAGTTCTTTATCAATGAGTGAGGCTAACAACTCGACAGGTTTATGAATCCGGGTGCTTTCAAATTTCTCCAGATAAGGTCCTGAGGACGCAACGATATTCAAACCCGTTTTTAAGGCAACTTCTCGTAGCGCTGAGGCATCCCGCCCAATGGATTCTGATCCCGTGGCGTCGACAATCGTCCTGCCGCCTAAGGACATAAAGTTATTGATTTCAAAGATAACATCATCAATCTCTTTTCTGTCCATGTTATCGGCGCAGCAGTATGGGTCGTGTTTCAGCCCCCACTGCAGGTCAGCACTGACTTTCTTTCCCACCAGTTGCTGTGAAAAAGCATAATGTGGCTCGTCAACGACTGATGACAGATCGTTAAACAGATGCTCATGCGGTAGCGTCAGGCCCATATCAGTATGCGCCACCGGGCCAGTTACGGTTTGCAGGAAACCTTTCATCCTGACACCTCCATTTTTTGCGCCATTTTGGATGCTCTGTATTCAGGGATGGTGGTAACAATCGCACCGACTAACGCGAACAGCGTACCGATGATGGTGACCAGGTAGACCGTATTGCCTAATGAAGGGATCAATTCATCAATTAGCACTGAGCCAAGCAGTTGGCCTGCTGTTGACGCTACGCCCAGCATCAATAGCCCTAAGCCTCTCACCAGAATCGCCATCAGCCCGATGGACAGCAGACCCAGCGGACCACCGAGATACATCCACCATGTATCGGGTAACTGGACGGTGACATGTCCTAATGCGATACGTATCGCCAGCGCTGCGCCCAGGACACAAAAGCCGACGATGAAGTTCCATGTAATGGACACCAGCATGGAGCCTGTTGCCTCGGCGACTTTAGCATTCCCCGCAGGCTGCCAGCCAGCGAGTAACCCTGCCAAAAAGGGGAGGATAGCGAGCAGGATAAACGAGGTTGAGTGCCACTGTGGCGACACGACAAAAACGGTGGCGATAACGGCGAACAATGCGCCAGTAATGCGCCATGGCGTAAAATATTTCTTCTCATCCACACCGACGCCAAAACGGTCGCACAGCAGGCCGGAAAGGAGCAGGGCGGAAATTAATGCCGTTTGAAAGGTGGCAACGCCCAGCGCGCTGGCGGATGCGCCTTCAGAAAATACGACCATCGCCCCGCATAATCCTGCAAACCAATTCCATAGCGGGATTTTTCTCTTTTTAATCAGAGTAGGGATTGAGGCGAATTGCTGGCGTGTTTCTTTGCGCGCAACAATAATAAAAAACATGACGACCAGACCGCTGGCAAATGAGATTACTGCGCAAGCATTACCGTCTTGTAACCAATGTCCTAACTGCCCATTAACGGCAGACTGCATCGGGGAAAGCATACCGGCTAAGATGGTGGCAAGCATCAGTAAGGGGGTTGAGTACTTATTCTTGTTCATACATCAATCCTTATATTTTATAAAAGGAGTAACTTTCGTTACTCCATTGTTTTTTATTTTCTGGCGATGAATTGAAGCGTGTTGACCCACAGGTCGGTATAAAACGGCCATGACATAAACTGCTGGGTTCCCCAGTGTGGGGAGCAGTCACTCATAAAGCAGGCGGTTTTACCCTGTTGGTATTCACCGAACACTAACAATGGGTCATTATTTATTGTTAATACGACATCGGCATCGTCTCTGGCGACGGCCTGGTTATATCCAAGAAATACCGGGTAATCTGAGAACCCGTTAACAACAGGATGTTCAGGTGAGACAGCCTCAGCACAAATACCCTCTGGCTTTTCTACCCGGTCATAGCCGTCAAGCATAATAACTGGCAGAACCTCAGCAAGAACGGTGTTCTTATAATTGGCTTTTGCCTCAATACCCATAAATGACAGATAACCGCCAATCATGAGTAGTCCACCGCCATTTTTGACGTACTCTTTAATGGATTCCAGAGCGTTTGGCTTTATTTTTAGCTGATAGAAGGTTTCATTTTGTAGCAGGAAGGTATTACTACCAATGTCGCTAATAACAATCACATCGTAACGATTTAATTCGTCAATACTCTCTGGAAAGGCAATTTGTACCGTGTGGGCAGGCATGTAATCAATATCAACGCCGCCTTTCCTCAGACATTCCAGTAACCATGTAGCGCCTTCTTCATATTTACTGGAGGTGAAACTGTCATAACCTTTTGAATGAATCATATGAATATGCCAGGATTCTCCAATAAAGAGCACCTTTAGTTTTTTCTGCGTATTGTTCATAGTCTGCTCCTTGATTTAGTGAGTAGAGATAGTTTGTTTGTAATGTGAACCCTGAATACGATGAAGAACGGAGTCGTTTTCCGGCATATCAGAGGCATTAGGCGTTTCAACCGCAAGTGAGGCAAATGCGCTGGCGTAGCACAATGCGGATGCCAGTGACTTTCCTTTTGCAAGACCAGATGCGAGGGCGCCATTGAAAGCGTCACCCGCTCCCGCCGTATTTTTTACAACTGCCGGAAATGCCGGGGAATAGATGAATTGTGTGCCATCATAAGCAAGCGAACCTTTGCTACCTAATGTAATAATGGTATTTTTGACGCCTTTCTGATGAATAATTTTGGCCGCGCATTTGGCTGATTCGATATCATTAACCGCCATATTGGCCAGCAGGCCTGCTTCCGTTTCATTTGGCGTAATATAGTCAATGTTATTAATGATGGTGTTAACCATGTCATTGTATGGCGCTGGATTGATAATGACCGGTATGTCATTTTTTTGTGCGAGACGAATTGTTTGCTGCAGCGCTTCGTAATTCGTCTCCAGTTGGACAAGAACAATATCTGAATGAACAATGGCTTCTTTCTGAATGGTGATTTCATCAGGGGAAATTGTCATGTTGGCGCCAGGGTAGATAGCGATGACGTTATCTCCGGTATCACCATTCACCATGATGGTTGCTGTACCTGTTTGTGTTTCTTTGGTCTGGTAGATAACACTTTTATGGATTTTTGATGAGTTTATAAAATTAATGGCGTAATCACTAAAATGATCTGACCCTACTTTAGTAATAAAATGCACATCAGAATCGGCATAGCTTGCTGCTAATGCCTGATTACATCCCTTACCGCCGGGTGAAAAAATAAATTTATCGGCCAGCAATGATTCTCCCGTTGAGGGTAATCTCGGTAGATAACTGATAATATCAACATTGAACGAGCCGATAACACATACATTATTTTTCATGGCAGAGAGACCTTTTTTTATTTTCTGCGCTGATTCATATTTTTCCAGCACATAAGCAATTTCATTTTTTGCGACGTTATCAAGAGAATCAAGGGTAATAAATGCACCACCATGACAGCGAGTAAGATATCCCTGTCCGGCAAGTTCATTGAGATCTGAACGAATAGTTTCCTTTGTTACCTTGAGACTTTTCGCCAGATTTGAAACTTTTACAACTCCCGAAATACTGAGTTCCTTCAATATTCTATGATGGCGTTCAAATTTCATTTTTTACCTCACCGTGGTTAAATTAGTCCCGGGAGGAGTATATTGTTGTGATTGTCACCATAAAGTGATGGTAGAAACCAAAAAAAAACAAAAATGTAATATTGATATTGCTAAAATTACGGAAAAAACGGTGATAAAGCTTAAAGTGGTAATAACCATGAAATTCAGGTGGTTATTGTTTTGATATAGGGGAAGTAGGTTGCAATAACTGGAATGTTGTGAAGGTTTGTGACGTTTCGCCCCACAGGGTGGGGCGGGGAAACTTTATTTCACGCGCGCCATAAAGTACGCATCAACGTACTCACCGTTGCGCAGGCCGTATTTCTTACCGGTGCCTTCGATTTCAAAGCCGTACTTCTTATACACCGCCACCGCGGGCTCGTTATCAACAAACACCGTTAACTCAATACGCTCGACGCGCAGCCAGTTGTCGCACATGTCGATCATCGTGCGGATCAGCGCGCTGGCAATGCCACGATTGTGCCACCGGGCATCCACGCAGATACCAAAATCGGCCACGTGGCTGCGACGGGGACGTTGGGTGACCTGAATAGAAAGATGGCCAACGACAATATCGTCAATGCAGGCAACCAGTTGTTTAACCCCGGCTTGCTCGGTTAGCCGCGCCTGCCACATTTCGAGGGAAGGATGAGGAACCTGTAGCGTGTTGTGGTACACCTTCGGCTGGGCGTGGATCTGACGAATGGCGTCGTAATCTTTCGGTTCAGCGTGGCGTATCACTATTTCACTCATTCCTTATCTCCTGCAGGGGTAATTGTGTATTTACACTCGCTGAGAAAGAAAATTCCGTCAACCGCATTTTTTTGCAAAAAGAAGTAGACAAGTGCGAATGAGAATGATTACTATTGCCTTGCATTCAGGGGAACCCCTACGGAGAACCTGAAAGCACGACATTGCTCACATTGCTTCCAGTATTATTTTGGCCAGCTTTTGCTGGCTTTTTTTTTGGGTTTTGTTTCAGCCTGGCTTACTTGTCATTTTGTCCCCGGGAAGTGCTCGTGCTCCTCACGTACATTTAGCACGCTCCGGGCCCTGCGCGCTTGCCGTGAACAAACTGACCGCGACGCCGACGGCTGATCTTGAGGCATCTGCTTTTGTAGGCCCGAAAAGGCTTCTCCGCATCCGGCAAAGAATCCAACATTCAGTCTCCTCACGCTTTGCGCTATGGTGTAAACAATCATCTTCAAAAGGATCGTCTCATGACCTTACACTGCGCATTTATTGGATTCGGCAAAAGCACCACCCGTTACCATCTCCCCTATGTTCTGAATCGGAAAGATACCTGGCATGTCGCGCATATTTTCCGTCGTCACGCTAAACCGGAAGAGCAGGCGCCACAGTATTCACATATTCACTTCACCAGCGATCTGGATGAGGTGTTGGGCGATCCGTAGGTAAAGCTGGTGATCGTCTGTACGCATGCTGACAGCCATTTCGAATACGCCAAACGCGCGCTGGAAGCGGGTAAAAATGTGCTGGTTGAGAAACCTTTCACGCCGACGCTGGCGGAAGCAAAAGTGTTGTTCGACCTGGCGCGAAGCAAAGGACTGACCGTCACGCCGTATCAGAATCGGCGTTTTGATTCCTGTTTTCTCACTGCTAAAAAAGCGATTGAGAGCGGGAAACTGGGCAAGATTGTCGAAGTTGAAAGCCATTTTGACTACTACCGACCCGTGGCGGAAACCAAACCTGGCCTGCCGCAGGATGGCGCATTCTATGGACTTGGCGTCCACACCATGGATCAAATTATTTCGCTATTTGGCCGCCCGGATCATGTCGCGTATGACATTCGTAGCCTGCGTAATAAAGCGAATCCGGATGACACCTTTGAAGCGCAATTGTTCTACGGTGACCTGAAAGCCATTGTGAAAACCAGCCATCTGGTGAAAATCGACTATCCGAAGTTTATTGTTCACGGCACCAAAGGTTCGTTTGTGAAATACGGTATCGATCAACAAGAAACCAGCCTGAAAGCGAACATTATGCCTGGCGAACCCGGTTTCGCCGCTGACGAATCCGTCGGCGTGCTGGAATATGTTAACGATGACGGCGTTACGGTGAAAGAAGAGGTGAAACCGGAAACGGGTGACTATGGTCGCGTCTATGATGCGCTGTACCAGACGTTGACCGTCGGTACGCCTAATTACGTCAAGGAATCTGAAGTTCTTACCAACCTGGAAATCCTCGAACGTGCTTTCGAACAGGCAACGCCTGCGACGATAACCCTCGCTAAATAGCCATTACAGACTCCTCTGCGCTTATTCATATTTTTTGAACAGAGGAGTCAATTTTCACTCTCTATGATCCCGGACGGAATGAGTCCACACTTATTCCATCGAAAACATCTGGGGGTGAACACAATGATCTACTTACGCAAAGCAAACGACCGCGGTCATGCGAATCATGGCTGGCTTGACTCCTGGCATACTTTTTCTTTTGCCGATTATTACGATCCGAACTTTATGGGGTTCTCGGCGCTGCGTGTGATTAACGACGATGTGATCGACGCAGGTCAGGGCTTTGGTACTCACCCCCATAAAGACATGGAAATCCTGACTTATGTGCTGGAAGGCGCGGTGGAGCATCAGGACAGTATGGGCAATAAAGAACAGGTTCCGGCAGGTGAATTCCAGATTATGAGCGCCGGGACCGGCGTTCGCCACTCCGAGTACAACCCGAGCAAAACGGATCGTCTGCGGCTGTACCAGATCTGGATCATTCCGCAAGAAACAGGCATCACGCCGCGCTACGAACAGCGCCGCTTCGACGCCGCGCAGGGCAAGCAACTGGTGCTTTCGCCAGATGCTCGCGATGGTTCGCTGAAGGTCCACCAGGATATGGAGCTGTACCGCTGGGCGCTGCTCAAAGATGAGCAGTCGGTGCATCAGATTGCCGCTGAGCGCCGCGTCTGGATCCAGGTGGTAAAAGGTAACGTGACCATTAACGGTACCAAAGCGACGACCAGCGACGGCCTGGCGATTTGGGATGAGCAGGCAATCTCGATTCATGCCGACCGCGACAGTGAAGTGTTGCTGTTTGACTTGCCGCCAGTTTAACGTGCTGTAACCTTTTGTAGGCCGGATAAGACGCGAAAGCGTTGCCATCCGGCTTTTCATCGTTTGTCATTAATTCCGCACGTCCGTGGTAAACTGGGCAAATCTATCCCTTTTATACCTTTCAGGACGATGAAAAAGAAAAGACCCGTACTTCAGGATGTAGCCGACCGCGTGGGCGTGACCAAAATGACGGTCAGCCGTTTTTTGCGTAATCCGGAGCAGGTCTCCGTCGCGCTGCGGGGTAAAATTGCGGCTGCGCTTGATGAGCTCGGGTACATTCCTAATCGCGCGCCTGACATTCTTTCCAACGCCACCAGTCGCGCCATTGGCGTTCTGCTGCCGTCTTTAACCAACCAGGTCTTTGCGGAAGTGTTACGCGGCATTGAGGCCGTCACCGATGCCCACGGGTATCAGACCATGCTGGCGCACTACGGCTATAAACCGGAGATGGAGCAGGAGCGCCTGGAATCGATGCTCTCCTGGAATATCGACGGCCTGATCCTCACTGAGCGTACCCATACGCCGCGCACCTTAAAAATGATCGAAGTCGCCGGGATTCCGGTGGTGGAACTGATGGACAGCCAGTCGCCGTGTCTCGATATTGCCGTTGGTTTTGACAACTTTGAGGCCGCCCGTCAGATGACCGCCGCGATTATCGCGCGTGGTCATCGTCATATCGCCTATCTGGGGGCGCGCCTCGACGAACGTACTATCATCAAGCAGAAGGGCTATGAACAGGCGATGCGGGACGCAGGCCTGGTTCCTTACAGTGTGATGATGGAGCAATCTTCATCCTACTCTTCCGGTATCGAACTCATGCGCCAGGCGCGACGCGAATACCCACAGCTTGACGGTATTTTTTGCACCAACGATGACCTGGCGGTGGGGGCGGCCTTCGAATGCCAGCGCCTGGGGCTAAAAATCCCGGACGACATGGCGATCGCCGGGTTCCACGGTCATGACATCGGCCAGGTGATGGAACCGCGTCTGGCAAGCGTCCTGACGCCGCGCGAGCGAATGGGCAGCATTGGCGCGGAACGTCTGTTGGCCCGCATTCGCGGCGAAACGGTCACGCCAAAAATGTTAGATTTAGGTTTCACCTTGTCACCGGGCGGATCTATTTAGTCTGACAACTTTGAAGTAGCTCACACTTATTCACTTTTGGCACGAATGGTCATTGCGTCGTGAATGGTGCGGTTGGACAATGTTACCGATAACAGTTACCCGTAACAAATTTTGCAACTTGTAGAGTGGGGGCCCGCTTTGAGCACGACTAATCATGATCACCACGTTTACGTTCTGATGGGCGTATCAGGCAGCGGTAAATCCGCTGTCGCAAGCGCCGTGGCGCATCAGCTTCATGCCGCGTTTCTGGACGGCGATTTTCTGCATCCGCGCTGCAATATTGAAAAAATGGCTTCCGGCGAGCCGTTGAATGATGATGACCGCAAACCGTGGTTGCAGGCGCTGAACGACGCCGCTTTCGCGATGCAGCGTACCAATAAAATCTCGCTGATTGTCTGTTCCGCACTGAAAAAACACTATCGCGACCTGCTGCGCGAGGGAAACCCGAATCTCTCCTTTATCTATCTGAAAGGTGATTTCGACGTCATTGAAAGCCGTCTGAAAGCGCGCAAAGGTCATTTCTTCAAAACCCAGATGCTGGTGACGCAGTTTGAAACGCTGCAAGAGCCGGGTGCCGACGAACGCGATGTTCTGGTGGTGGATATCGACCAGCCGCTGGAAGGCGTTGTGGCGAGCACCATTGAGGTCATCAATAAAGGCAGTACGCTGTGAGTACATTAACACTGGTTTTAACCGCCGTCGGTTCCGTCTTACTGCTGCTGTTTCTCGTGATGAAGGCGCGTATGCACGCCTTCGTCGCGTTAATGGTCGTCTCAATGGGCGCGGGGCTTTTTTCAGGGATGCCGCTTGATAAAATCGCCGCGACCATGGAAAAAGGGATGGGCGGCACGCTGGGCTTCCTGGCGATTGTGGTCGCGCTGGGGGCGATGTTCGGTAAAATTCTGCATGAAACCGGCGCGGTCGATCAGATAGCCGTGAAAATGCTTAAATCCTTTGGCCATAACCGCGCGCACTATGCGATTGGCCTTGCCGGGCTGATTTGCGCGCTCCCGCTATTCTTTGAAGTGGCGATTGTGCTGCTGATAAGTGTGGCGTTCTCTATGGCGCGTCATACCGGCACAAACCTGGTGAAGCTGGTCATTCCGCTGTTTGCGGGCGTGGCGGCAGCCGCGGCGTTTTTGTTGCCTGGGCCTGCGCCGATGCTGCTGGCTTCCCAGATGCATGCTGATTTCGGCTGGATGATCCTGATTGGGCTGTGCGCCGCCATTCCTGGCATGATTATCGCCGGGCCGCTGTGGGGGAATTTTATCAGCCGTTACGTTGAGCTGCGTATTCCTGACGACATTACCGAGCCGCATCTGGGCGAAGGCAAAATGCCTTCTTTCGGCTTCAGCCTGTCGCTGATCCTGCTGCCGTTGGTGCTGGTAGGACTGAAAACGATCGCCGCGCGCTTTGTGCCGGAAGGTTCCACCGCTTATGAATGGTTTGAGTTTATCGGCCATCCCTTCACTGCGATTCTGGTCGCTTGTCTGGTAGCGATTTACGGCCTGGCGATGCGCCAGGGGATGCCGAAAGACAAAGTGATGGAAATCTGCGGCCACGCGCTGCAACCGGCGGGCATTATCCTGCTGGTGATTGGCGCAGGCGGGGTGTTCAAACAGGTACTGGTTGACTCCGGCGTCGGCCCGGCGCTGGGCGAAGCGTTAACCGGTATGGGACTGCCGATTGCCATTACCTGCTTTGTGCTGGCGGCGGCGGTGCGCATCATTCAGGGTTCCGCGACCGTGGCGTGTTTAACCGCGGTCGGTCTGGTGATGCCGGTCATTGAGCAACTGAATTTCTCCGGCGCGCAGATGGCGGCGCTCTCTATCTGTATCGCCGGCGGTTCAATTGTGGTTTCTCATGTTAACGACGCCGGTTTCTGGCTGTTCGGTAAATTTACCGGCGCGACCGAAGCACAGACGCTGAAGACCTGGACGATGATGGAAACTATCCTCGGTACGGTCGGCGCGATTGTCGGAATGATTGCTTTCCAATTGCTGAGCTGAGTCTTGTTGCCCGGTGGCGCTGTGCTTACCGGGCCTGGAAACGGGCACATATCGATACCGTAAGCCGGGTAAGGCGTAATCGCTACCCGGTTTTTTGTCTATGGAAAACCCCCAGCTAGGCTGGGGGTTCCGGAAAGCTTTCAGCTTTAAGCCAGTTATTAAAACCCCTTTTGATTTGTTAAAACATCTTGCGGTCTGGCAACTGCAAAAGTTCAAC
>NZ_JAGERQ010000006.1:0-313141 GCF_017572645.1 Salmonella sp. 32100201201700099SM | reverse complement strand
TCTTGTTGAACTTTTGCAGTTGCCAGACCGCAAGATGTTTTAACAAATCAAAAGGGGTTTTAATAACTGGCTTAAAGCTGAAAGCTTTCCGGAACCCCCAGCCTAGCTGGGGGTTTTCCATAGACAAAAAAAGAAGGGAGCGGTACTCCCTTCGTAAACATGTCAGAATACGACATTTTGGTACTCTTTTATTTATTATCTGGCCGTAAAAGTTATGCTGTTGGCAGATATCTCCAGTCAACATAAAAAAATACCACCAGCTAAAAATGTGATGCAAACCACCATTAAGCAGGTAACCAAATTGACTGTGCCACTAAATCCGGAAAAGAGTTTGAATCCGGGGATAACATCTGATGCAGAAATTAGCACCAGTCTTCGATTCGGATACCCGGAATGCGTTCAAACTCGCGGAGATTGTTTGTGACGACGACCAGTCCGCGGCTACGGGCATGGCCAGCAATCATCTGGTCATAAGGCCCGACAGGTGTTCCCTTGCGGGCCAGTTCGGCACGGATTTGACCGGTATGTATCGCTGCCTGTGTATCGTAATCCAGAACCTCAAGGCGGGAGATAAATCCCTCCACGACGGCAAGATTACGCTCCGGCGCCAGGCTTTTTTCAGCACCGTAAATCAGCTCCATTAAGGTGATGGAGCTGATACACATTCGGGATGTATTGAGGTTGAAGCGTTCTCTGACGTGTTCGGGCTTATTTTTGATGGTGAAAATACAGGTATTGGTATCAAGCATGAATTTCAGCATCAGAATCCTTCCCGTTCCTGTACTGCGGGTTGTTCTCTGGTACTCATAAAATCAGTACTGGCGCCTTCGCCATCGAACCAACTGTCCCAGGATTCTCCGACTGGAGTAATGATTCTGCTTCTACCAACCGCAATGATTTCGACATGTTTCACATCATCCGGAAAGGATATCGATTTAGGCAATCTGACTGCCTGGGTCCGGTTACTAAAAAAAAGTGTTGTGTGCATAACTGCCTCCTTTCTGGGTATACAACGCGTATATCCATTATGAGTAGAGGCGATGTGTATGTCAAAGAGATATACAGAAAAAAATAATCCAGTCACATGACGCGCACTCCGCAGGGCATCCTTGTCCAACCCCGGCAATCGGGGAAAGCGAGTTTCCCCGACTCCGGCATTTCTGAATACATCCAATGAAGGAAATACCATGCAAACAATGCATAAAAAACATATGTGCCGATGGCTTCTGCCCGGTTTGCTCGGTCTGGCTCTGTGTGCGCCAGTACCGCATACTTACGCAGCCATCATTGAGGCAGGATTTTATCCGGAAGGTACAGATCTCCAGCTTGTTCTTAAGATAATTGAGACCGCGCGACAGGAAATCCGTCTGATGGACTATTCCTTCACCTTTTGGGAGGTGGTCGGGTTCGAACATTCAGTGAGTACAAAATTCTCCATGTCAAAGTGATCGTCAGCGACGACCGCCACACCGAGGTGGACGCGTCAGAATCGCTGATCGGACACGTCGCAATCTACACTCTGACTTATAAGCCAGCCTGAAGGGGCATGTTGGCTTTGACGATCAGGCAAAAAACAACGGCGAATAAAGTCGTATGATGATCTTCACATTTATCATCATCAGCGTTCAGATTACTCAACCTGTAATCAACCTCTGGCGTTTTTCTGTATCCATCACAACCATTTCCGGTAAAGGTAAAAAAGGGATTTGAACCTTTCCGGAGATGATAATGAAGGTAAATGCATGGACAATTTTGCTTATGTCGGCGCATCTGACGGCCTGTGCCGTCCCTGGCACAGAAAAATATCAGACCAGCATGGACAGCGTTACGGCAGAAAAAGTAAGCCGGATTATCCAGTTGGATGTCATTCCTTATAAAGGCGAAAACCATGGAGAAGTTATCAGCCGCGTATCGTCTGCTTTTCTCGGAACACCTTATCAGGCGGATACGCTCATCGGTGGGCCCGGCATCCCCGAAGTCCTTGTAGCGAATTTCAACGGCGTGGACTGCTTTACCCTGGCTGATTACGTTGAAGCCCTGGCCCGCAGCGATAATCAGAAATCGTTTCTGCATAATCTTGCCAGGACTCGCTACGCCGCGGGCAAAGTTGCTTATCTCAGCCGCCGGCACTTCTTCTCTGACTGGTTCGCCGCAACACCGCGTAATGCACGGGATGTAACGCCGGATATCAGCCCTGATTATGTCGTTGTTGACAAGCAGCTTAACCATAAACCTGATGGCGGCGAGTACATTCCTGGTCTGGGCATCCATCCTCGTAAAATAAATTACATTCCCGGAAGAGCCATCAACCAGCAGGTCATGAACCACCTAAAAAACGGGGATTATATCGGTGTCTACTCCCCGCTTGACGGGCTGGACGTTTCACATGTGGGTATCGTAGTTCGCCATGATGAACAGGTGTGGTTCAGGAACGCCTCCTCATTGGCCGCAAACAGAAAAGTGGTGGATACACCGTTTATGGAATACATGCATTCCAGACCGGGCATCGTTGTGCTGCGGGCTGAATGATAAAATCATTACCGGAGTCGCCAGCTGATAATAGCCGTCCGACATAGGTATTGAAACCCTGTGTACTGTGGGGCCGACACGGAAAATTGCTGTAAATTCGTGGTTTTAGTAAATACCAGAAGATATTTGTCTGGAGCGGGCGAAGGGAATCGAACCCTCGTATAGAGCTTGGGAAGCTCTCGTTCTACCATTGAACTACGCCCGCTTTGAGATGCGTAAGGCATTATAAACCTTACGCTCTGGTTGGCAAGAGACTTACTGGCTGACTGGCGATTAATTCGCCGTCAGCACTTCGGTTTACTCCCCTGCGGCGGCAGATAACGCAGCGGATCGATGGCCGTCGCCCGGTAGCGAATCTGGAAGTGTAGTCTTACGGATGCGGCATCCGTGCTGCCCATCGTAGCGATTTTTTGCCCCGCTTTAACGCTTTGTCCATTATTAACCAGCATGGTGTCATTATGAGCGTAAGCCGTAATGTAATCTTCATTGTGCTTAATCATGATGAGATTGCCGTAACCGCGCAGCTGGTTCCCGACATAGACAACTTTACCCGCTCCCGCCGCATAAACAGGCGTTCCGCGCGCGCCCGCAATATCGATCCCCTTATTTCCGCCCTCCGCGGTGGAATAAGGTAAAATCACTTTACCGTTGGCAGGCCATACCCAACAACGCTGCCCCACCGGCGGCCAGGAGGATTTTGGCACCGAAGATGACGGTCTGACCGCGGCAGTTTTTGTTGCTGTTTTATTGCTGGTTTTGCGTGTTGAACTGCTACTCTTTGCGCTGCCGCGCACTTTAATTCGCTGCCCCACCTCAATAGTATAAGGCGGAGAAATGCCATTCAGGCGGGCCAGTTCTTTCACGCTGGTTCCCGTGGCGCGCGATATACGATACAACGTATCGCCGCGCTTAACGGTATAGACGGAGCCGGAATACGTTCCTGAGCCGGAATTACTGGAACACCCCGCCAACAGCAGCCCCGTGCATAACAGCACCGCAATACCCAGGCTATTTTTGTTCAGGCGTCCTGCGCTCAAAACCATTCCTCACTCTATTGACAGACGCCTTATGATAGCAGCCAAATGCCGTATGCCCAATCCATTGACGCCGGAAAGGGGCCGCGCGGATGATGATGCGCCGAATATCCGATATGCCAGCATAATATCGACTCACGGCATAATGGCGCTCGTCTGCGTTCTGTCAGGGCCTGTTTTGGTAATGCCTTTCTTTCTGTTATGCGCTACGCTGATCGTCTGAGTATATGGCCTGGCCATGCTGCCGGGTCATTTTAATTTTCAGGAGCTTTCATGACTGAGGAACATGTCGTTTTATTGGATGAGCAGGATAAGCCTTCCGGCACACTGGAAAAGTATGCGGCTCATACGCTTAATACGCCTTTGCATCTGGCTTTCTCCTGCTGGCTATTTAACGAAGATGGTCAGTTGCTGGTAACACGACGGTCGCTGAGCAAGAAAGCCTGGCCAGGCGTGTGGACGAATTCGGTTTGCGGTCATCCGCAACAAGGCGAAACCACCGAAGAGGCGATCATCCGCCGTTGTCGGTTCGAACTCGGCGTGGAAATTACCGATCTCACCCCCGTCTATCCGCACTTCAGCTATCGGGCGACAGATCCAAACGGTATTGTGGAAAATGAAGTCTGTCCGGTGTTTGCCGCGCGGGCAACCAGTGTGTTACAGGTTAACAGCGAAGAGGTGATGGACTATCAGTGGAGCGAATTTAAAAGCGTATGGAAAAGCCTTCTCGCTACGCCGTGGGCATTTAGCCCGTGGATGGTCATGCAAGCGTCAGACGAACAAGCGCGTGAACGACTGCTCAATTACTGCCAGCGTTAAAGATTGCCTGATGGCGCTACGTCAGAACGAAGAGATGCCGGATGGCGGCTGATGCCCCATCCGGCAATTTACATCTTATTTCACCGGACGCATCGCCGGGAACAGAATAACGTCGCGAATCGTGTGGCTGTTAGTAAACAGCATCACCATACGGTCGATACCAATTCCCAGACCCGCTGTCGGCGGTAAACCGTGTTCCAGCGCCGTCACGTAGTCTTCGTCGTAGAACATGGCTTCGTCGTCGCCCGCCGCTTTTGCATTAACCTGATCCAGGAAACGCTGCGCCTGGTCTTCCGCATCGTTCAACTCGCTAAAGCCATTGCCGATTTCACGGCCGCCGATAAAGAACTCGAAGCGGTCAGTGATTTCCGGGTTCACATCATTACGACGCGCCAGCGGAGACACTTCAGCCGGATATTCGGTGATGAAGGTCGGCTGAATTAGATGCGCTTCAGCGACTTCGTCAAAGATCTCGGTGACGATACGGCCCAGACCCCAGCTCTTCTCGACGTGAATGCCGATGCTTTCAGCAATCGCCTTCGCGGAGTCGAAGTTGTCCAGATCAGCCATATCCGTTTCCGGACGATATTTCTTGATCGCTTCACGCATGGTCAGTTTTTCGAACGGCTTACCGAAGTCAAACACTTCATCACCGTACGGAACCTGGGTGGTGCCCAGAACATCCTGCGCCAGCGTACGGAACAGAGACTCCGTCAGCTCGATCAGGTCTTTGTAGTCCGCATACGCCATATAGAGTTCCATCATGGTGAACTCAGGATTATGGCGCACGGAGATGCCTTCGTTACGGAAGTTACGGTTAATTTCGAATACGCGTTCGAAGCCGCCAACCACCAGACGCTTCAGGTACAGTTCCGGCGCGATACGCAGGTACATATCCAGATCCAGCGCGTTGTGATGGGTGATAAACGGACGGGCAGACGCGCCGCCTGGGATCACCTGCATCATCGGCGTTTCGACTTCCATAAAGCCGCGAGCAACCATAAACTGGCGAATACCGGCCAGGATCTTCGAACGGGTTTTGAAGGTGTTACGGGATTCATCGTTAGAGATGAGATCCAGATAACGCTGGCGATAGCGCGCTTCCTGGTCCTGCAGGCCGTGGAATTTATCCGGCAACGGACGCAGCGCTTTCGTCAGCAGGCGCAGTTCGGTGCAGTGGATAGACAGCTCGCCGGTTTTGGTTTTGAACAGCTTACCTTTCGCGCCGAGGATATCGCCAAGATCCCACTTCTTGAACTGCTCGTTGTAAACGCCTTCCGGCAGATCATCGCGCGCCACATACAGCTGAATGCGGCCGCCTACGTCTTGCAGGGTAACAAAAGAGGCTTTACCCATAATACGGCGAGTCATCATACGGCCCGCGACGGACACTTCAATATTCAGCGCTTCCAGTTCTTCAGCTTCTTTCGCGTCAAACTCTGCGTGCAGTTGGTCTGAGGTACGGTCACGACGGAAATCGTTCGGGAACGGGATACCCTGCTCACGCAGTGCAGCCAGCTTCTCGCGACGTGCCTTCATTTCATTGTTAAGATCGACTACCTCGTCAGCGCCCTGTGCGTTTTGTTCAGACATGTTGATTCCTCATAGCCCTGCTTTCAAACTTGCTTCGATAAATTGATCCAGACTACCGTCCAGTACCGCCTGTGTATTGCGGGTTTCCACCCCAGTACGCAGGTCTTTAATGCGGGAATCGTCCAGGACATAGGAACGAATCTGGCTTCCCCAGCCGATATCGGACTTAGTGTCTTCCATCGCCTGTTTTTCAGCGTTCTTTTTCTGCATCTCCAGTTCATAAAGCTTCGCTTTCATCTGCTTCATGGCTTGGTCTTTGTTTTTGTGCTGCGAACGGTCGTTCTGGCACTGCGTCACGATCCCGGTGGGAATATGGGTGATACGCACGGCGGACTCCGTACGGTTAACGTGCTGACCGCCTGCGCCAGACGCGCGATAGACGTCGATACGCAGATCCGCCGGGTTAATGTCGATATCGATATCGTCGTCCACTTCCGGATACACAAATGCGGAGCTAAACGAGGTATGACGGCGACCGCCGGAGTCGAACGGGCTTTTACGCACCAGACGATGTACGCCAGTTTCAGTGCGCAGCCAGCCATAGGCATATTCGCCGGAGATTTTGATAGTCGCGGACTTAATGCCGGCGACTTCCCCTTCCGACTCTTCAATGACTTCTGTCTTGAAGCCGCGCGCTTCCGCCCAACGCAGATACATACGCAGCAACATGCTGGCCCAGTCCTGCGCTTCAGTACCACCAGAACCGGCCTGAATATCGAGATAGCAATCGGCGCTATCGTACTCGCCGGAGAACATCCGACGGAATTCCAACTGCGCCAGTTTCTCTTCCAGCGTATTCAGTTCCGCGACGGCTTCGTTAAACGTCTCTTCGTCGTCAGCTTCTACCGCCAGTTCCAGCAGCCCGGAAACGTCGTCCAGCCCCTGAGTCATTTGATCAAGCGTATCGACGATCGCTTCGAGCGATGAACGCTCTTTTCCCAGCGCCTGCGCGCGCTCAGGTTCGTTCCAGACATCCGGCTGTTCCAGCTCGGCGTTTACTTCTTCCAGACGCTCTTTCTTAGCATCGTAGTCAAAGATACCCCCTAAGAACGTTGGTGCGTTCCGTGAGGTCCTGAATGCGGTTATTCACCGGGTTAATTTCAAACATGGTCTGATTTCTTTTATTTGACTTGTCAAAATGCGGTTATAAGGGCGAAATATTAGCGGATTTCGCCCCTTAATTACAGCGAAAGTGTTGTTAAATCGCCCCGATCATAGCGGCCAAATATCATCGATAATAATCTGTAAACTACGGTTGCCGCGAAACTCGTTAATGTCCAGTTTATAAGCCAGTTCTACCTCCCGCACGCCGTTATCCGGCCAACAGGTCGTATCAATATTAAATGCGATGCCATCCAACAGCGGGCCGCCGCCGACAGGCTCCACCATCACCTTGAGGTGGCGCTCGCCCACCAGACGCTGTTGTAGCAGACGGAAACGACCATCGAATAACGGTTCCGGGAACATTTGCCCCCACGGTCCGGCATCCCGCAACAGTTGCGCCACTTCCATAGACATCTCCGCCGCGCTTAATGGACCATCGGAGATCACCTCGCCTTGCAACAGGGCAGGATCGAGCCATTCCGTCACCAGCTCGCCAAAACGTTGCTGAAACTGCTCGAATTTATGCTCTTCCAGCGACAATCCCGCCGCCATCGCATGACCGCCGAACTTGATCATCAGATCAGGGTAAAGGGTATCCAGCCGTTCCAGCGCATCGCGCATATGCAACCCCTGAATCGATCGGCCTGAGCCTTTTAACGTGCCGTCGCCCGCAGGCGCAAAGGCGATCACCGGGCGGTGAAAACGCTCTTTAATGCGCGACGCCAGAATTCCGACCACGCCCTGATGCCATTCAGGATGGTACATCGCCAGACCGCCCGGAAGCGTTTCACTACTGCGCTCAAGCTTTTCGCACAGGATAAGCGCTTCCGCCTGCATCCCCTGCTCTATTTCTTTGCGCGTCTGGTTAAGCGCATCCAGCTCGCTGGCCAGAACACGCGCTTCGCCGAGGTTGTCGCACAACAGTAACGCCACGCCAACGGACATATCATCCAGCCTGCCGGCGGCATTCAGGCGAGGCCCCAACGCGAAGCCTAAATCACTGGCGGCAAGCTGCTGCGGATCGCGATTCGATATCTCCAGCAACGCTTTAATTCCCGGACGGCATTTCCCGGCACGAATACGACTTAGTCCTTGCCAGGTCAGAATACGGTTATTAGCGTCCAGCGGCACAACGTCTGCGACCGTTCCCAACGCCACTAAATCCAGTAACTCCGCCAGATTCGGCGGCGCAATGTTGCGCTCGTCGAACCATCCTTTGTCGCGCAAAAATGTTCGCAACGCCAGCATCAGATAAAACGCCACACCGACGCCCGCCAGCGACTTAGACGGGAATTCGCAGTCGCGCAGATTAGGATTAATAATCGCTTCGGCATCCGGCAACGTGTCGCCAGGCAGGTGGTGATCGGTCACGATCACCGGAATCCCCAACGTCTTTGCATGCGCTACGCCGGCGTGGGATGAAATGCCGTTGTCTACGGTGACGATAAGCTGCGCGCCGCGCGCCTTCGCCTGATCGACCACTTCCGGGCTTAAACCGTAGCCGTCCTCAAAGCGATTAGGCACCAGATAACTGATGTTGTCACATCCCAACGCACGCATTCCCAATACGCTTAGCGCAGTACTGGTCGCGCCGTCGGCGTCAAAATCGCCAACAACAATAATGCGGGTACCTTCGCGAAAGGCGTTGTAGAGGATCTCCACCGCGTTATCTATGCCGCTAAGCTGTTGCCAGGGCAGCATTCCTTTCACGCTGCGCTCCAGTTCGCGGGCGCTACGAACGCCCCGGCTGGCATATAGACGTCGTAGTAATGGAGGAAGATCGGCGGGGAGTTCCGCCGTCTCATCAGCCTCGCGCCGACGAAGTTGTCTCTGTTGTTTCACGCGTATTATTTACCACTGGTCTGTTTTTGATGCTCATCAAGAAACGCTTTCATCTCTTTCGGTCCCTGATAGCCAGGCACCACATAGCCGTTACTCAATACAATGGCTGGCGTACCGCTAACGCCCAACTGCACGCCCAACGCATAATGATCAGCAATGTTCACGTCACAGCTTGCCGGTTTCACGCCCTTACCTGCCATGGCGTCATCAAACGCTTTGTTTTTGTCTTTGGCGCACCAGATAGATTTCATATCCTGCTCCGCCTGGCTTTCCAGCCCCTGGCGCGGAAAAGCCAGATAACGAACCGTGATCCCCAGCGCGTTATAATCTTTCATCTCTTCATGTAGCTTATGACAATAGCCGCAGGTGATATCGGTAAAAACAGTAATGACATGTTTCTCATCCGGCGCTTTATAGACGATCATCTCTTTTTCCAGCGCATTTAGCTGGCTCATCAGCAGTTTATTCGTCACGTTTACCGGATGCGCGCCGCTCACGTCATACATCGGCCCTTGAATAATATGTTTGCCGTCATCAGTGACGTACAGTACGCCGCTGTGAGTGAGGACGGTTTTCATCCCTGCCACTGGCGAGGCCTGAATTTCCGTACTCTGAACGCCCAGCTTAGCCAGCGACTGACGGATAGCCGCATCATCCGCATGGGCCACGCCTGAAAACGCCGCCGCCAGTAAAGTGAACATCATAAAACGCTTTTTCATAAACTATCCTTTCCTATCAGCACTCATGCCCGCGGATGGTGCTGTTGATGAAGTTGACGCAAACGCTCCGTTGCGACATGCGTATAAATTTGTGTCGTCGAAAGATCGCTATGCCCAAGTAGCATTTGTACAACGCGCAAGTCGGCGCCGTGATTCAGCAAATGCGTGGCGAAAGCGTGACGTAAAACATGCGGCGATAGTTTTTCGCTATCGATTCCAGCCAGTACCGCATAATGTTTAATACGGTGCCAGAAGGTCTGCCGCGTCATCTGCTGCGCACGCTGGCTGGGGAACAATACGTCAATCGATACGCCATTGAGTAACCAGGGACGCCCATGCTCCAGATACGTTTCCAGCCAATATACCGCCTCTTCGCCTAACGGCACCAACCGCTCTTTATTGCCTTTACCGATAACCCGCACCACGCCCTGCCGCAGACTGATATCGCTCATTGTCAGCCCCACCAGTTCCGACACGCGCAAACCGGTGGCATACAGCACTTCCAACATAGCTTTATCGCGCAACTCCAAAGGTTGATCAATAAGCGGCGCCTGCAAGAGCCGCTCAACCTGCACCTCGCTAAGATCTTTCGGTAAACGCTGCGGAAGCTTAGGCGAGGCCAACTGCGCGCTCGGATCATCCTCACGATACTTTTCACGGTACAGATGCTGGAAGAAGCGCCGCATAGCGCTTAACAGGCGTGCGGAGCTGGTCGCTTTGTATCCGCCCTCCACCCGTTCAGCCAGCAGCGTTTGTAAATCATCAGCCTGCGCCGTCGCAAGCGTTTTTCCGCGATGATGCAACCACGCAACGACCATCGATAAATCGCGACGATACGCGCTTAATGTATTTTCCGCCAGATCTCGTTCCAGCCACAGGGCATCCAGAAACTGCTCAATACGCGCTAAATCCTGTTCCATTCGCGCTCCCCACTTCACGCTGACTTTTGGTGCATTATGCCTCATTGTGCCGTGAATGCAGCGATTCTGTTACACTACCCGCAACGCTATAGCAGAATCGAGATGTAACGTAATGAACATGGGTCTTTTTTACGGTTCCAGCACGTGCTACACCGAGATGGCCGCAGAGAAAATTCGCGATATCCTCGGCCCGGAGCTGGTGACATTACATAACCTCAAGGATGACGCCCCCGCCTTAATGGAGCAGTACGACGTGCTCATTTTAGGCATCCCCACCTGGGATTTTGGCGAAATTCAGGAGGACTGGGAAGCCGTCTGGGAGCAACTGGACGATCTCAATCTGGAAGGCAAAATCGTTGCGCTTTACGGTATGGGCGACCAGCTCGGCTACGGTGAGTGGTTCCTGGATGCGCTGGGTATGTTGCATGACAAACTTGCCCTCAAAGGCGTTAAATTTGTCGGCTACTGGCCCACAGAAGGCTACGAATTTACCAGCAATAAACCGGTCATTGCGGATGGGCAACTGTTTGTCGGCCTGGCGCTGGATGAAACGAACCAGTACGATCTCAGCGATGAGCGTATACAGACCTGGTGTGAACAAATTCTCGGCGAAATGGCCGAACACTACGCCTGAAGCCTTACTCGCTGTATTTCCCTCTCGACGGAACCGCGTTTACGCCGTTCCGTCAGTGTTGGCCTGATATCGGCTGCTGTAACAGTATCCGACGCAACTCACGCCATTCCGCTTCTTCCATGCTATCCGCCGCCAGCCATAAATGCTGATGACGTCCAGACTCTGCGCGTAAACGCAACACCATCCCGCTCTTCAGTAACCAGGGCGGATGCAAGAGCGTCCAGTCCTGCCCCTGCCAGCGTAAGCGCCCGTCCATGAGTAGCTTGATCTCTCCCTGGCAGGTATTAATCCTGCGCTGGCTACGTACACAGTCAAACACGACCAGCGACAGTAGTATCATCCATAACGGGGTATAACTCAGCGGCCAGGGCATCAATAAAATCACCGCGGCAACCAGCCCATGAATGAGCAATGAGATCCACTGAGCGCGCCATGAGACGCGTAAATCAGATTGCCACAGGACCACGTTCCCGATTCCGTGTCTGAATGAGTCGGACCATCTGTTCCAGTTCAGCGTCAGCCGGTTTACCGTGATTCATTAACCAGTTAAATAAATCCGGGTCGTCACTCTGCAACAAACGGACAAAAATACGCTTTTCTTCATCACTTAAACTATCGTACTCATGTTCAAAAAACGGCATGATGGAAATATCAAGTTCGCGCATACCGCGACGACATGCCCAGTGAATACGTGCTTTATTGTGAATATCCATGTTCTTCCTGCCTCGCGAAAATGAAGTACCGGGCTATTGTAACGTGTTTTTGGCGTTGTTTTACGGGAATCTCAGTAATCTGGAACGCGATCGCGAAATAAAAGGCTGGGAATCAATATGTTCATCCATTTTGGATACCGCCTCGCAAAACGATCAATCCGCTCTCAATGGGCTATTTAAAGCACTTGCAATGACCGATGGCTCTTTTACCATTAACCATTATTGTTGCAGCTAACCAGGACATTATTTATGGCTTTTATCTCCTTTCCACCACGTCATCCTTCATCGTCAGCCCGCCTGCCGCTGACGCTGATCGCGCTTGACGACTGGGCGCTGTCGACCATTACCGGCGTAGACAGTGAAAAGTATATTCAGGGCCAGGTCACCGCTGACGTAAGCCAGATGACTGAACAGCAACACCTTCTCGCCGCCCACTGCGATGCTAAAGGTAAGATGTGGAGCACTCTGCGCCTGTTCCGTGAGCGCGACGGTTTCGCCTGGATTGAACGCCGTAGCGTGCGTGAAGCGCAATTAACGGAGCTGAAAAAGTACGCCGTATTTTCCAAAGTGGTCATCGCGCCGGATGACGAACGCGTATTGCTTGGCGTGGCAGGTTTTCAGGCCCGCGCGGCGCTGGCTAATGTCTTTAGCGAACTGCCCAATAGCGAAAATCAGGTGGTCAGAGACGGCGCCTCCACGCTGCTATGGTTTGAACATCCTGCGGAACGATTCCTGCTTGTCACCGATGTCGCGACGGCCAACATGTTAACGGAGAAGTTGCATGGCGAAGCCGAACTGAATAACAGTCAACAGTGGCTGGCGTTGGATATTGAAGCAGGCATTCCGGTGATTGACGCGGCGAACAGCGGTCAGTTTATCCCCCAGGCGACTAACCTACAGGCGTTGGGAGGCATCAGCTTCAAGAAAGGCTGCTACACCGGACAGGAGATGGTCGCACGGGCAAAATTCCGCGGCGCCAATAAACGCGCGCTTTGGTTGCTGGCGGGCAAAGCCAGCCGGGTACCGGAAGCAGGAGAAGATCTGGAGCTACAGATGGGCGAGAACTGGCGTCGTACCGGCGCTATTCTGGCGGCGACGCAGTTGGACGATGGTCAGTTACTGGTTCAGGCCGTCATGAATAACGATTTAGAAGCCGAAAGCGTCTTCCGCGTTCGCGACGATGCCAACACCCTGCATATCGTCCCGCTACCCTACTCGCTGGAAGAGTGATATCACGTTAAAAGCCGGATAGCCTGATAGCGCAACGCCATCAGGCTCGCACGTGCTGTTCTCGTAGGCCGGATAAGGTGCGACAGCGCCGCCATCCGGCACGGGCATCCGGGAATTATGCCTGTCCCACATACAAATAGATGGCCAGGAAGTGGCACACGCTGCCACCCAGCACAAAGCCATGCCAGATGGCGTGGTTATAAGGTATGCGTTTGCAAACATAGAAAATTACGCCTAGCGAGTAAACGACGCCACCTACCGCCAGCAGCGTCACGCCGCCTATCGCCAGCTTAATCGCCAACTGATAAACCACTATCAGCGACAGCCAGCCCATTGCCAGATACGTAACCAGTGAAAGCACTTTAAATCGGTGCGCAATCGTCAACTTGAAGAGGATACCGAATAGCGCCAGGCTCCAGATCACAATCATTAGTCCGCGCGCCAGCGGCGAATCCAGACCTACCAGCAGAAATGGCGTATAGGTTCCGGCAATGAGCAGATAGATAGCGCAGTGATCAAATTTCTTTAACCAGATTTTTGCCCGCTGATGAGGAATGGCGTGATAAAGCGTTGAGGCAAGAAAAAGCAGGATCATGCTCCCGCCATATAAACTGTAGCTGGCGATAGCCGTCATACCCGCATTCGCCTCTACCGCCTGAACCAACAACAGCACCAGGCCGACAATACCAAATACCAATCCAATGCCGTGGCTAATACTGTTGGCGATTTCCTCAGCCAGCGAATATCCCTGCGTCATTAATGGTTTTTGCACCATAACTTACTCCGGAGAAACGTTCATAACGATGAACTGCGCCTCTAGCGTAACTGAGAATGGTTCCAGTGAACACATGTTAGCTAAAAATAAATTCGCAAAATTAAATTTTATTTATTATTCAATTGGTTAATTACAAAAACTCAACTAACACGCGTTCATATTTATCAAAGGCATTTAAAATCAATCACATAAAATTGCGTCTGGTTGGGATAGATTTCAGCAATGACCCGTTTCAGCTCATCAAGCGACATATTTTCCTGTTGCGCATGTTTTTCGTTCAGCGTATCCAGCGTCACAGTTGACGTTCCTGTCACTTCGATTGTGCAAAAATAGCCATCATCTTCGAACCGCCCCACGCGTAGCACATCGCCTGCTTTAAAGTGGGACTCGGAGGCATCACGAATAGTGATGGTTTTACGCCCTGCCAGAATGTCATTCTGGAAACGTTGAAAGAAAGTAATGTCGTTTGGCTGCATGTGGTTATCCCCCTGAATATGGCCCCTTGAAGTGGATGTTACGATCTGAATGTGTTCTTGCTCCGACACGCGAGCATCCTGGAATTTTGCGTACGCTTTACATGCCACTTGGTGCAGAATGAATGATAACAGACTAAATAAATTGAGATTATGCAACAATGAGAAAACTCACCTTGCCAAAAGATTTTTTATGGGGCGGCGCGGTTGCTGCACACCAGGTTGAAGGCGGCTGGAATAAAGACGGTAAAGGCCCCAGCATCTGCGACGTGCTAACCGGCGGCGCACACGGCGTGCCACGCGAAATCACCCAGAATGTCGTTGCTGGCAAATACTATCCGAACCACGAGGCGGTGGATTTTTACGGACATTACAAAGAAGACATCCGTCTTTTCGCCGAAATGGGGTTCAAATGCTTCCGTACCTCTATTGCCTGGACGCGTATCTTCCCGAATGGCGACGAATCCCAGCCAAACGAGGCCGGTCTGAAATTCTACGACGACATGTTTGATGAGTTACTCAAATACAACATCGAACCGGTCATTACCCTTTCTCACTTTGAAATGCCATTACATCTGGTACAGCACTACGGCGGCTGGACCAATCGTAAGGTCGTTGATTTCTTTGTCCGTTTTGCTGAAGTCGTGTTTGAACGCTACAAACATAAGGTCAAATACTGGATGACCTTCAATGAAATCAACAATCAGCGAAACTGGCGCGCGCCGCTGTTTGGCTACTGCTGTTCCGGCGTAGTGTATACCGAGCATGAGAATCCAGAAGAAACCATGTATCAGGTCTTACATCATCAGTTTGTCGCCAGCGCGCTGGCGGTAAAAGCGGCACGTCGTATTAATCCACAGATGAAAGTTGGCTGTATGCTGGCGATGGTCGCGCTGTATCCTTTCTCCTGTAAACCAGAAGATGTGATGTTTGCTCAGGAGTCGATGCGTGAACGCTACGTCTTTACCGATGTACAGCTGCGCGGCTACTACCCGTCCTATGTGTTGAACGAGTGGGAGCGCCGCGGATTTAACATCAAAATGGAAAATGGCGATCTTGAAGTGCTGCGCGAAGGCACCTGCGATTATCTTGGTTTCAGTTATTACATGACCAACGCGGTCAAAGCCGAAGGCGGTAGCGGCGATGCGATTTCCGGTTTTGAAGGCAGCGTACCGAACCCCTATGTTAAAGCATCTGACTGGGGCTGGCAGATTGACCCGGTGGGTCTGCGCTATTCATTGTGTGAACTGTACGAACGCTATCAAAAGCCGCTATTTATTGTCGAAAACGGTTTTGGTGCTTACGACAAAGTAGAAGAAGATGGCAGCATCAACGACGACTATCGCATTGACTACCTGCGCGCCCATATTGAAGAGATGAAAAAAGCGGTCACTTACGATGGTGTCGACCTGATGGGCTACACGCCGTGGGGCTGCATCGACTGCGTGTCGTTCACCACCGGTCAGTACAGCAAGCGCTACGGCTTCATCTACGTGAACAAGCACGATGACGGTACGGGCGATATGTCGCGTTCGCGTAAGAAAAGCTTCAACTGGTACAAAGAGGTGATTGCCAGCAACGGCGAGAAGCTTTAACTCCTGCACGTTACCCGCCAGTCGGCGGGTAACACTTTGAACGAGTCTTACCAGGTCTTACCTATTTTAAATTCCCAGCGTACATCTTCCATTTTGGTTGGCGACTTCACTTCCTGCATTACCGGGAAGAAGGCTCCGGCACCAAACCATAATTTCAGTGAATCGACGGCAATATTAAATGACGGACCAACAACCCATTCGGTAGTTCCAGAATGGTTATTAATTACGCTGCCATTAGACAGTTTTTTCGTTCCAGAGGCATTATTGCTGTAGGCACTTTCCAGACCAAGATCCAGCGGTAAATCGCTAAACATATACCGCACCTGGGTATTCCACTGGAATTCGTTACCTCGTTTCACGTCCTGGTTACCGCGCTCAAATGGTCCCTGATATACAAAACCCATATCCCCTTTAATGTTAGGAGTAAATAATTTTGTTAAAGTGAGTGTTACTCTTCCTCCCCAGGCGCTATTCCCAGGCAAATGATTATCTCCATCTTGCCCGGTGGGTAGTAATACTGCCCCACCTACCGTAACCCAAAACGGATCACCTCTTCGCTGGCTCATTAAAGCATAATTGACCCCCACCGATTGGTCGCCCATTCCCTCTATGTGCTCAGGAGACAGATTGTCTCGTTTGTTATTGATATAGGAACCCACAGTTGATAATTCCAGTCTGTCGGTCAAACCGTAACGAATCTTCAATAACCATATCTGGGAGTAAACATCCGGACTTCCGTGCCCCTCGATTTGATGATCTTTATCGCGAAATGAGCTATTCACGGCGGTTAATAACTTTCCTTCCGGCAATACTGAACCACCAGAAATAGCGGTATTAACTGGTGCACCTAATAGATTACTGGGATTATTTTCTCCGTTAGCTGCCATTGCATTCATTAATAGAAAATATGTCATTAATGGCAGAAATATAAATCGTTTCATTATTCCCTCCAAGTATAAAAAACAAAGCGCTAAGTTAATAAATATTTACGTTATTTATGCTTATTTTTAATTTATAATTTAAATTAATAACTTGATGAATTTAATATACGGAAATTTTTGTAACTATATTGAGAGGTAAATAACGATTCCGGAGAGAAACCATTTGTAACTACATGTAAATATACCGTGTTATTTTTATTAAATAACAGCAAGGTAAAAATGATGCACAATGAATCATTAGACTCTAAAAAACCGGTAATTTAATTCTGGCTAATACACTGATACAAACGCCAGGTTGCCTGACAGGAGCCAACGATTTACTGTAATATATTGAATTAGTAACACTTTGTAGCCTGAATAAGGCACTCACACTGCATCCGACATAAACAAAACGCACTTTATTAACAAGCTGAAAAGGCGCCGAAGCGCCTTTAGAAGACAGTCGAATCAGTAAATTACTGGTAGTCGCTAATCGGTACGCAGGAGCAGAACAGGTTACGGTCGCCATAAACATCATCCAGACGTTTCACCGTCGGCCAGTATTTGTCTGCCACGCCTGCCGGGAATACGGCAACTTCACGGCTGTACGGATGCGCCCACTCGGCGACCAGTTCGCTCTGAATGTGCGGCGCGTTCACCAGCGGGTTATCTTCCAGCGGCCAGACACCGGCTTTCACCTGGTCAATCTCTGCGCGTATAGCCAGCATCGCATCGATAAAGCGATCCAGCTCGGCCTTACCTTCAGATTCCGTCGGCTCTACCATCAGCGTGCCCGCCACCGGGAACGACATGGTTGGCGCATGGAAACCGTAGTCGATCAGACGCTTGGCAATATCCAGCTCGCTGATGCCGGTTTCTTCTTTCAGCGGACGAATATCAAGAATACATTCGTGCGCCACACGGCCATCGCGACCAGTATACAGTACCGGGTACGCGTCTTTCAGACAGCTGGCAATGTAGTTAGCGTTAAGAATCGCTACCTGACTTGCCTGCTTCAGGCCTTCTGCGCCCATCATGCGGATGTACATCCAACTAATCGGCAGAATGGAGGCGCTGCCGAACGGCGCCGCAGACACCGCGCCCTGACGGGTGAGCATCCCTTCAATTTGCACCACGCTATGACCCGGCACAAACGGTGCCAGATGCGCTTTCACGCCGATCGGTCCCATGCCTGGGCCGCCGCCGCCGTGCGGAATGCAGAAGGTTTTATGCAGGTTGAGGTGCGAAACGTCCGCGCCAATAAAGCCCGGTGAGGTGATGCCGACCTGGGCGTTCATGTTCGCGCCATCAAGGTAAACCTGACCGCCGAACTGGTGCACAACTTCACACACTTCGCGGATCGTTTCTTCATAGACGCCGTGGGTGGACGGATAGGTCACCATGATGCAGGAGAGATTATCACCCGCCTGTTCGGCTTTCGCGCGCAGATCAGTCAGATCAATGTTGCCATTTTTATCACACGCCACAACCACCACCTGCATTCCTGCCATATGTGCAGAAGCAGGGTTAGTGCCGTGAGCAGAAGCCGGGATCAGGCAGATATCGCGATGCCCTTCGTTGCGGCTTTCGTGATAGTGACGAATCGCCAGCAGCCCCGCGTATTCCCCCTGCGCGCCGGAGTTCGGCTGCATACAGACGGCGTCGTACCCGGTGAGTTTCACCAACCAGTCCGAAAGCTGGCTAATCATCTGATGATATCCTTCGGCCTGTTCCGGCGGGCAGAACGGATGCAGTTCAGCGAATTCCGGCCAGGTGATAGGAATCATCTCGGCGGCGGCGTTCAGCTTCATGGTGCAGGAACCCAGCGGGATCATCGCCTGGTTCAGCGCCAGATCTTTACGCTCCAGCGAGTGCATATAGCGCATCATCTCGGTTTCGCTGTGGTAACGGTTAAATACCGGATGCGTCAGAATCGCATCGTCACGCAGCATACTTTGCTGAATAGAACGGCTATCAAGCGCCACGTCTTTATCCAGTGTTTCAATGTTCAGACCGTGGCTGTCGCCCAGCAAAACATTGAACAACTGCGCCACATTCTCACGGGTGGTGGTTTCATCGAGGGTAATACCCACCGCGTTATGAATATCGCTGCGCAGGTTGATCTCTGCCGCTTCCGCACGCGCCAGTACCGCAGCTTTATCAGCCACTTCCACACACAGGGTGTCGAAGTAGTGCGCATGACGCAGCTTCAGTCCTTTTTGTTGCAGACCTGCCGCCAGAATATCGGTCAGGCGGTGGATACGATTAGCGATGCGCTTCAGACCGACCGGACCATGATAAACGGCATACAGGCTGGCGATGTTAGCCAGCAGTACCTGCGAGGTACAAATGTTGGAGTTCGCTTTCTCACGACGGATATGCTGCTCGCGAGTCTGCATCGCCATGCGCAGTGCGGTATTGCCCGCCGCATCTTTTGAGACGCCGATAATACGGCCTGGCATGGAGCGTTTAAATTCGTCTTTGGCGGCAAAGAACGCCGCGTGCGGGCCACCGTACCCCATCGGTACGCCAAAACGTTGCGCAGAGCCGAAAACAATGTCCGCGCCCTGTTTGCCCGGAGCCGTCAGCAGCACCAACGCCATAAAATCGGCGGCGACGCTGACAATCACTTTACGGGCTTTGAGTTCACTAATCAGTGCGCCGTAGTCGTGAATTTCGCCCGTGGTGCCTACCTGTTGTAACAGCACGCCAAATACGTCCTGATGATCCAGCACTTTGTCCGCGTCATCGACAATCACGTCAAAGCCAAAGGTTTTGGCGCGTGTACGTACCACGTCCAGCGTTTGCGGATGGACGTCAGCCGCCACAAAGAAACGGTTGGCATTTTTCAGTTTGCTGACGCGCTTTGCCATCGCCATTGCTTCGGCGGCAGCGGTGGCTTCGTCAAGAAGAGAAGCCGAAGCCATATCCAGTCCGGTCAGATCCAGCGTGACCTGTTGGAAGTTGAGCAGCGCTTCCAGGCGCCCCTGAGACACTTCCGGCTGATAAGGAGTGTAGGCGGTGTACCAGCCCGGATTTTCCAGCATGTTGCGCGGGATAACCGGCGGTAGCTGCACGGCGGTGTAGCCCATGCCAATGTACGACGTGAAGCGCTTGTTACGCCCGGCGATGGCTTTTAATTCCGCCAGTGCGGCATATTCGGTTGCCGCCTCGCCAACCTGCGGCGGAGTCGCGAGCTGAATGTCTTTCGGCACAATCTGACCTGTCAGCGCGTTTAACGACTCGGCGCCAACCGCATTCAGCATCTCTTGCTGCTGCGCGGCGTCCGGTCCGATGTGGCGTTCAATGAAAGCGCCGCGGTTTTCAAGCTGGCTTAACGTCTGTGTCATGGGCGATGGTTCCTGAAACGTGCAGTGAATCGTGATTGTCTCTAACTCAATTGCCCGGTGGCGCTGACGCTTACCGGGCCTACGCGTGCGAAAACGAATACGCAAAATCATTCGCGTTGCAGTGAGTAGGCCGGATAAGCATTAGCGCTATCCGGCACAACATTATTCGTCTTCTAACAATGCCTCGTACGCGGTGGCATCCAGCAGCGATTCAAGTTCGCTTTCATCGCTGGCTTTGATTTTAAAGATCCAGCCGCCGGCATACGGTTCGCTGTTCACCAGCTCCGGGGAGTCGCTCAGCGCATCGTTTACCGCTACGATCTCGCCGCTTACCGGCGCATAAATGTCGGACGCCGCTTTTACGGACTCCGCCACGGCGCAGTCGTCGCCCGCGCTTACGGTCGCGCCGACTTCCGGCAGATCAACAAAAACCATATCGCCCAACAGCTCCTGAGCGTGTTCAGTAATGCCAACGGTGTAAGTGCCATCCGCTTCTTTACGCAGCCATTCGTGTTCTTTGCTGTATTTCAGTTCTGCGGGTACGTTGCTCATCAATTAATCTCCAAAAAAGGATGAATCACGCGACGGCTTTGCCGTTACGCACAAAAACAGGTTTAGTCACTTTTACCGGCATTTCACGGTTACGAATTTGTACAATCGCCGTCTCGCCGATGCCCGCCGGAACGCGCGCCAGCGCAATGCTGTAGCCCAACGTTGGGGAAAACGTCCCGCTGGTGATAATGCCTTCTTGCTGATTGCCCTGCGCATCGGTAAAACGCACCGGCAGTTCATTACGCAATACGCCTTTCTCGGTCATCACCAGACCGACAAGCTGCTCATGGCCTTTTTCACGCTGCATCTCCAGCGCCTCACGGCCAATAAAGTCGCGGTCAGCAGGTTCCCAGGCGATAGTCCATCCCATATTAGCCGCCAGCGGAGAGATACCTTCATCCATCTCCTGACCGTACAGGTTCATGCCTGCTTCCAGACGCAGCGTGTCGCGCGCGCCAAGACCGCACGGCTTCACGCCCGCCTCCACCAGCGCACGCCAGAAATCCGCCGCTTTTTCATTCGGCATGGCGATTTCATATCCCGCTTCGCCGGTATAACCGGTGGTGGCGATAAACAGATCACCTGCCTGAACGCCGAAGAACGGCTTCATACCTTCTACTGCATGGCGCTGTTGGTCAGTAAACAGAGTCGCCGCTTTTTCCTGCGCATTCGGCCCCTGTACCGCAATCAGCGACAGGTCGTCACGAACGGTAATGTCGATGGCATAAGGTTCAGCGTGTTGGGTAATCCAGGAGAGGTCTTTTTCGCGGGTGGCGGAGTTAACAACGAGACGGAAGAAATCTTCAGTGAAGTAGTAGACGATAAGGTCATCAATCACGCCGCCCGATGCGTTAAGCATACCGGAGTAGAGGGCTTTACCCGTCTTCGTTAGCTTCGCGACGTCGTTTGCCAGCAGATAACGTAGAAACTCTCGTGTGCGGCTACCATGAAGATCGACAATGGTCATATGCGATACATCAAACATCCCGGCATCGGTGCGCACAGCGTGGTGTTCATCAAGCTGAGAGCCGTAATGCAGGGGCATCATCCAGCCATGAAAATCGACCATGCGGGCGCCGCATAGCGTGTGTTGTTCGTACAAAGGCGTCTGTTGGGCCATCTTTTCCTCGTTGAATTAGCGGGGGCTAACAACCATTTTCATGGGAAATCTTCGCCACGAAACCTGGCATCGACGCCCTTTTTCCTGCGTCGACGCAAACGTTCTCTTGCTCCTGAACTTACCACCGAACCAGGCGCTAAACCATAAGGCTGAATTTACCATCACATTAGCTTATGACTAAAAAACGCCAAAACCCCATCAGCACAAAAAACCATTATTACGCTAAATAACCGTCATAAAAAGGAAGCTGATACGATTTACCACAACATAAATTAATATTAAATGCGGAAAAAATGTCGAAAATCGCGTTCACTAAAAATAATGACATTAGAAAATATAATGCGAAATAGGCGGTGAAATTAGATTATTTCAAACGAGGAAAGCCCCCCGGCGCGATAGCCGGGAAAGCAAAGTGTGATGGGTTTCAAACTCTTGCTGGCGTGCAGTCAGACGCTTAACGAAGCCATTGCGGAAGATCGTTTAGCCCCATTGCCTGGCGAAGCAGTTGGGGTTTGACGCCGGGGAGCGTATCCGCCAGTTTCAGCCCGATGTCGCGCAGCAATTTTTTTGCCGGGTTTTCGCCGGCAAACAGGTCACGAAAACCTTGCATCCCGGCAAGCATCATCGCCGCGCTATGTTTACGACTACGCTCATAACGACGAAGATAAAGATGTTGACCAATGTCTTTGCCCTGGCGCTGAAGCCGGCGCAGATTGTCCACCAGTTCGGCCGCGTCCATAAAACCGAGGTTGACGCCTTGCCCTGCCAGCGGATGGATGGTGTGCGCGGCATCGCCGACCAACGCCAGACGATGCGCGGCAAACTGGCGAGCATAGCGGCCCGTCAGCGGAAAAACCTGCCGTTCGCTTTCCAGGCGGCATAAGCCCAGCCGATTATCGAAGGCGATAGTCAACGCCTGGTTAAACGCCTCGTCGCCGCTCTGTTGCATACGCTCCGCATCCTGCGGAGAAAGCGACCAGACAATGGAACACAGATGCGGATCGCTTAACGGCAAAAACGCCAGAATACCTTCACCATGAAACACCTGGCGAGCAACCGCGCCGTGCGGCTCTTCGGTGCGGATAGTCGCTACCAGCGCATGGTGACGGTAGTCCCAGAAAGTTAAGGGAATATCCGCTTTGTTACGCAGCCAGGAGTTGGCGCCATCCGCGGCAATCACCAGACGCGCGGTTAACATCGCGCCGTCTTTTAAAGTCAGGAAGGCGTCGTTCTCTCCCCAGGCGACCTGCTGTAACTCTGCTGGCGCCATTAAGGTGATATCCGCCGCTTGCTGCGCTTTTTGCCACAATGCGTAGTGAATGACGCTGTTTTCAACAATATGCCCCAGATGGCTATATCCCATGCTTGCGTCATCAAACGTAATACGGCCAAAGCTGTCTTTATCCCGGACTTCCATACCGTGGTAGCAACTTGCCCGTCGCGCCACAATGTTTGACCATACGCCAAGACGGGTAAGCAGTTTTTCGCTGGCGGCATTAATCGCCGACACCCGAAGCTGAGGCGACGCATCGTTCGCCAACGGCTGGGGGACAACGTGATCCAGTACCGCAACGCGCAAACCGCTCCCCTGCAAGCCGCAGGCGACAGCCAGTCCCACCATGCCTCCGCCAACTATTGCTACATCAACACTTTGCACTATTTACTCCTGGAAACCGGAACAATCAAACCGTAGGCCGGATAAGGCGAAGCCGCCATCCGGCATTTTTACGAACACGATGCCGGATGGCGGCGTAAATGCCTTATCCGGCCTACAGATCTGCTTAACGCGCAACCCAACCTAAGGTCCGCTGTGCCAGCGCATCGCGCGCAGGCGGTAATAATTCCATCGCCATTAAACCGATATTGCGCCCAATAACCAGCGGCGCCCAACGATTTGCAAACAGATGGACCAGACCGTTCGTTACGCCAATCGTCGTATCCCGGTCAACCTGACGACGCTGCTGATAGCGCGATAACACGTGCCAGGCGCCAATATCCTCGCCCGCGTCCTGTGCCGCGACCAGCGTTTCCGCCAGGCTCATGACATCGCGCAGACCGAGATTAAACCCTTGTCCGGCGATAGGATGCAACGTCTGCGCCGCATTGCCGACCACGACAGTCCGGTGAGTAAACACTTTCGCCGCCGTAGTCAGGGCAAGCGGATACGCGCTGCGCTTACCCGCCTGAGTAATTCGCCCCAGCCGCCAGCCGAACGCGGCCTGCAACGCATGACAGAACTGCGCGTCGGACCAGCTCAGCACCTCATCACGCTGGTCGAGCGGGTGACACCAAACCAGCGAGCATCGGCCATGTGACATCGGCAACATCGCCAGCGGGCCATTGGGGGTAAAACGTTCAAAGGCGCGTCCCTGATGCGGGATAGCGGTTGCGACATTCGCTATCACCGCTAACTGTTCATAAGGCTCCTGATGCCAGTCAACGCCGCAGGCTGATGCCAGCGCGGAGTGGGTACCGTTAGCCGCCACCAGCACGCTGCCAGCTATCACATTGCCGTTTTCCAGAGTGACGTTAACCTGCTGTTGGGTACGCGACACGCTGGCTACGCGCTCCGGGCAGTGCAGCGTAACGCCTGGCGCTTTACGCAAGAGCGCAAACAGACGCAGCCCGATATCATGCAACTCCGCAACGTGACCCAACGCTGCCAGGCTGTAATCCTGCGCGTCAAGAGTCACAAATCCGGCATGACCGCGATCGCTGACGTGTACGGTGTTGATTGCCGTTGCGCAATCGGAAATCGCCAGCCAGACGCCAATTCGCGCCAGTTGCTGGCAAGTGCCCGCCGCCAGCGCAATCGCTCTGGCGTCAAAGCCGGGATGACCGTCGGCTTCAGGCGCTTTCGCTTCAATCAGGTGTACCGGCAACGTCCCATGACTGAACTGAGAGATGGCCAGCGCCAGCGTCGCGCCTGCCATGCCGCCGCCAACGATAATGACGCTCATTGCTGCCGCGCCGCCGCCATTAATGCTTCAATGTCATCCGCCTTCTTCACAACGCCAGCGGTCAGGTTTTCATTACCGGTTTCGGTAATGACAATGTCATCTTCAATTCGAACGCCAATGCCACGATACGCTTCCGGCACGTCTGCATCCGGCGCGATATAGAGGCCTGGCTCTACGGTCAGCACCATGCCCGGCTCCAGGATGCGGGAGCGATCCGGCCCATAAACGCCGACATCATGAACATCCAGCCCCAGCCAGTGGCTCAAGCCATGCATAAAGAAAGGACGATGCGCATTCTCGGCAATCAGTTGATCAACCTCTCCTTGCAAAATCCCCAACTTCACCAGCCCGGTTATCATGATGCGCACGACTTCGCCGGTCACCTGCTGAATAGAGGTGCCAGGACGGAACAGTCGCAGGCTGGTCTCCAGCGATTCCAGAACGATGTCATAAATTTCACGCTGAGCTGGCGTAAATTTCCCGTTCACCGGGAAAGTACGCGTGATGTCGCCCGCGTAACCTTTATATTTACAGCCCGCGTCGATAAGCACTAAATCGCCGTCGCGCATTTCACTTTCGTTTTCAGTGTAATGCAGGATACAGCCATTTTCGCCGCTGCCGACAATGGTGTTATAGGAGGGATAGCGCGCGCCATGGCGATTAAATTCGTGGTGAATTTCACCCTCCAGCTGATACTCAAACATCCCCGGACGGCATTTTTCCATCGCGCGGATATGCGCCAGCGCGCTAATTTCCCCGGCGCGGCGCAGGACAGCAATCTCTTCCGGCGATTTGAACAGGCGCATCTCATGGACGATCGGTCGCCAGTCAGTCATGGTGGCCGGCGCGGTCAGATTCTGGCGGGAGCCTTTGCGCAGCTTCTCCAGCGCAGCCAGAACAATCTCGTCGGCATACGCATATTCGCCCTGCGCGTGGTACACCACATCCAGACCATTAAGCAACTGAAAGAGTTGCTGGTTGATTTCGCTAAACGCCAGCGCCCGGTCAACGCCCAGTTTTTCCGGCGCGGCATCCTGTCCTAAACGGCGACCAAACCAGATTTCCGCCGTCAGGTCGCGAACGCGGTTGAACAAAACGCTGTGGTTGTGGGTGTCATCACTCTTAATCAGTACCAGCACGGCTTCCGGTTCGTTAAAACCGGTGAAATACCAGAAGTCGCTACTCTGGCGATACGGATATTCACTGTCTGCGCTGCGCGTCGCCTCTGGCGCGGCAAAGATCAGCGCGGCGCTGCCGGGCTGCATTTGCGCCAGTAATGCCTGGCGACGGCGTTGGTATTCCTGCTGAGTCATGACATGGCCTCCATTTCGTTTTTTCTTAGTGTAGCGTCGGTTTACGCACTTCCGGCGCGGTCGGCTGTTGGCGCGTGAAAGTGTCATGACATAACAGCGCCGCAACACGGACATATTCGATGATCTCTTCGAGCGACATCTCCAGCTCTTCCTGATCTTCGCTCTCATCATAACCAAGCTGCGCAATATTACGCAGGTCGTCAATCGCTTCACCCGTTTCGCCGGTGACTTTATCAAGTTTAGGCTGCGTTACGCCGAGGCCAAGCAAAAAGTGGTTAACCCACCCGGCTAATGCATCTGCGCGATCGAATACGCTGACATCGTCGCCTTCAGGCAGATAAAGCTGAAAAAGAAAGCCGTCGTCTTCCAGCGCGTCGCTGGTCGCCGCGTGCATTTTGCGCAGCGCCTGAGCAAGCTCATGCCCGAAGGCCAGACCTTCGTTCGTCAGGTCGTGCAGCAGCGGCTGCCATGAGCTGTCGTTGTTGCCGCCGCAAATCATCCCGCTGATTAAACCATGCATTTCAGCCGGGGTCAGACCGGCCCCTTGTTGATTCAAAAACCGGTTCATTTCGTTGTAACCAGGCATTTCGTTCTGTATAGACATAAGCATTCGTCATCAAAGGGAGGATATTCATGATATGCTACCACTTTGGACCCTGGTGAACCAGAAAAGGGCTTGTATCTTCACACCAGGGTAGCTATAGTGTCGCCCCTTCGCGGACCCTGGGTCTGGAGACGAAGGCAGCGCAGTCAATCAGCAGGAAGGTGGCATGTCTGCACAACCCGTCGATATCCAAATATTTGGCCGTTCACTGCGAGTGAATTGCCCGCCTGACCAAAGGGATGCGTTGAATCAGGCTGCGGACGATCTGAATCAGCGGTTGCAAGATCTGAAAGTTCGCACTAGAGTCACAAATACTGAGCAGTTGGTTTTCATTGCCGCATTGAATATCAGCTATGAGTTAACTCAGGAAAAAGCGAAGACCCGCGATTACGCGGCGAGCATGGAACAACGTATTCGGATGCTACAACAGACCATCGAACAGGCGTTGCTTGATCAAGGTCGCATAACCGAAAAAACGGGCCAAAACTTTGAATAACACTTTTCGCTTTACTATGGTAAAGTGATTGTGAAAACAGAATTTCTCTGAGATGTTTGCAAGCGGGCCAGTCCCCTGAGCCGATATTTCATACCACAAGAATGTGGCGCTCCGCGGTTGGTGAGCATGCTCGGTTCGTCCGAGAAGCCTTAAAACTGTGACGACACATTCACCTTGAACCAAGGGTTCAAGGGTTACAGCCTGCGGCGGCATCTCGGAGATTCCCCTTCTGACTGGCGACAGCCATGACGCAACTTCCCGAACTCTCTTTATCACGACAAGAAATCCGCCGAATGATTCGGCAACGTCGCCGTGCGCTAACGTCAGAGCAGCAACGCCGTTTTGGTCAACAGGCCGCCGCCCGAATACTCAGCTTTCTTCCCGTCGTGATGGCGCACACTGTCGCCGTGTTTCTCTCCTTTGATGGCGAACTCGACCCCCAGCCGCTGATTGAACAGCTATGGCGAGCGGGCAAGCGCGTCTACCTTCCGGTTCTTCATCCTTTCAGCCCTGGCAACCTCCTGTTCCTGCACTATCATCCGCAGAGTGCGCTGGTGACCAACCGCTTAAAGATCCAGGAGCCACGGCTTGATGTCCGCGACGTATTACCGCTGGCAAAGCTGGATGTGCTGGTAACGCCGTTAGTCGCGTTTGACGAAGACGGGCAGCGCCTGGGGATGGGCGGCGGATTTTATGACCGTACGTTGCAAAACTGGCAGCAGCATAAGATCCTACCCGTGGGCTACGCGCATGATTGCCAGTTAGTAGAAAAACTGCCAGTTGAAGAGTGGGATATCCCGCTGCCTGCGGTGGTGACGCCGTCCAAAATTTGGGAGTGGTAGCCGTGTTTTGTCGATTGACAGCGTCGCTTTTTTGACCTAAATTTCTCGGTGAAGGGTGAGGGAGGCGAGCCTCCCTCCTGCGTACTCTCTGTTAATATGCTGGCGTAGCGATGATTAACAGGATCAGCAGCATGATGACGTATCTCATCATCGTCCCTTTCCTTTTTAGAGCCCCTGCCTCGGTAGGGGCTTTCCCGTTTCAGCGCTATGCTGAGCCCTTATCGTAAATTCCTTTTATTGCTGTACAACACGCAACGCTGCCTTTAATTACCAATTGCGGCAAGGCTCGAAAACAGAATGTATGCGTTACACGAAGAGTTGTTGAGGCAGGGAAACCAGAGAAAGGATGGGCAGGTCATCTCCTGCCCATTTAGAGGAAATTAGTACAGCAGACGGGCGCGAATGGTGCCCGGAATCGCCTTCATCGCCAGCAGCGCTTTCTCCGCCACATCGCCATCGGCTTCTATATCAATCACCACATACCCCATTCGGGCGGAGGTTTGCAGATACTGCGCGGCAATGTTAACGCCCTGCTCGGCAAAGATCTGGTTAAGCGCGGTCAATACGCCCGGGCGGTTTTCGTGGATGTGCATCAGGCGACGACCACCGTGCAGCGGCAGCGACACTTCCGGGAAGTTCACGGCGGACAGCGTCGAGCCGTTATCCGAGTACTTAATCAGTTTTCCTGCGACTTCCAGACCGATGTTTTCTTGCGCCTCCTGCGTCGAGCCGCCGATATGCGGCGTCAGGATCACGTTATCGAATTCGCACAGCGGAGAGGTAAACGGATCGCTATTAGTGGCCGGTTCCGTCGGGAAGACATCGATAGCCGCCCCCGCCAGATGTTTCGTCGCCAGCGCGTCGCACAAAGCCGGGATATCTACCACCGTACCGCGCGCGGCGTTAATCAGCAGCGAACCCGGCTTCATCAGGGCAATCTCTTTTGCGCCCATCATGTTTTTGGTGGAGGCGTTTTCAGGTACGTGCAGACTGACCACATCGCTCATATTCAGCAATTCAGACAGGTGCTGCACCTGAGTTGCGTTACCGAGCGGCAGTTTATTTTCAATATCATAGAAATAGACATGCATCCCCAGCGATTCCGCCAGAATGCCCAACTGCGTTCCTATATGGCCGTAACCGATAATGCCAAGCTTTTTACCGCGCGCTTCGAACGATCCCGCCGCCAGTTTATTCCATACGCCGCGGTGCGCTTTGGCGTTCGCTTCCGGCACGCCGCGCAGCAGCAGCAACAGCTCGCCAATCACCAGTTCCGCCACGGAACGGGTATTCGAGAATGGCGCGTTAAAGACCGGAATGCCGCGTTTTGCCGCCGCATTTAAATCCACCTGGTTAGTGCCGATGCAAAAGCAGCCAATCGCCACCAGCTTCTCTGCGGCGTTAATCACTTCTTCTGTCAGATGAGTACGGGATCGCAGACCGATGAAGTGGGCATCGCGGATGGACGCTTTCAACTGTTCAGCGTCCAGCGCGCCCTTGTGATATTCAATGTTGGTGTAACCTGCCGCACGAAGGCTTTCCAGCGCCTTTTGATGCACCCCTTCAACCAGCAGAAATTTAATTTTATCTTTCTCCAGCGATACCTTTGCCATTTCCCCGATCCTGTCTTTTTTTGCCATCTGATGTTGTGTGTGGATTTGCATCCGTCCTTCAACATATCAAAAAAAATTATCACGGCAATATGAACGTTTGCGCCAGCGTCATGAAGGAATCGCATACAGCGGGAAATAGCAGATGAAAATACCGGGAATAACTTTTTCTTTGGAGGGATCGGCAGGGCAAACGATTAAACGTGATACATGTCACCAAATTTGCCCTGACCGAATTTTTTACGCGGCAGGAAATATGCCTGGCGCGATCATTTTACGATGGTTTTCACCCCGTCCGGCGTGCCGATCAGTGCGACATCGGCGCCACGGTTGGCGAACAGCCCCACGGTCACGACGCCCGGAATCGCGTTAATGGCGTTTTCCAGCGCGATGGGATCAAGGATTTCCATACCATAAACATCCAGAATCACGTTGCCGTTATCCGTGACCACGTTCTGACGGTACTCCGGACGCCCGCCCAGCTTCACCAGTTGACGAGCGACCGCGCTGCGCGCCATCGGAATCACTTCGACCGGCAACGGGAATTTGCCAAGAATATCCACCTGTTTAGAGGCATCCGCAATACAGATAAATTTCTCCGCCACGGAAGCAATAATTTTCTCACGGGTTAATGCCGCGCCGCCGCCTTTGATCATCTGCATATGACCGTTGATTTCGTCCGCGCCATCGACATAGATACCCAGGCTATCCACTTCGTTGAGATCAAACACATGAATACCGAGGCCTTTGAGTTTTTCAGTCGAGGCGTCCGAGCTGGAGACCGCGCCTTCAATCTGGCCTTTCATTGTGCCCAGCGCATCAATAAAGTGTGCGGCCGTTGAGCCTGTACCAACGCCCACAATGGTGCCGGGCTGTACATACTGAAGTGCCGCCCATCCTACCGCTTTTTTCAGTTCATCCTGCGTCATAGATCGTTTCGCCTGTGGTGTGAAAATACAGCCGCATTATAGAACATTGTCGGGAAAAATCTCCGTGTCCGTACACAGGCTACGGATTTCATCTGTACCGACGGCAAATTTATGTCATAGTGCGGAAAAAAATAACAGGAGCATGACACAACAATGAAACGTCCGGACTACAGAACACTACAGGCGCTGGATGCCGTTATACGTGAACGAGGATTCGAGCGCGCCGCCCAGAAGTTGTGCATCACGCAATCCGCCGTCTCACAGCGCATAAAACAGCTTGAGAATATGTTCGGACAACCTTTATTGGTGCGTACCGTTCCTCCTCGCCCTACGGAGCAAGGGCAAAAATTACTGGCTCTGCTGCGTCAGGTTGAACTGCTGGAAGAAGAGTGGCTGGGCGATGAACAAACCGGCTCTACGCCGCTGCTGCTGTCGCTGGCGGTTAACGCCGACAGTCTGGCGACCTGGCTGCTTCCGGCGCTGGCGCCGGTACTGGCGGACTCCCCTATCCGTCTCAATTTACAGGTGGAAGATGAAACGCGCACGCAAGAACGTCTGCGTCGCGGCGAGGTGGTGGGCGCGGTGAGTATCCAGCATCAGGCGCTGCCCAGTTGCCTGGTAGACAAGCTGGGCGCGCTCGACTACCTGTTTGTCGCGTCAAAGCCGTTTGCCGAGCGCTATTTCCCCAATGGCGTTACCCGGTCGTCGCTGCTGAAAGCGCCCGCCGTCGCGTTCGACCATCTGGATGATATGCATCAGGCCTTTTTGCAACAGAATTTCGATCTACCGCCCGGCAGCGTGCCGTGCCATATCGTTAATTCATCCGAAGCGTTTGTACAGCTTGCGCGTCAGGGCACGACCTGCTGCATGATCCCTCACCTGCAGATTGAGAAAGAGCTGGAAAGCGGCGAGTTGATCAACTTAACGCCTGGCTTGCTACAACGCCGGATGCTTTACTGGCACCGCTTTGCCCCGGAAAGCCGGATGATGCGCAAAGTGACCGACGCGCTGCTGGAGTACGGGCACAAGGTGCTGCGTCAGGATTAGCCTCTCTATGAATGCCGGATGGCGGCGTGAACGTCTTATCCGGCCTGCATGACCCATTATTCCCCCGTCGCTTCTTTGAAATTCATCACAAAATCATTGCGTTCAGGCGGCAAAAAACGACGCGCCATTGGCTATTTTTTGCTGGCGACAAGGCGACTCAAAACGCTCACCGTATTAGCAAATCTTCATTTCATTGCGTAATACGGAGCAAAAAACGCGAACACCGGGAGAAAATGCGGCCTGGAAGCGCCCAGGCCGGGCGAGATTACTGCGTGCTGGCGGCCGTTGTCGACGTCTGCCCGGTTCCAGGTTCAAGCTGGAAGACCACATCGACCTGATCGTCGAACTGAATGGTCGGCTGCTCGTAAGTTTCCTGCGCAGATACCGGCGCAGCATCCGCGGCTTTCATCATTCGCACCACCGGACTCGGCTGATAATTAGAGACATGGTAACGAACGCTGTAAACTGGCCCCAATTTACTGTTAAAACCGGCTGCCAGCGCTTGCGCCTGATGAATCGCGTCATCAATGGCGGCTTTGCGGGCCTTGTCTTTATAGGCGTCCGGTTGCGCCACGCCCAGCGATACCGAACGAATCTCGTTCAAACCCGCCTTCAGCGCGCCGTCCAGCAGCGAATTGAGTTTATCTAACTGACGCAGCGTCACCTCAACGGTTCGCACCGCGCGATACCCTTTCAGAATGCTTTTACCGTTTTGGTAATCATAATCTGGCTGCGTGCGCAGATTTGCCGCGCTAATGTCTTTTTTCGCAATCTGATTTTGCTCAAGGAAGGAAAGATATTGCGCCACGCGCTCATCGGCCTGCTTCTTCGCCGTCGCCGCATCCTTCGCCGCGACGTTCACTTCAATCGCTAAGGTGGCGATATCAGGCACAGCATCGACGCTTGCCGTACCGGAAGTCACGATGTGCGGGCCTTCCGGCAATTCGCTTGCCTGCGCCGACATTGCACTTAAACCCACTAATGCCGCCAGGGCCATCACTTTGAACTTCACAGTCTCTCCTCCATATTGCAGTCATTGCCCTGATATACAGGGCGCATGCAGGCAAGCTTAGCGGATATCGGCCTGTTGTCCATCAGACAACGCTTAGTTGAAAAGCGCGTGCATATGCGCGACGCCTTCCCGCGCCAGTTGGAAAGCGATAAGCCACATCACCACCCCAACCAGAATGTTGATAATACGTTGAGCTTTCGCCGTACGCAGTCGAGGCGCAAGCCAGGCCGCCAGTAGCGCTAACCCAAAAAACCACAAGAACGACGCGCTAATCGTGCCGAGGGCGAACCAGCGCTTTGGCTCCATAGCCAGTTGCCCGCCGAGACTGCCCAACACGACAAACGTATCCAGATAAACGTGCGGATTCAGCCACGTTACCGCCAGCATCGTAGCAATAATTTTCCAGCGCCCCTGCTTCATAACCTCGGCGCTGGCCAGCTCCAGATTACTGCTCATTGCCGTTTTCAGCGCGCCAAAACCGTACCATAACAAGAACGCGACCCCGCCCCATGTGACCAGCGCCAGCAGCCACGGCGACTGCATCAGCAATGCGCTACCGCCAAAAATACCGGCGCTAATCAGGACTAAATCACTTAACGCGCAAAGCAGCGCTATCATGAGGTGGTACTGGCGACGAATTCCCTGATTCATCACAAACGCATTTTGCGGGCCAAGCGGAAGGATCATGGCGACGCCAAGGGCAAACCCTTGAAAATAATAAGATATCACGTTAACTACCCTGAGCTGTTTTTCTTAAAGGCAGACTATAGCGCGGGAATATTATTAGCGGAAATTGATAATTTTAATCACTAATAAGAAAAGCTAATAAAGAGACTGAATAACGGATGGCGGCTACGCTTATCCGCTCAATAACCAGAGAATACTGGAGGCGGATAAGCGCAGCGCCGGCAGGCAGCACGGGAGGAAAATTACTCCGCGGCGTTATCTTTCACGCGTTTAAAATTGACGTCCATCTGCGGGTACGGGAAGCTAATACCAGCGGCGTCGAATTCACGTTTAATACGTTCCAGCACGTCCCAGTAGACATTTTGCAGGTCGCTGCTTTTACTCCAGACACGCACCACAAAATTAATTGATGAGGCGCCCAGCTCATTCAAACGCACCGTCATTTCGCGATCTTTTAAAATACGATCGTCGGACTCGATAATCGTCGTTAGCAGCTGTTTCACCTGATCGATATCCGAATCGTAGGCCACACCAATAATGAATTCGTTACGGCGAACCGGCTCACGAGAATAGTTGATGATATTTCCCGCGATAATTTTGCCATTCGGAATCACAATAATTTTGCCGTCTACCGCGCGCATTGTCGTGGAAAAGATTTGCACGTTCAGTACCGTACCGGCAACGCCGCCCAAATCGACATACTCACCGGCGCGGAACGGACGGAACATAACCAGCAATACCCCAGCCGCAAGGTTAGAGAGCGATCCCTGTAATGCCAGGCCAACGGCTAAACCAGCGGCGCCCAGTACGGCAATAACCGAGGCGGTTTGAACCCCCACGCGACCCAGAGCCGCAATCAGCGTAAAAGCAATAACCCCATAGCGCACCAGCGCAGAAAGAAAGTCGGCCACTGTCGCATCAATATGACGCGCACGCATCAGACGATTTACCGTATTGGAGATCACGCGCGCTACAATCAAGCCGATGATGATAATAGCGATAGCCGCAACAATATTCACAGCATAGCTGAGCAATAACGCCTGGTTGCGTACCAGCCAGGTGCCCGCACCATTTATGCTGTCGACAACATTCAAATCTTCCATTCAATATTCCTTGGTCATAGCAAAACAAGCAAATGAGATCATTCTCACGAAAAGAACTTTTTAAAGGTAAACAAAAACAGAGGAATATGCCATTTTTCGGCATCATCCCAAAAAAGGCAGGTACACTGTGAGTTGGCCGGATGAAAGCGTTAACGCCGCTCTCCGGAAATAACGATAAAAAAATGGCTTCCCGAGGGAAGCCATTTCAATCAGCAGACTATATTACAGAACGTCAATCGCGTTCAGTTCTTTAAATGCTTTTTCCAGACGAGCGATCATCGAAGTCTGGCCAGCACGCAGCCATACGCGCGGGTCATAGTATTTCTTGTTCGGCTGATCTTCGCCTTTCGGGTTGCCCAGCTGACCTTGCAGATACGCTTCGTTTTCTTTGTAATAGTTCAGAACACCTTCCCAGGTTGCCCATTGGGTATCGGTATCGATGTTCATTTTCACTACGCCGTAGCTTACGGAGTCTTTGATTTCCTGAGCAGTAGAACCGGAACCGCCGTGGAAAACGAAGTTCAGGCTGTTGTGCGGCAGGTTGTGTTTCTTAGAAACATAGTCCTGAGAATCACGCAGAATGGTCGGGGTCAGAACCACGTTACCCGGCTTGTAAACGCCGTGTACGTTACCGAAGGAAGCGGCAATGGTGAAACGCGGGCTGATTTTGCTCAGCTCAGTGTACGCGTAATCAACGTCTTCCGGCTGGGTGTACAGGGCAGAAGCGTCCATGTGGCTGTTGTCCACGCCGTCTTCTTCGCCACCGGTGCAACCCAGTTCGATTTCCAGAGTCATGCCAATTTTGGACATGCGCGCCAGGTATTTGGAGCAGATTTCGATGTTTTCGTGCAGAGACTCTTCAGACAGGTCAATCATGTGAGAAGAGAACAGCGGTTTACCGGTAGCCGCGAAGTGTTTTTCACCCGCGTCCAGCAGACCGTCGATCCACGGCAGCAGTTTCTTCGCGCAGTGGTCAGTGTGCAGGATAACCGGCACGCCGTAGTGTTCAGCCATCTGGTGAACGTGATGCGCGCCAGAGATAGCGCCCAGGATTGCCGCGCCCTGAGGTACGTCAGTTTTCACGCCTTTACCCGCGATGAAGGACGCGCCGCCGTTGGAAAACTGAACGATGACCGGTGCTTTAACTTTTGCAGCGGTTTCCAGAACAGCGTTGATGGAATCAGTGCCCACGCAGTTAACTGCCGGCAGAGCAAAATTGTTTTCTTTTGCTACCTGGAACACTTTCTGTACGTCATCACCAGTGATCACGCCTGGTTTTACGAAATCAAAAATTTTAGACATGTTTCGTTGTCCTGTATCGTCGGGCTTTGGGAAAAAACACGGGCCGCCCTGAATGTCAGATCGGCGATAAATCAACGGGCAGGAATCCCTGCCCGTAACGATTACTTCTTAGCGCGCTCTTCGAGCATCGCTACGGCTGGCAGAACTTTACCTTCCACGAATTCGAGGAATGCGCCGCCGCCAGTAGAAATGTAGGAGATTTTGTCAGCAATGCCGAACAGGTCGATTGCCGCCAGGGTGTCGCCGCCGCCAGCGATGGAAAACGCTTCGCTATCAGCGATGGCATTCGCCACGATTTCAGTCCCTTTACGGAAGTTCGGGAACTCAAACACGCCAACCGGGCCGTTCCACAGAATGGTTTTGGCATTCTTGAGGATTTCAGCCAGCTGCTGAGCGGAAGCATCGCCGATATCCAGGATCTGCTCGTCTTCTTTCACGTCGTTAACGGATTTCAGAGTCGCCGGTGCGGTTTCGGAGAACTCGGTGGCAACGCGAACATCGGTCGGAACCGGGATATCGCAAGTGGTCAGCAGACGTTTTGCTTCGTCAACCAGGTCAGCTTCGTACAGGGATTTACCGACACTGTGGCCCTGAGCGGCAACGAAGGTGTTGGCGATACCGCCGCCGACAATCAGCTGGTCAGCGATTTTAGACAGGGAATCCAGAACGGTCAGTTTGGTAGATACTTTAGAACCACCAACGATAGCCACCATCGGACGAGCCGGTTCTTTCAGCGCTTTACCCAGCGCATCCAGTTCAGCGGCCAGCAGCGGGCCTGCGCACGCAACGTCAGCAAATTTGCCGATACCGTGGGTAGAAGCCTGCGCGCGGTGCGCAGTACCAAAGGCGTCCATCACGAATACGTCACACAGGGCGGCGTATTTTTTAGACAGCGCTTCGTCGTCTTTCTTTTCGCCTTTGTTAAAGCGAACGTTTTCCAGAACCACCAGCTCACCTTCGGCCACGTCAACGCCGTCCAGGTAATCTTTGACCAGGCGAACCGGGTTAGACAGTTTGTCTTTCAGGTAGTTAACAACCGGCAGCAGAGAGAATTCTTCGTTGTACTCGCCTTCGGTAGGACGACCCAGGTGGGAAGTTACCATCACTTTCGCGCCCTGTTTCAGAGCCAGTTCGATGGTCGGCAGAGAGGCGCGGATACGCGCGTCGCTGGTCACTTTCCCTTCTTTAACAGGTACGTTCAGATCCGCACGGATAAAAACGCGTTTCCCGGCCAGATCCAGATCGGTCATCTTAATTACAGACATGGTGAATCCTCTCAATGATGCTTAAAGTTTTGTCGACGCTGACGCGTCGAGCCTGAAATCAACTGCGGCCATCGCTAACGTGGTGTCGAGCATCCGGTTAGCAAAGCCCCATTCATTATCGCACCAGACCAGCGTCTTGATCAGGTGGGCGCCACTGACCCGGGTTTGCGTGCCATCAACAATGGCGCTGTGCGGGTCGTGGTTAAAATCTATCGAGACCAACGGTGATTCCGTATAGTCAACTATACCATGAAATGCACCTTGTGCTGCTTTTTGCAGCAACTGGTTGACTTCACTGGCTTTTACTGGTTTTTTCACCGTCACGCTTAAATCGATCGCCGTCACATTAATGGTTGGAACGCGCACGGCAATCGCCTCAAAACGGTCGTTAAACTGCGGGAATATACGCGTAATGCCTGCCGCCAGTTTTGTATCTACCGGGATAATCGACTGGCTGGCCGCGCGCGTGCGCCGCAGATCGGAGTGATACGCGTCGATCACCTGCTGATCGTTCATCGCGGAGTGGATCGCCGTGACGGTACCAGACTCGATGCCGTAAGCATCATCCAACAATTTAATGACGGGAATTATGCAATTCGTGGTACAGGATGCGTTTGAGACAATACGATGTTCCGCACGCAGTTGATTCTGGTTCACGCCAAAAACGACGGTGGCGTCAAGATCGTTGCTGCCCGGATGAGAAAAGAGCACTTTCTTCGCGCCAGCGGCAATATGCGCCTCGCCATGCTCCTGGTTGCCATATACGCCCGTACAATCCAACACGACATCCACGCCCAGTTCGCGCCACGGCAGATCCGCCAGCGTTCGTTCATGCAGAATACGAATGACATCGTCGCCGACAAAAAGCTGCTCGCGCTCGTGGCGAACCTCCCATGCAAAACGCCCGTGGCTGGTATCGTATTTCAACAAATGCGCCATGCCTGCGGCATCCGCCAGCTCGTTGATGGCCACCACGGTAATTTCCGCCCGACGTCCGGATTCATACAAAGCACGAACCACGTTACGTCCGATGCGACCAAAGCCATTAATCGCTATGCGTACGGTCATAGGTCTCCTGCAAGGCTATCCCGATTCAGATGAGGCTGACAGAGTAATGCAGCTCATCGTCGAGTAAAACCTCACCTGTCGCAAACTGCGACTGATTGGTTAATTGTCGAACATTTAATTAACTGAAACGCTTCAGCTAGAATAAGCGAAACGGGGAATAAAAGGAATGTTTGTCCAGTCGAAGAAGACAGTTATCTGACCTGCATCACATTTCATGGCCGCTTACGCTGCAATTTATTCCATATTTAAGAATCACCAGTACATCCGTCAGATCTTTTCATCGTCGCGTCACAAATACTGATTTATATCAGAAAGCGCTGCCGCCAGCGTCTATATTATCAGCGCCACGTCCGAGTCTCGGAGTCCTGTAACGATGACTGTATCTCACCACAACGCCTCTACAGCGCGCTTTTACGCGCTTCGTCTGCTTCCCGGCCAGGAAGTGTTTTCCCAATTACACGCCTTTGTGCAACAGAACCAATTACATGCCGCCTGGATTGCAGGGTGTACTGGCAGTCTGACCGACGTTGCGCTGCGTTATGCCGGGCAAGAGGCGACCACATCGCTCACCGGCACGTTTGAAGTTATCTCGCTAAACGGCACGCTTGAATTGACCGGCGAGCATCTGCATCTCGCGGTATCGGATCCCTACGGGGCCATGCTCGGCGGCCATATGATGCCAGGGTGTACCGTGCGTACCACGCTGGAGCTGGTTATCGGCGAGCTGCCAGCGCTGACGTTCAGCCGTCAACCGTGCGCCATTTCCGGTTATGACGAACTGCATATTTCTTCCCGTTAATTGACGACTCTTTAAGAGGTACTTTATGGCGCGTCGCCCGTTTTCCAGCCAGTCTCTGGTGCTGATTGTCATCGCTATTGCCATCAATATGATTGGCGGACAGCTTATTAGCATGTTGAAGCTGCCTATTTTTCTCGACTCGATCGGCACCTTAATTAGCGCGGTACTGTTAGGGCCGTTCATCGGCATGTTGACTGGGCTTCTGACCAACTTGCTGTGGGGGCTGCTTACCGACCCTATCGCTGCCGCGTTTGCCCCGGTAGCGATGGTTATCGGTCTGGTCGCCGGGTGGCTGGCGCGCGCAGGCTGGTTTCGTACCCTGCCCAAAGTGATCGTCAGCGGCGTCGTCATTACGTTGGCGGTGACGCTGGTCGCCGTACCGCTTCGTACCGCGCTTTTTGGCGGCGTTACCGGTAGCGGCGCTGATTTGTTCGTCGCCTGGATGCATTCAATGGGCCAAAACCTGGTGGAGTCAGTCGCGATTACCGTCATAGGCGCTAATCTGGTCGATAAAATTCTGACGGCGATCATCGTTTGGGTGCTGCTGCGTCAGCTACCGTTACGTACGACACGGCATTTTCCTGCGATGTCAGCCGTACGCTAAATGCATCCGTTTACCTCGTTAACCTTATGGGCGTTGGCGGCCTGCACCACGCTGCTACTCCCTGCGCAGACCGTGCTCCCGGTTTATAGCGCGGCGGCCTTCCTCTGTCTGCTGGCGCTGAAATCAACGCGGCGGCGGGCGAAGTATGTCGCCTGGCTGATGCTGTCTTTAGGGTTTGGGCTATGGCTGGTACATGGCGGTTGGCTAACGGAATGGATAAGCGGGCAGCCTCGCGATCCGCAGCGCTGGGTATATGCCGTTACGCTATGGCTACGTCTGCTGGCGATCGTGTCGACGTCGCAGCTATGGATGCAGTATGTGCCGGTTCAGCGGTTTATTCGCGCCCTGTTCGCTTCACGTCTGCCACCCGGCATCGCTTACCTGTTCGCTGGCCCGCTGCTGGTCGTCGAACAGCTCAAACGACAACTGACGATCGTTCATGAAGCCCAGCGCGCGCGCGGCGTACCGCTGGATGAAGGCTGGTATCAGCGGCTACGGGCAATGCCTGCGCTGATCGTGCCGCTTACGCAAAATGCGCTTAACGATCTGACAATACGCGGCGCGGCGTTGGATATGCGGGGGTTTCGGCTGCATCGAGCCCGAACCACGCTGTGGGCGCCGAAAGATAGCATGTTACAACGGGTTGCGCGGTATGGCATGGTACTGCTAATACTGGCGGAAGCGGGAGTATGGATATGGTTACGTTAGAGCAGTTTCGTTATCTTCCGTCCGATGCGACACGCCCGCCGGCATGTTTTGATTTCCACTATTCAACACCCGGAATAGTGGCGATAGTCGGCGATAACGGCAGCGGAAAAAGTACGCTGGCGCAACTGATGGCTGGCTGGTATCCGGATTATCTCCCCGGCGATATTGACGGCACAGGCCTACTGCTTGGCGTACCTATCGGGCGGCTCCCGCTGGTAGAACAGTCGCCCACCATCCAGCTGGTGCAGCAATCGCCTTATTTACAGCTTTCCGGCTGTACCTTTAGCGTAGAGGAAGAGGTGGCGTTTGGCCCGGAGAATCTCGGCCTCCATGAAGCGGAAATTCTACGGCGCATTGACGAGGCGCTGACTCTGACAAACTGCCAGTCGTTACGCCATCGCCATCCCGGCACGCTCTCCGGCGGCGAAACGCAGCGGGTAGTGATTGCCAGCGCGCTTGCCATGCAGCTCAGATTATTAGTTCTTGATGAAGCCTTCAGTCGGCTGACGTCAGCGGCCACCGGGACACTGCTGGAACGGTTACAACAGTGGGCGCTGGAACGTCATTCTCTCATTGTGCTTTTTGAGCGTAATCATTTCCCCTTTCTGACGCGATGCCAGCGGGTATGGCAATTGCGCAACGGAGCGCTAACCCCATTATGTTGACGTTAAATCAGGTCGCTTATCGCTGGCCAGATGCCGCAGCCGACTGTCTGCACGCCATCTCGCTTGAACTTCGTGACGGCGAATGGCTGGCGTTGACCGGCGATAACGGCGCGGGAAAATCAACGCTGTTACGGATTATGGCCGGCCTGCTTTCCCCCACTTCCGGCTCGGTAACGCTTAATGGAGAGCCGATTGCGCAGCTTAAAAATCGTCAACGCGCCGCCGCTATCGGCGTACTCTTTCAGGAAGCGGAAAACCAGATTTTCCACAGCAATGTCGCACAAGAGGTCGCTTTTGGGCTGAAACTACAGCGCTTATCGGCGGAGGATATTTCACGGCGCACGCAGGCCGCGCTGCGGTTATGCCAGCTAACGGACGTCGCCGAGGCGCACCCGCTTGATCTGCACGCCGCGCAGCGCCGGATGGTGGCGGTCGACAGTCTGGAGGCGATGGCGCCGCCGGTGTTATTGCTGGATGAACCCAGCCGGGATTTTGACGCCCACTGGCTAACCGTATTTGAACACTGGCTGGCGACATGCCGGGCACGGGGAACCAGCGTCGTGGCGATTAGCCATGACGCTGCGTTTACCCGGCGTCATTTTTCACGGGTGGTACGGCTGGAAAACGGCAGGTTGTCAAAGGGGGAATAAAAAACGGGTCGCCGAAGCGACCCGTTTTATGCCGTATTAAGGATTACAGCAGCGCTTTCGCTTTGGCGATCACGTTGTCCACCGTGAAGCCAAACTCTTCAAACAGCAGCTCTGCCGGGGCGGATTCACCGAAGGTGGTCATCCCGACAATAGCGCCGTTCAGGCCGACGTATTTGAACCAGTAGTCAGCGATACCCGCTTCAATCGCCACACGCGCAGAGACCGCTTTCGGCAGCACGGATTCACGGTAGGCCGCATCCTGCTTGTCGAACGCGTCGGTGGACGGCATGGAAACCACGCGCGCCTTCACGCCTTCGGCAGTCAGTTTTTCGTAGGCGGCAACCGCCAGCTCAACCTCAGAACCGGTCGCAATGAAGATAATCTGCGGCTGGCCCGCACAATCTTTCAGTACGTAACCACCGCGGGCGATATTCGCCAGTTGCTCTTCAGTACGCTCCTGCTGCGCCAGGTTCTGACGGGACAGAATCAGCGCGGTTGGGCCATCCTGACGCTCTACGCCATATTTCCACGCCACCGCGGATTCCACCTGGTCGCACGGACGCCATGTGGACATGTTCGGCGTTACGCGCAGGCTTGCCACCTGCTCGACCGGCTGGTGCGTCGGGCCATCTTCGCCCAGACCGATGGAGTCGTGGGTATAGACCATCACCTGACGCTGTTTCATCAACGCTGCCATACGCACTGCGTTACGGGCATATTCGACGAACATCAGGAAGGTGGAGGTGTACGGCAGGAAACCGCCGTGCAGGGCGATACCGTTGGCGATAGCGGTCATACCGAATTCGCGCACACCGTAATGAATGTAGTTACCTGCGGCATCTTCGTTAATCGCTTTCGAACCGGACCACAGGGTCAGGTTAGACGGTGCCAGGTCAGCGGAGCCGCCGAGGAATTCCGGCAACAGCGGACCGAAGGCTTCGATGGCATTCTGGGACGCTTTACGGCTGGCGATTTTGGATGGATTCGCCTGCAGTTTAGCGATGAACTCATTCGCTTTCGCATTGAAGTCAGCCGGCATGTCGCCTTTCATACGACGAGTGAATTCAGCAGCTTCCTGCGGGAAGGCTTTCTCATAAGCCGCGAATTTCTCATTCCATGCAGACTCTTTCGCCTGGCCGGCTTCTTTCGCATCCCACTGGGCGTAGATTTCAGACGGGATTTCGAACGGCGCGTATTTCCAGCCCAACTGTTCGCGGGTCAGCGCGATTTCCGCGTCGCCCAGCGGCGCGCCGTGGGAATCGTGGGTACCCTGTTTGTTCGGCGAACCGAAGCCGATGATGGTTTTGCACATCAGCAGGGACGGTTTGTCAGTCACGGCGCGAGCTTCTTCCGTGGCACGTTTAATGGCGTCGGCATCGTGACCGTCAATGCCACGGATAACGTGCCAGCCGTAGGCTTCAAAACGTTTCGCGGTGTCATCGGTGAACCAGCCTTCAACATGACCATCGATAGAGATACCGTTGTCATCATAGAACGCGATCAGTTTGCCCAGTTTCAGAGTACCAGCCAGAGAGCACACTTCGTGAGAAATGCCTTCCATCATGCAGCCGTCGCCCATAAAGACGTAGGTGAAGTGGTCAACGATGTCGTGGCCAGGACGGTTAAACTGCGCCGCCAGAGTTTTCTCGGCAATCGCCATCCCGACGGCGTTGGCAATACCCTGCCCCAGCGGGCCGGTAGTGGTTTCAACGCCAGCGGTGTAGCCCACTTCCGGGTGACCAGGGGTTTTTGAATGTAGCTGACGGAAATTCTGCAGTTCGGACATCGGCAGGTCATAACCGGTGAGGTGCAGCAGGCTGTAAATCAGCATTGAGCCGTGGCCATTGGACAGCACGAAGCGGTCGCGGTCGGCCCAGGACGGGTTGGTCGGGTTGTGGTTCAGGAAATCACGCCACAGGACTTCGGCAATGTCAGCCATACCCATCGGGGCACCCGGGTGACCGGATTTGGCTTTCTGTACTGCGTCCATGCTCAGCGCACGAATAGCATTGGCAAGCTCTTTACGTGAGGACATTTTGACTCCAGATCGGATGTTGAAAGGCCATGCCCGTAACGACTTGACGACAGCGCGTTTTGGGCTACGCCGGAAAATTTGCCAACAATTTACCCCAAGCCGCGCGTCATGTACATGGAACATCCTTTTACCGCTTCAGAAATCTCCGGATCGTGCTCGCATGTTGCGCAATTAGCTAACTTGCCTGCCACGCTTTTCTTTATACTTAACCCAGGCGCTAATTCATCTGCAACGGGCGCATTTCAAAATAATATTAATTCGTATGGAAGAGAAAAATGAAAATTCGCGCTTTACTGCTTGCTTTGGGCATGGCGACGGTGCTGACCGGTTGCCAGAATATGGACTCTAATGGACTGCTTTCTTCGGGTGCTGAAGCTTTTCAGGCCTATACGTTAAGCGATGCGCAGGTAAAAGCGCTGAGCGATCAATCCTGTCAAGAGCTCGACAGCAAAGCGAAAATCGCGCCGGCGAGCAGCGAATACACTAAACGACTGGCAAAAATTGCCGCCGCGCTGGGGGATAACATTAACGGCCAGCCGGTGAACTATAAGGTTTACGAGACGAAAGACGTCAACGCGTTTGCCATGGCGAACGGTTGTATCCGCGTCTACAGCGGACTGATGGATATGATGACCGACAACGAAGTTGAAGCCTTGATCGGCCATGAAATGGGCCATGTCGCGCTGGGTCATGTAAAGAAAGGGATGCAGGTCGCGCTGGGCACTAACGCCGTTCGCGTCGCGGCGGCATCGGCAGGAGGCGTTGTCGGCAGCCTGTCGCAATCACAGCTTGGCGATCTTGGCGAAAAACTGGTGAACTCGCAGTTCTCCCAGCGTCAGGAGTCCGAAGCGGATGATTATTCTTACGATCTGTTGCGCAAACGCGGTATCAGTCCGGCAGGACTCGCCACCAGCTTTGAGAAACTGGCAAAACTGGAAGCGGGTCGTCAAAGCTCAATGTTCGACGATCACCCGGCGTCCGCCGCACGCGCACAGCATGTGCGCGATCGTATGAGCGCGGACGGGATCAAATAATCCCCGAACAGTGCCGGATGGCGGCGTGAACGCCTTATCCGGCCTACACAGGCCCGGTAAGCGTAGGCCGGATAAGCGCAGTGCCATCCGGCAAAACAACTTACTCGCCCTTCTTCGCCGCCTGGATATAGAGCATTTCTAATGCCAGCGTCGCGGCCGCCAGAGCGGTGATCTCCGACTGATCGTAAGCCGGCGCGACTTCCACTACATCCATACCGACAATGTTCAGATCTTTCAGACCACGTACCAGCTTAATGGCGCGATCGGAGGTCAAACCACCGATCACCGGCGTACCGGTGCCAGGCGCAAACGCCGGGTCCAGACAGTCGATATCAAAGGTCAGATAGACCGGCATATCGCCGACGATCTGTTTCACCTGAGCGAGAATATCATCCACGCCGCGATCGTTGACCTGGCAGGCATCCAGCACGGTAAAGCCATTGTCTTTGTCAAACTCAGTGCGAATACCGATCTGTACCGAATGATGCGGATCGATCAGGCCTTCTTTCGGCGCGGTGTAGAACATCGTGCCGTGATCGAATTCGCAGCCGTTAGCGTAGGTATCGGTATGCGCGTCAAAATGTACCAGCGCCATTTTGCCAAAATGTTTCGCGTGGGCGCGCAGCAGCGGCAGCGTGACGAAGTGGTCGCCGCCGAAAGAGAGCATACGCTTGCCTGCAGACAGCAGTTTTTCAGCGTGCGCCTGTAATTTTTCGCTCATTTCACGGGCATCGCCAAACGCATACACCAAATCGCCGCAGTCCACGACGTTCAGGCGCTCGCGCATGTCAAAATTCCACGGGAAACGGTGATGTTCCCAGGCGAGGTTGGTCGACACCTGACGGATCGCCGCCGGGCCATGACGACCGCCAGCGCGACCGGACGTTGCCATATCAAACGGTACGCCAGTGATCACCCAGTCGGCATCGCTGTCATACGGCTGGAAGTTCATTGGCAGACGTAAAAAACCAAACGCATTAGAAACCAGTGAGTTATCGTACTGATGACCTAAGGTGCTCATGTCCTGACCTCTTTTAGAGTCGTTGCATTAAAACAGATGAAAAAAATCCCCTCCGCGTCGTTAAACCCGACGAGGAAGGGATTGATTTGTAAATCGCTATTGCGGCGAATTATCGCCGTTAATTCATACGGGTTCAAGTGAGTATAGCATTCTGCCGGGTGGCGGCTTTACCTTATCCAGCCTGCATTCGTAGGCCCGGTAAGCGCAGCGCCACCGGGCATCAACGGCTACTCATCTTCAAGATAAGTATAACCGTACAGTCCCGCTTCAAATTCCTCAAGGAACTGCTGCTGCAACGCATCGTCCAGATCCGTCTGTTTTACCTGGTCGCGGAAATGCGTTAACAGCGTTTTCGGATCCAGTTGCACATATTGCAGCATATCCGCAACGGTGTCGCCTTCGTCCGACAGCTCAACCTCAACGCTACCATCCGGGAAGACAAACACGTCAACCGCTTCAGTATCGCCAAACAGGTTGTGCATGTTACCGAGGATCTCCTGATAGGCGCCGACCATAAAGAAGCCGAGCATCGGCGGATTCTCTGGATCGTATTCCGGCATCGGCATCGTCGTGGCGATACCATCGCCATCGATATAGTGGTCGATAGCGCCATCGGAATCACAGGTTATATCCAGCAGCACGGCGCGACGTTCCGGTACCTGATCTAACCCTTCCAGCGGCAACACCGGGAAGAGCTGATCGATTCCCCACGCGTCCGGCATCGACTGGAACAGCGAGAAGTTGACGTACATTTTGTCCGCCATCCGCTCTTGCAGTTCGTCGATAATCGGACGATGCGCACGGTTTTGCGGGTCAAGTTGCTTCTGCACTTCATGGCACATGCTGAGATAAAGTTGCTCCGCCCAGGCGCGCTCCTGCAAACTAAACACGCCGGAAGAGTAGCCGATATGAATATCGTGCAGATCCATTTGGCTATCATGCAGCCACTCACGCAGCGAGCGACGGGTGCCAGGCTTATGCATCTCCTGCCAGGTTTCCCACAAATTCTGCAACGCGCGCGGCGCATCTTCAGCAGGAGCAGTCGGATCCGTGTATTCGTTACGCTCCACGCCGATAATGTTAGAGACCAGTACCGTATGGTGCGCAGTGACGGCGCGGCCAGACTCGGTAATCACCGTCGGATGCGGTAAACCATGCTCTTCGCAGGCATCGCCAATCGCCCAGATGATGTTATTGGCATATTCGTTCAGGCCATAGTTCACCGAACAGTCGGACTGCGAGCGGGTACCTTCATAATCCACGCCCAGACCGCCGCCCACGTCGAAGCACTGGATATTAACGCCCAGCTTATGCAGCTCAACATAGAAACGCGCGGACTCGCGCACGCCGGTCGCGATATCGCGAATGTTCGCCATCTGCGATCCCAGGTGGAAGTGCAACAATTGCAGACTGTCCAGACGCCCGGCGTCACGCAGGGTCTCCACCAGTTGCAGCACCTGCGTCGCCGCCAGGCCGAATTTTGATTTTTCGCCGCCGGAGGATTGCCACTTACCGGATCCCTGAGAGGCCAGACGCGCACGCACGCCCAGGCGAGGAACCACGTTCAGGCGCTCAGCTTCTTCCAGCACAATCGCGATTTCAGACATCTTTTCGATGACCAGATAAACCTTATGGCCCATCTTCTCGCCAATCAACGCCAGCCGAATGTATTCACGGTCTTTATAACCATTACAGACGATCACGCTACGGGTCATGCCGGCATGCGCCAGCACCGCCATCAATTCCGCTTTTGACCCCGCTTCCAGCCCCAACGGTTCACCGGAATGGATAAGGGACTCAATCACGCGGCGATGCTGATTGACCTTAATCGGATAAACGAGGAAGTAGTCGCCGTTATAACCGTAAGATTCACGCGCACGCTTAAACGCCGCGTTAATTGAACGCAAACGGTGTTGCAGGATCTGCGGGAAGCAGAACAGCGCCGGCAGACGCTGGCCTTGCGCTTCGCGCGCTTTCACCAGTTTGGCAAGATCGACACGCGCTTCCGGTACGTCGGGATCGGGGCATACGCTAATATGGCCCAGCTCGTTGACGTCGTAGTAGTTATTGCCCCACCAGGCAATATTGTAAGTGCGCAGCATCTTGCTGGCTTCCTGGGAGCTCATTGCAACCTCCTGCATGGAGCGTAGTACACCCTGTTCGCCTGCTGACGAAGGCGAACCCATAGACATGTCGTCAGACATAGCGAACCTCAATTTTTATTAGCAAGTGTAAAACAGTTGACTACTATCGCAATCCGAAGACGCGATAACAACCCATAGACAAGCGGATTTTCCAGCAGATAGCGCTGATGCTCCGCCTGCGCGACCGGTTTCTTTTTCATATCATTGTAAACACGTAACCGAACTCACAGATAACGGTTCGGCGAAACCACGAGAAAACTCTTGCGTTAACAAGAGCGCCCTTGTTCAGTCTTCAGCGCCATTGCCGGCTCTGGAATCCTGAGAAGCGCCGAGATGGGTATAACATCGGCAGGTATGCAAAGCAGAGATGCAGATTGCGGGGGACATGCGCGCACCAGAACGATGCGACAGATTCAGCAGAATACAACGGTTCATTATCTCGTATCACCTCCACGGCCGCCCCGTAAGACGAACCCACAAGCCAAAGCAACGTTTTAACCCGGCTGGAAGTGGCGACACGAAGAAAACGTCGTGTGCTTTTGTATGAGCCGCGCGTCGCGTTTTATACCCAGAACGCAGAAAAAAAGCAAAGCATAAATGCGCATAATGTCAGCATTATCAGAAACGTTTACCGCCTGATTTTGACCGACATTGCGACGGCCTTCAAAAAAAGCTGGAAATTGGGCGAAGAAGTGACCTAAAATAGCCGTCCAGATGTTAATCCATCCATACTGATTAACACTCAGACTGCCAGTGTCAGTGACCTTCAGACTCATGGTAGAATCTTCTGTCATGACTATTCCGCACAACAGTTTGAGCTAACTAAATTCTCCTTAGGTGAAATTAAATATGGCAAAACACCTTTTTACGTCTGAGTCCGTATCAGAAGGGCATCCTGACAAAATCGCAGACCAAATCTCTGATGCCGTGTTGGACGCTATCCTGCAACAGGATCCGAAAGCACGCGTCGCCTGTGAAACCTACGTTAAAACCGGCATGGTTTTAGTTGGCGGTGAGATCACCACCAGCGCCTGGGTCGATATCGAAGAGATTACCCGTAATACGGTGCGCGAAATTGGCTATGTGCATTCCGACATGGGCTTTGACGCCAACTCTTGCGCGGTACTGAGCGCAATTGGCAAACAGTCTCCGGATATCAACCAGGGCGTTGACCGCGCAGACCCGCTGGAACAAGGCGCGGGCGACCAGGGCCTGATGTTTGGCTACGCGACAAATGAAACCGACGTACTGATGCCTGCGCCAATCACCTACGCGCACCGTCTGGTACAGCGTCAGGCTGAAGTGCGTAAAAATGGCACCCTGCCATGGTTGCGTCCAGATGCAAAAAGCCAGGTCACTTTCCAGTATGACGACGGCAAAATCGTCGGTATCGACGCCGTGGTTCTCTCTACGCAGCACGCAGAAGATATCGACCAAAAATCGCTGCAAGAAGCGGTGATGGAAGAGATCATCAAACCCATTCTGCCGTCTGAATGGTTAAATACGTCCACTAAGTTTTTTATCAACCCAACCGGGCGTTTTGTTATCGGCGGTCCGATGGGCGATTGTGGTCTGACCGGTCGTAAGATCATCGTTGATACCTACGGCGGTATGGCGCGTCACGGCGGCGGCGCCTTCTCCGGTAAAGATCCGTCTAAAGTTGACCGTTCTGCAGCTTACGCTGCGCGTTATGTCGCGAAAAACATCGTGGCGGCAGGTCTGGCGGATCGCTGTGAAATCCAGGTCTCCTACGCTATCGGCGTAGCGGAGCCGACGTCCATCATGGTGGAAACGTTCGGTACTGAAAAAGTGCCTGCTGAACAGTTGATTCTGCTGGTGCGCGAATTCTTCGACCTGCGCCCGTACGGCTTGATTCAGATGCTGGATCTGCTGCACCCGATCTACAAAGAAACTGCGGCTTACGGCCACTTCGGTCGCGAAAACTTCCCATGGGAAAAAACCGACAAAGCGCAACTGCTGCGCGATGCTGCCGGTCTGAAATAATCGCCCGCGCCTGACGCTGTTTTTCAGTCAGGTAAACCATACCGTACTTATAAAGGCCAGCGCCCTGCTGGCCTTTATCATTGCTGATACACGCAACGTTATCAGATGTTCCAGCGTGTATTTATACTGACCTTTTTGTGATGCGCAGCACAATCCGCTCTCCCCTTTCGTTTCTTCGACTACACTTTTTATCATTCAGTTTCAGCCATCATGAAAGCGGTTACATTCATTTTCATTGAGAACTGACCGCATCACTGTCGGTATGCTAACTCTGCGATGAAAATGTTACATAGTTTTTCAGTTTTGTCTGAATACCAGGCGATTGATAGGGTTATAAGATTATTAAAACTATTATTTTTCAGATAATTAAATAATCACCGAGATAAATAGTAGTGTAAACGATTACACCATTGTGATTAGCCTCACATCTTTTTACGGCGTACTCACCTACTCTTAACATCGATAAAATTGCTAACCCAACCGGAGGGCATAATGCCTGACAATAAAAAACAAGGGCGTTCCAACAAGGCCATGACATTTTTTGTCTGCTTTCTTGCAGCCCTGGCAGGATTACTTTTTGGCCTGGATATCGGCGTTATCGCCGGTGCTTTACCCTTCATTACCGACGAGTTTCAGATTACCGCACACACTCAGGAATGGGTGGTCAGCTCCATGATGTTTGGCGCGGCCGTCGGCGCTGTCGGCAGCGGCTGGCTCTCCTTTAAGCTGGGTCGTAAAAAAAGCCTGATGATCGGCGCTATCCTGTTCGTCGCCGGTTCGCTGTTCTCCGCTGCGGCGCCTAACGTTGAAGTCCTGATTATTTCTCGCGTGCTGCTGGGTCTGGCCGTCGGCGTCGCTTCCTACACTGCACCGTTGTACCTGTCCGAGATCGCGCCGGAAAAAATTCGCGGCAGTATGATCTCAATGTACCAACTCATGATCACCATCGGGATTCTGGGCGCTTATCTGTCCGATACCGCGTTCAGCTACAGCGGCGCATGGCGCTGGATGCTCGGCGTGATCATCATCCCGGCCATTCTGCTGCTGATCGGCGTCTTCTTCCTGCCGGACAGCCCGCGCTGGTTTGCGGCGAAACGCCGTTTCCATGATGCTGAACGCGTCCTGTTGCGCCTGCGTGACACCAGTGCGGAAGCAAAACGTGAGCTCGATGAAATTCGCGAAAGTTTGCAGGTTAAACAGAGCGGTTGGGCGCTGTTCAAAGAGAACAGCAACTTCCGCCGCGCCGTGTTTCTTGGCATTTTGTTGCAGGTCATGCAGCAATTTACCGGGATGAACGTCATCATGTATTACGCGCCGAAAATCTTCGAACTGGCGGGGTACACGAATACCACGGAGCAGATGTGGGGCACCGTTATTGTTGGTCTGACTAACGTGCTGGCAACCTTCATCGCTATCGGCCTGGTTGACCGCTGGGGCCGCAAGCCGACCCTGACACTGGGCTTCCTGGTCATGGCGATTGGTATGGGGATTCTGGGTACGATGATGCACATCGGCATCCATTCGCCGTCTGCGCAATACTTCGCTATCGCTATGCTGCTGATGTTCATCATTGGATTTGCGATGAGCGCAGGTCCGCTGATTTGGGTACTGTGCTCCGAAATCCAGCCGCTTAAAGGCCGCGATTTCGGCATCACCTGCTCCACCGCGACCAACTGGATCGCCAATATGATCGTCGGCGCAACGTTCCTGACCATGCTGAACAATCTGGGTAACGCCAACACCTTCTGGGTCTACGCTGGCCTGAACGTGCTGTTTATCCTGCTGACCCTGTGGCTGGTGCCGGAAACCAAACACGTTTCGCTGGAACACATTGAACGTAACCTGATGAAAGGTCGTAAACTGCGCGAAATCGGCGCCCACGACTAATCCCTCCACGCTTCCTCCTGCCACAGGAGGAAGCGTTTTTCTTGCAGTCCCTCTTCCGTCGCACTATTCTCTGCCGCTATGAAAACCCCTCGTCTCCCTATCGCTATCCAGCAGGCCGTGATGCGCCGTCTGCGGGAAAATCTCGCCCAGGCGAACCTCAAGCTCGATAGACATTATCCGGAGCCGAAACTGGTGTATACGCAACGCGGCACCTCGGCGGGCACCGCCTGGCTGGAGAGCTACGAAATCCGCCTCAACCCGGTGTTACTGCTGGAAAACATCGACACCTTTATAGCAGAGGTCGTGCCGCATGAACTGACGCATCTGTTGGTGTGGAAGCACTTCGGACGCAAGGCTCCGCATGGCAAGGAATGGAAGTGGATGATGGAAAGCGTGCTGGGCGTTCCGGCCAGACGTACTCATCAATTTGCGCTGCAATCCGTACGGCGCAACACCTTTCCCTACCATTGCCAATGCCAGCAACATCAACTCACCGTCCGCCGTCATAATCGGGTAGTACGCGGCGAAGCGGTTTATCGTTGCGTTCACTGCGGCGAACCACTGGTCGCCGGGTAGTTCCCGAAACGTCCGGGAACTTTCCTGAGCGGACTGATTGCATACAGACACAACTTTCGTTACGTTGCGGGCTCGTTTTGCTATGGAGTGTGCAATGTACCGTAATTTTTCTTTTGCCGCAGCGTTGCTGGCCGCAGCGTTTTCAGGCCAGGCATTGGCCGATGGCATTAACAATTTTTCTCAGGCCAAAGCGGCGAGCGTCAAAGTCAATGCCGACGCGCCCGGCAGCTTTTACTGCGGGTGCCAAATCCGCTGGCAGGGTAAAAAAGGCGTCGTAGACCTGGAGTCCTGCGGCTATAAGGTGCGTAAAAACGAGAATCGCGCCAGACGCATTGAGTGGGAGCACGTTGTCCCCGCCTGGCAATTCGGTCATCAGCGCCAGTGCTGGCAGGACGGCGGGCGAAAAAACTGCGCTAAAGACCCGGTCTATCGCAAAATGGAAAGCGATATGCATAACCTGCAACCCGCGATTGGCGAAGTGAATGGCGATCGCGGCAACTTTATGTATAGCCAGTGGAACGGCGGCGAAGGTCAGTACGGGCAGTGCGCCATGAAAGTGGATTTCAAAGCGAAGCTCGCCGAGCCGCCCGCCCGCGCCCGTGGCGCAATCGCCCGCACTTATTTTTATATGCGCGACCAATACCAACTGAAACTTTCCCGCCAACAAACGCAGCTTTTTAACGTCTGGGATAAGCAGTACCCCGTTACCGCCTGGGAGTGCGAGCGCGATGCGCGTATCGCGAAGGTCCAGGGTAATCATAATCCCTATGTGCAACGCGCTTGCCAGGCGCGAAAGAGCTAACCTACACTAGCGGGATTCTTGTTAACCCATGCCCTAGATAGCCAAACGCCGGGGCCATGACGCGGATTTTTTTATTATGCGTATTCCCCGCATTTATCACCCTGAATTGTTGACGTCCGGTACGCAGATTTCGTTATGCGAAGATGCGGCCAACCATATTGGTCGTGTACTGCGCATGGGACCGGGACAAGCGTTACAGCTGTTTGACGGCAGTAATCAGGTATTCGATGCTGAAATCATTAGCGCCAGTAAGAAAAGCGTTGAAGTGCAAGTGATGAAAGGCGAAATCGACGATCGTGAATCGCCGCTGCATATCCATCTGGGCCAGGTGATGTCGCGCGGTGAAAAAATGGAATTTACTATCCAGAAATCGATCGAACTGGGTGTAAGCCTCATTACGCCACTGTTCTCTGAGCGCTGCGGCGTTAAACTGGATAATGAACGTCTGAACAAAAAGCGCCAGCAGTGGCAAAAGATCGCCATCGCCGCCTGCGAACAATGCGGGCGTAACCGGGTGCCGGAAATTCGCCCGCCGATGGCGCTGGAAGCCTGGTGCGCCGAGCAAGATTCCGGGCTGAAGCTCAATCTTCATCCGCGCGCCCATGCCAGCATCAACACTCTGCCGCTGCCGGTTGAACGCGTCCGACTGCTGATCGGCCCGGAAGGCGGGCTGTCGGCGGACGAAATCGCGATGACCGCGCGCTATCAGTTTACTGATATTCTGTTAGGACCTCGCGTTCTGCGTACTGAGACAACCGCGCTCACCGCCATTACCGCGCTACAGGTGCGTTTTGGCGACTTAGGATGAAGCGTTAACGGAGAAAATAATGATCAAGCTCGGCATCGTGATGGACCCCATCGCACACATCAACATCAAGAAAGACACCAGTTTCGCTATGCTGCTGGAAGCCCAACGTCGTGGTTATGAACTTCATTATATGGAGATGGCCGACCTTTATCTGATTAACGGCGAAGCCCGCGCCCGCACGCGAACGTTGAGTGTGGAGCAAAATTACGATAAATGGTACGAGTTCGGCAGCGAGCAGGAGATTAAACTCGCCGATCTGGACGTCATTTTGATGCGTAAAGATCCGCCGTTTGATACCGAGTTTATTTATGCGACCTATATTCTGGAACGCGCTGAAGAAGAAGGGACGCTTATCGTCAACAAACCGCAAAGCCTGCGCGACTGTAATGAAAAACTGTATACCGCCTGGTTTGCCGATCTGACGCCGGAAACGCTGGTAACGCGCAATAAAGCGCAGCTCAAAGCGTTTTGGGAAAAGCACGGCGATATCATTATGAAACCGCTGGACGGTATGGGCGGCGCGTCCATTTTCCGCGTTAAGGAAGGCGATCCTAACATAGGCGTTATTGCCGAAACGCTGACCGAGCTGGGCAACCGCTACTGCATGGCGCAGAACTATTTGCCCGCGATCAAAGATGGCGATAAGCGCGTACTGGTCGTCGACGGCGAGCCGGTGCCTTACTGCCTGGCGCGTATTCCGCAGGGCGGCGAAACCCGCGGCAACCTGGCGGCTGGTGGTCGCGGCGAACCCCGTCCGTTGAGCGAAAGCGACTGGGAAATCGCCCGCCGCGTTGGGCCAACACTTAAAGCCAAAGGGCTTATTTTCGTCGGTCTGGATATTATCGGCGACCGCTTAACGGAAATTAACGTGACCAGCCCAACCTGCGTGCGTGAAATTGAAGCGGAATACCCGATCTCTATCACCGGGATGTTGATGGACGCCATCGAAGCGCGTCTGGCGAAGTAAAGGTTTATTGCCCGGTGGCGTGCGCTTACCGGGCCTGAGCAATCACGCCGCCCCGGTCGGATAAGGCGGCGCATCAGCATCGCCATCCGGCAATCTATTGCCCGATAAGGCCACCGTCCTTTGGCAAAAGACGGCTTATATGAGTGACAACCGTCCGCTTTCCCCACATACTGAACACTGTCGTTTTTTTGAACCAGGAAACAGAACCTCTGACAATGAATTTACAGCATCACTTTCTTATTGCCATGCCTGCGCTCCAGGACCCGATTTTCCGCCGTTCCGTGGTGTATATTTGCGAGCACAACCAGGACGGCGCTATGGGGATTATTGTTAATAAGCCTTTGGAAAATCTGCAAATTGAAGGGATTCTGGAAAAACTAAAAATTACGCCGGAATCGCGCGATTCGGCAATTCGTCTTGATAAAGCCGTGATGCTCGGCGGCCCGCTGGCGGAAGATCGCGGATTTATTCTCCATACTCCGCCGTCACGTTTCGCCTCCAGCATTCGTATCTCAGACAATACCGTGATTACCACCTCCCGCGATGTGCTGGAAACGTTAGGTACCCAACAACAGCCTTCCGATGTGCTGGTCGCGCTGGGCTACGCCTCCTGGGATAAAGGCCAGCTTGAACAAGAGTTGCTTGATAACGCCTGGCTTACCGCGCCCGCCGATCTCAATATTTTGTTCAAAACGCCCATTGCCGAGCGCTGGCGCGAAGCGGCAAAACTTATTGGCATTGATATTCTGACCATGCCTGGCGTTGCGGGGCACGCCTGATGAGCGACACCTTACTGGCCTTTGACTTCGGCACAAAAAGCATCGGCGTTGCAATAGGACAACGCATTACCGGCACCGCCCGTCCGCTTCCGGCAATCAAAGCACAGGACGGCACGCCCGACTGGACGCTCATTGAACGTTTGCTGAAAGAGTGGCAGCCGGACGAAATTATTGTCGGGCTACCGCTCAACATGGATGGCACTGAACAACCGCTGACGGCGCGCGCACGTAAATTCGCCAACCGTATTCATGGGCGCTTCGGGGTAACTGTCACGCTGCACGATGAACGACTCAGCACCGTTGAAGCACGCTCCGGTCTGTTTGAACGAGGTGGGTATCGCGCGCTGAACAAAGGCAAAGTGGACTCGGCCTCCGCCGTGATTATCCTCGAAAGCTATTTTGAACAGGGGTATTAAAGCCGTTTTTGTCAGCAGGCGGATAACGCGGTCACGGTTGCCAGGCTTACTGGGCAATAAGCTGGTTTAATGCCTTCAACGCCTGTAAACGCGCAGCCGCCTCCGCCTCATCAATCCGCCACATTCCCGCAAAGGCCAGCGCTGCGGCGTGCTTGCCTAGCGGTTGCGCCATAGAAACTTCACCATCAGCGTGATGCCACAGCACGTATCCCCGCTGGCGCTGCTGCGCCACATGCGGTGCCAGATTGCGCCACTGCTCCGGAGTAAAACGCTGCATTAGCGCCTCGTCGCTTTCTGCCGCCAGTAACGCCACTCCTGTTACCGACTGCCAGGCCGGGCACATACGAAACCCCGCCAACGCCTGACTTCCCTGCGAACCCGGCGTAGAGTGATAAATATAGATAATCTGGTCTTCCCATAGCACGCCTAATGCCACCACGATGTCTCTGGGCGCATGGCGCTCAAGGATAGGCAACGCATGGGAGAACAGCGCTGAACCGCGAATCGCCTGCACCGCCAAAGCATGAATGCCTGGCCCGGGTAAATAGCGTCGGTGCTCATCCTGCATCGTGAGTCCAATAGAGGCCATCGTCATTAACAGGCGATTAACGCGCGTGGTATTAATATCCATCAGCCGGGCAAGCTCGCGACATCCGATAGCATGGTCGCTGGAGACCAGATATTGCAGACAGCGAATGCCATCTATCAGGCTTTGATTCGGTTGTGATGACATCGTTAAATGGCTTCGCTGTGGTTTTAACAAAGCTGCGATTTTAACGCCGGTTCGCCAGGATACAAGCCTGCATGCCGTTCAATCCACCGCGCCAGCCAACACTTTACAACGCCCCTACGCCGCCATCTTCGCTACAGTCGTCCCTGCGCCTGACGCCATTGCGCGCTCTGGGCGAATGTCATCATCCCCTGCTGCTGCCCGGTTTGTATCACGTGGGCCAACTGATGGAGTTTGCCTTCACGGATCAAATTCCCTGTGGCTGGCGTATTAATCAGTAATTCAAACAACGCCACGCGCCCCTCCTGCCTGTCGACCTCCAGTTTTTGCGATAGTACAGCGCGCAGACTACCCGCCAGTTGACTGCGTACCGGTTCTTTTTCCTGCGCCGGAAAACTATCCACTAATCTTTCCACCGCCTGCGCCGCACCGCGAGTATGCAGGGTTGCCAGTACCAGATGCCCCGTTTCCGCCGCCGTCAGCGCCAGGCGAATGGTCTCGCTGTCACGCAGCTCTCCCAGCAAAATGACATCGGGATCTTCACGCAACGCCGCGCGCAGCCCGGCGGCAAAAGTGGCGCAATGCTGGCCGACTTCCCGCTGCTGTATCAGGCAACGCTTGCTGGTGTAACGGTACTCAATAGGATCTTCCAGCGTCAGGATGTGTTTATCGGCATGTTGATTAAGATGTCCCACCATCGCCGCCAGCGTAGTGGATTTCCCGCAGCCAGTGGCGCCAGTGACCAGAATCAGTCCGTTCTCGCTGGCAAGCAGTGCGGGTACTATCGGCGGCGTCTGGATTTCCGCCAGATCAGGACAACGCTCGGGCAATAGCCGTAGCGCCAGCGACGTTCCCTGTTGATGTTTGAACGCACTGGCGCGCAGGCGCCGCGTGCCAGACAGCGAGACGGCGAAATCAAGCTGGCCGTGCGTTCGCCACTGATATTGTTGCGCGTCATTAAGCCAATCAAGCAGAAGCCTGTCGACATCAGGCGCGGTAAAAGGCGCGGTCTCCATGCGTCCTTGTTTGCGCCATCGCGCAGGCCAGGCGTTACACAGGTGTAGATCCGAGACGTTATGCTTTACACTAAGCGTCACAATTTCTTCCATATTCATATAAACATCCTCGGAAAATGAACGATATCGCGCATAACCTGGCACACATCCGGGACAAAATCTCCGCCGCGGCGACGCGTTGCGGCCGCTCTTCAGAAGAAGTTACGTTGCTTGCAGTGAGTAAAACCAAACCTGCGAGCGACATCGCAGAAGCCATTGCCGCCGGACAACGGGCATTTGGTGAAAATTATGTACAAGAGGGGGTGGAAAAAATCCGCCACTTTCAGGAAGCGAAAGTGGAAGGCCTGCACTGGCACTTTATTGGCCCTTTACAGTCCAACAAAAGTCGGCTGGTGGCCGAGCATTTTGACTGGTGTCATACCATCGATCGCCTGCGTATCGCCTCGCGGCTGAGCGAACAGCGTCCGGATAATCTGCCGGCGCTAAATGTTCTGATCCAAATCAATATCAGCGATGAAAACAGCAAATCAGGCATTCCGCTGGCGGAACTGGATGAGCTGGCCGCGGCGGTGGCAACACTGCCGCGTCTGCGGCTTCGCGGGCTGATGGCGATCCCGGCACCAGAGTCAGATTATGTAAGGCAGTTTGAAGTCGCACGTCAAATGGCTGTAGCATTTGCCGGGCTGAAAGCGCGCTACCCTGACGTTGATACCCTATCTCTGGGTATGAGCGACGATATGGAAGCCGCGATTGCGGCAGGTAGCACAATGGTGCGCATCGGCACCGCTATCTTTGGTGCTCGTGATTACACAAAAAATTAAGGAAAACTGAGGAACGCCATGAATACGTTGACCTTCCTGCTCTCAACGGTAATTGAGCTGTATACCATGGTGCTATTATTGCGCGTGTGGATGCAGTGGGCCCGCTGTGACTTTTACAACCCTTTTTCCCAGTTCGTGGTGAAAATTACGCAGCCCATCATCGGACCGCTGCGTCGTATTATCCCGCCAATGGGGCCGATTGACAGCGCTTCCCTGCTGGTGGCGTTTATTCTTAGCGTTATTAAGGCGATAGTGCTGTTTAAGGTAATTACGTTTCAGGCGATTATCTGGATTGCCGCGGTGCTTATCTTGCTTAAAACAATCGGCCTGCTGATCTTCTGGGTGCTGCTGGTCATGGCTATCATGAGCTGGGTGAGCCAGGGTCGTAGCCCGATTGAATATGTATTGATTCAGCTTGCCGAGCCGCTGCTCAGCCCGATTCGCCGTATACTGCCTGCGATGGGCGGCATCGACTTCTCGCCGATGGTTCTGGTGCTGCTGCTGTATGTCGTTAATATGGGGATCGCTGAAGTCTTACAAGCGACAGGCAACATGTTGCTGCCGGGGCTGTGGATGGCGTTATGAGTGCTGTGACTCGCTGCGAAGACGGTCTGGTGTTACGGCTTTATATTCAGCCGAAAGCCAGCCGCGACAGTATTGTGGGCTTACATGGCGACGAGGTGAAAGTCGCCATTACTGCCCCGCCGGTTGACGGTCAGGCAAACAGCCATCTGATCAAGTTTCTCGGTAAACAGTTTCGCGTGGCGAAAAGTCAGATCGTCATCGAAAAAGGCGAGCTGGGCCGTCACAAACAGGTAAAAATTATTCACCCGCAACAGATCCCGCCGGAAATTGCGGCGTTAACTGAGTAGGTACTCCATGCAAAAAGTTGTTCTCGCAACCGGCAACGCCGGTAAAGTGCGCGAGCTCGCGTCGCTGTTAAGCGATTTTGGGCTTGATGTGGTAGCGCAAACGGAACTGGGCGTTGACTCCGCGGAAGAAACCGGCCTGACGTTTATTGAAAACGCGATTCTCAAAGCGCGCCATGCCGCTAAAATGACCGGTCTGCCCGCCATTGCCGATGACTCCGGTCTGGCCGTTGACGTTTTAGGCGGCGCGCCGGGTATCTATTCCGCGCGCTATTCTGGCGAAAACGCGACAGATCAGCAAAATCTGGAAAAACTGCTGCATACTCTACGAGATGTTCCGGACGACAAACGCCAGGCGCGATTCCATTGTGTACTGGTTTATTTGCGTCATGCCGAAGATCCCACACCGATAGTCTGTCACGGTAGCTGGCCTGGCGTCATTACTCGCCAGGCGGCTGGAAATGGCGGATTTGGCTATGATCCCATTTTCTTCGTACCGTCTGAAGGCAAAACCGCCGCAGAACTGACCCGTGAAGAAAAAAGCGCGATTTCCCACCGTGGACAAGCGCTCAAGCTGCTGCTGGATGCGTTACGCAATGGCTAAACTACCGCCGCTCAGTCTTTATATTCATATTCCCTGGTGTGTACAAAAATGTCCATATTGCGACTTCAATTCCCATGCGTTGAAGGGCGAGGTGCCGCATGACGACTACGTCCAGCATCTGTTAAGCGATCTGGATGCCGACGTCGCCTGGGCGCAAGGGCGTGAAGTAAAGACCATTTTTATTGGCGGCGGTACGCCAAGCCTGCTTTCCGGGCCGGCGATGCAAACGCTGCTGGACGGCGTGCGTGCGCGCCTGAATCTGGCGGCGGATGCGGAAATTACCATGGAAGCGAACCCCGGCACGGTCGAAGCCGACCGCTTCATCGACTATCAGCGCGCCGGCGTAAACCGGATCTCCATTGGCGTGCAGAGCTTTAGTGAGCCTAAGCTGAAACGTCTTGGCCGTATTCACGGTCCACAAGAGGCGATGCGGGCAGCAAGACTGGCAAATGGGCTTGGGCTACGCAGCTTTAACCTCGACTTGATGCATGGATTGCCGGATCAAACGCTGGAAGAGGCGCTGAATGATTTGCGACAGGCGATTGCGCTTAATCCGCCGCATCTCTCATGGTATCAATTGACGATTGAACCCAACACTTTGTTCGGTTCGCGTCCGCCGGTTTTACCGGACGATGACGCTCTGTGGGATATCTTTGAGCAGGGCCACCAGTTATTAACCGCCGCGGGCTATCAGCAATACGAAACGTCGGCCTATGCCAAACCCGGTTATCAGTGCCAGCATAATCTGAACTACTGGCGCTTTGGCGACTATCTGGGTATTGGCTGCGGCGCCCACGGTAAAGTCACCTTCCCGGACGGCAGGATCTTGCGCACCACCAAAACCCGTCACCCACGCGGTTATATGCAGGGACGTTACCTGGAAAGCCAGCGTGACGTGAGTGATGACGATAAACCCTTTGAGTTCTTTATGAACCGTTTTCGGTTGCTGGAGCGTGCGCCTCGCGCCGAATTTGTCGACTACACCGGGCTTACGGAAGCGGTTATTCGTCAGCCAATCGACGAGGCTATTGCCCAGGGCTACCTGACCGAATGCGAGCAATACTGGCAGATTACCCGGCACGGTAAACTGTTTTTAAACTCTCTTCTTGAGTTGTTTCTCGCGGAATAACAAGGATAAGCCTGTCGCGCCAGCGGGTAAAATACCTGATGGCGCGACGCTTACCGACCTGTGGCGGTTAATGCGCCGCCGGCAAGCGCATTATTTAATAACCCCTTTACGACGCAAATCGTCCGTATCTTTTTTCCAGCGCTCGTAACCGTCATTAATATCCATAATTTTCACACGGATATCACTCTGTTGCATCTGAAGTTTCTGTACCGCTATATTCAGCGGATATTGTCCTTTCTCTAACGTTATCCAGTCATTCTGCGCTTTTCGACGCAGCTCTTCTGATTTCAAAAATACCTGCCGCCGTTGCTCGTGTATGTCTAAATCTCTTTTCTGCTGAATAGCCGCTTCATTGCACGGCTCACTCTGCTTACGGCACGCGTCTAATGCCGGTTGATAGACCTCTTTTTCGTATTTCTCGGCATATACGCTGCTATCGTTGGTTTTTACATAATCATCGCGCTCTTTTAACGTCTTTTTAAACGCCTCGGCGCGGGTCAACGGTTTCCCATCAGCGCCTTTTCCCCAATACGCGTCCGCTTCTTTTTTAGCTACCGCTATTTTCTTATCCAGGGCAGAGAGTTGTTCTTCAAGACCGGGGATCGACGCTTTCTGCGCACGCCAGGAGGCTTCAATGTTGCCAAACCGATAGTTAAAGTCATCACTGTTGACGATCAGGTATTTATCATTCGTTTTAATGTCGTCAATAGCCCGGCCCTGATCGCTGGCTGCCATTTGTAATGAGTAATAGTTCACCGTCCAGCCAGAGGCTGGCGTCCCTTTACTGGTTAACATGGCAGAAAATTTAACGGGACGATCTTTGGTCCAGGTTTTTTCAACAAAATAATAATCCGCCGCCATACCAACGCCGGTATACATATCTTCACGGGAAGAAATATCCCCTTCGGCAGACCAAGTGGCCTGATTGCCCGTCGAATCAAAATTTTTTAAGGTAATGGAATCCAGTTTAAGTATGCCGTGGTACTGCTTACTAAACTGTTCTTTTAAGATGTTATCGGAGGGTTGAGCAACCTCTGCCCAACTATAGCCTGAAATCAGGGCAAACAGCGCTGCGCCAGCAATCCATTGTCGAACCACTTGTGGACCTCCCGTCCAGAGACATGACGCCCACGATTATCATAACCAGAATGATAATTAGCAAGATAATAGTGTTGATTGTGCGAGAGGTCTTCCAAAGATAGCCCCGGCCTTCCGACCGGGGCATTATCTTTAATACTGATTGAACATCGTCTGGATCTGTTTTGGATCTTTAGTCTGGGTTAACGCCAGTTGCAGTAAGACACGCGCTTTTTGCGGGTTCAGCGTGCCGGAAGCGACAAAGCCGTATTTTGCATCGTCAACTTCCGCATCCTGCGTGGTTGCGCCAGTCGGCACACGTGAAGAACGCACCACTACCGTACCGTTGTGCGCGGCGGTCGCCAGGGTATCAAAGACCGTTTTATACAGGTTGCCGTTACCCACGCCTGCGCTCACGATCCCGTCATAACCCGCGTCTACCAGCGCTTTTGCCGGCAGATCGGACGCATTCGCATAGTTATAAACGATACCGACTTTCGGCAACGCGGTCAGCTTCGACACGTCGAACGGGGTGGAGGTGGTATGTTTACGCTCTGGCGTACGCTGGTAGTCAATTTTACCGTTGTGGATATACCCCAGCGGGCCGTAGTTAACCGCTTTAAACGTCGCCACGTCAGTCGTATTGGTCTTAGTGACGTCGCGTCCGTCCATGACGGTATCGTTCATTACCACCAGCACGCCGCGATTGGCAGACTGTTTATCAGCCGCTGTTACTACCGCATTATAGAGGTTAAACGGGCCATCTGCGCTCATTGACGTGGAGGGACGCATCGCGCCGACCAGTACCACCGGTTTATTGCATTTCACGGTCAGATCGAGGAAATAAGCGGTCTCTTCCATCGTATCAGTACCGTGGGTGATCACGAAACCGTCGGTGCTGTCGCACTCGGTATTGATTTTTTTCGCCAGCGTGAGCCAGACTTCATCGTTCATATCCTGCGAGCCAATGTTAACGACCTGCTCGCCTTTCACTACCGCAATGTCCTTCAATTGAGGAACGGCATCCACCAGATTTTCGACACCGACTTTACCTGCCGTATAATTTGATTTTGTTGCTGAATCACCGCCGCCAGCGATCGTTCCGCCGGTCGCTAAGATGGTGATATTCGGTAAAGCGAACGCTGCGCCGCTGAAACCCATTACCAGAGCAGCTAATGCCGTTTTCCTGAAAAACTCCATGTTATATCTCCAGTTATGTCAACTGGTCGCATTATCCCTATATTGCAGACGAATAATGTGACGCCATACGATTAACCAGCGATATATATCCGACAGAGAGTATTTTTTAGAGATGGATAACAAAATGCAGGAAAAAACAGAATAAAAAGGCGCAGATACGATCTACGCCATTGTTTAAAAAGGAAAGATTACTTCAGGCTGCCAACCAGCGCTTTACGGCTATCTTCTAAGGTCACTACGCGGCTACAGACATCTTTGCCAAACTGCTGGAAATCTTTCTCCTGGTTTTTCCATTCGTTCTGGATAGCGGTTTGCAAACCACCGAGACTGCCCATCACTCCCTGTAAAGGATTGCCGCCGCCTTTAAGCACCGCCTTGGCGCCCATTTCGTTAATGCTGTCCTGCAAAATACCGCCCATCGCCTGATTCACCAACTGCTGACCGTCGGCACGCACCTGGTCGATAGCCTTATAGTGGAACGTCAGGCCGTCCGTACGATGTTCGATAATGCGGTTCATTTGCGCTTTTAATTGCGCATCAAGCTTCGTCAGGCGGCTGCGCATGTTGCTGTTTTCGCCCACCTCTTTAGCGATGATTTTATCCAGCGCCACGCGGCCTTTTTCGACGCGCGATCGGGCGCCCTCATCAATCCACGGCAGCGCGCTTCGCAGTTCCGCCTGGTAATCTTTCGCCTGCTCGCGCTGCGCGGCGCTAAGGGTGTACTGCTTACTGTTGTACATCACATTGCCGTCCGGCGTGATCACCAGGTTGCCGTTTTCACCTTTCACCTGCACCGTTTGTGGACTCAGGATCACATCGTCACGCGGCGTGACGCTGCATTTGTAATCTGCATGAGCGGCCATCGCCGTAAACGTTAGCACTGCCGCCAGCAGCGTTTTGCGCATCATAACTTTCCCTCAAGACAAAGCGGGCCGGCATTTGCCGACCCTGTACTTATTAGTCCCACCAAACGTCGAAAAGTTCGCTGGTTCGGACTTCTTCAAGGTTGCGCGCTTCCAGCCACTTACGCACAATCGCCTGATGTTCTTCGGTACATTTACCGATTTCCTGCATACAAATCAGCCCTTCCCAGGCTAGGTAGCCGCTGCCGTCAAACGCCAGTTTATTAGGCTCAATAACGTCATTAATAAAGTCATCGACAGTCTTATCGATCTGCTCTTCAGATGTACCTTCCGGAAAACGCCATGCCACCGAAAATCCTAATTCCTGGAATTCGTCAATGTGCATTTTTTTACGCAGACGACGACTACGGTTCTTTGCCATTATTTCACCCTCTCGAACATTAAGTCCCATACGCCATGACCAAGACGATGGCCACGTTGTTCAAATTTCGTTACCGGGCGCGATTCCGGGCGCGGTACATAATCATTGCTCTCTGACAGATTTTTGTACCCGTCGATAGAAGACATGACTTCAAGCATGTGTTCCGCATACGCTTCCCAGTCGGTCGCCATATGGAAAACGCCGCCCAATTTCAGCTTGCTCAATACCAGTTCAGCAAACGGCACCTGAACGATACGGCGTTTATTATGACGCGCTTTATGCCACGGGTCAGGGAAAAAGAGCTGAACCATCGATAAAGAATTGTCAGGAATCATTTTATGCAACACTTCTACTGCGTCATGGCACATGACGCGCAGGTTTTCAACGCCCTCTTCATGAGCGGACGCCAGACACGCGCCGACGCCGGGCGAATGCACTTCAATGCCGAGGAAATTCTGCTCCGGGCGCGCTTTCACCATCGCCACGAGAGACGCCCCCATGCCAAACCCAATCTCCAGCGTCACCGGCGCTTCGCGACCAAACAACGTGGCGAAATCTACCGGCGCTTCGCTGAACTCGACGCCCATCACCGGCCAGTAGTTTTCCAGCGCGTGTTCTTGCCCCTTTGTCAGTCGCCCCTGGCGACGAACAAAACTACGAATACGGCGCAGCGGGCGACCGTTTTCATCAAATTCCGGTGAAATGACGTCGTTTTTCATAAAAGTGTAGTCTGCTGTGTTTGAGTTCTGAAAACGGGCATTATCCAAAGTTAGTTGCCGGATGCAAGCATGAAGCGCACTGCGAAAAGTTCCGGTTTACACCCTGCGGCCTCTGTGCTGCAATCTTGCCCCCGGCAATAATGAATGAGTTTCCATGCAAGCGTCTCAATTTTCAGCCCAGGTTCTGGACTGGTACGACAAATACGGGCGGAAAACGCTGCCCTGGCAAATTAACAAGACGCCTTACAAAGTATGGCTCTCGGAAGTCATGTTGCAACAAACGCAGGTGACGACGGTTATTCCTTACTTTGAGCGATTTATGGCGCGCTTTCCGACGGTGACGGATTTAGCGAATGCGCCGCTTGATGAAGTGCTCCATTTATGGACCGGGCTCGGCTATTACGCCCGTGCGCGTAATTTGCATAAAGCGGCGCAACAGGTGGCGACGCTTCACGGTGGAGAATTCCCGCAAACTTTTGCCGAAATCGCCGCGCTACCCGGCGTCGGGCGCTCAACCGCTGGCGCAATTCTCTCCCTCGCGTTAGGTAAACATTATCCGATTCTTGATGGAAACGTTAAACGTGTGCTGGCTCGCTGTTATGCTGTTAGCGGCTGGCCTGGAAAAAAAGAGGTGGAGAATACGCTGTGGACGTTGAGCGAGCAAGTGACGCCCGCACGCGGCGTGGAGCGTTTTAATCAGGCGATGATGGATCTGGGCGCGATGGTTTGTACGCGCTCAAAGCCAAAGTGCACCCTGTGTCCGCTGCAAAACGGTTGTATCGCCGCTGCGCATGAAAGCTGGTCACGCTATCCGGGCAAGAAACCGAAACAGACGTTGCCGGAGCGGACGGGTTACTTTTTATTGTTACAGCATAATCAGGAGATTTTCCTGGCGCAGCGCCCTCCCAGCGGTTTATGGGGCGGACTCTACTGCTTCCCGCAGTTCGCCAGCGAAGATGAATTACGTGAATGGCTGGCGCAACGGCATGTTAACGCTGATAATTTGACCCAGCTTAACGCGTTTCGCCACACATTTAGCCATTTCCACCTGGATATTGTGCCTATGTGGCTTCCCGTGTCGTCACTGGACGCCTGCATGGATGAAGGCAGCGCGCTCTGGTATAACTTAGCGCAACCGCCGTCAGTCGGACTGGCGGCCCCCGTGGAGCGCTTGTTACAGCAGTTACGTACCGGAGCGCCAGTTTAACGCTCCGGTCGATGAAGAGGATGACTTATGAGCAGAACGATTTTTTGTACTTACCTGCAACGCGACGCTGAAGGGCAAGATTTTCAGCTCTACCCTGGCGAACTGGGAAAACGTATCTATAACGAGATCTCTAAGGACGCGTGGGCGCAGTGGCAGCATAAGCAGACCATGTTGATTAACGAGAAAAAGCTCAACATGATGAACGCCGAGCACCGTAAGCTGCTGGAACAGGAGATGGTGAGCTTCCTGTTCGAAGGCAAAGACGTTCATATCGAAGGTTATACGCCGGAAGATAAAAAATAGGCCCGTTGCTGAATGAGGCTGCGCTTATTCGGCCTGTGAGTTATGCCGGATAAGCTCTTAGCACCGCTGCCCGGCAACATGGCATAACGACAACACAACATGCACTCCCGGAATGATGAAAAAATTACTCGCGCTTGCTGTTATTGCGCCGTTGCTCATCTCCTGCTCCAGTTCGACCAAAAAAGGCGAGACGTATAATGAAGCCTGGGTCAAGGATACCAACGGCTTTGATATTTTGATGGGGCAATTTGCCAACAATATTGAAAATCTGTGGGGATATAAGGAAGTCCTGATCGCCGGGCCGAAAGACTACGTCAAATATACCGATCAGTTCCAGACCCGTAGCCACATCAACTTTGATGATGGGACCATTACCGTTGAAACCATCGCCGGGACGGAACCTACCGCACATCTGCGCCGGGCCATTATTAAAACGTTGCTCATGGGTGACGACCCAACCTCCGTCGATCTTTACTCCGATGTCGATGACATAAAAATTTCTAAAGAACCCTTCCTGTATGGTCAGGTCCTCGACAATACCGGCCAGCCTATTCGCTGGGAAGGCCGTGCCACGACATTCGCGGATTACTTGCTGAAAACGCGGCTCAAAAGCCGCAGTAACGGCCTGCGTATTATTTACAGCGTCACCATTAATCTGGTGCCGAACCACCTTGATAAACGCGCGCATAAATACATTGGCATGGTACGCCAGGCCTCCCGTAAATACGGCGTTGACGAGTCGCTGATTTTGGCGATTATGCAAACGGAGTCCTCGTTTAACCCGTATGCGGTCAGCCATGCGGATGCGCTGGGCCTGATGCAGGTGGTGCAACACAGCGCCGGGAAAGATGTTTTCCGTTCTCAGGGTAAGTCCGGCACGCCAAGCCGTAACTTCCTGTTCGACCCCGCCAGCAATATCGATACCGGCACAGCGTATCTGGCGATGTTGAATAATGTCTATCTGAGCGGTATTGAGAATCCGACGTCGCGGCGCTATGCGGTCATTACCGCCTACAATGGCGGCGCAGGCAGCGTATTACGCGTATTCTCGAACGATAAGATTCAGGCCGCGAATATGATTAACCGCATGTCACCGGGGGATGTGTACCAGATATTAACCACCCGACATCCATCTGCGGAGTCGCGCCGCTATCTGTATAAGGTGAATTCCGCCCAGCGATCGTATCGCCGCCGATAAACCATCGCATCCCGCCTCTGGCCGACAAATGACAGTGGCGGGAAAGGCAAAAGTGTTAACTCCGTCACCATTTTACTTTGCAATCAGAAATTGTTTGCAAATATTTGTCACAGGTAACAAAAAAAGCCCGCCTCTCATTGATAGAATCACACCAAATCACAACGGCAAATGTGCCTTTTAAAACATTCATCCGCTCTCAGGTGTGAGGAAATTAATATGAATCTTAAGCTGCAGCTTAAAATACTCTCTTTTTTGCAGTTCTGTCTGTGGGGAAGCTGGCTCACTACCCTGGGCTCGTATATGTTCGTCACCTTAAAATTTGACGGCGCATCTATTGGCGCAGTTTATAGTTCACTGGGGATTGCTGCCGTCTTTATGCCGACCTTGCTAGGCATTGTGGCTGACAAATGGCTGAGCGCGAAATGGGTCTATGCCCTGTGTCATGTCGTCGGCGCCATCACGCTATTCATGGCCGCGGAAGTCACTACGCCTGGGGCGATGTTCTTTGTGATCCTGCTTAACTCTTTGGCTTATATGCCGACGTTGGGCTTGATCAATACTATATCGTATTACCGCCTGCAGTCTGCCGGCATGGATATTGTGACTGACTTTCCGCCTATCCGTATCTGGGGCACCATCGGCTTTATTCTGGCGATGTGGGGCGTGAGTTTCTCCGGTTTCGAGCTGAGCCATATGCAGCTTTATATCGGCGCGACGCTTTCCGTTCTGCTGGTACTGTTTACCTTTACCCTGCCGCACATTCCGGTGGCGAACCAACAGAAAAACCAGAGCTGGACATCAATGCTGGGCCTTGACGCTTTTGCGCTGTTTAAAAATAAGCGGATGGCGATTTTCTTCATCTTCTCCATGATGCTGGGCGCGGAACTGCAGATCACCAACATGTTTGGCAACACCTTCCTGCATAGCTTTGATAAAGATCCGCTATTCGCCAGTAGCTTTATCGTGCAGCACGCCTCGGTGATGATGTCGATTTCGCAGATTTCTGAAACGTTATTCATCCTGACCATTCCGTTCTTCCTGAGCCGTTATGGTATTAAGAACGTTATGCTTATCAGTATTGTGGCGTGGATGCTGCGTTTCGGCCTGTTCGCTTATGGCGACCCGACGCCGTTCGGTACCGTTCTGCTGGTATTGTCGATGATTGTGTACGGCTGCGCCTTCGACTTCTTCAACATTTCTGGCTCGGTGTTTGTCGAAAAAGAAGTACGCCCGGAAATCCGCGCCAGCGCGCAGGGGATGTTCCTGATGATGACCAATGGCTTCGGCTGTATCCTTGGCGGCATTGTGAGCGGTAAAGTGGTGGAGTATTACACTCAAAACGGCATTACCGACTGGCAGACCGTGTGGCTCATCTTCGCAGGCTACTCGCTGGTGCTGGCCTTTGCGTTCGTAGCCTTGTTCAAATACAAACACGTTCGCGTTCCGGCAAGTTCGCAACCCGTTGCACATTAATCCTTGCCCTGTTTCGCAGGCCGGATAAGGCGTAAATGCCTTATCCGGCCTGCAGGCAACGTTACTTTAAAACATATCCATACAAGCGTTTAATTCCATCGGCATCGGTCTCGCTATATACCCCCTGCAATTCCGGCGAAAAACCGGGCAACAGATTGATGCCCTCTTCCAGCGCCAAAAAATAACGCTGCGCCGCGCCACCCCAAATCTCCCCCGGCACCACGCACAGTACGCCCGGCGGGTATGGCAATGCCCCCTCGGCAGCAATACGCCCGCCCGCCTCGCTGATACGCACCAGCTCTACATCGCCGCGAATAAAGGCGCTGTTGGCATCCTGCGGGTTCATCGCCACATGCGGCAGGCTTTCTTTGCGAAACATCGCTTTTTGCAGATCCTTAACGTCAAAGCTAACGTACAGGTTGTGCATCTCCTGACATAGCTCACGCAGGGTGTAATCGCGGTAGCGCACCGGGTATTTCTGAAAAACCGTCGGCAATACATCCGCAAGCGGCGTATCGTCTTCAATGTGCCGTTCAAATTGCGCCAGCATCGCGACCAGTCGCGCCAGTTTCTCTTCGTTCTCGGCGGGTGTCAGCAAGAATAGAATCGAGTTGAGATCGCACTTCTCAGGCACAATACCGTTCTCACGCAGATAGTGGGCGAGAATGGTCGCCGGGATGCCGAATTCGGTGTACCGCCCACTATCGGCATCAATACCTGGCGTGGTCAGTAACAGTTTACAAGGATCGACAAAATACTGGTCATCCGCATAACCCTCAAAGCCATGCCATTTCGCCCCGGGCTCAAAACTGAAGAAACGACGATTGCTGGCAATGGTCTCCGTCGGATATGCCTGCCACGGCTTGCCGTCAACCACCAGTGGGATAAAGGGCTGAAGCAGTTTGCAACGGGCGAGAATGGCTTTACGCGCGTCAATGCCCAGCGCAACGCACTCCGCCCACAGGCGGCGACCGCTCTCCCCTTCGTGGATTTTGGCATTGACATCCAGCGCCGCAAACAGCGGGTAGAACGGACTGGTTGAAGCATGCAACATGAAGGCGTTGTTCAGGCGTTTGTGCGGGCAAAAACGCGCCTGGCCGCGAATATGGTTATCTTTTTTGTGGATCTGCGAGGTTTGTGAGAACCCCGCCTGTTGCTTATGTACCGATTGGGTCACAAAGATCCCAGGGTCGTTTTCATTAAGCTCCAGCCGCAACGGCGAGGTATCCGCCATCATATTGATAAACTGCTCATAGCCTACCCACGCGGAGTCAAACAGAATGTAATCGCAGAGATGCCCGATTTTATCCACCACCTGACGGGCGTTGTAAATAGTGCCGTCATAGGTACCCAGCTGAATGATCGCCAGGCGGAACGGACGCGGCGCATCGGCGCTTTCCGGCATCACGTCACGAATCTGGTCGCGCAGGTACGTTTCATCAAAACAGTGCGCATCAATACCACCGATAAAACCAAACGGGTTGCGCGCCGCCTCAAGATAGACCGGCGTCGCCCCGGCCTGAATCAGGGCGCCGTGGTGGTTGGATTTGTGATTATTTCGATCAAACAGCACCAGATCGCCGCGCGTCAGCAAGGCGTTGGTGACCACTTTATTCGCCGCCGAAGTTCCATTCAGCACAAAGTAGGTTTTATCCGCATTAAACACTTTTGCCGCAAATTTCTGCGCGTGTTTGGCAGAACCTTCATGTATTAGCAGATCGCTAAGTTTCACATCGGCGTTACACATATCCGCACGAAACAGGTTTTCACCAAAAAAGTCATAAAAATGGCGGCCTGCGGGATGTTTTCTAAAAAACTCGCCATGCTGGTGCCCCGGGCAAGCAAAGGTACTATTCCCCATGTCGACATACTGGGTCAGGGTGCCATAAAAGGGCGGCAGAAGTTCCGCTTCGTAGCGACAGGCAGCGTTTTCCAGCTCCAGCCATTCCTGCGCGTTCCCGCCGATTACCGCCGTAACGCCGACAGGCGCGCTGACGGGTTCATCCGCAAGCATAAATACCGGCAGGTGAAAACCGGTGCGTTTAAGCAACGCCAGAATACCGCTACGGCTGTCGGCAGTGGTAATGACGACTGCGGCCACATCGGTAAAGTCGGTACTTTCCAGTGCCACTACGTTTCGGTGGGTGGAGAGACGGGGGATGAGTTCACCGCTGGCGGCAATATTCATTGATTTCATAAGCGCAAATACCCGTTTCGGGAGTAGAGTAACCCCGGACAAGGCCGATGCCTTGCCCAACGAGATGCCGGGTCAAACTGGATACCAGCTCCGACCGCCAGACATCAGTAAAAACAGACTGTTTCTGATTTTACTGTTGTCCTGCAGTGAGCGTGCGCTGCCCTCACCGCATAGCGGGGATGACAAAAAAAAGGAAAGAAAGGGGCAAACCTCGCGCAGTCAGGCGACAGTGAAGACAATATAAAGGCGCTATGTTCATCCCGGCGAGCCCCATGCTGGCAGGAGAAATTTCGCGCAATCATGGCACCTTTCACCAGACGGCGCAAGGTAAAATCAGCGCTCTATACGTCACAGATAATCAAGCTATTAACAGCTTAATCGCGTGATAATAAGGCAATTTGAAAGACAAATAACAGGAGTCATTGTGGTAATTGGACCTTTTATTAACGCTGGCGCAATTTTATTCGGCGGCGTTATTGGCGCGCTGTTAAGTCAGCGTCTGCCAGAACGGATTCGCGTCTCAATGACGTCTATTTTTGGTCTGTGCTCTCTGGGTATTGGCATTCTGCTGGTGATGAAGTGCGCTAATCTTCCGGTGATGGTGCTGGCGACGCTGGTCGGCGCGCTTATCGGCGAGTTTTGTTTGCTGGAAAAAGGCATTAATGGCGCAGTCGCGAAAATCCAACAATTATTTATGGCATCGGGTAAGAAGCCGACACACGACTCTTTTATTCAAAGTTACGTCGCTATCATTGTACTTTTTTGCGCCAGCGGCACCGGTATTTTCGGCGCGATGCATGAAGGGATGACCGGCGATCCAAACATTTTGATCGCTAAATCTTTTCTGGATTTTTTCACTGCCATTATTTTCGCCTGTTCGCTTGGCATCGCCGTTTCGGCGATTTGCGCACCGATGTTGATTATCCAGTTAACGCTTGCCGCCTGCGCCACCCTCATTCTTCCACTGACTACGCCGGCAATGATGGGCGACTTTAGCGCCGTGGGCGGACTGCTGCTGGTGGCAACCGGCTTGCGTGTATGTGGAATCAAAATGTTTCCGGTAGTGAATATGCTCCCGGCGCTGTTGCTGGCGATGCCGATCTCCGCCGCATGGGCGATGTTTTTTGCCTGACTCTGCGTGCAATAACAACAAAGTGGTGATAGATTGTGCAGTCTACGTTGATTTGAAGAAATTTCGTTGACGAAGCGAGGCGATTACGGTTTAATGCGCCTCGTTGCCCGGATAGCTCAGTCGGTAGAGCAGGGGATTGAAAATCCCCGTGTCCTTGGTTCGATTCCGAGTCCGGGCACCACCTTTCCTTTTTTACACTTCCTTATAAATCCCCATGTGTTTTTAATTCAATGAGTTAGTGGAAAAACTCTTCCCAGCGAATTTCTATTTATCCGCCCAAATCAGGGGCTTTTGGTGGTCAACTCGGTGCTCAGTTCGGTTAGATAAAGGAGTGCCCTCAAATGGCATTAACCGACAAACAAGCACGTAGTGCAAAGCCTTCTGATAAACCCTATAAACTCGTTGATACACTCGGCCTGTATCTTCTGGTAAAACCCAACGATTTTCGTATCTGGTATTTCAAATATCGTTTTGAGGGAAAAGAGTCCGGGGTATCATTCGGTCCTTATCCCGAAACCTCATTCGCCCTTGTCCGCGAAAAACGCGATGCCACCCGGCGCGTACTAAAATCCGGCTTTACCTCTTCTCAGCAGCGCCGGGACGAAAAAAGGTTGTCAATGAATTAGAACGTTCCAGTACATCGCTAGATTGTGGCATACCGGCTGCCTGAAACTCTGGTCAGAAAGTCACTCCAATAAAATTCCTGTCTGCCTCCAACACTACGTTTTCCCTGATATCGGCGCAATGGGTATTTCGGCGACTTAAACCCTACATCTCGCACGACTGGTCAGAGACATTGATGATAAAGGTGTGCATGTTGTTGCCGGACGTATACGCCAGCATCTGACCAAAATTATGCGCCACGCCGTACAGCAGGGAACGATTAAATATAATCCGGCATTCGATCTGGATGGCGTTGTAACTCCTGTTATAACCCAGCATCACCCCGCCCTTCCCCTGAAACGCCTGCCTGAATTGCTGGGCTATATCGACACCTACAACAAGGCCGGATACCGGCTATCAACACTTTCCGGTATGCCGCACTGCCAGGACAACACCAAACGTGAGTTCACACATCTGGTTAGAGTTTCTCTGGCTTACCGCAAAATTGAGTGGGAACACGTTTCAACAGGCACTTCAGGTGCTGATGACTGGCGTGCGCCGCTGGAAGCATAAGAGTAAATCCACAGCATTCCGCCTTAATGGTGGGATGCTGTTTTTGTCCGGGAACGGAGACAAAAAGCCCGTGCCAGCAATGAGTTACGTCTGTTACGTTTCATATATGGGAGATGGTGGATGCCGGAAACTTTGGCGGTAGCGTGCCTGAAGCGGCTGTCCTCCCCATTGCCACTGCCACGAGCGTACCGTGGTTCCTTTTTCGCCAATAAATCCAGAATAAGGTTATGTCACAAAATGGCCTGCGTTTTACGCTGGATGTGGACGGATTAACGCCGGCGGCAACCACTGTCGTCAGCTTCACCCTCCAGAGGTATCAACAGTTCAACAGGTGCAAGCTGGAATAAGAATGAAAGACTAAAAACACCAGATGATGCATCCAATGATAGCATTAAATCAGGCCATGGTTCACAGGAGGAAATATTACCATCTTACCTTTACTTAATAAGATCATTTTTAATGAAAATAGGTTTATCAATAAAACAAAAAATATTCTTGACAGCGAAATTGCATCTTTTCTTGCATCTTCAAGTCAGGAAGGATTTGATTTAGTGGATGATAACAATAATTATCTTTTTGATCGCACAGTTAAAAAAATTAGGCGCATTAGCTGATAATGAAATGTTTGGTTTGGAACCTGCATACATTTTTGGCGGGGAAATAAAAAAGTTTTCTTTATTCAAAAAATTGAATTTTCTGATGGTAAGATTATCATTGATAATGAATCTGTGTCATGGTCACTAAAAAATTTAGTACACAAACAGAATACTCATGCTATATCCAAATTCATAGAAAAAAGAAAGAGAAACTTTATCTAATAACAAATTTTAAAAAAATCAGCAGTGCGTTGAGAAAACCAATACATACATTCCCAGATGGAATTATGCCATCAAATAGAAGAGAAAATAAATTAATTAATATCCTGAATTCGCATAAAAAAGATTCAGAGTTTAGATTTTTATTAAAAGAATTAATTAGTTATATTGGAGTTACAGTAAGTACAATGTTCCTATCACTTATTAACTCCTAATAAATAATTATTCTTATTTTCCAGGATAATCTCACAACTTATTATTTAGTAATGAAGCTATGGAGAAAAATGCCCACAGCCGCCCGACTCAACGATAAAGGCACCCAGTACGACGATTATTACGAGACCGTGAGTATAGCGGATTCCCCCACGGTATTTATTGACGGCCTGTCCGTTGCCAGAATGGGTGATGCGGTGGACTGTGGCGGGATGGTTAATATGACTCGAATGAAATCAGGTAAGGCATCAAAGGTTAGAAAAGTTGACAGAGTCGGAAAACAGGGGTTCGAGCTTCATCATATAGATGAAGTTGCAAATAGAGGCGATGTTTACAATGTAGACAATCCCCGTGTGAACACCATATTGACATACACAGGCGATTTATGAAATTAAAAGAAAATATTAGTGATTATACGGAAAGTGAGTTCATTGATTTCTTGAGAGTGATATTTTCTGAAAACGAGTCGGATACAGATGAAACATTAGATCCATTACTTGAGTATTTTGAGAAGATCACTGAATACCCAGGTGGAACAGATCTTATCTATTATCCTGAAACGGAAAGTGATGGAACACCTGAGGGTATTCTGAACATAATTAAAGAATGGAGAGAATCTCAAGGATTGCCTTGTTTTAAGAAAAGTAAATGAAAATCAGGTGTAGGGGAATGCCCAGAGTTACTGGCGCAGTTTAGTAAATCGAATCAAACTTTGATAAAAAGAGGTCGAGCGCCTTACTCCTTGATAAGGCAACAAGTCGGAGGTAGGTGGACTTATGAAATTCCCCACGTTGGAAAGATCCAGTATGGAGGAATGGTGTTTGATGTTGATAACCTTATGATAAACACTCCTAAAAATCATATACGATTGCATAAGTAAGGTTTGAGGTGAAAATGGAACTAAAAAATAACCTTGAAGATTATACAGAAGATGAGTTTATCGAGTTTTTAAATAATTTTTTTGAGCCTCCTGAAGAGTTGACTGGAGATGAATTATCGAAGTTTATTGATAATCTTCTACGCCATTTTAATAAAATTACTCAACACCCTGATGGCGGGGATTTGATATTTTATCCATCAGAGGAACGAGAAGATAGTCCTGAAGGAGTTATTGAAGAGCTAAAACGCTGGCGGAAGTCTCAGAGACTCCCCTGTTTTAAGGAAAATAAGTAGCGATCAGTGGTGAGGAGTTTGTCAACCGGAACCGGGATGATAATGCAGTGACCGTTAAAAGGCAAAAATATGTCAGTTAAGGGAGTAACTATCAAAGGCATAATTCTGAGTGTTTTTACACTGAACCGTAGTGCCAGAGGATATATTTATCTGACGCGAATCGTATGAAGTGATAGCTTTACGTACGGTTTGTGAGAGGCTGTAGGGAAAGATCCTACGGCCTACTCACTAAGAGTCTATTTTTGTACATTGTTTCATGTTCTGGAAACACGATAAAGTATGAGCCTGACGAACTCTCGCCCGCTAAAGTTCCACGCTGGAACCTGACGGCCAGGAGTCGGACATCTTTGCGGTGGCGAATTTACATCCGTTCAAAAAAATCTAATGTAAGAGATAGATGATATGGCTAAATATATATTCCTCTTTATCTGGATTGTGACATTTTCTGTCAGCGCTGGTGAGCGAGGATATTATTTATTCGTATGGGGTAACCCTGAAGGGAAGGAATATTTTAAAGAATATAGAGCTGATGAAAGGATATATGCGGTCAATAAATCCTGTTGGAATGAAAGAGCGGGGAACTCTATACGAATAGTATATGTTGATACTTATCCTCATGGAATAACCGATTCTTTAATTAATTCCTTTTTGGCTGGGAATAATAAATCCATAATAAATATTAGAGTATCATTGAGTAATTTTAGTGACGATCAAATACTTCATGGTTTTGATGGCATGTTAATAATAAATAAAAAAAATGAAGAGATCGAGATTTTTACTATTCCAGTAGTTGGTGCTAATTACTCATATAAAGATAAATTTTTAGTAAACGTCCATGATTTTGAATTATTTGATGGAAAGATCTGTAACGCTTTGATGCCTATAGATAGTTATTTTTCACCATAAGAAGGGTTGTTGAATAAATCAAATTACCCTGTACCGTCAAATGTACCTACCGTCGACACGGGTAACGGATCTACATCTTCTGGGAAGCAAAAGGCAACAACAAAAGATGCGGAACAATTGCCGACAGAGGGAATTAAAATCGTGGAGGGCCTATAGCTACGGGCTGAGATTATCTGTTCATGATATGTATGGCACACACGTTACCATAACATCATTGAATGTATCAAAAATGCCTACGCAGCAAACGGGCATTACAGGATGCAGGATCATTTTAGTCTTGACAGTAATGATATAACACATTGGCTTTATAGCCATTGGGATGTCTTTAAAATTTGGTTTGTACTTCAACATTATGAGAAAGAGGGGTATGAGTTTAAGCCATTTATACACAAAATCATTCTAGATGCATCGCGGCGGCAAGGGAAGAAATCCCCAGGAGCATAGATAACTCTGCGACCGGGGTTTCTGAGCGCAGCCAACAAAGAGGCAGCTTAAAGGATGAAGTGTATATTACAGAAATAAATACCACCGTAAAAATCTCAGGTGTCAGAGGATATTACTCCTGATTTGGTATGTATTGTCGGCAAGGTATTTGTTTGTATTGTTAACATAGCATAGTCCGATATTTTGCATAAGGAATGTGATTGTGTCATGGGTAATAACGAAAAAATTCATTTATATTGTGACAATCGCCATATTATTTTGTTCTGTTGTTATATACTTATGGTCAGGCAGACCAGTAGAAATCGTGGATGTCCATTATTATTCAGGTAAAGATATTAACATTCTTGCCAGGCATTTCCCCATTACGGACAGGGGAAAGCTGAATTGGTGGAGAGAAAATGAAAGAAAAATTCTGGAAAAATATAATCTCCCTAAAAATGATTTTTCGGTATATATATGGGATTTTGGTGACGGTTATCAAAAATTATCGCCCTATGATGCCGAGGATGAATTTTATTGTTTTCCTGATATAAAATCAGAATCAAAATGTATCAAAAAAGATATATATATGCCTGCTGAATCTGGTGGTAATTATTATCGGATGTTTTTATTTTCTGGTTCTGGTTATTTTTATCAACCGAAAAAAGATGATGATAAGCTTATCGAATCAAATAACTCCACCAAGCTCAACCAGGATAAAAGCCATGAAAAAAATCACTATCATTAGTTTGTTTCTTATCTTACCTTTGAAAGCAAATATTATTCCATCTATATCATTACCAGATAAATTAAGTGAGTCGAAATATTCTGTAAGAATGCTTCGCATTGATGCAAGGATTGACTATCGCGTGGAAACCCCTGAGTGTAAGAACGTAAAATTTAATGATTACTTTTTCTTAAATGAAAATATTAAAGATCTCAATGATAAAAACCATGTTTATGATCCTGAGTTTTATCCAATTACATTATGGAGTTGTTCATATAGCAGAGAGGTGTATGATGTTGGTGAGTATGGCTCACATATACAGCACATCGTTTTTGATAAAAATAAAAACATATGGGTGATAGATGATGATGCAACAAAAACAAATAATGAATTTAAACCATCATTTTTATATAATATAAGTTCAGTGAATGCACAGGGTTTCTTAATCATTGATGAGAATATTTCGGAGATGGATAAAACAATATACGAAGATGATAACATAAAAAAGAAATTTTATTTTTGTATGATTGATGGCTCACATGCTTTATGCGGCGCAGGCAGTTTAATCAGAAAAATAGATAATCAGTTGATTGATTTTACGCCATACATATTAAAGTCACTGGAAAGTATGGAGATTGGCGTTAATTAAAAAAGAATATCCGATATTAATATACTCTAAATAATTTGAGTTACAGGAATGCAGTAAATTTCCAGGAGTCTGGATGTTGGATACTGAGATGAGCGTATCATTAATGACGAGGTTACTCTGCGTTATTTAAGTGGTTCATGCCGCTTTAGTTCTGTCTTTGACACAGACGAGTGGCTTAAAACTCCAGGTGAGAGCAATTATCATTTTTCTGTTCCACTTGATAATATGTATCATTTTTATCAGGTCAGCATCGTTATAGTATACGTATAGTAGATTATTTAATCGTTGATAGAAATTAGCTTTCAAAACAAGAAATTTACTATCATGCGCTACGCCTGTTGACGTTTACGCCTAATAAGATATGCCAGAAAACAGATAATGGCAGGGTTATTCTTCAGCATAAAATTAACTGTCATAATAATGGTAATGGCGACACATAAAGAAAAACCATGAAATATAATGAAGGCACGTTTAAATATATGCTCAAAAAAATCATTGGCGCTCTCGCGTCAATTATTGGCGGGCTACTTGCTTTTTTATGTGTCTATTGGTTATTTCGTCTGGATACCTGGACAGAACGAGGGGTTTATATAGGCATCTCTATATTTTTGGCTCTTATTCTCATAAAAATACTATCATTTTTCAATGATGAATAGACGGCAGGAAAAACCGTGAGTGTCTCACACCGATTCTTGCTGGATGTCAAATTTCGAAAGCCTGCCCTGCTGATACCCTATCAAGAAGAAACTAACCCAACAATTATCAGACAGTAGCAGGAATCGAACCCACACCAGGCAAATCACGTAGATAATTCTGTAAGGGTTAGTTTTGTGGTGGTCTTGATAAACGGTAAAAAATAGCTTTAACAGTCCATTAGCCCAAAGGACTTCTCCGAGTCCGGGCTCCAACCATTCAGATGCGGACGCCCTATGGCGTCCGTTTTTATTTATAAAATCAACAGGTTACCCCGCCCTTCATGTTCACTACTGTTCATTAAAATATACTGGCAGCCACCGCTTTTTGTGGGTAAAAACGCCTGTTTTCTGCATAGCGCATGACGCTATTGAAACGTTATTTAGCAAATCCTGTCTGAGCCAGAAATTAAGTCTCTGTTAACCTGCGCTATTACAGAAAATCATAGAACAGTCGTCTCAAAAGAATATCGTCCTGAAGGACGAGAACTCACGGCATTTTCAGGAGATGAGTCAACCGCGACAGAAAAAAATCATATTAATAATTTTAAATTATTTTTTATAAAACCAGACAGAATTTAAATTAAAATCATTTATTTTCAATATGTTATAAAAAATACCGCAACACGCGTCACATTATTAACATGTGAATGATTGTGTTAACCGAATGTAAATTGTATGTTTCAACATACCACTATTTTACTGCGTCCCGACGCGCTCATCCGGATGGAAGGAGATAACATGTCAGCCTTATCAACTACTGGCCATAATGACGGGATCACTCTCCATTGCTTACAGAGCATTGCGCAACTCATTCCTCTGTCGTCGGCGGTTTTTTATCGTGTTAATGCTTATTTAAAGCCGGAAGCTTATGTTTTACATAACATTTCTAATAGCACACACCAACAATATCTGGAGCATTTTCAACCATTAGACCCGCTATCGCCTTCCCGGTTCGGCCAGCAGGTTATTACCGTAGCGACGATGACGCCCGGTATCTGTGCCCGTCATCGCCATTATTATCATGAATTTATGCTACCTAATCATGTGTGCGACATGATTGAGATCTTTATTCGTCGGGGCCATCGTATTATCGCGGGCATTTCATTAATGCGCGATATACCTTTTTCCAGCGAAGAGTGTTTGCGAGCCCAGGCAGTACAACCATTACTGGGACTGGCGATTCATGATTCTCTTCAGGAAGACAACAATCTGACGTCAATATTGACCGCCAAAGAGCGTGAAATTGTGGGAATGGTCTGCGAAGGGGCCAGCAACAAATTGATTGCCCGTCAGTTGAATATTTCTCTCTCAACAGTGAAAACGCATTTACGTAATATTTTTGCTAAAACAGAAGTGATAAATCGCACGGAACTGGTTTCCCGAACCAGAATGTCCTCGGTACAACATTCACTGAATATGTGAAAGCGTTCTTTTTAACCCGCGTCAATTGCGGGTCTTTTCCCCATGTATCATATATGCCTGAATTAATACCACTCTCTGATCTGATGCCTCAATAAAATGTCATATTATCTGGCGTCGGTATCCTGTTGCAGCCATTGATTCATGGCCTGATTGATCATATTTATCACACTAAGCAGAAGAACACGCTGGTGCCGCTCAAGCCGCAGATAACGGCGCAGCGGCGGCATTTTACAAACCACTTCGCTAGCAGCCCATAGCTCAATGCTGCAATACCATTCCTTATGATGTAAAACCAGCGTAAACCGACGATAATCCAGTTCACTCAGTGCCTGTTGTAAATTGGGGAAACAATTAAGATAGTTAATCAGCCCGGCGGTACTTTTGCTGCCAGTAAAAATGACGGGATAACGTTTCAGCCATCCGGGCTGATGAACGCGAATTTTGCCCTGCAAAGGATAATTGATTGTGCCTTTCACCCTGAATTCACAACTGTGAATACTGGCCATGAATAACCGTTTTTGCTGAACATGGCAGATAACCTGGGTAAATGCATTCAGATGCAGCACGGCGCTATGTTCGGTCAATTTTTCACAACGCCAGCCGCTCAAATCACGTAACACCATATTCATTAATGCGTTCTTAAACCAAGGGACGGAGGACATCTGGCGTCATCTCTTCATTGTTTCGCTTTTCATAATTGCCCATAGCCCGTTCCACGACCTCTTCTACCGGAAGCGGGAGGAAAGGATTAACCCGTTGCACACATAATGTCCAGAATAAGGCATAGGCGGCAGTCAATCCAAGCATAATACCGAATGGTATAAGTACATCCCGACTGTTCATTCCTGGAGGCGCGATATTAATAATGGCGATAATAATACCCACGCTCGAAATAATCTGAGGTAAGGGAAACCAGGGGGCCCGGTAAGCGCGTGGTAAATCGGGGCGCCGAATACGTAAGATAACGACCGATAACGTTACCAGCAGATAAGCTACTCCCCAGGCGCAGACCGCAGCGAGGATCAGCGGAACAATGTGGTCGATATCACCGTTCAGATACCAGGCATGTAAACAGGGAATCGCAACACCGAATGCGATGGCGATGACCGGTGTTTTAAAGCGGGGGTGCAACCAGGTCAGAAACCGCGGCAAAGCGCCGTCCAGCGCCATGCCGTATATAATACGCGGTACTGCCGCCATTAGCGTATTAATCGTCGCACATCCCGCTAACAACAACCCCACGCCCAGCCAGTATTGCCCGACATGTCCCATGACACGATTGGCAAAGGCGGGAATAGCCATCGGCGTATCCAGTAAAAAGATATGGTTTGCCGCATCGACCACCACATTATTTACCTGCCGGTTAATCGCAGCGCCATAGAGGAACATACAACCTGCCACCGCTAAAAGGCCAAGCGCCATTGCTCTGGGAATCGTACGATGCGCTTTTTTAATTTCCGGCGCCATTGGCGTGACCAGTTCACAACCGACGAACATAAACATCGCCATGCCTATATAACCAAACAGACCAGAAAGATTACTGACATCAAGCGGTGCGCCAAACCACCCGGAATGATGAGTGACCGGGGATAACAGGATCCCGCATAAACCGAAGATGGTCAGGGTAGCCCACATACCGAATGTAAGAAACACTTCCACCTTGCCAAATACTTCAACACCAATGGCATTCAGTAACCCGAAAACCACTACCATGCCGACACCAACCATCCAGGTATTGTGCTGCATGGCCACGTGTTCGCTAACAGACTCAAAGTTCACCAGCGCCATGACGCCAGCGAGAATCGTTTCTGCCGTGCCGGCAAAAATGTGTACGATCAGGTAAGCGCAAAGCGCACCGGTGATAGCGAAAAAACGCCCCATCCCGCAGGAGATATAGTCGTAGACGGAGCCAGTCGTGGGAATGAGCGTTGCCGCTTCGGCAAAGGTGGTAATCTGCGCTTGCATCATAATAAATGCCAGTAATACCGCAAGAGCAAAGGTATCTCCCCCTGAGCCAAAACCACTGGTCACGGTCAGGATCACCGGGCTTGCCATAATCAGCCCAACGGAGCTGGCAAGCGTCGTGGGGAAACCAATAACGCCACGTTCAAGATGGCTGGCAAGTCTGTTTTTAAACATGGTCAACCTCTTCACTATTATTACAACAATAAATTACCGCTCCGGAATAACGCTTATTTATGGCAGGCACCGTATCTAACAGGTATCGTCCTGAAGAGGGATAACGGTAAATAACGTTGTGACGCCGTCCCCGCATGCGCTAATAGCAAGTGGGGAGCGCGTTATTCTCCCCAGTGATGCCAACGCTACTGACGAACAATTAAAGGATTCAACCCTGTTTGTGGCTTTCGACGTTTGCCAGATAATGTTTTACAAAACGGGGCGTTAAAACTTTCCATGCCACTTCGGTTCCCTGTTCAACAAACCAACTATCGCCTGGTGAAAAACGTATCGGTTCCTGACCCGCAACAGTGAGTTCCACTTCCCCTTCCAGCACGGTTGCGTGCTCGGTAAAGGGATAAATCATCGTGAAACCGCCGCGGGTCGATGAAAACAGTCCACAGGTAAATACATCCTCAGGTTTACCGTAAATCATCGCAACGGCGACCTGGGGATCGCCTTCTGTTGGCAACGCCCCTAACAGGCTGACACTCCCGACTGGCTGTAATTCAGGAACAGGTTGATTGAGTTTAAAAGCGTGCATTAATGTTCTCCTGGTTAATTCCGGCCTTTCCAGAAACCGGCTGTTTGATGTATCAGTTTTCCCGCACTGACCAGCAATAGACGTAAACTGTCGCGACCATAAATTGTCGCGTGGGGAATGCTACTCATCAGACGATACCGCTCGGAACCGCCATTTATTCCTTCGGCCAGGATTTTGCATACAATATGGGAAGGCGTGACGCCAAATCCGGAATAACCCTGAACATAAAAAACATTATTGTGTTCACGAAGCGTGCCAATCTGCGGAAACAGATTCGCGCTACAGGCCATCGGCCCGCCCCAGGCAAAATCGATTTTAACGTCTTTCAAATAAGGGAAGACCTCCGCCAACAGAGTGCGGTTCCAGGCAGCAAAATCGTGCGGGGTATATTCAAGAAACCTTGTGGCGCTGCCAAACAGCAGACGGTTTTCTTTTGTGAGACGGTAGTAATTTATCACCGGGCGGATATCGCTAAAAGCCCCGCGCAAGGGACTGATCCGCTCAACAAGCTCGCTGGAGAGAGGTTCTGTAGAGACCTGATAAGAATAAGTAACCAGCGTTTTCTTATAAATTTCTGGTTCCAGATTATTGAGAAAACTATCACAGGCCCACAGCAATTTGGCTGCTTTTACGCTGCCCATCGCAGTACGTACCCGCACAGTTTTACCGTAACTGACCTCAACCACAGGTGAATATTCGAATATCTTCACCCCCAGCGAATTCGCAGCCTGAGCGGAGCCCAGCAATAAATTCAGCGAGTGGACATGCCCTCCCCCCATATGCTTGAGAACACCGCAGTAGACGTCGGAACCGATAACCTGCTGCACGTCTTTACCGGTATAGAGTTCAATATCGTCTTCCGGCGTAGCGGCTTTGAATTCTTTTTCCCATTGTTGCAGCGTTTTTAACTGCCGCTGGTTGTAGGCCAGATAACCATATCCGGGGACAAAATCAGCATCAATATGGTATTTACGAATTCGCTCCCGAATAATACCCGCGCCGAGGTTCGAGATTTTAAACAGCGTCTCCATTCCCGCTGCGCCTACATATTTTTTAACGGCTTCGATGTCGTGACCTATACCGGCCATTACCTGACCGCCGTTTCGTCCGGTGCCGCCATACCCAAGATGACGGGCTTCCAGAACGACAACATTAGTGATCCCCTGCTCCGCCAGTTCCAGCGCGGTATTGATGCCTGAAAAGCCACCGCCAATGATCACCACATCGGCATCAATATCCTCTTGCAGAGCAGGAAAATGCAACGGGTATTTTTTCGTCGCGCCGTAGTAATTCAACGCATCGATTTTTGTATTCATCGCGTTACCTTGTCATCACGCTTGACTAAGACCGCTATCACAGCACGGTAACGTTTTACAAAATATCGTCCGGAAGAATGACGTTCTTTGGAACGATATTCAGTTCCAGGCAAGTATGTTGGGATGGAAAAACGTACATTCCTGACCTACAGGCACTTCTGATGAGCGATGTGACATTACTTGCCGAAGTAACGACTTTTTTACGCCAACGACACGGACAATTTATTGCAGGTGAACGTCAGGCCGGAAACGGCACGAACTTTTCGGTCACTAACCCAGCCACCGGCAAAATCATCGCCGACGTTGTGTCGGCAACCCCTACGCAGGCAGAAGAGGCCATGCAGAGCGCCAGACGGGCGTTTGATGTCTGGCGTAAAATGCCAACGTTACAACGCGGCGCATTACTGCTGAAACTGGCTGATACTCTTGCCGCTCATCGTGAAGAGTTGGCTCAACTGGAAAGCGTCTGTTCAGGTAAAACGATTCTGCTGTCGCGCGGTCTTGAACTCGATCAGTCAGTGGCCTTCCTGCGTTACTTTGCCGGTTGGGCAGGAAAAATAACCGGTGAAACGCTGAATGTCTCCCTGCCATCAATGGGAGAAGAGAGATACACAGCGTTTACCCAACGCCAACCCATTGGTGTGGTCGTCGGTATTGTGCCGTGGAATTTCTCAATTATGATTGTTATCTGGAAACTGGCCGCAGCGCTGGTATGTGGCTGCACCATCGTCATTAAACCAAGTGAATATACCCCGCTGACACTGCTGCGAGTTGCTGAACTGGCTAAAGAGGCAGGTTTCCCTGATGGCGTAATTAACGTGGTAAACGGTGCTGGCGGTGAGATAGCGCAACAGCTGATCGCGCATCCAGATTGCGCCAAAGTGAGTTTCACCGGGTCAGTCGCGACAGGTGAGAAAGTCCGGCGTTCGGCAACATCGTCAGGAAAACGCGTTACCCTCGAACCGGGAGGTAAAAATGCGGCGCTGTTTCTCAATGATCTCACGGAACAAGCCATGGTCAACGGTATTCTTGAAGCCGGTTATCTGAATCAAGGGCAAATTTGTGCTGCCGCAGAGCGTTTTTATCTGCCCCAGGAAAAACTGGATACGGTCATGACGCTCCTCAGGCAACGGTTATCGGAGATCGTGCCCGGCTCGCCTTTAGATGAAAAAACAGTGATGGGCCCGCTGGCGAATCAGGTTCAGCTTGAAAAAGTGCTGCGTCTGATTCAACGCGCACGGGAAGAAGGGGATACCATTGTTTACGGCGGTGAAACTTTACCCGGCGAAGGGTACTTTTTACAGCCGACAGCGGTAAAAGTGCGTAGTAAAAACAGTACGCTGATACACGAGGAGACCTTTGGCCCTGTCTGTAGCTTTATCGGTTATCAGAATGAAAAAGAGGCGCTTTCGCATATCAACGATTCGCCATTCGGCCTTGCTGCAAGTGTGTGGTCGGAAAATATGTCTAAGGCATTACACTACGCTGAAGATATTGATGCTGGCATGGTGTGGGTCAATATGCATACCTTCCTCGATCCCGCGGTACCCTTTGGAGGGATGAAAGGATCGGGCATTGGTCGTGAATTTGGCAGCGCGTTTATTGATGACTATACCGAACTTAAATCGGTCATGGTCCGTTATTAACCATCCTGAAAATGATGCAGGCAGATCAACCATACCGAAAGGTGGATTGTCTGCCTGATTATCAGGTTCGCTCGCTGCGTTTTTTTGCTTTTGGGATAATGTTAAACGCCCGGCCCGGCGTTCCTTCCTGCATTACTAGCGCCATCTACCGTTAGAGTAGGCTATCTCCAGCCTTAACGGTTCAGGCTCATCCTGTAACATTGCTTCCAAAGACAACGCCAGCGTCTGATGATGGGCATCTTTTACACTGACTTCCAGCATGTTGATGCTCGGTTCATAACGTAAAATAGCAGCGCGAAGCTCACGGCAAAACCAGTTGAGAACCCGTTTGTCACCCACATTCACCTCGTGCCATTCCGGCATACCCCGAGTGAGCAGCGGCGGTAATGTCTCGCCACCTGGCACGACGCAAGAGTTGAATAAACACATTAACTTGCGTCGTACCAATTCATGTGGGCTTATCCCCTCAACCAAGAGCCTGTCGAATAGCGCGACCGGAATGGTTGGCGTCATCATCATTTCCCTATCTGGTCCATCGCCAGATCCCATACTGACGTTCTGGACTCCTGTTGAGCGCCGTCTGATTTCTCGGCAGTGATTTGCCATTCGATTTTCGTGAAGTTCAGCGACATCGTTTCCACCGGCTTACCGCCGGCGCCGCCGCTAACACTGAGTTGTGATATCAGCACGTTTGTCAGGGTATAAACGATAAGCGACCGCATTTTGCCGCCGTCATTGCGGCACAACGTCAGCACCGCGGTTCTAATTAGCCTCCCGCTACAGCAGTACTCATTGAGCACAGGCGTGGCGAGGTCGACAAATTTGGTGAGCGACATTTCACCAACATGCGCACGCCCGGAAGTCCGCTCGGTGAGGCTAACATCGTTATTTACCTGCATTGCCACATTGTGGCTATAAGACATGATCTCTATCTGATCTTCAAAGCCTTCAACCTGGCTTTCGCCTTTGATATTGTCGAGCTTTAAAAAAATCGCATCCATGATTTATCTCCTTGTTGATCAGGTGGCAGTTCAGCAGCCAGACGAATACCGGCGGCCAACGCTTGTGACTCTTATTAAAAGCGCAACTACCAAAAAACACAGCGTGAAAAGCGCCAGGTTTACAGGGATTTTGCCAACGTTTACCCACGTCTGATGAACGTTATTCCGCTGGTTGCAATGCAATAGAGGGTTTTGACCCGCTGTGGCCAAATACAATTGAGGTTATACTGAACGCTCTCTGCCATATTCAATCCCTTTTATCGCAAAGTATCCCTGGTGCCGGTATTACAGCGTCGTTATTCAAAAATTGGCATTTCAGAATAATAATCAGCTATATATAAAAAACACATCAAAAAGCAAATATCAACTTAATTTTTACTTATTTAATAAAAAAATCCAAATTGATTTACATCAATTAACACACATAAAACATTAAAAATCAAAGCGTTAAATAAAAATTAATCACTATGGAAATTTTATTTTTCTTAATACTCACATTACAAATGTTATTTGATTATTTTCCTGTGAACACTAAAAAATGATTTAAATCAAAAAACAAACCATTCTCGTTGATTAACGTTTTGACTGAAATAAAAAAGATTTTATACGTCCCGGGATAGTCTCCCTTTCTGATGGACAATATGCATTAACGAGCGGGCAAACAGGTAACTTCTGCCCGGGTAATCCGTTACCCGACTGATATTAACATTGTCATGAGGTGATATCATTTGCCTGGCCAGCCATAATCATCCGGAACCGGCGCTACGCCACGAACATCAGGACGGAGCATTTTTTGTCGATCCTCTTCGTCATCCACCCAGACACTGGCTATCTCTTCACAGGTTGCAAACCATACGCCATCATGCCCTTTAATATGTTCAATCAAACGTGACAACATCATCATATGATGCCCATGACCGATTATCTGCGGATGAAGAGCCATCGCATATAAACCGTTTTCCTGATGGTGATAAGCATAGGTAAAAATATCCTTCCAGCGTCGCAGAACACCGTCAGTATCGCTCATCCCCTCCTGGTTGCCGGTATACGCCAGTGCGGGAAAATCATCCAGATACCAGCTAACAGGAATTTCCAGAATCGCGCTGGCCGGGCCTGCAATATTTCCCGTCTCCCAATTCACCTGCCAACGTTGAGGATGGTAAGGCACAAGATCTCTCGCCATCAGGCTACTGTCATAGAGAAAACCGGCTTCCTCCAGAAGATCCAGCGTATTCTCGCTATAATCCCAATAGGGAGAACGGTATCCCACAGGGCGTATGCCGAAATGTCTTTTATAACAGGCGAACGCCAGATCCATAAGTCGGCGTTCTGTATCACGATTCACCAGCGTCGGATTTTCATGATAGTAGCCATGGTGAGCGATTTCATGCCCGGCATCAAAAATTACTTTACTGATTTCCGGGAAGGTGTCTACAGTGTGTCCGGGAATAAAAAAGGTAGTTTTGATATTATTTTCTTTGAACAATTTCAGAAGCCTTGGTACGCCAACTTGCGCCCCAAACTCTCCTCGTGACATAAAGGATGGCGACGGCCGATTAAATCCGCCCAGCCATAAAGACTGAGCATCTACATCAACACCAAGATTGACCGCAATCCTTTTACCCTCAGGTAATTTTAAATATCCCATAACGACCTCCAGTTAATACATAGAAGGGACACATTCTTTTATTTAATGTGTGATGGCCAGATATTATATATGCCTGCTTTTCTGCGTCTGTCCTTGAACGTTGTTGCTGCCCCCCCAAGTCTATTTTCATATAGAACATCGAGGTTAATTTCTCCTGAAATGACATCCTCTTGATTGACGTGCGCCTCTGCGATAATACCTTGTGGATTTTTCCACACGACATCACAGGGGCTTAAAATTGAACTTCGGGCCCAGCAGCCAGGCAGTGGCCCGCCCGGGTTTCCTCCCAGGCAACAGTGAACAAGATAAATTTGATTTTCAATACAACGTGCGTGGCAACAATGCCTGACTCGCCAAAATCCCTGTTCAGTAAACGTAGCGGAAGGCGTTAAAATTAACTCCACACCCTGTTCCGCCAGCGTCGCGGCACACTCCGGTATTTCTGCTTCATAACAAATATTAAAACCCACCTTTGCAAATGGCAGTTGAAAAACAGCCATTTTATCGCCTTCCTGAGTATACCAACCCCGTTCAGCCGGGAAGATATGCGTCTTACTATGAGCATAATGTTCGCCGTCGGGTCCCCATATATGCGCAACATTCTCATAGCGATCTGCTCCGGTCTGCTCCAGATGAGAGCCAGCAATAATGAACTGTCCTCTTTCTTTCGCTTCCTGTTGAAAAAGCTGCTTATAGGCATCCGTGAACTGATCAATTAAAGTAAGGTGTGAAATGGGTCTTTCTTGCCATTTTTTCAATAATGTAAATAACTCAATGGTAAATAGCTCCGGGAAGATAACGACATCAGCACCCTGACTTTTATTAAGAAGTATCCTTACCTTTGTTATGAAATCTTCAAAAGTGTTTATTTCAGTAACAATATACTGACAGGCTGAAACAGTAAAATTACGTGACATCGTGATATCCCCGGCATGAAATTTAAACTTAAATTAACGTATAGCGCATGGAGAATATTAGGGAGTGGACATTACGACATCAGGTTATTTTTTGTGAAGCTGCGCAAAATATATGGAGAAAAGAGTAGAAGCATTGAACCTTTATTTACATAAAGGGGACTTTATCGATGATCGCAGCGAGACAGAGAGTCGATAAAAATCCAGGCGAAAAACAATAACCCTTACCACAATATTATTTTCAGCATCTGAAAATAATCAGGCAAACTAAATGATAACGCGCTGGTATAAAACCAACGCGTATTTTTACCGATAAGGGTAATGAAGACGGCCACCCGAAGGTGGCCGTTAGAACCCGGTAGCGCTTCGCTTATCAGGCCAGTGAAACCGAGACAGCTTTAGCGGTGAGACGCCAGCGGCTGCTCCGTCATTGGCGGGTGGTGCTTTTCTGGATCTTTAATCAGTACCCACAGGATGATGGCGCCGATAATATCGAACAGACTGAGTGCAATGAAGAACGGGCCGTAACCGATAATAGCGACCAATGCCCCCATAAACAGGTTGAAGCTTAACTGTCCCATCCACGCCGCAGATCCTGCCAGACCGGCAACCGTCGCGACCTCATTTTTCTTGAACAGGTCAGCGCTCATGGTAATCACGACGGTAGACAGCGTCTGGTGCGCAAAACCGCCAATACTCATCAATGCAATGGCGACATACGGGTTAGTCGTAATGCTGACAAAACCGATCGAAATCATCAAAACAGCGCCGATGGTAAAGCTACAACGACGCGCATTGATCGTGGTCATGTGCATCTTTTCCATGAAGAACTTCGCCAGGAAACCGCCTGCAACGCAGCCAAAGTCCGCCGCCAGGAACGGCAGCCAGGCAAACATGGCGATCTCTTTTAACGGCAGATGCATCACGTTAATCAGATACAGCGGCATCCAGAAACTCAGCGTTCCCCATGCCGGGTCAGCCAGAAAACGGGTAATCGCCAACGCCCAGAAATTACGCTTTTTAACGATCTCTTTAACGGCCGGTTTTTTGTTATCGTCCTGGAGATAGCTTTCCTGGCCGTCTTCGATATAACGCAGCTCTTTGTGGGTGATCCACGGGTGTTTATTTGGCGAGTTATAAATCAGGAACCAGGTGATGGCGAACAGCACGCCGATCCCACCGGTAATCACAAACGCCATTTCAGTACCGATGCCGCTATCAGCAAAGGTCAGCATCGCCCAGACCACCAGCGGCGGCGCCAGCATCGCGCCAATCGAAGTACCGATATTAAACAGTCCCCCCGCAATACCGCGTTCTTTCGTCGGGAACCATTCGGCGCTGGCTTTAATCCCGGCCGGAATCGCTGACGCTTCGGTTAGCCCCATCAGACCACGCAGAAATGCCAGGCTTATCCAGCCGCCGGCCAGCGCGTGCGCCATGTTGATCAGCGACCACAACAAGGCAAAGATAAAGAAGCCGATTTTCAGTCCGATGACATCCATCAAATAGCCGGTGATCGGCTGCGCAATGGTGTAACAAAGCTGGAAGGCGCTCACCACCCAGGAATATTGTTGCTCATCAAAATGGAGTTCTTTCATCATCGCTGGCGCCGCAACGCTAAGCGAGCTACGGGACAGGTAGTTTACGATGGTCCCTACGCAGACCAGGCCGATAATCCACCATCTTAATTTTGTCATCTTCATGATAAAGCCTCGTTAAAAAACATTAGCTCCGCGCCGTCTGACCTGTAGCGGGAAAACTGAAATCACAAAAATTGGTTGACCAATAAATATTTTCTCATCCGGACCGGTCAAAATCTGGCGGCAACTCCCGCACTTAATATTCTTGAAATAAATACATCAACTCATTTCAAGTTGAATAGTGAACGCTTTTCACCCAGCAAAAATTGACGCAGATCAAATAAATAAAATTGACAGACCGTGAATGATGATATTTGTGATTTGGTTATCCAATTTAGACAATAAGGTTGACATGAGAAAAATTTTGGTTGAATTTAGGGGTCAGAACGGGTTTACAAAGCACGTTTCGATGTTGGCTGGCAATGGGTCAACCACGAAGACGTTATCGCAAGAAGAGGAAACGATATATGAAACAAACCTGGCGCTGGTACGGACCTAACGACCCGGTAACGCTGTCAGATGTACGCCAGGCTGGCGCAACCGGCGTGGTAACGGCGTTACACCATATCCCGAATGGAGAAATTTGGTCGGTAGACGAGATCCAGAAACGTAAAGCTATCGTTGAAGAGGCGGGTCTGGAGTGGTCTGTGGTAGAGAGCGTACCTATCCACGAAGACATCAAAACCCACACCGGTCAGTACGATTTATGGATCAAAAACTACCAGCAAACGCTACGTAACCTGGCGCAATGCGGTATCTATACGGTTTGCTATAACTTTATGCCGGTGCTGGACTGGACACGTACGGATCTGGAATATGTATTGCCGGATGGTTCCAAAGCGTTGCGTTTTGACCAGATTGAATTCGCCGCGTTCGAACTGCACATCCTGAAGCGTCCGGGAGCAGAAGCCGACTATACGGCAGAAGAGATTGCTCAGGCAGAGCGGCGTTTCGCCACCATGAGCGAGGAAGACAAAGCACGTCTGACCCGCAACATTATTGCCGGTTTACCTGGCGCGGAAGAAGGCTATACGCTGGAGCAGTTCCGTCAACACCTGGCGACGTATAAAGATATCGATAAAGCAAAACTGCGTGAACATTTTGCCTATTTCCTGAAAGCCATTATTCCGGTTGCCGACGAGGTTGGCGTGCGTATGGCCGTTCACCCTGACGATCCGCCGCGCCCTATTCTCGGCCTGCCGCGCATTGTCTCTACCATTGAAGACATGCAATGGATGGTGGAAACCGTTAATAGCATGGCGAACGGCTTCACCATGTGTACCGGATCTTACGGCGTGCGCGCCGACAACGATCTGGTTGATATGATCAAGCAATTTGGTCCGCGCATCTACTTTACGCATCTGCGCTCTACGCTGCGCGAAGAGAATCCGAAGACCTTCCACGAGGCCGCCCATTTGCACGGCGATGTGGATATGTATGAAGTCGTTAAAGCGATTGTGGAAGAAGAGCACCGTCGTAAAGCCGAAGGTAGCGACGATCTGATCCCAATGCGCCCGGACCACGGTCATCAGATGCTGGACGATCTGAAGAAGAAAACGAATCCGGGTTATTCCGCCATTGGCCGTCTGAAAGGGCTTGCGGAAGTCCGCGGCGTCGAACTGGCTATCCAGCGCGCTTTCTTTAGCAAATAACCTTCTTTCGCATGGCGCGACGCGTCATGCGATTTCCCCTACTCAATGCAATAGCAACATGCCTCGCCCCGGAGATCGCGGGCGAAGACGTCGAATGACAGGAGTTTGCAATGGAACAGAATATCGCCACCGCCCAGGTTTCCGTCGCCCGCCCAAACTGGGACAAATCACGTCTGGTATCCCGTATTGTGCATCTGGGCTGCGGGGCGTTTCACCGCGCGCACCAGGCGCTCTTTACCCATCATCTACTGGAAAAGAGCGACAGCGACTGGGGCATTTGTGAAGTGAACCTGATGCCGGGTAACGACGCGCGGCTGATCGCGAACCTGAAAGCGCAAAATCTGCTGTACACCGTTGCAGAACGCGGCGCAGAAAGCACTGAACTGAAAATTATTGGTTCAATGAAAGAAGCGCTGCACCCTGAATTCGACGGTCATGCAGGGATTCTGGCGGCAATGGCGCGCCCGGAAACCGCCATCGTCTCCTTAACCGTGACCGAAAAAGGCTACTGCACCGACCCCGCCAGCGGCGAGCTTGATGTCAATAACCCGCTGATCCAAAACGATCTTGCCCATCCACAACAGCCTAAATCCGCCATTGGCTATATTGTCGAAGCGCTAAACATGCGCCGGGAGCAAGGACTGAAAGCTTTTACCGTGCTGTCGTGCGATAACGTGCGCGAGAATGGTCACGTCGCGAAGGCTGCCGTCCTCGGCCTGGCAAAAGCTCGCGATGCCGCCCTCGCCGCATGGATTGCCGATAATGTGACCTTCCCCTGCACCATGGTTGACCGCATTGTTCCGGCAGCGACCGAAGAGACGCTACAGCTGGTTGCCGACCAGTTAGGCGTTTATGATCCCTGCGCTATCGCCTGCGAACCCTTCCGCCAGTGGGTCATCGAAGATAACTTTGTGAATGGTCGCCCGGACTGGGACACCGTCGGCGCGCAATTCGTTGCAGATGTCGTACCGTTTGAGATGATGAAGCTGCGTATGCTTAACGGCAGTCACTCTTTCCTCGCCTATCTGGGTTATCTCGGCGGGTATGACACTATCGCCGATACCATGACCAACCCGGCTTACCGTCGCGCGGCGCTGGCGCTGATGCTTGATGAACAAGCGCCGACGTTATCAATGCCGGAAGGCACCGATCTGGAAGGGTATGCGAATTTGTTGATTGCGCGTTTCACTAACCCCTCGTTGAAACACCGCACCTGGCAGATCGCGATGGATGGCAGTCAGAAACTGCCGCAGCGTTTGTTGGACCCGGTACGTCTGCACTTGCAACAGGGCGATGACTATCGCCGCCTGACGCTGGGCGTCGCCGGATGGATGCGTTACGTCGGCGGTGTCGATGAACAAGGTAAAACCATTGATGTCGTCGATCCGCTGCTAGCGCAGTATCAGGCGATTCATCAGCAATATCAGACGCCGGAAGAACGCGTTCGCGGGCTACTGGCCATCGAGTCTATCTTTGGCAGCGACCTGCCGAAGAACCTCGAATTTGTGCAAGCCGTTACCGACGCTTACCAACAGCTATTGCAGAATGGCGCGAAAGCCACGGTAGAAGCGCTGGCTAAGTAAGGAGATAAATCATGGCTACGTTTATGACTGAAGATTTTCTACTTAAAAACGACATTGCCCGCACGCTGTACCATAAATACGCCGCGCCCATGCCGATTTATGACTTCCACTGCCATTTAAGTCCGCAGGAAATCGCCGACGATCGCCGTTTCGATAACCTCGGTCAGATCTGGCTGGAAGGCGACCACTATAAATGGCGAGCGCTACGAAGCGCAGGCGTGGATGAGTCGCTGATCACCGGCAAAGAGACCAGCGATTATGAAAAATATATGGCCTGGGCCAATACCGTACCAAAAACGCTGGGTAATCCGCTGTATCACTGGACGCACCTTGAACTACGCCGTCCATTTGGCATTACAAGTACGCTGTTCGGACCGGATACCGCAGAAAGTATCTGGACGCAGTGTAATGAGAAACTGGCGACGCCGGCCTTTTCCGCGCGCGGTATTATGCAGCAGATGAATGTGCGGATGGTCGGAACCACCGACGACCCGATAGATTCTCTGGAATATCACCGCCAGATAGCCGCCGACGACAGCATTAATATTGAAGTCGCGCCAAGCTGGCGCCCCGACAAAGTTTTCAAAATCGAACTGGACGGCTTTGTCGATTATCTGGGGAAACTGGAAGCGGCGGCAGATGTCAGCATTACCCGTTTCGACGATTTACGTCAGGCGCTCACTCGCCGTCTCGACCATTTCGCCGCCTGCGGCTGCCGCGCGTCCGATCATGGCATTGAAACGCTGCGATTTGCGCCGGTGCCCGACGACGCGCAGCTTGACGCCATTCTGGGCAAACGTCTGGCTGGCGAAACGTTGAGCGAACTTGAGATCGCCCAGTTTACCACGGCGGTGCTGGTCTGGCTGGGCCGTCAGTACGCCGCGCGCGGCTGGGTGATGCAGCTACATATTGGCGCGATCCGTAACAATAATACCCGTATGTTCCGCCTGCTGGGGCCGGATACCGGCTTTGACTCCATTGGCGATAATAACATTAGCTGGGCGCTCTCCCGTTTGCTCGACAGCATGGATGTGACCAATGAACTGCCCAAGACTATCCTCTATTGCCTGAACCCACGTGATAACGAAGTCCTGGCGACCATGATCGGTAACTTCCAGGGGCCGGGAATTGCCGGAAAAGTGCAGTTTGGTTCCGGCTGGTGGTTTAACGATCAGAAAGACGGGATGCTGCGCCAACTGGAGCAACTGTCGCAAATGGGACTGTTAAGTCAGTTTGTCGGGATGCTGACCGACTCCCGCAGTTTCCTTTCTTATACGCGACATGAATATTTCCGGCGTATTCTCTGTAACCTGCTGGGACAGTGGGCGCAGGACGGAGAGATTCCTGATGATGAAGCGATGCTAAGCCGTATGGTTCAGGATATCTGCTTCAATAATGCCCAGCGTTATTTCACGATTAAATAATCGCTATTAATCTGTGAGCACAGGTTTCAGGTATTTCGAGGGGCAGGAAGGCGGTAAGAGAGTGAGAAATTTAGCAGTAACGCACTTTTCCAGCCAAAGACTGGCCGCCGATAAAAAGCAAAGATGTCGCTGATTAATCCCGAATCACTTACTAAGGTAAGTGATTCGGGTAAACAAACACAGCCATCTTCTGCGTCATGCTTCTTTTCTCTGTCCGGAATAACTCCAGTGCAGAAAGTGTGATACATCAGTCCTGTTGATGACGGCTCTTGTTGGTTATACGGTAATAACTCATGACTTCACAGTGTGGTTTCTTTTAATAAATCGACAGCCAGCATTTCCAGCTGGTTAACCACCTCATTACTGGATCGCTCCATTCTGTCGAGTTCTTGCGACATCGCATTCATATCGCCTGCGGCAAAATAGTTCAGCGCAGAGTGACCAGCGGTATGCACCTCTTTATGCGGCGCTTCCAGACTACGGAAACTGTAGTAATTGCTAAACTGCTGCCCGTCAAAACCGTAGTACCATTTCCCCAGCCGACACTGATCGTGCATCGTTATTTTACTGTTTATGTCTTTATTTAAGAGTAATTTGTAGACTTCCATTTTCCAGATAACATGGTCAACTTTGACAATATTCAAAAACTGCACCGTAGAGATGTACTGCATGACCGATTTCATGCTCAGCGATTTATCGATGACGATGCCAATAGACTCCACAATTTGATTTATGTTAGTCGTAATATTATCAATAACCGGCTGTTGGTTATCCAGCACCTCACTCACTCTGGCCGTATTATCTTTGATTACAGAGGTTAACGTACTGACGCTTTTCGAACTGTGTTTAACATCTTCGGACAGGTTTTTCACTTCTTTCGAAATAACGCTAAAACCACGCCCGGCATCCCCTACGCGCGCGGCCTCGATCGCGGAGTTAATCGCTATCAAATTGGTCTGGTTAGCGATCTTCTGTATCTCTTTAATACACGCATTAATTTGCGTTAAGGAGGTATTTAAGTCGCCCATACGACAGCCAATATCCGATGAAGTCGTGCCAATTTCGGTGATAAATTCCACGAGCGATTTTAATGAACTTCTGGCTTTATCATTCTGTTCGTTAAGTTCATTAATGCGTTCTTTTTCAATGTTGAGCTGCTCACAGGACTTAATGATGGCATTACGAATGATATCGATCGTCGAGATCCCCATCAGAATTTTTTGACACAGTATCCGCTCATAAGGCTCAGGGGTATCCACCACTACGTCAGACGCATTAGCGCCAGATTCTGCTGGCGGCGGTATTTTTACAACATTATTATTCCAGTGGCGCAAGCCTAATACTTTTTTAAACATATACCATTCTCCTTATTATATGTGGACATCCTGATCTATGCCTGGATAAAGTATTATCAACTCATGCTAACATAATGAAAAATCGGCTGTCATCTGCCATAACCATACGTTCACCAGAATAAGACAAAACGTCCACTAAACTTAAATAATTACAGAGTAAACTATTCAATAATACCATTAATAGTCATAATGGAAGTCGCTTCACTTTATACGAAAATATCATTCACAAGGCTGACAATAATAGCTGAATAATAATTAACTGCATTTACTTAGGTGTATCTATATCTCGGCCCGAAGATTGCAGACAGGGTTTAAACGCAAACTTTTGCGATAGAAAAATAACCTAACGTAAACTTTTTATATGACTAATAATGTCATTTGAACTCGTCAATATATTATGCTGTCCGTTTACCAGCCAAACAGGCATGACCGAAATCCAAAGGGATAGGGGCGGTGTAACCAGCCGCAAAAAGTACCGATTAGACGAAAATCAGGAAACGAGTGCGCCAACGCAGCGAGCGTCACCGCCTGCGTTAGAAAAGTTAAGAATAATTTGTGATATTATTTCTCATATGTTACCAGTAAATGGCAAGCTGACAGCCGTTCGTTGGTAAACACAACAGGCGGGATATCGGCGCCAACGCCGATATCCCGACGAGAATGACCCCGTTACGCTTTGATGACGATTAACGGTTCAATATCGCTCTCTTTTTTAATGACTAATGAATCATCGCCGCGCAGGCACGTACCGCCGTAGTTACCGCCCACGGTAAACGTACAGACCTGAATATACTTCCCGGCGACCTTCGGCAGGCACCACAACTGCTGATAGATATTTTTCTGCGTGGCGAACTTGCCGCTGGTTTTATCCAGGAGCTCTTCCTGATGGCTCACCAAATCAATATTACTACCGCAACGTCCGGCAATCGGTTTTACCGCATAGCCGGTCTGCACCAGCTCATCGTTAACGGTAAAATCCGTGTCGAGCAAATAGCGATGATGTGGGAAGAGCGACCACAGGATGGGCAGGATCGCTTTGTTACCCGGGATCACCGTCCACAGCGGTTCAAACACCAACACTTCCGGGCGCAGTAATACATCAATCAGCCGGACTTCATTTTCCGGGTGCCCGGTACGAATAGGCACTGCGGCGTACTCCGTCTCGCTGACTTCGCGTATCTGCTCCATCGCCGTTTCCCACGCCCAGGTTTTCCAGACACAATTCACCAGCCGCCCGTCGCCATCGATCAACTGCCCGGCGTCATCCCAGCGCAACTCGCCCAGCCCGCGGAGAATTTTGCTCGCGAAACCGGCCTGATGCAGCGCCTGCTGCATAAACTGCGCGTGATAGTCCTCCTCGATATCATCATCCTGCATGATATGGACGAAAGGACGCGCTTTACTGTGTTTCCAGGCGCCCGCCAGCTCGTTAATTAAGCCCTCCGCCGGGTTATGCCCTTTACCGGTATAGCCCTGCTCAGCCCATTTTTCGAGAATTAATCCCGCTTCGGTATGGCATGATGCGGAATCGGCATTGTATTCATAGACTTTCAGCCCGCGTTCATCCATGCAGAAATCCATACGACCGGTGATCATATGGTGACGACGGCGCTGCCAGGAGAGGCGCAGGCGCGGCCAAAGAATTTTGGGGATATCGAATAGCGCCAGCAAATTATCGTCTTTTAAAACTTTGTCCGTGGCGTGCAGGTACATCAAATGCAACTCATTAGTCGCTTTGATAAGCTCCTGTTCAGCGCTCTCGGTGATGGTAAAATACTGGTACGGGTCCTGATTGATAACGTGTCCGTTCGCCTGTACATAGGCTTTTTGTAACGGATCGCTCTCATCCAGCCACGGACCGTCAAACTGACCTTTCTCAGGCAGCCTTGCGCCGCGAATCGCCAGCGACTGATTCGCGATGTCAGGCTGTGACAAACTGTATTGCGTGTCGTCGGTCTGGATCATCCAGCCTAAAATCGTCGTGTCATCAAAGGTGTCGCGCAGGGTGTAACACCCGTTTTCTACGACCATTTCCAGTTCGCGAGTCCACTGCTGCCCTGGCGGCAATGGCGTGTGGATAACGTTTTGCTCAGCAATGCGAATTTTGTTATCCAGGAGTTGGGTGATAATCGCGACGTGCCCGGTTTCGTTAAACTCGCCGCCCTTTTGCCAGATGAGCAACGCCCCGGCCTCCGGCGCGCGCGGCGAACCGTTCGGGAAGGCCTGCAAAGGCAAAATATTGTCATTCACGACCTCGCGCAGAAAACGCAGCGAGAAAATTTCCCAGGCCATGCCGACGTCAGTAAAAACAACGCCATAATTCAGAAAGAGAAAACGGCGGGCAAATTCCACGCACTGCCATTTATGCCCCATGTATTCATCGTCGATGTAGCTACGAAAAGCTGCGTCGTCGTCGTCCCACGGATCGAGGGAATTGTAATCTGAAGAGTAGATCGCTACGCCGCCGGGGGCGTAACCCAATAATGTCCCGAAGGGGGCATCCTGACTGGTGGTTCCTTTGCTCATGCACTTACCTCAAAACAAGACCGCCTGAGCAGCCTGGCGTGATTTCGCTCTGATTGTCTGCTCTGTGACACTAACCGGACAGAGGTCGACATAATCATACACCTCAATAAGGCACACTGAGGCCAGAAGGTTAAAATTTCACTCGTCGGAATGTCCCAATCGGTTAAATGTCCGGTTAGCAAGCTGCTACACTGCTTCAACACCACCACTGTGAAGGCAGGTCAATATGGCAGATAATACTTATCAACCCGCAAAAGTCTGGACGTGGGATAAATCCGGCAGCGGCGCGTTCGCTAACATTAATCGCCCGGTTTCCGGCCCGACGCACGACAAAACGCTGCCCGTCGGCAAACATCCGTTACAGCTTTATTCGCTGGGGACGCCTAACGGCCAGAAAGTGACCATTATGCTGGAAGAACTCCTGGCGCTGGGCGTGACCGGCGCCGAATATGACGCCTGGTTGATTCGCATCGGCGAGGGCGATCAGTTCTCCAGCGGCTTTGTTGACATCAATCCGAACTCAAAAATTCCGGCGCTGCGCGATAACTCACACAACCCGCCGATTCGGGTTTTTGAGTCGGGCGCAATTCTTGTTTATCTGGCGGATAAGTTTGGCCATTTCCTGCCGCAGGATCTGGCTAAGCGCACAGAAACCCTTAACTGGTTGTTCTGGCTACAGGGCGCGGCGCCGTTCCTCGGCGGCGGTTTCGGTCACTTCTATCATTATGCGCCGGTAAAAATTGAGTACGCCATTAATCGCTTCACCATGGAAGCCAAACGTCTGCTGGACGTGCTGGATAAGCAGTTAGCTCACCACCCGTATGTCGCGGGAGAAGAGTACACTATTGCCGATATGGCCATCTGGCCGTGGTTCGGCAACGTGGTGCTGGGGAATGTCTATGATGCAGCGGAGTTTCTGGATGCCGGAAGTTATCAAAACGTACAACGCTGGGCGAAACAGGTAGCCGAACGTCCGGCGGTAAAGCGGGGGCGCATTGTCAACCGGACCAACGGCCCATTGAACGAACAGCTTCACGAACGCCATGACGCCAGCGACTTCGAAAACCATACCGAAGATAAACGCCAAAGTTAAACCATGATGCCGGATGAGGTAGTAATGTCGTCATCCGGCATGGTATTCCCTGCTGACGCTTCGCTTATCAGTTCTGCGAGTGTGTCATATTCGGCGCTTCACTAAACCCATGTTGCATGAGAATCAACCTCGCCCGTGCTGACAGTAAAAAGTCGGCAAGCGTTTTTCCCTGCTCGCTCAGGCAGGCAAAGCCATATTCAGCCACGGGATTATAAGGTTCCGGGATATCAACCACTCGCAGCGAATTAACCTGCCGTAGCCTGGGAGCATAGCTGGCATAGCCGATAAAGATATCGGTGTAATCATGATTGATGAGCCATTCCGCTGCCAGCCGGCCCGCCGGTAACGGCAAAGTCTGCCTGCCGCCAACCAGCGCTACCGCGCGTTTTCGGACCGCTTCGCCCTCCTTGCCCATCCGCGAAAAAAGCTGCTGCGTATAATCGCCGGAAGGATCGCAACCTGCTGTTGAGGTGCCGATCCGCAGATCCCGCCGGGTTAATAGTGACAACCAGTCCTCGCCTTCACGCATCGCCTGTGCCCGCACGCTCAGACACAAACGGTTCGTCGTAAAAGGCGCGACCCGCAGCGCCCGCCCGCTTTCCAACAGCGCCTGTGGATGCGCCAGGTTCGCCGAAGCAAAAAAGTCGCACGCTTCGCCCGCCTCGATGCGTTCACGTAACAGCCCCGCCGGACCGAAATCACATACCGCATCCGCCTGAAATGCCGCCATTAGTTGCGGCCAGACGACGCGCAAGCTCCCAGCAGCCAGTATTCGCATCACTGTACATCCTGATAGTCAGTACGGTAAAAACGTTGATACCAGTCGTTAGCGGCCTTTTGCATATCAATATCGTGGAATTTTTCCGGATAGAGTTTTTTCGCCATCCACAGTTCGCCGATTCCCACCGCCTCCGGCATCGGATATCCCCAGGCTTTGGCATAATCCGGCATCAGGTAAACCCGATGATGCTTCACCGCGTCAATGACCTGCCACTGGGGATTGTGCAGGATCTCATTGACGACCTTTGGATAGCGATTCTGGACAAAGATCACCTGTGGATCCCAGGCGATCACCTGCTCCATTGTCACCTGCTTAAAGCCTTTCACCGTGGATGCCGCTACATTCAGCGCCCCTGCATGGGCCATCATCAGACCGGTATATTTACCGGAACCGTAGGTGGTCAGCTCCGGATTCGCCATATAGGCGCGAACCCGCTCATTTTCAGGAACCGACTACAAACGGTCGTTGACCATCTTGCGACCTTTATCCATCGCCTCAATCAGCGCTTTCGCCTCCTGCGGTTTATTGACGATATCGCCAATCAGCGTTATTCCTTCACGCAGCCCGCGATTATAAGCCTGCTCTTCATCGGCCAGGGTCGGGTTCATTTTAGCCTGCTCGCCAGCAACATCATGGCGCAGCGAAATCGCCACCACCGGAATGCCAAGACGGCTGATTTTGTCGATCATCTCCTGCGGAGCGTAATTCGTGACAAACACCACCTGCGGGCGCAGCGCCACCAGTTTTTCAGGATCAACGTGCGTTAGATCGCCCAGCGAGACTTTTTGTGCCAGTTCCGGCGCCAGACGCGCATAGCCGTCGCCTAATTGCTGTTTCCAGTTCGCCATGACCCCAACGATTTTGTCAGTGGCATTCATCTGTACAAGGAGATTGAGCGTTTGATGCTGGAGCACCACCACTCTGTCGACGGTGTCCGGAACCGTGACCTGGCGGCCAAGTTGATCGGTAAAAGTACGCGCCGCCTGTGACATTAACGGCCAGCAAAAAAGCAACGCCAGCAGAGAGAGCTGGCGCAAAAATTTATTCATAGGTTTCGCCCCACAATCGATATATAAATAATTATACAACGATTATAGAGCGATATAATAGAGGTGATTAAGGGATCACGCGCTGGTGATGTCGTACTCCATGCGGCGCAGCGCATCTAACGTGGCTTTCGCTTCGTCTTCGTCAATGATGCTCATCGCAAAACCAACGTGTACCAATACCCATTGCCCTATCAGATCGGCTGGCTTACCTTCACAAATCAGAGCAATATTGACATCACGTTTGATGCCACACACTTCCACCTGCGCAAGCTGGTGAATATCATCTCCGACGGCCAGCACCTGACCGGGGACGCCAATACACATAATTAACCACCTGAAATAAAATGCGGGTTATTCGACCTCAATACTCTTTACTTTCAACGAATCGCCGGTATCCACCCGCAGGCGATCGCCATGACAACGCGGACATTGCGCGTCATGCCTGAGAATTTCCACCACCTGACTGCAATCCCAGCACCAGGCCTGGGCCGGTCTGTAGTCGATGTGCAATTCGCACCCTTGCGCTAAAGTCCCCTGGCAGGCGATGTCAAAGCTGAAACGAACCGCGCGCTCTTCAACGCACGAAAGCGCGCCTATCTCCAGCCATACGCCGGTGACGCGCGCCACGCCGTGCTGTTCTGCCTGCTGCTGAATAATTTCAACGGCGCTTTGGCAAAGAGACAGCTCATGCATTCTCACAGCTCCGACGGCCAAACAGCAACGCACGCCGGCTTGTCTGCGGCGCATCAGGATTGCTTACCGGCAGGGATAACAGCATCCGCGCGCAGTCATCCGCCAGCCGGACGCCCTCTTCCGGCGACAGGCTACGGGAAAGCGGCGACATCAACGAGCAGGCAAGATATTGCGAAACGCCTTCCAGTTCGCCAACGGTAAAGGTCATCGTGCCATAAGGCAGTTGCAGACCGAGTTTTTCACCGACGGTACGCCCGGGCCAGATCTGGTCCGGGCCAGGGAAGATTAATGCGCTTAACATCCACGGCGTAATTACCGTGCCCGTCCATTGTCCTTCAAACAACGTAAAATCAGAGACATGCACCGGCATAGTCGGATGCAGAAACGAAAGATCGTGCATCGAACGATGGGCTATCTCTTCAAATGCCGCCTGAACCCGGGCGACGGGCGCCGTGTCGAATCCGGAAAACGTTTCAGACATGCGCCGTCTCCTTAGGAATTGCTTCGACGCCGGATTCTCGCAGCGCAGCAAGAACCTGCTCAAGCGCAGGTTCAATCATCGCCTCGACGGTTGGCGTTAAGCCGATGTGCGGTTCCAGCGACTGTGGAATAACGCCGACCAGGGTCAGCTTCTTCGGAAACTCGCCGGTAAAGCGGAGGGCCGACAATACGTCGGCCAGTCCAAGCTGATGGGGGGAGATTTTGTTGGTGAACAGCGCCGGAACTTCATCGTCGCGCAGTACCATAATGGTTCCCGGCGCGTTCTTTTTCGACACGATGGCGTCGGCAATGATCAAATGATCCCGACTCGCCATATCGCCAAGAAGTTCCATTCCCGCCGTACCACCATCCAGAATCTCAACGAAATCCGGCAGGGTGTATCGTTGCTCTAACGCTTCAACAATACGCACCCCGATGGCTTCATCGGTCAGCAAAATATTGCCGACCCCTAAGACTAATATCCGCATTACAAAACCTTCACCGAGACCACTTCATTGCCATCGGCGTCCACCACGTGTACCGCGCACGCCATGCAAGGGTCGAAGGAGTGGATGGTACGTACCACTTCCAGCGGCTTCGCCGGATCGGCGATCGGCGTACCGACCAGCGACTGTTCGTACGGCCCCACGTCATCGTTGAAGTTACGCGGACCTGAGTTCCAGGTCGATGGCACCACCGCCTGATAGTTACTGATAATGCCGTCTTTAATCACCATCCAGTGAGACAGCATACCGCGCGGCGCCTCCAGGAAGCCCACGCCTTTGAACTCGCCCGTCGCCGGAATGTTCGGCTTCACAAACGTGGTGTAATCGCCTTTGCCGATATTTACAATCAGCGCGTTGTATTGATCCTGCAATACGTTTTGCAGTTCACAACAGTGAACGGTACGCCCGATGATACGACCCAGCGTAGAGTGAAGTTGCGCCATTTCCAGCGTTTTGCCGGTCAGCTTCTGATAAAGCGCAATGATTTCATTGAGCTTGGTCTGCGTGGATTCACGACCTGCAGCCAGTTTACACAGCATGTTCGCCAGCGGCCCGACTTCGACGGTTTTGCCGTAGAATGTCGGCGACTTGACCCATGAGTATTTACCGTCATCCGACCAACCGTCATAAGCCGGGATCGTAGTGCCTTCCCACGGCGCCTGCGGCGCTTCATCTTTATACCAGGCGTGCTTCGCGCTCTCCTGAATACCTTTAATCAGGAATTCGTCGGAGTGAGAGGTGATCGGACGGTATGTCGACAGATCGGCATTGGTAATGTAACCGCCCGGGAACAGGAAACTGCCGTTTTTACCGTCGGTCGGGAATTCCGGCGCGCTCAGGTAGTTCACCGCGCCTTTGCCGCGCTCCAGCCATTCCGGATAGTAGGCCGCGATGACTGCGGTATCCACTTTATACACCTGCTCGACAAAATCGCTCAGCTTATCGATAAACGATTTGATGTACATCAGGCGTTCGAGGTTCAACGTACCGATGCTGTCGAGATTGATCGGGTTCGCCACCCCACCGACCGCCAGGTTCTGGATATGCGGCGATTTACCGCCCAGCAACGCCACCACGCGGTTAGCGTCACGCTGACATTCCAGCGCCTGCAGATAGTGGGCGACCGCAATCAGGTTGACCTCCGGCGGTAACTGCATTGCCGGGTGCCCCCAGTAGCCATTGGCGAAAATACCTAACTGACCGCTGGCGACAAGATCCTTGATCTTGTTCTGAACTTTCGTGAACTCTTGCGCGCTGTTCAGGTGCCAGCTCGACACGCCATCCAGCATCGCGGAGGCTTTTTCCGGATCGGCTTTCAGCGCAGAGGTAATGTCCACCCAGTCCAGCGCAGAGAGCTGGTAGAAATGGACAATATGGTCATGGGTGGTATGCGCCGCCAGAATAATATTACGGATATACTGCGCGTTGACGGGAACATCAATATTCAGCGCGCTTTCCGCCGCACGAACGGAGGAGATCGCGTGAGTTGTCGTACAAACGCCGCAAATACGCTGCACAATCATCCACGCATCGCGCGGATCGCGGTTCTTCATGATCTCTTCCATACCGCGCCACATGGTGCCGGACGCCCATGCTTTGGATACGACGCCGTTCTCAATTTCGCAGTCAATGCGTAAATGACCCTCAATACGGGTTACCGGATCAATAGTAATTCTCTGGCTCATGCTTTGCTCGCCTCATGACGATTATGATCGTTTTGTTTTAAAGGAGGAAGTATCGGCAGTAGACGAATGAGTACGATGTATGCACAAATCTCAATAGCCACAAAACCAATAGAAATCAACAATTCTTCCCAGGTTGGGAAGTAGTGGTAGCCGCCACCCGGGTTGAATGCCACCAGCGAATAGGTCAGACGCCACGTCGCGCAACCCAACAGCGCACTCAGCGCCGACAGGTACAGCATACGAGAGTCATTACGCAGTTTCGCCACACGCAGCACCACTAACGGGAAGACCATCAGGACGACTTCAATCCAGAACATAGCGGAGTAAAAATCGCCGGCAAACGCATAGGACAGCTTGTCGCGATAAATCAGTTCGCCAAAGCGCAGGACGACGAAAATCGCCAGCAGCACGCTGATGGTATTCGTCAGCTTAACAAACAAATTTTTCTCATCCGGACCGTTTCCTTTCAGGCCTGCCTGAACCAGCGAACCCTCAAATATGACAATGGAGAAGCCCATGATAAACGCGGTCAGAACCGAGAACAGCGGCAGCATTTCATAGCTTTGCCATAGCGGATGCACTTTATAGCCCGCCGAGATCATCAATGACCCCATTGAGGACTGGTGCATCGTCGGCAGCAGCGCGCCCAGCGCGATAATAAAGAACATCACCTTATTCAGACGCTTGAGCGACACTTTCCAGCCCAGACGTTCAAACAAGGCAGGCGCAAACTCCAGCGCCATCACGCCGATGTAGATGGTCATACAGACCGCCGTCTCAAACAGTACCGAGTTCACGTTGAAGTGACCTGGAATGTAGAAGTACGGCAGGTTCCAGTAACGACCGACGTCGATAGTGATCGACAGGCCGCCCAGCGAGTAACCAAACAAGCTTGCCAGCAACGCCGGGCGCACCAACGGATGGTATTGCCCACGGTTAAAGACATACACCGCCCATGCCAACGCCCAACCGCCGCAGGCAAAGCCGGTGCCGATCAACAGGTCAAAGGCAATCCAGACGCCCCACGGGAAACCGCCGTTCAGGTCGGAAACGGAGCCCAACCCGAAGACCAGACGCTTCACGATAAGGAGCATACACAGGACGATTAACGGTCCAAAAATAATGACCGGTTTACTGATGATTTTTCCGCCCAGCGGTTTTGGATCATGACTCATGATCGTCTCCTCCATCGTGATGGTCGTTTTTGCTATTACGACGAACCAGCACGGTTAAGCCCGCCAGCGCAGCCAGGGGTAGTATCATGCCTTTATAAAGCGTGTGTTGAACATGCTCGGAGCGCGCTCCGGTTGAAAGGTCATCCAGCTTCGGCAGATCCAAATCTTCATAAGGAACGCCTGTCAGCACCAGCACCTGTGTACCGCCGCCCTCTTTTTCACCGTAGAGGTGTGGGTAGTATTTAGGCACCGTATGCAGATAGGTGTCGTCCGTTTTCAACGTCTGGCGCGGATAGTGATATTCACTGCCTGGTTTGAGGGCCAGACGTTTTTTCGCTTCCGCCATCAGCTCTTCACGAGTACCGAAAATGACGGCCCCTGCCGGACAAACTTCCACGCACCCAGGCAAACCGCCTTTATCCAGACGCTCAACGCCTTTCTGGTTACACAACTCACACTTGTGAAGCGCGCCAAACGGGTTGTTGTAGTCGTACTTAGGTACGTTGTACGGGCAGGCGACCATACAGTAACGGCAGCCGGTGCAGACATCTTTGTCATAGTGGACGATGCCGGTTTTCGGATCTTTTTTCAGCGCCGACACCGGGCAAACGGAAACGCAGTTAGGATCAACGCAGTGCATACACTGTTTCTTGATGTAGGCATAGCCGTTCTCTTCCTGATCTTTGTTCACGCCCGTGCCGCTACGCCATACCTGGATAATGTTATTGGTATACGGCGACAGTTTGTCGTTGTTCGACCAGGTCTGCTCCCCTTCCGGGTTACGCGCCGGGAAGTTGATATCCTGACACTTTGTGACGCAGGCCTGACAGCCAACGCACAGAGTGGAGTCATACAGCATGCCCAACGAACCTGGAATCGGCGGACGGTTTTCTGCAGCCGCATGGCTGACAGACGGCGCGGCGCCCAACAGCAATGCTCCACCGGAGGCTGCTTTAATAAAGTCACGTCTGTTCACGGTTATTCTCCCCGTGAGTCAGCGTTATCTTTCTTTTGCTGACGCCCCAGTTCACGTACCGCCATCACGCTGACGCCGGCAACCAGACCGACTACGCCGCCAAGCAGACCGACAGCGCCCGCAGAGATATTGCCGCCTTCTTTCATATTGACGTCAGGTTTCTCTGAACGCGGAGTTTGGTTTTCGACATGAGCAAGCTGGTGAATGCCCTTATGGAAGCCGATGCCTTCTTCGTTACAGCCATAGCAAGGATGACCGATCGCCACTGGCCAGACACCGCCAACGTCACAGAACTGTAACGTAGAACAGTTGCCCCAGGTTTCCGGCCCTTTACAGCCAAGATGGTAGAGACACCAGCCCTGACGGTGGCCTTCGTCGCCAAATTCTTTGGCAAAACGGCCTGCGTCGAAGTGTGGACGACGTTCGCAATGCTCATGAATCAGACGGCCATAGGCAAAGGTTGGACGATTTTTCGCATCCAGCTTCGGCGGCGTGCCGTAAGTGATGATGTGCGCGACGGTCGCCAGGAAGTTATGCGGGTTTGGCGGACAACCTGGAATATTGATAACCGTTTTGCCCGCTAAGACTTCCTGCAGACTGACAGCGCCGGTTGGGTTTACGCCAGCCGCAGCAACGCCACCCCATGCCGAGCAGGAACCGATAGCGATAATCGCGGCTGCGCCGTCGGCGGCTTTGCGGATGTGATCCACAATCGGCTCGCCGGCAACCATGCAGTAGATACCGTTATCTTTTAGTGGGATAGAACCATCCACCACCAGAACATATTGCCCTTTATACTTCTCCAGAGCGTTATGTTTGTTTTCTTCGACCTGGTGACCGAATGCGGCGGAAAGTACCTCGTGGTATTCCAGAGAGATGGTCTCCAGAACGAGGTTTTCAACGGTTGGGTGTGTAGCACGAAGCAGTGATTCGGTACAACCGGTACACTCCTGAGCGCCAATCCAGATAACGGGCGGACGCTGTGGATTAGATACCGATTCTGCCATTTCTGCGGCGGCTTTGCTACTGAGCCCCATAGTAGCGGCCAGTGCTGCACAAAGCTTCATGAAATCACGACGGTTAATGCCGTGAGAAGTGATGAGAGTATTATCTCCAGTCATTTTATAGTTATTCCGTTACGAAGACCTGGCTTTTATTTTGCACTGTTCGCGAAGAAGTTATTGCGATCGGTACGCCATTTACCACACTTTTTTTATGGTTATGTGCGCCATAATACTTCGACGGAACAGTAAAACGAAGGGAAGAGGCGATAGTGTAATTAATTAAAGCAAGATAATACCCCTGTTGGATCAACCTTCGAGTCGATAACCGGCCATAAAGAAGCGAACCGCCATCCCGGAATGATTCTCTTTAAAGAAATCCATCACCATTTCTTTATCCAGACCATAGCGACGCGTCAGAATTCCGGCCTCCCACGCGCTAAGTTGACGATCGCCGGTCTTTTCGAACATACGGTGTGTAAAACCCAATACAAAGCCACGTTTATACTCAGAACAGAAATTCACCGCATGATGCGCGCTATATGCATATGGCGCGTGCAACCCGGCCATTAACCCTTTCCCAAAATGATTATTCATCTGACCTCCTTAGTCGCTATATAATAAATTATATAGCGACTGGTTAAATGAAGGCCAGCGCATTACGCGCTTTTTTGCTTCACATCAGAAGGCAACCCATTCATCAGTAGACTGTGCGGGAGCCGACGCCATTCTCTGAACGCCAGGCGCCGCTTTCGCCGTTACGCGTTGTTGCGGCTCACTAGCGGAAAGCCGGAACTGCTGTACGGAGCGTTGCAAATCCTCCGTCTGCCGTTCCAGCGCCGCTGCCGCCGCGGAAACCTGCTCAACCAGCGCGGCGTTTTGTTGCGTAACGCTATCCATTTGCGTGATCGCCACGCCAACCTGAGAGATACCTTTACTCTGTTCTTCGGAGGCGGACGCGATCTGTTTCATAATCGTCGTCACTTCCGTGACGCCGCGCAGGATGGCGTCCATCGTCGCGCCGGTCTCCTGGACCAACTGCGCGCCCTGCGCTACGCGACGTGCCGATTCGCCAATTAAAGCTTCAATTTCTTTCGCCGCCCCCGCGCTGCGGCTGGCCAGGTTACGTACCTCACCGGCGACCACCGCGAAGCCACGTCCCTGCTCGCCCGCTCTGGCCGCTTCTACCGCTGCGTTCAAGGCCAGAATATTGGTCTGGAAAGCAATACTATTAATCACGGTAGTAATTTCGGCGATCTGCTGCGAACTGGCGGAAATACCGTCCATTGTTTCTACCACATCGGAAACCAGTTCACCGCCTTTTCCTGCCGTTAGCGAGGCGGCATCCGCAAGCTGACTCGCCTGGCGAGCGTGTTCGGCGTTCATTTTCACCGTTGCGGTAAGCTGTTCCATGCTGGCGGCAGTTTCTTCCAGCGCGGCGGCCTGTTCTTCCGTTCGGGAAGAGAGATCGTTATTACCGGTAGAAATTTCCGTCGCGCCGCGCCAGATATTGTCGCTTCCGGCGCGGATCGTACTGACGGCTTCGCGTAAACTGTCCTGCATCGCGCGCAGTAGCGGCACCAACCGGCCTACGCAGTTACGCCCCAACGCTTCAATCGGCTGGCTAAGATCGCCTTGCGCGATGCGCTGAAATTGCTGACGGATGCGCTCCAGCGGTTTCACCATCATTGCAACCAGATAGCGATCGGTAAAAATCAGGATAGCAATGCCCAGAATCACCGCCGTGATAAGCAGGATGCGGATGGTATAGGTTTTACCATCGACCATCACGCGGGTGTTATCCAGCATGGCGCCAGCTTCATGACTAAACCGTTCCGCGCTGGCGCCGAACGCGCGACTGAGTGCGGGCGTGACCGTACTGGCATGTTCGCTCCAGGCGGTCAGCGATCCTTGCTGCGCCAGTTGCATTTGAGGAACGACGCCTTTCTCCAGCAAGGCCTGCCAGTTGGACAAGACCGCCCTTGAGATATCAGGGTTCATCGGCCCTGGCGATAGCGCTTTCATCTCCTCCAGCTTCTGACGCATATTCTCGAGCGACTGCCGGGCGGGCGCAAAATCGGGCGTGCCGCCGCCGATTTTTACATCCATCGCGCGGCTAAGGCGGGTAACAAAGCGGAAATATTGATCGTTACCCTGGCTTAGCACCGTCATTTGCCGCACAAGATGCCGGTCAATATCATTTCCTTCCGAAACTTCGGATAAAGCATGGACGCTGTATAAACCCACCCCCGACCAGAGTAGACAAAAAAGTCCCAGTATCGTCAGCATGACCATACGAATAGTAAAGTTTTGCAGCAAACGCATATGAATTTCCTTGCTGAATATAAGAGATTAGTCATCAGACGATGACGCACTCTCGTTATCGGCAAGGCGCGGAGAATATATAATGCATTCTCCATTTTTTTACAGTTATCGCCGTTTACGTACCCGCAGATGTTATATATCTGTGAACACAGAGAAAATCTTTTAGTCTTATTACTGAGTAAATGAATAGATGTAGTAAAAATATTGCGTAAGGCTGCAGGGAGACGGTTATCCGCCGTTAAAGAAGCGCTGTTTTACAGCCGGGCTCAGCGTCCTTTGCCCGACTGCCCCGCCGTTGACGGCGGCTCAATGGTTATGCCGCGTCAATCTGTCCAGATAGCCCATAACGAATGCCGACAGGACAAAGGTCAGATGGATGATGACATACCACATTAATTTGTTATCCGGGACGTTTTTCGCGTCCATAAACACGCGTAACAGGTGAATGGAAGAGATAGCGACTATCGATGCCGCCACCTTATTTTTTAGCGAAGTCGCATCCATTTTCCCCAGCCAGTTCAGCTTCTCCTTGCCCGCAGAGATATCCAGCTGAGAGACAAAATTCTCATACCCGGAGAACATGACCATCACCAGCAATCCGCCGACCAGCGTCATATCAACCAGCGATAACAGCACCAGAATCAGATCGGCCTCCGCCAGGGCAAAAACGTTCGGCAGAACGTGTAGAATTTCCTGGAAAAATTTTAGCGCTAAAGCGATCAGCGCCAAAGAGAGGCCAAAATACACCGGCGCGAGCAGCCAGCGAGACGCATACATTACATTTTCAAGAAAGCGTTCCATAGGGACCTGTCAGGTAACTAAAACCAGCAACAGTATATCTCAACCATGCAACATCAGATCAACATGCAGTTAAGAGCCTATCCCACCAGGCGTTATTGGCGCAGCCAGTTTGGACACGGACAGCGCGCAAAAACCGGAGCGTACACGTAGTACGTGAGGATTTTGAGCACTGCCCAGGTCCAAAATGGCAAGTAAAATAGCCCTAATGGGATAGGCTCTAAATCTCATCCGGGTTAACCTGCGGGCGCTGATATTCCGGCCATACCAGCGCGACCAACGCCGGGTAGGCTTCAAGACTGAACTCACGAAAACACTGGCGTAAATTAAGGACGTCCAAATCCGAATACGGCACCTTTTCTCCGTTCAGACAACGCTTCTTTATATTGTCGTAATACTTATAAACGGCAGAGTTAAGGTCGCTGCAACGACGCTGTGCGTCAAATAATCCAGGCGTTTCATTCAACTCAGTCATTGTCATTCGTTTTATCGTTGCATGAAGGAAATCGATATATTCATGGTTAACGCGCCAGTACCATACCGGCGTTATCGAATTCATTAATACTGAGAAATGATCTTCGCCCTCTTCCTTTGTCATGGGTTCAGTTTGATTTAAATTTACGGTTTTTCCACCAGGACGTTTTTTATTAACCTCCCACATCAGGAAGAGTATCGCGCCGGTCAGTAATAGCAATATAATAACAGAATAAAAAATACTGTTCATAGCAGGCTCCATTTTTTTTGATTTTAAAATTACACCATGTTATTGTCAACGAAACCTACACTATTAAAAATAGTATACCACTGATCGTAAAGGATATTTAGTCATGCTTCCTGAGCATCTGGTTTCCTCTCATTTTCGCCTGTCATCGCCGCCCCCTGAAGCCACAGAAAACAGTAAAAATTTGTCTCAGGGAAAGACAAAACTCAGCGATTACGAGCCCGATATTTTAATTTGCGCTAACGCAACCGGGCAACACAGAAACGTATTATTTGAAGAACGCGACCGTCATATTAAAGAACGTCTGTATTGTGTGGCTAAAATTGAAACGTTTGCCCGCCTGATAAACGCACTACAGGCAGAAGGCGATATTGATGCCCAAACGCTAAGTAAAATACTGGCGGATAAAACCGCAATGATAAATGAAAAAGGTAATGCCATTTGGCTTAATTTAATCACTCGCGAAACCAATATGCCGCTATTTTATTCACTGGAAGATAAAGATGAAAGAAGTTGAAGACAATAACGTTTATTTGGCTTTAGACAACCATAAAAGTGATGAATTTATCTTAAAGCAAAATCTTGCAGCGCTAATCGCCAGTAAAAATGCCACCCTGGAAAAGGTAACGCAGGAAGTGGTATCCATACCGGCGGCGTTAGTGCTCCTGAAGTGGCAAAACCGACGAGAGATGTATGCGTTACAGGTCAAAGAGGAGATTTATGGCGCGACCATCAATGCTATTATCGAGCAGCATCCTGAATTACGAGACAAAATTATGTCTCGTCTTGAAAGTGACTGGCAGCATCTGCTGGCTCGCGAGACGGCAACCTTACGTCTGACGCGTAAGCTTTCCGATGGCGACTACCGGACGCGCAACGTCACCACAGTCGCACGGCAAGAAAAATAACCTTCATAGCTAGTTAACTCTGTTGTGAATACGGGCGAAGCATAAGGATCGTTCTGATTCTCCCTCTTACGGTAGTAAAAGTGTCTACGCTTAAAGGGTGTTCAACCTGAAGGGAGAAGCTCAATGTCTCATCTATATGACCCTACCACGCAGTATTACACCGGCGAGTATCCTAAGCAAAAACAGCCGGCGCCCGGCGTCCAGGCGAAAATGACGCCTGTTCCTGACTGTGGTGAAAAAAGTTATGTCGGCAGTGGTCGCCTTAAAGATCGTAAGGCGCTGGTGACAGGGGGCGACTCCGGGATTGGGCGCGCTGCCGCTATCGCTTACGCGCGTGAAGGCGCAGATGTCGCGATCAACTATCTGCCAGCGGAAGAAGAGGACGCCCAGCAGGTTAAAGCGCTGATTGAGGAGTGCGGCCGTAAAGCGGTGTTATTGCCGGGCGATCTTAGCGACGAATCTTTCGCCCGTTCGCTGGTCCATAAGGCGCGCGAAGCGCTGGGCGGGCTGGACATTCTGGCGCTGGTAGCCGGTAAACAGACGGCAATCCCGGAGATAAAAGATCTAACCAGCGAGCAATTTCAGCAAACCTTCGCCGTTAACGTTTTTGCCCTGTTCTGGATAACCCAGGAAGCGATTCCGCTGCTGCCAAAAGGCGCCAGTATTATCACAACGTCGTCTATCCAGGCCTATCAGCCCAGTCCGCACCTGCTGGATTATGCGGCAACCAAGGCGGCAATCCTTAATTACAGCCGCGGCCTGGCGAAACAGGTGGCGGAAAAAGGAATTCGCGTGAATATTGTCGCGCCTGGCCCTATCTGGACAGCGCTGCAAATTTCCGGCGGCCAAACACAGGATAAAATTCCGCAGTTTGGCCAGCAGACGCCAATGAAGCGGGCCGGTCAACCGGCAGAGCTGGCGCCGGTGTATGTCTATCTGGCAAGCCAGGAATCAAGTTACGTTACCGCAGAAGTGCACGGCGTGTGCGGCGGGGAACATTTAGGCTAACGCATGAAGTCGATTAAGGTGGCGCAATTCTGTTAAGCAAGGCGCCATCTTAGGCAATAAAAAAGCCGGGTGGCGACTTCGCCTTACCCGGCCTACAGCATCAGCAGAATACTTATTTCGCTTTCGCGGTCTCTTCGCCGACCAGACCAATCTTGAGATAGCCCGCCTGATGCAGCATATCCATCACTTTCATCAGGGTTTCATACTCTACGGTTTTATCCGCACGGAAGAAAATCGTAGTATCCTTTTTCCCTTCCGTCAGGGCCGTTAGCTCGGCAATCATCGTATCATCCGTCACCGGATCGTTACCGATAAACATGGTGTTATCCGCTTTCACCGACAGATAAACCGGTTTTTCCGGACGCGGCTGTGGCGTACTGGTAGAAGCGGGCAGATTCACCTTGACGTCCACCGTCGCCAGCGGCGCAGCCACCATAAAGATAATCAGCAGAACCAACATGACATCGATAAACGGCGTCACGTTGATTTCATGCATTTCGCCGTTGTCATCCAGGTTCTCGTTAAGACGCATTGCCATGACGCATTACCCTACCCGTAATTTCTGCGCGGCGCGTACCGGCTGCGCACTGGCGCTCGCATTCAGATCAAGATCGCGGCTTTGCAGCAGCAATACCTGCGCCGCCACGTCGCCCAGCGTCGCTTTGTAACTGCCTATCTGACATGCGAAGATGTTGTAAATGACGACCGCAGGGATCGCGGCTACCAGCCCAATCGCCGTCGCCAGCAGCGCTTCCGCAATACCAGGAGCGACCACCGCCAGGTTGGTGGTCTGCGTTTGCGCAATACCGATGAAGCTATTCATAATGCCCCATACGGTGCCAAACAACCCGACGAAGGGGGAAATGGCGCCGATCGTCGCCAGATAACCGTTGCCTCGTCCCATGTAGCGGCCAACCGCTGCGACGCGACGTTCCAGACGGAAGCCGGTACGTTCTTTAATCCCTTCGTTATCTTCGCTGCCCTGAGAGAGTTCCAGTTCATTCTGCGCTTCATTGATGAGCTGTGCGCTGAGGCTTTTTGCGCTGAAACCTGCCGCAATGTCGGAAGCCTGATCTAAAGAGCGCGCATCGGCTAATTGCAGTTGTTCGCGCTTTAAGCGGCGCTTTTGCGTGAAAAATTCAACGCTTTTACTGAAGAAGATAGCCCAAGTGACGACTGACGCCAGAATCAAACCAATCATCACGCACTTCACGACAATATCGGCGTGCTGATACATACCCCAGACGGAGAGATCCGTCTGCATCAAATTATTACCCACTCTGTATCTCCAGGACGCAAATCACAAAATCTGAGCATAATAATATCAAAACAACGTCGAATTGATAGTCGTTCTCATTACTATTTACATACTGCCGCACCTTTACTGCTTTTTCTTTGCGCTTACGCATTAAAAAAGCCACCTGTTTTTATTTTGGCAAAATTTTCATCTGTATCACACGTCGCCAGGGTGCAGATGGTTATATTCATGCTAGTTTAGACATCCAGACGGTTAAAATCAGGAAACGCAACATGACGGATAAACAGTTGGATACCAAACTGGTAAACGCAGGACGCAGCAAAAAATACACGCTTGGCTCAGTGAATAGTGTGATTCAACGCGCTTCTTCACTGGTGTTTGACACCGTCGAGGCCAAAAAACACGCTACCCGCAATCGCGCCAACGGCGAATTATTTTACGGACGCCGGGGAACGCTGACTCACTTTTCGCTCCAGGAAGCCATGTGTGAACTGGAAGGCGGCGCCGGATGCGCGCTCTTCCCGTGCGGTGCGGCGGCGGTCGCCAACACCATTCTGGCATTCGTTGAGCAGGGCGACCACATCCTGATGACCAACACAGCCTATGAACCCAGCCAGGATTTCTGCAGCAAAATTCTCGGCAAACTGGGCGTGACGACAAGCTGGTTCGACCCGCTCATCGGCGCTGATATCACGCAACATATTCAGCCGAACACGAAAGTCGTATTTCTGGAATCCCCCGGTTCTATTACCATGGAAGTACATGATATTCCGACCATTGTCAGTGCGGTCAGACGCGTCGCGCCAGAAGCCGTCATCATGATTGATAATACCTGGGCGGCTGGCGTTCTGTTCAAAGCTCTGGAATTCGATATTGATATTTCTATCCAGGCGGGCACTAAATATCTGATTGGTCATTCTGATGCGATGGTCGGTACTGCCGTTGCAAATACGCGCTGCTGGGAACAATTGCGGGAAAACGCCTATCTGATGGGGCAAATGCTCGACGCCGACACGGCTTATATGACCAGCCGCGGCCTGCGCACGCTCGGTGTCCGACTGCGCCAGCATCAAGAAAGCAGCCTCAAAATCGCCGCGTGGCTGGCGAACCATTCTCAGGTCGCGCGCGTTAATCATCCGGCCCTGCCGGGTAGCAAAGGTCATGCGTTCTGGAAACGAGACTTTACAGGCAGCAGCGGCCTGTTCTCCTTTGTGCTCAATAAAAAGCTGACCGAGGCAGAATTATCAGCCTATCTGGATAACTTTTCGCTGTTCAGTATGGCCTACTCCTGGGGAGGCTACGAATCGCTGATTATTGCTAATCAGCCGGAACAGATCGCCGCGATTCGTCCCGCAGGCGGCGTAGATTTTACCGGTACGCTGATTCGGGTGCATATTGGTTTAGAGAGTGTTGATGATTTGATCGCTGATTTAGCCGCCGGCTTCGCCAGAATTGTGTAAAGTTGCCGGGGATGGACATATATGCAGACAATTTCCGTGGAAAAGTCTGCGTTTGTTGCGTCCGGGATCAAGGCATCCCGGACGATTCAGGAGTACAATAGGCAGATAAAAGCGTAAATGCTGTTCCACAGGAAAGTTCATGGCTGTCATTCAAGATATTATCGCTGCGCTCTGGCAACATGATTTTGCCGCGCTGGCGAATCCACACGTTGTTAGCGTCGTCTACTTTGTCATGTTCGCCACGCTATTTTTAGAAAACGGTCTGCTGCCAGCGTCATTCTTACCCGGCGATAGTCTACTGCTACTGGCAGGCGCGTTGATCGCCCAGGATGTGATGCATTTTTTGCCGACGATTGGCATTCTCACCGCCGCGGCCAGTCTCGGCTGCTGGCTAAGTTATATCCAGGGACGCTGGCTCGGTAATACGCGTACCGTCAAAGGCTGGCTAGCGCAGCTTCCGGCAAAATATCATCAGCGCGCCACCTGCATGTTTGACCGTCACGGTTTGTTAGCGTTGCTTGCCGGGCGCTTTCTGGCGTTTGTCCGCACTCTGCTGCCAACAATGGCGGGTATTTCCGGCCTGTCCAACCGCCGGTTTCAGTTTTTTAACTGGTTAAGCGGCCTGCTGTGGGTGACTGTCGTGACCAGCTTCGGCTACGCGCTCAGTATGATCCCGTTTGTTAAGCGCCATGAAGACCAGGTAATGACATTTTTAATGATCCTTCCCGTCGCGCTACTGGTCGCCGGGCTGTTAGGTACGCTGGTCGTGGTGATTAAAAAGAAATACTGTAACGCCTGACGTATCCATAATCGGCCAGGATGGCCCGGTTACGCTTCGTTGACCCGTGGCGGGATGCCCCACTTAGCTCCCTTGCATTGTCCGCATTCTTGCCGCATCTTCGCCCGGCGTAACGCCAAAATAACGTTTAAACTCCCGGCTAAACTGCGATGCGCTCTCATAGCCGACCCGCATCGCCGCGACGCTGGCCTTCATACCGTCGTGAATCATCATCATCCGCGCTTTATGCAGTCGGTAGCTTTTTAAATACTGCAACGGCGAGGTGCTGGTGACCGCCTTAAAATTATGGTGAAACGCCGACACGCTCATGTTCGCTTCTGCCGCCAGTTGCTCAACATTCAGGTTCTCGGTGTATTTCATTTCGATCTGTTTAAGTACGCGACTGATCAGGCTAAAGTGCGTCTGGCGACTAACCAGCGCAAGCAGCGCCCCGCCGCGCGGCCCCATCAGCACATGATAAAGAATTTCGCGAATAATCTGTTTTCCCAGAATCCGCGCATCCAGCGGGCGCTCCATCACATCCAGCAATCTTTCCACCGCGCATAAAATCTCGTCCGACAGCGTGGCGGAGTTAATCCCGCTGGCCGCCATCGGCAACTGGAAACGCTCATCTTCGCCAATGTCCATGAGCAACTCTTGCAGTTGCAGCACATCAATGTCGAGCCGAATACCGGCCAACGGTACCTCCGGCGTCGCCCAGGTCTCGCATTCAAAAGGGAGCGGCACGGTCAGTAAGAGATATTCATTAGCGTCATAACGAAACTTGCGCTTGTTAATATAGCCAATTTTATGGCCGGAAAAGAGAAATATGATGCCAGGCTGATACATGACCGGCGTGCGCGGCCCCGGTTCAACACCATACAACAGACGAATACCCGCCAGCCGCTCGCTGATTATTTTATCATTATTTTTTAAATGATTAATTTTATCAGCCAACTGTAAGCAAATTGCTTCACGATTCATAACGCGCCATTTTTTCATCAAATCCACTCCGCTGGATTGTGCGCATTTTTAGCGATTTTCTCCAGCATTCTGGAGAAATAGGCAAAACATTGGCAGAAATGTGCATTGAGAGACATCCCTCACAAGACCACAATGATGACCATCAGGCAGACAGCCGCCTGCCCTCTTTTTACCCACATAAGGGAATGAGCAATGAACAATTTCAAATTACATACCCCTACCCGCATTCTGTTTGGTAAAGGCGCTATCGTCGATCTTCGCGATCAAATCCCGCAGGACGCCCGCGTGCTGATTACCTATGGCGGCGGTAGCGTGAAAAAGACCGGCGTACTGGCGCAAGTTCAGGAAGCGTTAAAAGGACTGGATGTTCGGGAGTTTGGCGGTATTGAACCGAACCCGTCCTATGAAACGCTGATGAAGGCCGTGCAGCTTGTGCGCGACGAAAATATTACCTTCCTGCTGGCCGTTGGCGGCGGTTCCGTACTGGACGGCACCAAATTTATCGCCGCAGCGGCGCAGTATACGGACGGCGTCGATCCGTGGCACATTCTGGAAACCGGTGGTACTGAGATTCGTAGCGCAATCCCGATTGGGTCTGTGCTAACCCTACCGGCAACCGGCTCAGAATCGAACGCCGGCGCAGTCATTTCCCGTAAAACCACTGGCGACAAACAGGCCTTCCACTCCTCGTTCGTGCAACCGGTGTTTGCCGTACTGGATCCGGTCTACACCTATACATTGCCGCCACGCCAGGTTGCGAACGGCGTCGTGGATGCTTTCGTCCATACCGTTGAGCAGTACGTCACTTACCCGGTTAACGGCAAAATTCAGGATCGTTTCGCCGAAGGCATTTTACTCACACTGATCGAAGAAGGTCCCAAAGCGCTGCAAGAGCCTGAAAACTATGACGTCCGCGCTAACGTGATGTGGGCCGCTACTCAGGCGTTAAATGGCCTGATTGGCGCTGGTGTTCCGCAGGACTGGGCGACGCATATGCTGGGCCATGAGCTTACCGCGATGCACGGTCTCGATCATGCCCAGACGCTGGCTATCATTCTGCCTGCGCTATGGAACGAAAAACGAGACGTTAAACGTGCAAAACTTCTGCAATATGCTGAACGTGTATGGAATATTACCGACGGTTCCGACGACGAGCGTATTGATGCCGCCATTGCCGCCACCCGCCGTTTCTTTGAACAGATGGGCGTGCCTACCCGCCTGTCCGATTACGGTCTGGATGGCAGCGCTATTCCGGCGCTACTGGCTAAACTTGAGGCGCATGGATGCACAAATTTAGGTGAAAATCAGGATATTACGCTGGATGTCAGCCGTCGGATTTATGAAGCGGCGCGCTAAGGTTTTTTCGCCTCTGACTTTCGTTTTTGGCCATTTCGTCCAGACTTAAGTCACTTAGTCTCGCCGGACCCGACTCCGGCGAGCCAATTAAAAGAGGAACACATCATGGCTAATCCAACCATTATCAGGCTACAGGATGGCAACGTAATGCCACAACTTGGGCTGGGAGTCTGGAAAGCAAGCAATGAAGAGGTGATCGCGGCGATTCATAAAGCGCTGGAGGTGGGCTATCGATCGATTGATACCGCCACAGCATATCAGAATGAAGAAGGCGTCGGCAAAGCGCTAAAAGCAGCGAGCGTAGCGCGGGAAGAGCTGTTTATCACCACCAAGTTGTGGAATGACGATCAAAAACGTCCCCGCGAAGCCCTGCAGGAGAGTCTGAAAAAACTGCAGCTTGATTATCTCGATCTCTATCTGATGCACTGGCCCGTACCGGCTATCGATCACTATGTCGACGCCTGGAAAGGCATGATCGCGCTGCAAAAAGAGGGGCTGGTAAAGAGTATCGGGGTCTGTAACTTTCAGATCCATCACCTCCAGCGTCTGATCGATGAAACCGGCGTTACCCCTGTGATCAACCAGATCGAGCTTCACCCCTTGATGCAACAGCGCCAGCTACATGCGTGGAATGCGACGCATAAAATCCAGACCGAGTCCTGGAGCCCGCTGGCGCAGGGTGGCGAAGGCGTATTCGATCAGAAAGTGATTCGCGAACTGGCGGATAAATACGGCAAAACGCCCGCCCAGATTGTTATTCGCTGGCATCTGGACTGCGGGCTGGTCGTCATTCCGAAATCCGTCACCCCTTCCCGTATCGCGGAAAACTTTGCTGTCTGGGATTTCCGTCTCGATAAAGATGAATTAGGCGAGATCGCAAAACTGGATCAAGGAAAACGCCTCGGCCCCGATCCGGATCAGTTCGGCGGTTAAGCCGGATTTATCGCACGCCATGCCCGACGATGTCGTCGGGCTTTTTTGCATTCCGAAACATTAAGAAACAATTACGCGCATTTAACAGTATATTTCCTCCCACACACAAGCGCAGAATTATTCTGATTTTGTGAATATTTATTCACATTTATTGTGAATTTACTTAATACATATAAAATATTTATGGATGTGTGATTGTGGCGAAAAAAAATCTCAGGGCGTCAAATGGCTCCCATTAATTCTTATTCTGGTTATCGCCGCCGGACTGTGGCAGCTAACGCCCCCTTCCGGGTTAAGCGCGCCGGCCTGGCATTCCGCGATTATTTTTGTCGCGACGATCGCCTCTATCGTGGCGAAAGTGCTGCCTATTGGCGCGGTCGGTATTATTGGCATCACCGTCTTTGCGCTCGCCTATGCTGCCGGCGACAAAACGGCCAGCGGCGCGATTACCACGGCCTTGAGCGAGCTGAACAGTTCGCTGATCTGGCTTATCGTCGTCGCCTTTATGATTGCCCGTGGGTTTATCAAAACCGGGCTGGGTCGGCGTATCGCCCTACAAATGATCCGTCTGTTAGGTAAACGAACGCTGGGTCTGGCTTATGGTCTGGCGTTTGCCGATCTGATCCTCTCCCCCGCGATGCCCAGTAACACCGCGCGCTGCGGCGGCGTGATTTACCCGATCGCCGACTCGCTGGCGCGCAGCTTTGATTCACATCCGGAAGATGAGTCTCGCAGCAAAATCGGCACCTTTCTGATCACCTGTATTGGCAATGTTAACGACGTCACTGCCGCACTGTTTATGACCGGTTATACGGGTAACCTGCTGGCGGTAAAACTGGCGGCGAACGCCGGCGTTACGTTGAGCTGGGGAAGCTGGTTTATCGCCGCGCTCCTGCCTTGCCTGGTCTCTTTTCTTATCGTCCCGCTGCTGGTCTACTGGCTGACCCGTCCGGAAATTAAACATACGCCGGATGCGCCGGATTTGGCGCGCAAAGAGCTGGCGCAAATGGGCAGTATGACGCGCGGCGAGTGGCTGATGCTGGCGACCGTCGGCGTGTTGCTGGTGCTATGGATTTTTGGCAGCTCGCTCGGCGTGGATGCCACGACGGCCTCTTTTGTCGGTCTCTCTATTTTATTACTGAGCGGCGTGCTCACCTGGGAAGACGTTAAAAGCGAAAAAGGCGCCTGGGATACGTTGATTTGGTTTGCCGCGCTGCTGATGATGGCTAACCAGTTGAAGAAACTAGGATTCACCAGTTGGTTTGGCAACCTGATTGGCGACAGCATCGGCAGTACGATGCATGGAACCAGTTGGATAATCATCCTGCTGCTGCTTAACGCAGCCTATTTTTATACCCACTATTTTTTCGCCAGCGGCAACGCGCAAATCGCCGCGCTGTATGCGGTGTTTCTGGGTGTCGGCCTGCATCTGAATATACCGGCGGCGCCGATGGCGCTCATGCTGGCGTTTACCAGCAGCCTGTACTGCTCTCTTACGCAGTATACCCACGCACGCGGCCCCATTCTTTTTGGCGCCGGCTATGTACCGACGGGCGTCTGGTGGCGAACGGGATTTATTATCAGCCTCTTTAACCAGGCGGTCTTTTTGACAGTCGGCCTCGCATGGTGGAAAGTGTTAGGGTTGTATTAAACGCTTAACGCATCGATAACCCCCTCGGTTAACGGAGAAATGGAATGACCTGCATTTTCTGTCAAATAGTTGAAGGTAAAGCACCTTGTCATAAAGTTTGGGAAGATGAGCATCACCTGGCTTTTTTGTCGATTTTTCCGAATACCGATGGGTTTACCGTAGTGATCCCGAAAAAACATTACCCCAGCTACGCGTTCGATCTACCGCCGCAGGCGTTAGCGGACCTGATGCTGGCGACCCAAAAAGTGGCTAAGAAACTGGATAAGGCTTTCCCGGATGTCAGTCGTACGGGAATGTTCTTCGAAGGTTTCGGCGTAGACCATGTGCACAGTAAATTAAGCCCCATGCACGGTACTGGCGATTTAGCCCACTGGAAACCGATTGAATCGCGGCAGAATAAATTTTTCGAACAGTATGAAGGATATCTGTCGTCACACGATCATGAACGGGCAGATGATGAGAAACTGGCCGCGCTGGCGGCCAGAATTCGTGAGGCATAAATACGGAGCACTTCTGCCGGATGGTGTTCGGCCTGGGTCGATCTGTGGGCCTGATAAACGCAGCGCCATCAGGCAAAATAATTGCTGGATCGCGGCTTCGCCTTATCCAGCCTGACAGGATACCTGTAAAACCGTTTAACGCCCCGCGCCTTTCCCGCGCTTCTTATTAGCAGCAAGCCCCTGCCGCTGATGTTCCACCGGCGTATGCTTGGTCAACGCCGGGCGGGTATTGCGGTTCTGGCGACGCGCTTCGCGCATCTCTTCAATGGTCGGCGCAGGCACCAGACACTCACGGCGACCGCCAATCAGGTGCTTTTTGCCCATCGCTTCCAGCGCCTGGCGAATCAGCGGCCAGTTCGCCGGATCGTGATAACGCAGCAGCGCCTTATGCAGGCGACGTTGCCTGTCTCCCTTCGGCACCACCACATCTTCACTCTTATAACCAATTTTACCCAGCGGGTTTTTGCCGGTGTAATACATGGTGGTCGAATTCGCCAACGGCGACGGGTAGAAGTTCTGCACCTGATCCAGACGGAAGCGGTGGCGCTTCAGCCATAGCGCCAGATTCACCATATCTTCGTCCCGCGTGCCCGGATGCGCAGAGATAAAATACGGGATCAGATACTGCTCTTTTCCGGCCTGTTTAGAGTAAAGGTCAAATAACTCTTTAAAGCGATCGTAGCTGCCCATCCCCGGCTTCATCATTTTCGACAGCGGACCTTCTTCAGTATGCTCCGGCGCAATCTTCAGATAGCCGCCCACATGATGGCTTGCCAGCTCTTTAATGTAGCGAGGATCTTCTACGGCGATGTCGTAGCGCACGCCGGAGGCAATTAAGATTTTCTTAATGCCTTTCAGCTCACGGGCGCGGCGATACAGGTTAATGGTCGGCGTATGGTCAGTATCCATATGCGGACAGATATCCGGATAGACGCACGACAGGCGACGACAGGTCTGCTCCGCACGCGGCGACTTACAGCGCAGCATATACATGTTCGCGGTAGGGCCGCCCAGATCGGAGATCACGCCGGTAAACCCCGGCACCGTGTCGCGGATCGCTTCTATCTCATTGATGATCGAATCTTCCGAGCGGCTCTGAATGATGCGCCCTTCATGTTCAGTGATCGAGCAGAAAGAACAGCCGCCAAAGCAGCCACGCATAATATTGATCGAAAAGCGGATCATCTCATAGGCCGGAATACGGGCATTGCCGTAAGCCGGGTGCGGCACGCGCTGATACGGCAGCGCAAACACGCTATCCATCTCTTCAGTGGAGAGCGGTATGGCGGGCGGGTTGATCCAGACATAGCGGTCGCCGTGTTTTTGCATCAGCGCCCGCGCGCAGCCAGGGTTAGTTTCGTGATGCAGAATACGTGACGCATGGGCGTACAGCACCTTGTCGCCTTTCACCTTTTCAAAGGATGGCAGCAGGATATAGGTTTTTTCCCACGGCTTCGGACGCGGCGGCTGCACGGTAATCGCCTTGGCTTCTTGCTTTTTCGGCGCGACGGGTTTGTTGTCGGCGCACGGCAGGTCTTCGCCATAGGGATGGGGAATTGGATCGATTTTACCCGGCGTGTCCAGACGAGTGGAGTCGACGCCGCTCCAGCCAGGCAGAGCTTCTTTAACCATAATCGCAGTGTTACGCACGTCGCGAATCTGATCGATGGTTTCGCCCATTGCCAGACGGTGCGCCACTTCCACCAGCGGACGCTCACCGTTGCCAAACATCAGCATGTCGGCTTTGGAATCAACTAACACTGAACGACGCACAGTATCAGACCAGTAGTCGTAATGCGCGGTACGGCGCAGACTGGCCTCAATGCCGACAAGGATCATCGGGACATCTTTCCACGCTTCTTTGCAACGCTGGGTATAGACCAGCGTGGCGCGGTCCGGGCGTTTGCCCGCGACGTTATCCGGGGTGTAGGCGTCATCGTGGCGCAGCTTACGGTCAGCGGTGTAACGGTTGATCATCGAGTCCATGTTGCCAGCAGTGACGCCGAAGAACAGGTTCGGTTTACCCAGACGCATAAAGTCGTCTTTGCTGTTCCAGTCCGGCTGGGCGATGATCCCCACGCGGAAGCCCTGCGCTTCCAGCATACGGCCGCAAATCGCCATGCCGAAGCTCGGATGATCGACATACGCGTCGCCCGTCACCAGAATGATGTCGCAGCTATCCCAGCCAAGTTGATCCATCTCTTCACGTGACATCGGCAAAAACGGCGCCGGCCCAAAACAGGCGGCCCAGTACTGCGGCCAGGAGAAAAGGTCGCGATCCGGTTGGATCAGGGAGATAGCGCTCATATTGCTTCCAAAAAATTGGCAAAAAAATAATCAAAGGTCGGGGATTATAAGCTGGAATGGAAGAGAAATCGAATTGATTGGTGAGGCTGCACTCTGTAGCGGGGCCGATTGCCTGCCCCGTCGGTTATCGTACTTATGGACGAGCAGGCATATCTGCTACTTTGATAATAGGATTTTGTTCTTCGAGCAAATTCAACAGTACCGGCGTGACATGATACATGGATTCTGCAATCATGACTTTCCCTCGCAGGGTGATTTTCTTCCCTATAAACCGTTGATAATAATTGTATTTTTCAGGCGGAAGAATGAGCTGGACATAGCGATCCCAGTCAGGTTGGTCCATCATGGCCCCTGCCACACACTGAAGGTTTATTGTTTTTAATTCGAGATCTTTATCCGAGTGTTGGCCTTGATTATCTTCAATGACGTGCTCGCGTTTGACCATCATACCTTCCAGTTCAATCGTGTCACCCTCTTTGTTGCAGGAAGAATCAAAGTTCACATAAGCGAGAACATATTTCCCTTTCTTTTCATCAAACTCAAAAGTGGAATTGTAATAAATACCTAAAGGTTCGCTGTATAAAAAGGAGTAGCGCTTATAGCTCTCGATATCGCGTTGACAGTTTCCGCCGCCATTGATCATTAAGTCTCTGTATTTTTGCCATACTTTTTCTAAATTGATTGGCTGATCTGCACCAGTCGTAAGGTATTCTGCCGTATTGTCCATGACATATTTGATATTATTCGCTTTCAGCGCCTCACAAAAATCGGTTGTGTTCTGAATATACAGCGCCTTTTTACGCTGTGACTCAGGAGAAAGCAGCTCTTTGAGGAGTTTGATATTACGATGCTCTGTCTCGGTAATGAGGTAATCAACGTTCGCATAGCGTGGGCGATACCACGGCTGCTGTCGGAAGTACCGATCCATCTCACCGCCCGGTCTGAAAATATAACCGTGACGAGCATAAATCTCATTAAGCATAATTTTAAGATCGGCTATCGAGGTTGCGCTGGTTTGCACGCTTCTTACCTGAAGCCAGGTCCGCGAGGCTTCAGGAAATCGGCCTTCCAGCGTGATGTGCTCTATCTGCGGTGCAAAAGCAAGATAGCTGCCGTAATCCAACAGAGTTCCCTTCGTCCCCATGGGAATGAGTCCTTTTCTTTTAGGCGTCACGAGAAAATCGATACAGCGCATATGTTCACTTCCAGTAATCACCGAATGATCATTCTCTTGTTCAAAAAACTGGATGTCACACCACGGCGCGCCATGCATCGTAGAAAAATCGTCAGGAACCACGCGCTGCCATTTTCGAACGTCGGGCAACTCAGCGTAAAACCCGAGCCACTCATCTGCAGTGGCGGTATAATCGTCGTTTTCGCTGCCATAAAAGGGTTCGCGACTGTCACCGAAAAAGGTAAAGTCATTAAGCGTGTAGTCTGTGACCTTGCCCTGAAAATAGATTTTTTTATTTTCGCTCTCAGGGCGGAATTTTAGTTCCGCATTAGCTGAGAAGATAAACAGGCACATAAATATAAATAAAAAACATTTTTTCATTATTTACCACTCCCTGTATCTCTCTTAACAATCAATGTAACGTTAATTATCAGAGCACGGCATATCAGTCTAAATCGGCGCACTGCTGTGCTAATTTTATACGCACATTGGTACGCCGCGTATCTTCTGGTGGATACACCTTATCGATCATTGCGTTAAGCTTGTTACAGCCCAACCAGGCCATCCGGTAGGCAGTCAACAGGCTATGTCTTTCATCCTGGTAATCAAGGCTGGCTACAATAAGGGCTTCCGGCAACGCCGTATGTTGCTGTTGCATACTTTGCAGTATCCCCGCCAGAATATCCGGCGGCAGCGCGTCCTCTTTCGAGGCTGTATGCAATGTGCGTGAAATCAGGAAATTCCAGCCGTCCGTCAACTTATCCTGAGGGATGTGCTGCCAGTTCAGCATCTGCCCTTTCACCAACGCACGCAGCGTCTCGCCATCCGCATCACTAAACAGCGACGCCAGCAGATTTTTATTCGGATAAATCGATTGCCCCAGCACCTGCGGCGTCAGTTTTATCTGGGCAAGCAGCGCTTTAGTTTGCCCCTGCAACAAGAAATAATATGCGCGATACAGCGGATTTTGCGCTTCACGCCGCTGCCAGAAAAAGGCCAGAGTCTCTTTATCCTGAAGCTGTATCGCCCTCGAACAGGCTTCATCGGTGAGGAGATCGGGCATGACCCGTAGTAGAACGTCGGCCATCTCAAAAAAAGTCTGGCGAACTCCCTCAGGTTTAAAACGGGGCATGGGGAGATACTCCAACGGATTTTGCTGCCGTAAGATGGTGCGATTTGCCTGCGCCTGCGGGGAGTCGCCCGTGAGCTGCTCGCTAAAAATACGCACCGCAGTGATATTGCCACTCTCAAAAGCAGCAAAAAATGGCGCATTGACGAAATAGCCATCTTCCCGCGAAATACTAAAAGGCGATGCCACACGTGCAGTCAGAGCGCGCAAGTTTTTTTCTGATATGCCTGGCGCTTTTACCGCCTGAACCAGTGTCTGTTCCAACGTACTGTTATCATGAATGCTCTCTAACTGACGCAGGTCGCCTGCCTGAACCTGCCTGAGCAACTGCGCAATATTTTGCTGTTGCCATTGATAGCTAATAGCACGCCACAGCTCCGGCATCACCGGGCACAGCACCCCAATGAACACAATATGGCACAGTAGCCATGCGGGCCACGGCTTGCGCAGCCAGGTTCCCAGCAGCAGCGCGGGCAGCAAGCCCGCCCAACTCAGAATCGGCAACAGGAGCATCAACATCCATACCGTGCCTGTTTGACTCAACAACTGGGTGTACTGCAACGTGGGTAACAGCAATACCACGAATGCCCACTGTGGTAGTAATACCCACAGCAAAATCTGTCGGCTGCGTTTTTTGGAAAACATCAGGATCAGCAGTGATGCCACCGCAGCGGCATACCCCCACGGTAGAACACAAAACATCAGCAGTTCAGAGCCAAGCCATCGATTAATATAATCCATTTACTATTCCTTTAGTCACTTCGCGACTGGACACAGCGCATTCAGCCTTTGTCGCGTATCGTGTAGTACTTGTTCGCTCCCCACTACTAAAGCATTCAACACCTCACGCAATTGCTCACAGGAAAGCCCAGCCTGTAAAAAAGCGGCAGGAAACGTCGGTGTCCAGGGAAGATAGTGGGCGATTTGCTCGTTGGATAACGCTTTCTGCGCTTGCATCGCCTTAATGATCTGTATCAGCAATGCGTTCTCTAACGCTCCACCACGCAGTCGTAATATGGCCTGATGCAGAGGCTCATTATTTCCGTCTTCCATTGCTCGTTTCCAGTCCACCACGTTTGCATCAATAAGCGATTGAATCATTGCCAAATCGCCATTGCTCAGTATGAAAGTGAGCAGGCTTTCACGATCCCACCCCTCAATAGGCGGTGTGATCAATATTTCTGGATTATGGGTTACCTCGCTTATTAGCGATTTCGTTTTGGCTAACAACACCATCGCTTCGAGCCTGCGCAGAGGAATAGTGGGCGGATGTTTCTGCCAAAAATAAGCAACCAACTCGGTGTTACGTTGGATAATGGGATAAATATAGACAGCATCATTCAACAGTTCTGGCATAATATTCAGCAATAGCTGACTAATTTCTAGTCTGTACTGCTCGCGATACTGTGATATATAGTTAGATTTATAAAGCGTCAGCAGTGGATTTTCTTTACGAGCAACAATGTTGCGATTCTCTCTGGCGGAAGATGTCTCGCCCACCAGTTGCTGGCTAAAAAAGCGTACTATCGGTACGTTATGTTGGCGAAGAGCGGTAGCAAATGGCGTATAAAGAAATTCGGCGTTCGGGATCGCCGCTTCAGGGCAAGATTCTGCCGCTGTCAAAAATGGCGAAATACCTCTTATTTTAGCCAGATAACGCAATAAATTTTCCGGTGTATCGCGGTGTTCTGCAGCCAGCGTCAAAACACTTGCCAATTGATAACAAGATGCATCCTGCAAAACCTGAACATCCTCCTTCGCGCGCTCAAACAGTCGGGTAATTTTATAGTTATCCCAGTCTTCACCAATGTGGTGCCATAATCGCGGGCCGTCCATCACATAAACGAAAACGAACAAAAAAATAGTATGGGACACGATAGTTCCCAGTATAAAAAATGGAGACTCTCGACCAGAAAAAATAGCAATTATTATCGAGGGCAGCAATCCTGATATCAATAAATATACGATATAAATATCTTTTGAATCGATCCAGAATAATCCTCCCCACACTACACAGACAACTCTCACCTGCGGAAGAACAACACACAAGAAAACCCGCCGATAGCGCAAAGAATCAAATGCGCCGACAATCAACCTCAATAATATAACGCCGTAAATACCCCACGCGCTCATCAATATTACTGAATCCCACATCATCCACGCAAATGATTCAACCATAAAGCATCCTTACTTCCCATGCTCATTACTGAGTTCAAATTCCTCGTTCCTATTTTCTGATAACACAGCGAGCTAAACGCACTAATAACTATAGTCAATACAATGATTGTATATATTGCCCGGCACGGTGGATATTATCATCAACAACAAACTCCATCCGTTTCCCAAATTCATTATTGCCCGCTATTTTTCCTGATGATAAAACACATCAAACTCAAACTGCCATGAGAAAGGTTCCGGTTTGTTGCTATTATCAAAGGCAACGGCTTGTGCATACAGTTCGTCCGTCAATAATTCCGGCACGACGCTAATCAAACTGGTACAAATATCTCGCGCCAAAAGTTGTTGTTGCAGAAAAGTTTGTTCATCAGCCGTACTATCATTAAAAACACGATTCAGTAGGTCCAATAATGGATTGTTTTGTAAAAGCTGATACCGATATTGCTTTGCCTGTACAGAATCGCCAATAAACCAGGAGGCAAACGCCCCATCAGCAGGACGATTAAGCCGGTCAATAGCCAAAACCAACCAAATTTTTTCAGTTCCGTCCGCAATATCAAAAGGGGAAATGCGTTTTGCGAGATGCTCAATCCGCCTATTCGTCCACCAATCCCCTGCGTTTTGCGGCTGCATGGCTTGCGACATCAAATGATTTAAAAAAACGCGGTCATCAGTCGTATCGATTTTTCGTAACAGCGTTTCTTCCGCCACCTGCTGTGCCTGATAGGCATCGCGCCGATGATGCCTCTCGAGAATATCCCCATGTGCGCCAACAACAACAGCAATACGACCACATGGCACCCGGCCCAAAGATGGTGTGGTTGGCGTAATCGGTGGCTAACCAGTAGCGCCAGCAATAAACTGAGCCCCAGCATCCACCCTGCGCCAATCGGGAAGAAAAGCGTTTCATCATCCGCAGCAAACCATAGCAAAAGAACCAGCGCAATCTGTGGCAAAGCCATCCACAGCAACACGCGACGAGGCGTTTGGAACAAAAAAGCCAGGCAAATAACAACGAAGAGCAGAATAAGATAGCCGCCTGTAGTAAACATCCAGAACGTCAGTAGCCGCCATCCCTCTTCATTGATTCTCATCGAATATCCCTGGTTCGCCTTTACGACGCCGGATTCACCAGCATTTGCCCAATCGAGCCGCGATCAGCCATTTCCAGCGTCTGGCTGTTGAAATAGAACGGGAAGTGCGGCCAGGACGGCTGACCGTAGTAGACCAGCAATTCGACTTGCCCATCCACCCAGACGGTATCTTTCCAGCCTCTATCTTCCGGGAACGGCATAGCGCCGTTGACGTTACGAATCAGGAAAGAGACGCCCTCAATATGGAACGACTGCGGCATATCGGCGCGTACCGTCCAGCGCTCCCAGGTGCCTTGTTGGGCGGTAATATCAATGCGATTCACATCCCATAGTTGGCCGTTAATCCCCGGATCGTCGCCAAGACTGATGTCCCGACTGCGGACAGGCGCGCCGCTCATGATCTCCGTCGGCAACAGACGCATCGGCAGATTATCGGTCACCAGCGGCAGCAATCCGGTTGGCCGTAACGTCAGCACCAGGGTCGAAACCAGAATACTGGAAGGCTCAAAGAAACCGCGAATCCGATCGACTATGCTGGCCGCTTCCCCGCAGGTGATCGAGACTTCGTCGCCGTTGGTCATATCAACCAGGATTTCACGTCGCTCGCCGGGCGCCAGTGACAACTGTTTGACGGAAACCGGCGCAGGTAAAAAGCCCTGATCGCCTGAAATCACATGCAGCGCCCGGCCATCGCTCATCTGAAGCTGATAGCGCCGCGAGTTCGAGGCGTTCAACAACCGTAACCGCACCCAGCCGCGGGACACTTCGACATAGGGGCTTTGCGCGCCGTTCACCAGCAGCGTATCGCCGACAAAACCACCGCTTCCCGGTTCGCTGTACTCCGGCGTCCCAAAGTTATCCAGCCGTTTATCCTGGATAATGACGGGAAAATCATCCACGCCGTAATGGTTCGGAATGGGCAGCGTTTTACTGATGTCGTCTTCGACCAGCCACATTCCGGCCAGGCCGTTATACACCTGCTGCGCAGTGCGGTTAGGCGTGTTAGCGTGATACCACAGCGTCGCGGCGCTCTGACGAATCGGCAACACCGGCGCCCAGTCCGCGTTCGGCGACATCATACGCGCCGGACCACCCATCAGCGGCCCCGGCACCAGTAAACCAGCAACCGTCATGGAGACATTTTCCGCCAGGCGGTTGCTATAGATGAGTTTAACGTCATCGCCTTTCCAGACGCGGATTGTCGGCCCCAGATAACGACCGTTCACTCCCCAGACCGGCGCGCGCGTGCCTTGCGTAAAGGACCAGTGCGCTCGCTGTAGCGTCATAAACAACGGCTGCCCGCGACGGGACTCCAGCAACGGCGGAACAGGCAACGGCTGTTGCTGACCGGCAGCATTCGCCCTGAGGGGAATCGCGCCTGCACATAGTGCGATTCCCGATGCCTGAAGAAACTGACGCCGACTGAATGACATATAAGCTCCATGTAAAACAGGCTAAAGAGTTGTGCCTGAAAAAATGATTTCTACAATAACAGAGTAAGGCTGCTTAAACCTTACCGGTCGCTTCACGTTCCGCAACCTCTTTATCAAGTTCCGCGATTTTTTGCTCCATTAACGCACGGCAGTGGGCCGCCAGCTCACGAACCTGATCTTTACCATATTCGCTGACGTCGACTGGCGGCAGCATTTCCACAATAACCAGTCCGTTGTTCAGGCGGTTTAGATTGACTTTGTTAGAGGTGTTGGAAACGCAGACAGGAATGATCGGCACACCAGCCGCGATAGCCGCATGAAACGCGCCGGTTTTAAACGGCAGCAGACCGCGTCCCCGGCTACGCGTACCTTCAGGGAACATCCAGATAGAAATACGGCGCTTTTTAAAATGGTTAACTACTGCCGCAATGGTGCTATGCGCTTTGGCGCGGTTATTACGGTCAATCAACAGATTACCGGTCAGCCAGTACAGTTGCCCAAAAAACGGGATCCAAAGCAGGCTTTTTTTCCCCACCGTCACCGTTGGCGGCTGCACAATATTCGCCGCCGTGACCATATCATAATTATTCTGATGGTTAGCAATATAGATAGCATTGCCATAGTTTTCCGCATCGGCGGGTTTGCGGCACTCCACTTTCAGGCCAAACAGCGGGGCCAGACGACCGAACATATGTCCAAACGTCGCCACGTGTTTTGGGTTACGTGGGCTGAAAAGGCAGTAAATAGAACCGAAAACACAGACCAGAATGGAGTAAATAACGGTAACAATAAGACGAAAAATATATAGCATAACAACCTCTGAAGGCCTAAGAGCCCGGCATTCTACGTCACCTGAAATTCAGGTTAGGATTTTGGTAAGTGTGGCTCTCTGGAAAAACGTATTGTTAATCGCAATGCACGAATAAACAACGGTTTTACGGGAAATTTTAATGTTAATCCGATCTGAAACCGTAGGCCGGATAAGACGCTACTGCGTCGTCATCCGGCAACGGCAGAGCGCCGGATGGCGGCTTAGATGCCTTGTCCGGCCTACGGGCGCCCCTATCTTACTCTTCGCTGTCGCCATGACTTACGCGATGCGGCGAATCAATCTCAATGCGATCGATACGCTGCAGGCCGCGCATTAATGTGCCACGGCGTCCGCGTTCACCGACCACCTTTTGTAACTCTTCAGGGCGCAGTTTGATTTTGCGCTTCCCGACATGGATAGTCAGAGTGCTTTGTGGCGGCAGCACGTACAGGTGCGCCAGTCCATCATCGCCTTTCGCCGCTTCCGCAGAGGGGATATTAATGATCTTATTGCCTTTGCCTTTCGACAGCTGCGGCAGAGAGTCTACCGGGAACATCAACATCCGTCCGGCCTGGGTAATCGCCAGCAGCATATCGTGCTCGTCTTTAATCACCAGCGGCGGCATGACGTGCGCATTTTCCGGCAGTGTAATCAACGTCTTACCGGCACGGTTACGGGCAACCAGATCGTTAAACGTACAAACGAAGCCGTAGCCCGCATCCGACGCCATCAGCAGTTTCTGGTCATCGCCTTCCATCAGCATATGCTCTACGGTCGCCCCCGGCGGCAGCGTGAGTTTGCCGGTCAGCGGCTCGCCCTGCCCACGCGCCGAGGGAAGCGTAATGGGATCAATAGCATAGCTGCGCCCGGTGGTATCAATAAACACCACCGGTTGATTGCTCTTACCTTTCACCGCGGCTTTAAAGCTGTCGCCCGCTTTATAGTTAAGCCCCGGCGCATCAATATCATGACCTTTGGCGCTGCGCACCCAGCCCATCTGCGACAGCACGATAGTCACCGGTTCGGACGGCAGCATATCGTGTTCGCTCATCGCTTTAGCTTCTTCGCGCTCACGCAGCGGAGAACGGCGATCGTCGCCATAGGCATCGGAATCTGCCTGTAGCTCTTTTTTCAGCAAGGTATTCATTTTGCGTTCGGACGCGAGAATGCCCTGCAACTGGTCACGCTCTTTTTCCAGCTCGTCCTGCTCACCGCGAATTTTCATCTCTTCCAGTTTGGCGAGATGACGCAGTTTCAGTTCGAGAATCGCTTCCGCCTGGGTTTCGCTGATGCCGAAACGCGACATCAGCGCGGGTTTCGGCTCATCCTCGTTACGGATAATCTCGATCACTTCGTCGATGTTGAGAAACGCCACCAGCAGACCTTCGAGGATATGCAGGCGCTTGAGAACCTTCTCCAGACGATAGTTGAGGCGACGACGTACCGTGTCGCGGCGGAACGCCAGCCACTCGGTGAGGATCTCCAGCAGGTTTTTCACCGCCGGACGACCATCCAGACCGATCATGTTCAGGTTAATACGGTAGCTTTTTTCCAGATCGGTGGTGGCGAACAGATGGTTCATCACCTGTTCCATATCCACACGGTTGGAGCGTGGCACAATCACTAAACGCGTCGGGTTTTCGTGATCCGATTCATCGCGCAGATCGTCCACCATCGGCAGTTTTTTATTACGAATCTGCGCAGCAATCTGCTCCAGCACTTTCGCGCCAGAGACCTGATGCGGCAGCGCGGTGATCACCACGGCGCCGTCTTCTTTGGTCCATACCGCGCGCATACGCACGGAGCCACGCCCGTTTTCGTAAATTTTACGAATTTCCGCACGTGGGGTAATGATCTCCGCTTCGGTCGGGTAATCCGGCCCCTGGACGATATCCAGCAACTGATCCAGCGTCGTTTTCGGCTGTTCAATCAGCGTAATCGCCGCTTTCGCCACTTCGCGCAGGTTGTGCGGCGGGATATCTGTTGCCATGCCCACCGCTATACCGGTGGTGCCATTCAGCAGGATGTTCGGCAGACGCGCCGGTAACATTTTCGGTTCCTGCATCGTGCCGTCGAAGTTTGGCACCCAGTCCGCCGTCCCCTGACCGAGTTCGCTTAACAGCAGCTCGGCATATTTGGACAGGCGAGATTCGGTATAACGCATTGCCGCGAATGACTTCGGATCATCCGGCGCGCCCCAGTTTCCCTGGCCATCGACCAGCGGGTAACGGTAAGAGAACGGCTGCGCCATCAGCACCATGGCTTCATAGCAGGCGCTGTCGCCGTGCGGATGATACTTACCCAGTACGTCACCGACGGTACGGGCGGATTTTTTAAATTTAGCGCTGGCGTTCAGCCCCAGCTCTGACATCGCATAGACGATGCGGCGCTGTACCGGCTTCAGGCCGTCGCCAATAAACGGCAACGCACGATCCATGATCACGTACATGGAGTAGTTTAAGTAGGCGTTTTCCGTAAATTCATGTAGCGCAAGGCGCTCTGCCATATCGCTCATTAACAGGGGATCCTCAATCTGCATGCTGACCGTTCGGACGGCAATATTGCCGCAGATAATACCCTATCTCACGGTCTGAGTCACAAACCGTGAGCCAGGTGACGAGGAAGTTAACGAAGCGGCAGATAGATATCCGTCAGCAGCTCATGTTCCGCCACCTCATTGACGAAATTCAGGTACTGGAAGAAGACCGGAAAATCGCGCAGCGTCTCGCCGCTGGCCGGTAGCCATTCGCGGAATAAATACCACACGCTCTCCGGGAGGCTGTCGAGCGATCCCTGATGGCGCACCACCGCGCAGCGCCCGCCAGGAATCTCGCTATTCACCACGCCAACGTCATTTTCGGCTATCGGCTGGCGGACGCTGCCGCAGATATCAAAGCGGAATTGATCCGGCGGCGTCGTCTGCGGGTCGTGCCAGGCAATACCAAAGGTTTGACTGCTGGCAATCGGCGACTGCCCCGTTTCGCGCCGCCATGCAATAAATTTCGCCGCGCTGGCGTTGACCTTATCCGGATGCCCCAGATGCGTCAGCATCGCGACGCGGGTAGGTAGAAATTCAACGATTTTTACGTCCATGACATGCTGCTCCTGTAACGCAAGTTTAGGAACGCGTTGGTGCCAGGCCAGCCAGTCCGGCGATTGCCGAAACCGGCGCGGGCTTTGACCAAACGCGGTTTTGAAAGCACGTGTGAACGACTCCGGATTCTGAAATCCGGCATCCAGCGCGATATCGATAACTTTATCTTGCGGGTTAAACGCCAGCCGCCATGACGCCCGGCGCAAACGCAGCCACTGGATATAGCGATAGAGCGGAAGCCCGCTCCAGGCAGTAAACTGCCGGTGAAAATGAAACGGCGAGCTGTGCGCCATCCGGCTTAACGCCTCAATCGACAGAGGCTCATCCAGATGACGCTCAATGTGGTCGCAAACGCGCCGCAGACGTTCGGAATAAGCCGCGCTGATCAGGTCATTCATCACTGCCTCCTTGTGGCCTATTCTGCCCACCGGGCGGCTGTGAATCCTGACCGATCTTGCGCAATGTGGGATTACGGATTCACTTTACGAATCTGTTTTACGTCGATTTCGACAGAGTTCCAGTCTTTATCCACTTCGCCCTGAATTTCAACGGTATCCTGCGGGGTTACGGTCAGGCCGTTCCAACGCTTGTGGTCAATATCCACATTGATAGTACCGGTCGCATCTTTAAACACATACAGGTCGTCGGAAATGCGCTCGACGATATTCCCGCGCAGCGTTACCCACGCATCGTCACGCAGCGATTTAGCGCTCTCTACCGTCGTGCTGCTGCCGTTCGGGCCGACAAATCCGCCGCCTTGCGTTTGCGTCGCCGACGGGCCGGAGAAACCGCCCTGCTGAGCCGCCAGAACCGGGGTAGAACACAGTGCCATAACGGCAACGATTGCAGCTAATTTTTTCATGATTACTTTTCCCTTTCATGTCGTTTCAGATCCATTTAATAAGGTAATCCTTAACAACTTCTTAAGGCAAAAAAAGAATCTTTTTTTCTGTACATCGCCTGCGGCGACAAGGTTAACTGACGGCAACGCGAGTTACCGCAAGGAAGAACAGATGCGAATTTTACTGGTAGAAGATGACACACTTATTGGCGATGGCATAAAAGCGGGCCTGAGTAAAATGGGTTTCAGCGTCGACTGGTTTACCGAGGGACGTCCGGGCAAAGAGGCGCTTTACAGCGCGCCTTATGATGCGGTTATTTTAGATTTGACGCTGCCAGGCATGGACGGACGGGATATTTTGCGCGAATGGCGCGAAAAGGGTAAACAGGAACCGGTACTGATCCTGACGGCGCGCGACGCGTTAGCAGAGCGCGTCGAGGGGCTACGTCTGGGCGCCGATGACTATTTATGTAAACCTTTCGCGCTCATTGAGGTCGCCGCCCGTCTGGAGGCGCTGGTACGCCGCGCCAGCGGTCAGGCCAGTAGCGAATTGCGCCACGGCCAGGTGACGCTCAATCCAGGCAATCTCGTCGCGACGCTTGCCGGCGAACCTCTGGCCCTAAAACCAAAAGAGTTCGCGTTGCTGGAACTCTTACTGCGCAACAAAGGTCGCGTGCTGCCGCGCAAGCTTATTGAAGAGAAGCTGTATAACTGGGATGACGACGTGTCCAGCAATGCAGTGGAAGTCCATGTTCATCATTTACGCCGCAAGCTCGGCAGCGAATTTATTCGCACCGTACACGGCATCGGCTACACCCTGGGTGACGCATGAAATTGACGCAACGTCTCAGCCTACGCGTCAGGCTGACGCTTATTTTCCTGATTCTGGTCTCCATCACTTGGGCAATTTCCAGTTTTGTGGCCTGGAGAAAGACGACGGATAATGTCGACGAGCTGTTTGACACACAGTTGATGTTGTTCGCCAGACGGCTTAGCACCCTCGATCTTAACGAGATCAACGCCCCGCAGCGCATGGCGCATACGCCAAAGAAATTAAAACATGGGCATATCGATGACGATGCGCTGGCGTTCGCCATCTTTTCCGCTTACGGCAAAATGTTGCTGCATGATGGCGACAACGGCCAGGATATTCCGTATCGCTATCGCCGGGAAGGTTTCGACAATGGCTATCTGAAGGATGACAACGACCTCTGGCGTTTTTTGTGGTTGAACTCGGCGGACGGTAAGTATCGTATCGTCGTCGGTCAGGAGTGGGATTACCGCGAAGATATGGCGCTGGCGATCGTGGCGGCGCAATTAACGCCGTGGCTGATCGCCCTTCCCTTCATGCTGCTGATTTTATTACTCCTGCTTCACCGCGAGCTCAGACCGTTGAAAAAACTGGCGCAGGCGCTACGCTTCCGGTCGCCGGAATCGGAAACGCCGCTCGACGCCAAAGGCGTACCGAGCGAGGTTCGCCCACTGGTCGAAGCACTTAATCAGCTTTTTAGTCGCATCCACTCCATGATGGTGCGCGAACGGCGATTTACCTCCGACGCCGCCCATGAATTGCGCAGCCCGCTGGCCGCGCTGAAAGTACAAACCGAGGTGGCACAGCTCTCGGGCGACGATCCGCTATCGCGTGATAAAGCGCTGACCCAGCTCCATGCGGGGATCGATCGCGCCACACGGCTGGTCGATCAGCTACTGACGTTGTCGCGCCTCGACTCGCTCAATAATTTGCAGGATGTGGCGGAGATTTCGCTGGAAGAGCTGCTGCAGTCCGCGGTAATGGATATTTATCATCCGGCGCAGCAGGCGAATATCGACGTGCGTTTACAGCTTAACGCCCATGACGTCATACGTACCGGCCAGCCGCTACTCTTAAGCCTGTTAGTGCGTAACCTGCTGGATAATGCGATTCGCTACAGTCCGCAAGGCAGCGTCGTCGACGTTACCTTACATGCCCGCAGCTTCACCGTCAGAGATAATGGCCCTGGTGTAGCGCCAGAGATTCTGACGCATATCGGCGAGCGTTTTTACCGCCCGCCTGGCCAAAGTGTGACCGGCAGCGGTCTGGGATTATCAATCGTCCGTCGCATCGCTACGCTGCACGGCATGACGGTGTCGTTTGGCAACGCCGCGGAAGGTGGATTTGAGGCCGTAGTAAGTTGGTAACACAGACTTTTGCCAAAAACGCAAAAGACTTTGCACATTTTGCTAATTTCACCGCACCGCCCGTCAGCGTAGAATCAGCAGCAAACGCATTTCTTGAGGACACAAAATGAGTAACATCCTGATTATCAACGGGGCGAAAAAATTCGCGCACTCCAACGGCCAGTTAAATGACACCCTGACCGAAGTTGCCGATGGGCTTCTGCGCGATCTGGGTCATCAGGTTAAGATCGTCCGCGCCGACAGCGACTATGACATTAAAGAAGAGGTGCAGAATTTCGTCTGGGCTGACGTGGTGATTTGGCAGATGCCTGGCTGGTGGATGGGCGCGCCATGGACCGTAAAAAAATATATGGATGATGTCTTTACCGAAGGTCACGGCACGCTCTATGCCAGCGATGGCCGCACGCGTTCCGATGCCGCTAAAAAGTACGGTTCCGGCGGTCTGGTGCAGGGGAAAAAATATATGCTGTCACTGACGTGGAACGCGCCGATGGAAGCATTTACCGAAAAAGATCAGTTTTTCCACGGCGTAGGCGTAGATGGCGTCTATCTGCCCTTCCATAAAGCCAACCAGTTCCTGGGCATGGACGCGCTGCCAACGTTTATTGCCAACGACGTGATTAAAATGCCGGATGTTCCGCGCTATACCGCAGAATATCGCAAGCATCTGAGCGAAATTTTTGCTTAACTGGTCATCCTGGAATTAGAAGGAGTTAACCATGCTTACCGTCATTGCCGAAATTCGCACGCGTCCGGGCCAACATCACCGTCAGGCCGTCCTCGACCAGTTTGCGAAAATTATTCCAACCGTTCTTAAAGAAGAGGGGTGCCACGGTTACGCGCCGATGGTGGATCATGCCGCGGGCGTGAGTTTTCAGACTCTGGCGCCTGACTCGATCGTGATGATTGAACAGTGGGAAAGCGTTGCGCACCTTGAGGCGCATCTGCAAACCCCGCATATGAAAGCCTACAGCGACGCGGTAAAAGACGATGTGCTGGAAATGAATATTCGTATTCTGGAATCCGGCGTTTAAGTTATTACCCTCGTCTGACGTCGCCCTGATGCGATGCGCAAGTGTCGCCATCAGGCTGCGGCGTCATGTCGGATTCGCTTATCCGGCCTGCGGCATGCAGACCGGATAAAGCGTGCAACAACCGTTACACGTCGAGATCCGCGAGATCGCCTTTTTCCTGTAGCCAGTTGCGTCGATCTTCAGAACGTTTCTTTGCCAGCAGCATATCCATCATCGCGTTAGTACGCTGATCGTCTTCATCGCTAATGGTGAGCTGCACCAGGCGGCGAGTATTTGGATCAAGCGTGGTTTCGCGTAACTGCATCGGGTTCATTTCACCCAGGCCTTTGAAACGCTGGACGTTCGGCTTGCCTTTCTTACGCTTCAGTTGTTCCAGTACGCCCGCCTTCTCTTCTTCCGTCAGCGCGTAATAGACCTCTTTACCCAAATCGATACGGTACAGCGGCGGTAGCGCGACGTAGACATGACCATTCTTCACCAGCGCGCGGAAATGTCTGACAAACAGCGCGCAAAGCAGCGTAGCGATATGCAAACCATCGGAGTCCGCATCCGCCAGGATACAGATCTTGCCGTAGCGCAGCTGACTCAGATCGTCGCTGTCCGGATCGATACCGATCGCCACGGAAATATCATGCACCTCTTGCGAGGCCAGCACTTCATCGGAAGAGACCTCCCAGGTGTTAAGGATCTTACCTTTGAGCGGCATGATCGCCTGATATTCGCGATCGCGCGCCTGCTTGGCGGAACCGCCCGCCGAATCCCCTTCCACAAGGAACAGCTCGGTCCGATTAAGATCCTGCGCGGTACAGTCCGCCAGTTTCCCCGGCAACGCCGGACCGCTGGTGAGCTTTTTGCGCACCACTTTTTTTGCGGCGCGCAGTCGCCGCTGCGCGCTGGCAATCGCCATCTCTGCCAGTTGTTCCGCCGCCTGCACGTTCTGGTTCAGCCACAGGCTGAAAGCATCTTTCACCACGCCGGAAACAAATGCCGCACATTGACGCGACGACAGACGCTCTTTAGTCTGCCCGGCAAATTGCGGGTCCTGCATTTTCACGGAGAGCACATAAGCGCAGCGATCCCAGATATCTTCCGCCGACAGTTTGACGCCGCGCGGCAGAATATTGCGGTATTCGCAAAATTCGCGCATCGCGTCGAGCAGGCCCTGGCGCAGACCGTTGACGTGCGTCCCCCCCTGCATGGTCGGGATCAGGTTGACGTAGCTTTCCGTCAGTAATTCGCCGCCTTCCGGCAGCCACAATAGCGCCCAGTCAACCGCTTCCGTTTCACCGTTAAAATTACCGATAAACGGCTTTTCCGGCAGCGTCGGCAGGCCGTTTACCGCTTCGCCCAGATAGTCGTTCAGACCATCCTGGTAGCACCAGCGCTGCTCGCTGTTATTCACTTCATCTTTAAAAGTGATTTCCACGCCGGGACACAGCACCGCTTTTGCTTTCAGAACGTGCATTAAGCGAGAGACAGAAAAACGCGGGCTGTCGAAGAAACTTTCGTCCGGCCAGAAATGGACGCTGGTGCCAGTATTACGTTTACCGCAGGTGCCGACAACCTGCAAATCCTGCACTTTCTCGCCGTTTTCAAACGCGATGTTATAGACCTGACCGTCGCGGCGCACGGTCACTTCCACGCGCTTTGACAGGGCATTCACGACCGAAATCCCCACCCCATGCAGACCACCAGAGAACTGATAGTTCTTATTGGAGAATTTACCGCCGGCATGAAGCCGACAGAGGATCAGTTCTACCGCCGGAACCCCCTCTTCCGGATGGATATCCACCGGCATCCCGCGTCCGTCGTCAATCACTTCCAGCGATTGATCGGCATGTAAAATGACATCCACGCGTTTGGCGTGACCTGCCAGTGCTTCATCCACACTATTATCAATTACTTCCTGACCCAAATGGTTGGGGCGGGTCGTATCGGTGTACATCCCCGGGCGGCGGCGTACCGGCTCAAGCCCAGTGAGCACCTCAATAGCATCAGCGTTATAAGTTTGCGTCATGGTTTAATTAGCAATTCGAATTGATTGTCAGCAACTGTGCAGTCCAAGAAAATCGACAATCTGGTTGAAATAATCTTCGAAGCCCGTGAATGCGTGATTACCACCCTCGGTCACTGTCTGACGGCAGGAGGCGTAATATGCCACCGCCTGGCGGTAATCCAGCACTTCATCGCCCGTCTGTTGCAGTAGCCAGATCAGGTCCGGCGCTTCCAGCGGGTCAATCTGCATGACTTTAAGATCATAAATATGGCGAGACTCTAGCACATATTGCTGCCCGGTGTAGGGGTTCTCGTTCTGACCGAGATAGTCGGTCAGTAATTCAAAGGGCCGCACGGCGGGATTCACCACCACAGCCGGCAGCATAAAACATTGCGACAGCCAGGTGGCGTAATAACCACCCAGCGACGATCCTACCAGCCCTAATGGCGCACCGCCATGCTCAAGTACGAGAGATTCCAGCAACTCCGCCGCATCGGCAGGATACGGCGGTAGTTGAGGGACGATCATCTCAACATGCGGATGACGCTCCGCCAGCCAGTTTTTTAGCTGGCACGCTTTTGCCGAGCGAGGGGAACTGTTGAATCCGTGCAAATAGAGAAGCGTAGACATCAGTATCCTTCCGAAGCGGTATCGGGTCGGAACCGGGTATCCTGCAGGCGATGCACTTCCGTCTCCAGGACGCCGTTCGCCTGGAGCTCCAGCGTACGCCAGCCCGGCGCGATAGTATCCAGCGTAAAGTTCGCGCAGTGCGGTTTGAACTGTACGCAGGTTGACGGCGACGCCAACAGACGGCGACCGTTCCAGTCAAGATCCAGCTCCTGGTGAATATGCCCGCATAACAGATATTTTACACACGGGAAATTCGCCAGCACGCTATCCAGCTCACCAGCATTACGCAAGCTGTGCTGATCCAGCCAACTGCACCCTGCCGGCAACGGATGGTGGTGCAACAGGAGCAATGTCTGTCTCTCTGGCGCATCGGCGAGCTTACGCTCAAGCCATTCCAGTTGGAACTCGCTCAGTTCGCCATGCGGGACGCCAAACACCTGGCTATCCAGCAACAAAATCTGCCATTGTTCACCGATTAACACGCGTTTAGCCGGGGAAATCCCCGCCTCTTGCAGCGCGCTGTACATTGCCGGCTGAAAATCATGATTGCCCGGTAGCCAAACGCAAGGCGCGCGAAAGCTTGCGATACCCTCAGCAAAATGCTGATAAGCCGCAGCGGATTGATCCTGCGCCAGATCGCCGGTGGCCACGATCAGATCATATTCATACTGTTGCGCCCGAATAGCCTCCAGCACGGCCTGGTAACTTTCCCAGGTATTGACGCCTAACAGCGTTTCATGCTTTTCGGCAAACAGGTGAGTATCTGTAATTTGTAAAATCCTGACTCGGGCCTCACCAGCCAGAGGTAGGGTTAACAGGCTTTCCAAATGGTGTCCTTAGGTTTCACGACGCTAATAAACCGGAATCGCCATCGCTCCATGTGCTAAACAGAATCGTAGCCAGTCGGCCAGAAACTGATTAATTTGATGCTTTTCGTCGCGTTGATGCAACTTTTTATTTGGATAATCATACCGCGCTTTGAAGCGAAAGATCTGCTGGCTTGAACACACTTCAGCCACCATCGCATCATGGTAGAGGCGCACCGTCAGCGACGGCAGGCTCCAGTAGGTGATGGCTGGCGCCGTTTGCTCAATCGTTACAAGCGTAGTGTATCGGGTCGATTCCACAATCGTTAACCGATATTGTACGTTGCCCACCTGATAGCTCACCGTTTCACCGGGGGCGTCATTGCGCGGCAGCAGGCGGCGCAATTGCGAAAAATTGGTTTCGCACAAACGCATCATTTCTGGGAAGTCAGGTGTATAACGCTTCATTTTTTCCACTCGTTTTTTAACTCTTGATGATGCAACTGAAGCCATTGCAAAGCGATGACTGCGGCTGCGTTGTCGATTTTCCCCTCTTCTACCCACTGGTATGCCTGTTCCCGGCTTACCACATGAACCCGAATATCTTCGTTTTCATCCGCCAGACCATGAATACCTACCGCGGTCGTGGCGTCCACTTCACCCACCAGAATAGATGAGCGCTCGCTGGTTCCTCCTGGGCTCGCCAGGTAACTGATGACCGGTCGGGTGCGGCCTACGGTCAGCCCCGCTTCTTCCATCGCCTCCCGCCGGGCGACCGCCTCAATGGTTTCGCCTTCTTCTATCATGCCGGCGACCATCTCCAGCAGCCACGGCGTAACGCTTGTGTCATACGCGGCAATACGAATCTGTTCGACCAGCACCACCTCGTCACGTTCAGGGTCAAAGGGTAGCAAGACGGCGGCGTGCCCGCGCTCAAAAATTTCGCGCTTTACCTCGCCACTCATTTCTCCGTTGAATAAACGATGGCGGAATCGATACACATCCAATGAAAAAAAACCGCGATAGCGCGTTTCCCGTGCAATAATTTCTACATCGCTTTTGGTGAAAGTAACTGGCAAGTTGTCTGATTTACGCATTGTGCTGCCCTGCTAGCAATAATGATTAAATGATGAATTTCAAGGGTGGTTGACTGCTGTTTTATCACCCTTGTGGTAAATTGGTGCCAATTAAGGCTCGTATGGCACGTAACGCCAACTTTTTGCAGTGGCGGATTCTGCTAGAATCAGCAATTATTTTTACAAATTGATCAGCGCTAAATACTGCTTCACAACAAGGAATGCAAATGAAGAAATTGCTCCCCATCCTTATCGGCCTGAGCCTGTCGGGGTTCAGCACACTAAGCCAGGCAGAGAACCTGATGCAAGTTTATCAGCAAGCACGCCTGAGCAACCCGGAATTGCGTAAATCCGCTGCCGATCGCGATGCTGCATTCGAAAAAATTAACGAAGCGCGTAGTCCTTTACTGCCGCAACTGGGTTTGGGTGCCGACTACACCTACAGCAACGGTTATCGCGATGCGAACGGTATCAACTCCAATGAAACCAGCGCTTCCCTGCAATTAACGCAGACACTGTTTGATATGTCGAAATGGCGTGGGCTCACCCTGCAAGAAAAAGCAGCAGGCATTCAGGATGTCACCTATCAGACCGATCAGCAGACGCTGATCCTCAATACCGCGAACGCGTATTTTAAGGTATTGAACGCTATTGATGTGCTTTCTTATACCCAGGCACAAAAAGAGGCTATCTACCGTCAGTTAGATCAAACGACGCAACGTTTTAACGTGGGTCTGGTCGCCATTACCGATGTGCAAAACGCCCGTGCGCAATATGATACCGTACTGGCGAATGAAGTGACCGCCCGCAACAACCTGGATAACGCGGTAGAAGAGCTGCGCCAGGTAACCGGCAATTATTACCCGGAGCTGGCGTCGCTTAACGTCGAACATTTTAAAACCGACAAGCCTAAAGCTGTTAATGCGCTGCTGAAGGAAGCGGAAAACCGTAACCTGTCGCTGTTGCAGGCGCGTTTAAGTCAGGATCTGGCGCGCGAGCAAATCCGTCAGGCGCAGGATGGTCATCTGCCGACGCTGAATTTAACGGCCTCAACCGGCATTTCTGATACCTCTTATAGCGGTTCTAAAACCAACGCCGCCCAGTACGACGATAGCAACATGGGGCAGAATAAAATCGGCCTGAACTTCTCCCTGCCGCTGTATCAAGGCGGGATGGTTAACTCGCAGGTAAAACAGGCGCAGTATAACTTCGTCGGCGCAAGCGAACAGCTGGAAAGCGCGCACCGTAGCGTGGTGCAGACCGTACGTTCTTCCTTTAACAATATTAACGCCTCCATCAGCAGCATCAACGCGTATAAACAGGCAGTCGTTTCCGCGCAAAGTTCTTTGGATGCAATGGAAGCCGGTTACTCGGTCGGTACACGTACCATTGTTGACGTACTGGATGCCACCACCACTCTGTATGATGCCAAGCAGCAACTGGCCAACGCGCGTTATACCTATTTGATTAATCAGTTAAATATCAAATATGCGCTCGGTACGCTGAACGAGCAGGATCTGCTCGCGCTTAACAGTACGTTGGGTAAACCTATCCCGACGTCGCCGGAAAGCGTAGCGCCGGAAACGCCAGAGCAGGATGCTGCCGCAGACGGTTATAATGTCCATAGCGCTGCGCCGGCAGTACAGCCGACCGCCGCTCGCGCCAACAGCAATAACGGCAATCCATTCCGGCATTGATAAGTTATTCGCTGGCGCTGCGCTTATCAGACCTGTGCCCTTGTAGGTCTGGTAAGCGCGGCGCTACCTGTCATAAAGCCGCGCCTGAACGTAAGACAACGTAAAGATCCTGCTATTCCGCCGCATTCTCGCCTTTTCTCGCTTCAATTTCGACCAGTCATCCTCTATTCTGAACGCATGCTGTATTTACCACTGGGTCCTGGAAGACAAATATGAAACGGACAAAATCCATCCATCACGCATCATTTCGCAAAAGCTGGAGCGCGCGGCATTTAACGCCGGTCGCCCTGGCGGTTACGGCTGTTTTTATGCTGGCTGGCTGTGAAAAAAGCGATGAAACCGTATCGCTGTATCAAAACGCTGATGACTGTTCAGCGGCGAATCCGGGCAAAAGCGCGGAGTGTACAGCCGCGTATAACAATGCGCTGAAAGAGGCCGAACGTACTGCGCCTAAGTACGCTACACGCGAAGATTGCGTCGCCGAGTTTGGCGAAGGTCAGTGCCAGCAAGCGCCCGCACAGGCTGGCATGGCGCCGGAAAATCAGGCGCAGGCTCAACAATCCAGCGGCAGTTTCTGGATGCCGCTTATGGCAGGTTACATGATGGGGCGTCTGATGGGCGGCGGCGCAGGCTTTGCGCAACAGCCGCTGTTTAGCTCGAAAAACCCGGCCAGCCCTGCATACGGCAAATATACCGATGCGGCAGGTAAAAACTACGGCGCGGCGCAACCGGGCCGGACAATGACCGTACCGAAAACCGCGATGGCGCCGAAACCGGCCACCACAACAACCGTTACCCGCGGCGGTTTTGGCGAATCCGTCGCCAAACAGAGCACCATGCAGCGTAGCGCTGCCGGTACTTCAACACGTTCGATGGGCGGCTGATACGCATGGAAAGAGTCAGTATTACCGAGCGCCCGGACTGGCGCGATAAAGCGACTGAATACGGGTTTAATTTTCACACTATGTATGGTGAACCGTACTGGTGTGAAGACGCTTATTACAAGTTAACGCTCGCCCAGGTGGAAAAACTGGAAGACGTTACCGCCGAGCTGCACCAGATGTGCCTCAAGGTAGTAGAACGCGTCATCGCCAGCGATGAGCTGATGACGAAGTTTCGTATTCCAAAACATACCTGGGGTTTTGTTCGCCAGTCCTGGCAAACGCAACAACCGTCGCTCTATTCCCGCCTCGATCTGGCCTGGGACGGCATCGGCGAGCCTAAGCTGCTCGAAAATAATGCCGACACGCCAACGTCGCTGTATGAAGCGGCGTTTTTCCAGTGGATTTGGCTGGAAGATCAAATCAACGCGGGCAATCTGCCGGAAGGCAGCGATCAGTTTAATAGCCTGCAGGAAAAGCTGATTGAACGCTTTGCTGAACTTCGCGAACAGTACGGTTTTCAGTTGCTACATCTCACCTGCTGTCGCGATACGGTTGAGGATCGCGGCACCATTCAGTATTTACAGGATTGCGCGGCCGAAGCGGAAATCGCCACCGAATTTCTCTATATCGACGATATTGGTCTGGGGGAAAAAGGTCAATTTACGGATCTGCAGGATCAGGTCATTGCGAACCTGTTCAAGCTCTATCCGTGGGAATTTATGCTACGCGAGATGTTTTCCACCAAGCTGGAAGATGCCGGCGTGCGCTGGCTGGAACCGGCCTGGAAAAGCATTATCTCCAATAAAGCGTTATTGCCGCTGTTGTGGGAGATGTTCCCGGACCATCCGAATCTGTTGCCTGCGTATTTCGCCGAAGACGAACATCCGCCAATGGATAAATATGTCGTGAAACCGATCTTCTCCCGCGAAGGGGCGAACGTATCGATTATTGAGAACGGTAAAACGATCGAATCCGTGGAAGGCCCGTATGGCGAAGAGGGTATGATCGTGCAACAGTTCTATCCGCTGCCAAAATTCGGCGACAGTTACACCCTAATTGGTAGCTGGCTGATTAACGATCAACCCGCCGGAATTGGTATCCGTGAAGATCGGGCACTGATCACCCAGGATCTCTCCCGCTTCTATCCGCATATTTTTGTCGAAGGATAGATTTTCCTGTAAGCCCGATGCGCGTAGCGCCATCGGGCAATCATTCAGCGCCTTATCCGGCCTACCCCACCTGCACCGACAACATACTTATACTGCCCATCTCAATACCGTCGACCGGGATGGTGATAGGTTCCTTGCCGTCCCAGGCGCCAAGTACATACAGCAAAGACAAAAAGTGCTCCGGCGTCGGGTTCGATAAGGCGCCCCCTTCATGTTGCAGATAATTCACCAGCGGGTGCTGTTCTACCGGCCCCTGCCACGTCAGGTTAGCTTTCACAAAGTCATTAAATGACGCCGCCCAGGGATACGGTATATTGTCACCGTGCCAACGCACAGTCCGCAGGTTATGAACCACATTCCCGCTAGCCACCAGCATCACGCCTTCGTCACGCAGCGTCGCCAGTTTACGACCCATCTCAAAATGCCATGCCGCCGGTTTGGTACTATCAACACTAAGCTGCACCATCGGGATATCCGCATTCGGGTACATCTTGATCAATACGCCCCAGGAGCCGTGATCAAATCCCCACGCCTCTTTATCGAGCGCGACGGGAACGGGAGCCAACAGTTCAACCAGACGCTGCGCCAGCGCAGGCGATCCAGGGGCCGGATAATGCATGTCATACAGCGCCTGCGGAAAACCGCCAAAATCGTGGAGAGTTTGCGGCCTTTCCATCGCTGTGACGCCCGTCCCACGGGTATACCAGTGCGCCGACACCACCACTATCGCCTGTGGTCGCGGTAGGGCTTCCCCCAATCGCCGCCAGGCGCGGGTATAATCATTATCGTCCAGCACGTTCATCGGGCTGCCATGCCCCAAAAACAATGCTGGCATACACGTTAAAGACATGATGTTATCCTTACAGGAAAGACATTTTGTTAACATCACCATACGCTTTCTTCACAGAGGAAGAACTCAGATAACTATGATGAAGATCATCAGTTATTTTGAAGGTCAGGTTCGGACGGCAAATTGATAAGGAGTAATGGATGTCAGTACCACTTATTCTGACCTTACTGGCGGGCGCTGCCACCTTTATTGGCGCGTTTCTTGGCGTTCTTGGCCAAAAACCGTCTAACCGCATGCTGGCTTTTTCGCTGGGCTTCGCCGCAGGGATCATGCTGCTCATCTCGCTGATGGAGATGCTGCCCGCCGCGTTAGATACCGAGGGGATGTCGCCTGTACTGGGCTACGGGATGTTTATTATCGGCCTGTTGGGCTACTTCGGGCTGGATCGTCTGCTTCCTCACGCTCATCCGCAGGATCTGGTGCAAAAAAGGCAGCAGCCGCTTCCCGGCTCGATAAAACGCACTGCGATTTTATTGACGCTCGGCATTAGCCTGCACAACTTTCCGGAAGGAATCGCCACCTTTGTCACTGCCAGCAGCAATCTTGAACTGGGTTTCGGCATCGCACTGGCGGTGGCGTTGCACAATATTCCTGAAGGGCTGGCGGTTGCCGGCCCGGTTTATGCCGCGACGGGCTCAAAACGTACCGCGATTTTTTGGGCCGGTATCTCCGGCATGGCGGAAATTCTTGGCGGCGTGCTGGCGTGGCTGATTTTGGGCAGCCTGGTTTCACCGATCGTTATGGCGGCTATCATGGCAGCAGTCGCCGGCATTATGGTGGCGCTCTCCGTCGATGAACTGATGCCGTTGGCAAAAGAGATCGATCCTAACAATAACCCCAGCTATGGTGTGCTTTGCGGTATGTCCATCATGGGGCTCAGTCTCGTCATTTTGCAGACGATAGGTATCGGTTAAGAGCAACGTCGCGCCGGATGCAGGCCTTTAGCCAGGCAACATCCGGCTGCCCGTCAAGGATATGCGCTATTTCTGCTCATTCATCACGCTGTCGCCTTCGCTCGTCTGGCGAAAACGTTTCGTTCGCGCTTCAAGTAATGCATCTCTGTCTTGCCGAAACGCTCTGCAATAACGCTTCATATGGCAAATATACCCTACTACCACCAGAACGATTAATATTATCCAATACCAGGCAATAAACATCCTTTTTACCCTTAAAATTTAACATCACTAAACATTTAACGTTAAAATTTTACATACCCTTATTTTGACGTATTCATATACTGGCATATTTGTGGAACAAATAAATGATTTTGATCATATAAATCAGTGGTGAAACACAATAATGAAAGAGGTATTAAGCAGAAAACAATGTCGATAAGATCACACTTCGTACTAATTTATATTGTTCTTAAAATATCACACTCCTACTATCGACTCACTCAGGCAATTAAAAAAAGTTGTATATAAGGAGATATATCCATGTTTGACCAATACCGGAAAACAATACTTGCCGGCGCCGTCGCACTGACATGCGGACTCACCGCAGCCAGTACGTTTGCCGCAGGTTTTCAACCGGCGCAGCCCGCAGGGAAATTAGGCGCAGTCGTTGTCGATCCTTACGGTAATGCCCCTCTCACCGCACTGGTGGAATTAGATAGCCATATTATTTCAGACGTTAAAGTTACTGTACATGGCAAAGGGGAAAAAGGCGTTCCCGTTACTTATACCGTTGGGAAAGAGTCTTTAGAAACCTATGACGGTATTCCTATTTTTGGCCTTTATCAGAAATTTGCCAACAACGTCACGGTAGAATATAAAGAAAACGGCAAAGCCATGAAGGATGACTATGTGGTGCAGACGTCCGCCATCGTCAACCATTATATGGATAACCGTTCTATTTCAGATCTCCAGCAAACGAAAGTTATTAAAGTTGCGCCAGGATTTGAAGATCGCCTTTATCTGGTAAATACCCATACCTTTACGCCGCAGGGCGCTGAATTTCACTGGCACGGCGAAAAAGATAAAAATGCGGGCATTCTTGATGCCGGCCCGGCGGGCGGGGCTTTGCCTTTCGATATCGCCCCTTATACGTTTGTGGTCGACACCCAGGGTGAATACCGCTGGTGGCTGGATCAAGATACCTTCTACAACGGCCACGATATGAATATCAACAAACGTGGCTACCTGATGGGGATTCGTGAAACGCCTCGCGGCACCTTTACCGCGGTGCAGGGCCAACACTGGTACGAGTTTGACATGATGGGGCAAGTTCTTGCCGATCATAAACTGCCGCGCGGGTTCCTGGACGCATCTCATGAATCCATCGAAACCGTGAACGGTACCGTACTGCTGCGCGTCGGCAAACGCGATTACCGCAAAGAAGACGGCATACATGTTCATACTATTCGTGACCAAATCATTGAGGTTGATAAGTCTGGCCGCGTAGTAGACGTTTGGGATTTAACCAAAATCCTCGACCCTATGCGTGATGCGCTGCTCGGCGCGCTGGATGCGGGCGCAGTATGCGTGAACGTCGATCTGGCCCATGCCGGACAGCAGGCGAAACTCGAACCGGATACGCCGTATGGCGATGCGCTTGGCGTTGGTGCCGGTCGTAACTGGGCGCACGTCAACTCTATCGCTTATGACGCGAAAGACGACTCCATCATCCTTTCTTCCCGCCATCAGGGTATTGTAAAAATTGGTCGCGATAAGCAGGTGAAATGGATACTGGCACCGTCTAAAGGCTGGAATAAGCAGCTAGCCAGTAAATTGCTGAAACCGGTAGACGATCATGGTAAGCCGTTGACCTGTGACGAAAACGGCAAGTGTAAGGACACCGATTTCGATTTCACCTATACCCAACATACGGCATGGCTTTCCAGCAAAGGTACGTTAACGGTCTTTGATAACGGTGATGGTCGCGGCCTGGAGCAACCGGCTCTACCGACCATGAAATATTCCCGTTTTGTCGAATATAAGATCGATGAGAAGAAAGGCACCGTACAACAAGTTTGGGAATACGGTAAAGAACGTGGATATGATTTCTATAGTCCTATTACCTCGGTTGTTGAATATCAAAAAGACCGCGACACCATGTTCGGCTTTGGCGGTTCTATTAACCTGTTCGACGTTGGTAAACCAACAGTCGGCAAACTGAATGAGATTGACTATAAAACGAAAGAAGTGAAAGTTGAAATTGATGTGCTGTCGGATAAACCCAACCAGACTCACTATCGTGCGTTACTGGTACATCCAACACAAATGTTTAAATAAATCACGGGAAGGAATTAATATGTCATCTAAATGGATTACCTCTTTATTTAAAAGCGTAGTATTAACCGCGGCATTGGTCACTCCTTTTGCGGCATCGGCTTTTACCGAGGGCACAGATTATATGGTTCTGGAGAAACCAATTCCTAATGCGGATAAAACGCTGATTAAGGTATTTAGCTACGCCTGCCCTTTCTGCTACAAATATGACAAAGCCGTAACAGGTCCGGTTTCTGATAAAGTCGCCGATCTCGTTACGTTCACCCCGTTCCACCTGGAAACAAAAGGCGAATATGGCAAACAGGCCAGCGAAGTATTTGCAGTCCTGATCGCCAAAGATAAAGCTGCCGGGATTTCGTTATTTGATGCTAAATCACAATTCAAAAAAGCGAAGTTCGCCTGGTATACGGCTTACCATGATAAGAAAGAGCGCTGGTCAGATGGGAAAGATCCGGCGGCATTTATTAAAACCGGGCTGGACGCCGCAGGCATGAGCCAGGCTGATTTTGAAGCGGCGCTGAAAGATCCTGCCGTTCAGGAGACTCTGGAAAAATGGAAAGCAGCCTATGACGTTGCCAAAATTCAGGGTGTTCCGGCTTACGTCGTCAACGGCAAGTACCTTATCTACACCAAAAACATCAAATCCATCGATTCTATGGCTGAACTCGTTCGGGAACTGGCCACTAAAAAATAAGCAGGGAAACGATTATGGATTTTATTAAGGGATTATGGCGAGACCTACGCGCAAGACCAGTGGATACGCTGGTGAGATGGCAGGAACAGCGCTTTCTGTGGCTGTTAATGGCCATCGCGATGGGAGGATTAATTATCCTGGCGCACTCGTTCTTCCAAATCTACCTCTACATGGCACCGTGCGAGCAGTGTGTTTACATCCGTTACGCGATGTTTGTGATGGTAATTGGCGGGGTGATTGCGGCAATAAATCCCAAAAATATTGTGCTGAAGCTGATTGGCTGCATCGCGGCGTTTTATGGCAGCATTATGGGCATTAAGTTTTCTATTAAGCTTAATGGTATCCATCATGCGGTACATAATGCGGACCCCGATTCACTTTTTGGCGTGCAAGGATGTTCGACTGACCCGACCTTTCCTTTCAACTTACCGTTGGCGGAATGGGCGCCGGAGTGGTTTAAACCTACCGGAGACTGCGGTTATGACGCGCCTATCGTCCCTGATGGCGTAACGCTCAGTAGCGTACAGCAGTGGTTTGTCGATCTCTACCAGCAGTCCGAAGGCTGGTATCTGCTTCCGCCCTGGCACTTTATGAACATGGCGCAGGCATGTATGTTGGCCTTTGGGTTGTGCCTGATTCTGCTGCTGGTGATGAGCGGCGCCTGGGCATTGAAACTGGCCAGAGGCAAATAACCTGAATAGATAAACCAAAGCAGAGGTCTGCATTCAGGCCTCTGCTTTTCTCACAATAATTTTACCATTCAGCTTATTCGTCGTTCTTTGAAACTGAACAATATGGCACCGAAGGAATACAAAAAAGCCGATGACATCTCATCGGCTTTTTTCAACCATGATCCGTTCGATCAGCTGGCTTTGCGCTCATGCGCCTGGCGGTAAGCCACCAGATCTTCAATCGTAACCACCGCCATATTATGCTGGCCTGCAAACGCGATACACTCCGGCGCGCGCGCCATCGTCCCATCGTCGTTAGTCAACTCGCACAGTACCCCTGCAGGTTTAAAACCGGCCAGCGTCATCAGATCGATGGTCGCCTCCGTATGACCGCCGCGCGTCAGCACGCCGCCCGCCTGAGCGCGCAGTGGGAAAACGTGCCCCGGACGGTTAAGATCGGACGGTTTTGCGCCATCCTTAATTGCCGCACGCACCGTAGTGACACGGTCAGCGGCGGAAACGCCGGTGGTCACGCCTTCTGCGGCTTCAATGGTCACGGTAAAACCGGTGCCGTAGGCGCTGGTGTTGTTTTCCACCATCATTGGCAAGTCCAGCTGCTTACGACGGTCTTCAGTAATGCACAGGCAAACAATACCGCTACCGTGACGAATGGTTAACGCCATCTGTTCTACGGTCATTATCTCTGCGGGGAAAATCATATCGCCTTCGTTTTCACGATCTTCATCATCAAGCACCATCACACCGCGTCCTTCACGCAGCGCATCCAGTGCAAGTTCAACACGTTCAAAAGGCGTACCAAAAGAGGAAAGTAGCGTCTGATTCATGGTAAAAAAACCTCATTAACATTATGGTTACCAGAATCAGGGCAGTCTTAGGAGTGCCGACAAGCGGCAAAAAAATAACGTGAGCGGGTCCATGCCCGACTGGATCGTTACCCTCTCCCATCCGGACTTTAACCGTCGGCCCCGGAATTACACCGGATCTGCTGACCTTTTCGCTATGGCAAAAAGCGCTCGCGGGCTTTCAACCTGCTCTCCGCGTTCCGTCACGGCGCACCGTGATGAGAAATGCGTTAAACATCGCTGATTTACCGCCGGTGGGGAATTTCGCCCCGCCCTGAGAATAAGCGGGTTAACTATAACGCTATTGATTACCTTCATCAACGCCTTTACTCCGTATGACATCACACAATTCTGGTTTATGGCGTCCACATATCGCACTACAATAAGAGCTAACACTTACCAGTTCAGGGAAACCACAATGATTGACCCGAAAAAAATTGAGCAAATCGCACGCCAGGTTCATGAGTCAATGCCGAAAGGTATTCGCGAGTTCGGGGAAGATATCGAGAAAAAAATCCGTCAAACGCTGCAATCTCAGCTGACGCGTCTCGATCTGGTGAGCCGCGAAGAGTTTGATGTCCAGACTCAGGTCTTGCTGCGCACCCGGGAAAAACTGGCGCTGCTGGAGCAACGCCTCAGCGAACTGGAAGCTCGCGACAAGCCTGAAGAAGTAAAACCTGCGCCCGCCATTCCGCCAGTCGATCCACAAGAGTAAAAACGTGAACGGGCCTGACGGCCCGCTCATATAAGATCTGAATAATGCCCTGCGCCTGTATAAGGGAGCCTGCATTAGTGTTCTAATTCTAACTTTTTCGCCTGAGTCGCCTGCTGGCAGTAAAGCGCGTAACGCTTGCAAAACCAGTCGCGGTGCTCCTCGTCCATATTGCCGGTTACCGCCTGGATATCAACAGGACGCCCCTCCGCCTGCATTCTGGCAAAGCTGCGCGCCAGAAAATCGAAATTATTTAATGAATAGACGTTATTGTTGTTCATCAGCATACCCTCCAGTTATTGAATTCTGTTAAGGCTATATGCTTTTTCTAATTTCAGTATTTCCCTATATGTACGGCGGTTTTATACATAACGTGCGCAAATTTAATGCGCAAAATCACAATATTCACCAAAGATAACGACGGATAAATCGCTTTTCGGACTTAAGGAGATATGGGTCACATGATATTGTAACGCAATGAAATAACAAGCATGAAAATTATCACGCGAACATCCTTCTGAAGGCGGCGACAAGGATAGAAAATATGACCTTATTTGCGGAGTATAACAGCCCCTATCTGTTTGCCATCGCGTTCGTTTTCTTTATCGGCGTGCTGGAGATGATTTCTCTGATTTTTGGCCACTTTCTTTCAGGCGCGCTCGACGCCCATCTCGATCATTATGATGCCCTGTCATCCGGCCCTGCGGGCCAGGCGCTTCATTATCTGAATATTGGACGCGTTCCCGCCCTGGTCGTCCTCTGTCTATTGGCCGGCTATTTCGGCCTCTTCGGTATCCTCATCCAGCATGGCGGGATCATGCTCTGGCAGGCGCCGCTCAGCAATCTGCTGCTGGTCCCGTTAAGCATTGTCCTGTCGGTCTTTGCCGTGCATTACAGCGGAAAAATCCTCGCGCCCTGGCTACCCAGAGATGAAAGCTCCGCCCTCCGGGAAGAGGAATTTATCGGCGGCATGGCGATTATTACCGGCCACGCCGCCGTCGCCGGAACACCTTGCGAAGGAAAATTTACCGATAAGTTCGGCCAGATTCACTATTTACTGCTGGAACCCGAAAAGGGAAAAGAATTTAAAAAAGGAGACAAGGTGCTGATTGTCTGCCGACTTTCCGCAACGCGTTATTTGGCTGAGCGTACCTTCTATGTTTAATTGAGAGGAACTTACATAATGGATGATGTTTTTGGCATATTGCCATCATGGATGTTTACCGCCATCGTGGCGGTTATCGTCTTACTAATTATCGGGATCATTTTTGCTCGCCTTTATCGCCGCGCATCTGCGGAACAGGCGTTTGTCCGTACCGGGCTTGGCGGGCAAAAAGTGGTGATGAGCGGCGGCGCTATTGTGATGCCAATCTTTCACGAAATTATTCCGATCAATATGAATACCCTAAAACTTGAAGTCAGCCGTGCTACCGTCGACAGCCTGATCACCAAAGATCGTATGCGCGTTGACGTGGTCGTTGCTTTCTTCGTGCGTGTAAAACCCTCTGTTGAAGGTATTGCCACCGCCGCACAAACGCTTGGCCAGCGAACGCTGTCACCGGAAGATCTGCGTATGCTGGTTGAGGATAAATTCGTTGACGCCTTACGCGCTACCGCAGCCCAGATGACGATGCATGAGCTACAGGATACGCGTGAAAACTTCGTTCAGGGCGTACAAAACACCGTTGCGGAAGATTTGTCGAAAAACGGCCTGGAGCTGGAAAGCGTCTCATTAACCAACTTTAACCAAACGTCCAAAGAGCATTTCAATCCAAACAATGCCTTTGATGCCGAAGGTCTGACGAAACTGACGCAGGAAACCGAACGCCGCCGTCGTGAACGTAATGAAGTGGAACAGGATGTGGAAGTGGCGGTGCGCGAAAAGAACCGCGACGCGCTTGAACGCAAGCTGGAAATCGAGCAACAAGAAGCCTTTATGACTCTGGAGCAGGAGCAACAGGTTAAAACCCGCACCGCCGAACAAAACGCCAAAATTGCCGCTTTTGAGGCCGAGCGCCATCGTGAAGCAGAACAGACGCGCATTCTTGCTGAGCGGCAGATCCAGGAGACGGAGATCGAACGTGAGCAAGCAGTACGGTCCAGGAAAGTTGAGGCCGAGCGTGAAGTACGTATTAAAGAGATCGAACAGCAACAGGTGACAGAAATCGCCAACCAGACGAAATCTATCGCCATTGCCGCCAAATCCGAGCAGCAATCGCAAGCGGAAGCGCGCGCCAACGACGCGCTGGCCGATGCGGTTCGCGCCCAGCAAAACGTAGAAACCACCCGCCAGACCGCCGAAGCGGATCGCGCCAAGCAGGTCGCTCTGATCGCCGCGGCGCAGGATGCGGAAACCAAAGCGGTCGAACTGACCGTTCGGGCAAAAGCAGAGAAAGAAGCGGCAGAATTGCAAGCCGCCGCCATCATCGAACTGGCGGAAGCAGCGCGTAAAAAAGGTCTGGCGGAAGCCGAAGCGCAACGGGCGCTGAATGACGCTATCAACGTACTATCTGACGAACAAACCAGCCTCAAATTTAAACTAGCGCTCTTACAATCGTTGCCTGCTGTTATTGAGAAGTCTGTTGAACCGATGAAATCCATCGACGGCATTAAGATTATTCAGGTCGATGGCCTCAATCGCGGCGCGACGGCGGGCGACGTCGCCGCTGGCGGCGCTAACGGGGGAAACCTGGCGGAACAAGCGTTATCTGCCGCGCTCACCTATCGTACCCAGGCGCCGCTGATCGATTCGCTGTTAAACGAGATTGGCATCGCCGGCGGCTCGCTAAAGGCGCTGACCACGCCGTTGGTTTCATCGGCAACGGATGAGATTAATCGCGAAGCAACGATAAAAGAGCAATAACCTCCCCGCCATATCTCCTGTCCCTGGCCATAAGGCCGGGGATTTTTTTATCTTTTTTCCACCTTGTCTGTACAAAGCGTTATGACCAGCAGGCCATTTTGCGTGGGCGATCCAGTAACGCAAAATCGGCGGGAGAAAGCCCTTGCGCCAGACAGGCCACTCACCAACAATCGCGATGTCAGCAAGGGGCTGAAACGGGAAAGCCCCTCCCGAGGAAGGGGCTTTAATAAGGAAAGGGTTATGATGCACCAGGTCATCATACTGATTGTTCTGTTACTGATAAGTTTCCCAGCTTACTAACAGCCAATCAGAGGGGGGAGAAATCCCCTCTCACCCTTATTCCTTTACTTTAGGTCGAAAAAAAAGCAGCGTCAACCGCGAGATACGCGTCGAAACAAAATGTCCGACGCACCTTCAAAATCAGCGCCCGCAGCGTCTGTAACGCCTGATGACGCGGTTTTACTTCTCGCTCTCGGTCTGGATCTTTTTGATGATATTGGTCGTGGAACAACCATCTTCGAAGTTCAGCACCATGACTTCGCCGCCGTTGGCCCAGACCTCTTCGCTGCCCGCGATCTCTTCCGGCTTATAGTCGCCGCCTTTTACCAGCAGATCCGGCAGAATACCGGCAATCAGTCGTTGCGGCGTATCCTCTTCAAAAGAGACAATCCAGTCGACCGACTCCAGCGCGCCCAGCACGATCATACGCTGTTCGAGCGGATTAACCGGACGGCTTTCGCCTTTCAGACGTTTAGTCGAGGCGTCACTATTGACCGCAACAATCAGGCGGTCGCCCAGTTTGCGCGCGTTCGCCAGATAAGAGACGTGGCCCGCGTGCAGAATATCGAAAACGCCGTTGGTCATGACCACTTTCTCGCCACGCTTACGCGCGCTGGCGACGGCCTGTCTCAACTCCTCTTCGGTCATGACGCCGAAGCCGGTATCCGCGCGTCCGCGCACTGCGTTTTCCAGCTCAATAGGGGAAACCGTTGACGTCCCGAGTTTACCTACCACTACGCCCGCCGCCGCATTGGCGAAATAACACGCCTCCTCCAGGGTATTTCCCGCCGCCAGCGTCGCCGCCAGCACGCCGATCACCGTATCGCCCGCACCGGTAACATCATAAACTTCCTGCGCCTGCGTCGGCATATGTAGCGGCGCTTTATTCGGTTGCAGCAGCGTCATTCCCTGTTCGGAACGCGTGACCAACAGCGCGGAAAGGTCGTAATCGGCAATGAGCTTCATGCCGCGTTCAACCAGTTCGTCTTCGCTTTTACATTTCCCCGCAACCGCCTCGAATTCAGAAAGGTTTGGCGTCAGCAGCGTGGCGCCGCGGTAACGTTCAAAATCCGTTCCTTTCGGATCGATGAGCACCGGCACGCCCGCCTGGCGCGCTAGGGAAATCATAGTCTGCACGCTGGTCAGAGCGCCTTTGGCATAATCGGACAATACCAGCGCGCCGATCGATCCCAGCGCCTGGTTGATACGCTCATGCAACGGCTGCGGGTCCACCCCCTCAAAGCCCTCTTCAAAATCAAGACGAATGAGCTGCTGATTACGTGATAGCACGCGCAGTTTGGTAATTGTCGGATGCGTCGGCACAGAAACGAAGTCGCACTTCACATTGACCTCCGCCAACGTTTTGCTCAGCGCGCGCGCGGCGTCATCAATACCCGTCAGGCCGACCAGACGGGCGTTCGCTCCCAGAGACGCAATGTTCATCGCCACGTTCGCCGCGCCGCCCGGACGTTCCTCAACGGTATTTACCTTAACCACGGGCACCGGCGCTTCCGGTGAAATACGGCAAGTGGGGCCATACCAATAGCGATCCAGCATTACATCACCCACAACCATGACGCCTGCACGTTCAAACGCTGGCAGATTTACTTTCATTCCTGTCTCCTGAGAGATTCAAAATTTGCGCGCGATAATAGCATAATTCAAACGGCTACCAGCCACTTCCGCCAGCTTGCCTGCACCAGCGCGCGCTCTTTGCTAAAACACGTCTGCGCCACATGACCGGGAAGCTCCTGCAACGCCAGGTGGTGCAGTTCATCACGCAGTGTGGTGTAGGCTACCGTCAGCGCCTGCGCCTCGTGTTCATCCATAATGCCGTTTTGCGCCAGAAGCTCCAGGATGCGCACGTTATCAGACCAGCGCGTTAATTTAGGTTTTTCATGAGCGTAGCGCAGCACCAGATATTGCGCGATAAACTCAATATCCGTAATACCGCCTTCATCAGCTTTAATATCAAAACGATCGCGATGCTTATTGCCGAGATGCGCCCGCATTTTCTCGCGCATTTCACGCACTTCAGTCTGCAATGTCTTGCCGTCGCGCGCCGTCGTCATGATAGTGCGGCGCACCGCATCAAACTGTGAGGTAAGCTGCGGGTCGCCATATACCACGCGAGCGCGTACCAACGCCTGATGTTCCCAGGTCCAGGCTTCATGCTGCTGATAATCGGCAAACGCGTCCGCTGAAGTTACCAGCATTCCCGCCGCGCCAGAGGGGCGTAGACGCGCATCCACCTCATACAAAATGCCGGAGGAGGTACGCGTACTGAACAGATGCATAATGCGCTGCGCCAGGCGCAGATAAAACTGCCGCCCGTCGATTTCGCGTTCGCCGTTGGTCATGACGTCCATCGGACAGTCATGCAGGAAGATGAGATCCAGATCGGAACTGTAGCCCAGCTCCCATCCGCCCAACTTGCCATAACCGACGACCGCAAACCCCCGCCCCTGGCGTTCGTCCAGATGCGCTGGCTGACCATAACGCGCAACCATTTGCGTCCACGCCTGCTGCACCACAGCATCAATCATCGCCTCCGCCAGCCATGTGAGGTGATCGCTCACTTTCATCACCGGCAGCGTACCGGCAATATCCGCCGCCGCAATCCGCAAAAGCTGTGCCTGTTTAAACTGGCGTAATGCCTCCAGTTGTTGTTCTTCGTCCTCTTCCGGCACGCGCAGCAAATACTGGCGTAATTCGTCGCGGTAAGCGTCGGTAGCCGTCGGCTGATAAAGCGTGCCGGGGTCGAGCAGTTCATCAAGCAACAACGGATAACGCGCCAGTTGGCTCGCTATCATTGGCGAAGCGGCGCAGAGCATAATCAGGTGTTTCAGCGCGCCGGGAAATTCGCTCAGCAGCTCCAGATAGGTGGTGCGAGTGACAATCCCCGCCAGCAACGGCGTTATCCGCGATAGCGTAACAGCGGCGTCTTCGCGGGAACAAACGTTAGCAAGCAGGTGCGGCATCAGTTGGTCCAGCACTTGCCGCCCGCGCGGGCCGATAGGGCGTTTATCCAGTTCCTTACGGAAGTCAGCGATGAGGGTCAGAACCTGTCGCCGATCCTCATCGGCTAAATGCGCCAGCACTGGCGTCGAATCATCCTCCTGTAGCGCATCCTGCCATACTTCACGCCACGGCTCTGAACGTTCTTCCTCCTGCGGGGTATCGGCTTCATCATCGCCAATTAATTCGTTGAATACGCGGCGTACATTAGCCATATGATCCGTCAGTTCGCCAACAAGCTGCGGCCAGTTCTCCGCCTTCATTCCCCAGGCCAGCCGCGCCCGATTCAGATCGTCGGCAGGCAACGTTTGCGTCTGTTCGTCATTGATGCTTTGCAGCAGATTCTCCAGACGACGTAGAAAAAGATAGGCCATGCGCAGTTGCGCCACGTCATTCTCAGGCAGCAAATGCAGCGCAGCGATAGCATCCAGCGTCGGCAGTAACGAACGCGACTGTAGCGACGGCTCGCGCCCGCCGCGGATGAGCTGGAATACCTGCACGATAAACTCAATTTCACGAATACCGCCCGCGCCAAGTTTAATGTTGTCTTTCAAACCGCGGCGTCGCACTTCGCGGGCGATCATCCCTTTCATATTACGTAGCGACTGGATGACGCTGAAATCGATATAGCGGCGGAAAACGAAAGGCCGCAGCATGGCGCGTAATTCACGAGACCAGGCGTCGTCGTTATCGCCCATTAGCCGCGCTTTCACCATAGCGTAGCGTTCCCAGTCGCGTCCTTGTTCCTGATAGTAATCCTCCAGCGCGGCAAAACTCAGGACCAGCGGGCCACTGTCGCCAAACGGTCGCAGGCGCATGTCCACCCGATAGACAAAACCATCCATTGTGGGCTGATCCAGCGCTTTGATCAGCCGCTGTCCGAGACGCGTAAAAAACTGGGCGTTATCGAGTTCACGGCGTCCGCCCCGGGTCTCGCCATGTTCCGGCCAGGCGAAAATCAGATCGATATCAGACGAAAAATTCAGCTCGCCGCCGCCCAGCTTGCCCATGCCTAAAATCAGCAGCGGCTGCGGAACGCCCTGCGGGTTACAGGGGGTTCCCCATTCGCGGCAACAGGCGGCATACAGCCAGTCGCGCGCCCCCACGATGAGCGTCTCCGCCAGATGGCTCAACTGTTGTAAAATAGTCTCGTCGTCCACCAGCGACAGCGTCTGCGCCCAGGCGATGCGTACCATGATGCGACGACGAAAAAGCCTCAGTTCACGCATCAGCGAGGCGTCGTCACAGACACCTGCCAACGCCTCCTGTAACCAGCCAGCATAATGTCGCCATTCATCAGCCTGCGGCGATGCGGATTCCAGTTCGGCAAGCCACTCCGGATGCGCTATCACGCTATCCAGCGCAAAATCGCTAAATGTAAGTACTGACTTCGCCTGCGCGCTAAGCGATGTCTCAGTAAATCCTTCTGGTAGGCGCTCAACAACGGTCTGACAGTACTGCGATAAGGGTGAAGAGAGCGGCGTCATTTAGGGGATATCCTTTAAATAATGCCGGATGGCGGCATTTCGCCTGACCCGGCCTACAAGTCCGCATACCGTAAGCCTGATAAGCGCAGCGTCATCAGGCGCTTTCTACGGTTCTGATTATCGTTTTCCGCTGTGCAACCAGAACGGCTGCTGGTTAATGGCCTCATTACGGAAATGTTCAATTTCAATACGTTGTCCGGTAATAATGGCGTGACGCAATCCCTGCCAGTTTTCCAGCCATGCCTGCGCGACCATCGCATCATAATACCCGGCCAGCAGTAAAACGCTGTCGATATCGCGAGTCAAACGCGGCAACTGGTCGCGATACTTATCACCCAGCGGTTGTCCAAAAACTTTTTTTAATTCAGCAGCATGACGAGAAAGATGAATGTCGGCGAAACGCTTAAAAGAATCGGCCATTTTGGCCTGCGCCTTCGCGTCCAGAAATGGCTGCCAGGCTTTCGTCACCAGCCATTCCGTCAATGCTAGTTTCGCCATCGCCGTTTGCGTACTATAAACGGCTGTGACGGCGGACACCGCGGATGTCATCGTCGCTTCCGCCTGGGTAAGTAGATCACGTAAGTGAGCGCTCGCTTTACGTGGAACAATGCCCCCAAAGAGCATTAAGGCATGGCGCACTAATCCCATAGCATCCAGCACGTGTTCTTTCGCCGACTCGTCGCCGCGCAGCCAGAGCTCTTCATGGTACTGCCACTGTGACAACGCCAGATCCAGCGAGGCCTCCAGCCCTTGCTCTACCGTGGCTTTCGTGGCGGTCCGCAGAATTGCCGTTGGTGTATTCTCTCGCGGCGCATTCCCCTGCGCCAGGTGATAACCTCGCGCCGCCTTACTCAGACTGCCCTGACGCAAACCGGTTTGCGACAGCAGTTGCTTCGCCAGTTTTAACACGGCGCGCGTATCGCCGCGAAGCAACTCAAGCTCCAGCTCACAAATCGGTTCGGCAAACTCGCCCGCTTTTACGTCGCCGAGATCGAGCGCAATTTCAATCCTGCTGCCGTCAACGTCCAGACACCATTTTTCCCGATAAAAATCAGTACTGAACAGCGGCTGTACGCTTAATGTCAGGCCAGCGGGCAGGTTGCCATCCGGCCAGACCTCCGCCGGAAGTTGCGTCAGATCCAGCACGGGTTCGCTTAGCGCGACATTGTATTCGGGTCGCTGGTGCAGCCCGCCCGTTACCCGGTCGGCAATTTTCATGGTCATTTCATAGCGCCCATTTTCACCACGAATACGCAGCCCCATATCATGGCGGCGTAGCCAGTTATCAGGCGTTTCGAAGTAGATATTCAGCAACTGGCTGGGCGCATGATGCTCGCCGCCGAGCGTATGAAGATGATTTCGCAGCGCATCTACGGCGTCGTGATTGACGATAAACTTTAATTCGATTTCCTGAGCCATGGCCTTGTACTTATGGGTTATGTCACATCTGGGAAGATTCTTGGCGAACTTACCCGCATTATTTTTGTCAGTAGATAGTATTTTGCGCCAAATTGCCATGCAACGAGCAATTTGACGGGCGTAAAAGTTTGACGTAGCGGCAAAGGCGACACAGATGATTCCGATTGATGTCGACTACTTTGCGTAGCGACACTGATGCCGTTACTATCGTTCCACTTTCTCTGACAATAACGACAGCCTGATGCCAAAATTACGCCTGATTGGACTAACTTTACTTGCGCTTAGCGCCACCGCCGTCTCTCATGCTGAAGAGACGCGTTACGTTTCTGATGAACTGAATACCTGGGTCCGCAGCGGTCCGGGAGATAATTATCACCTTGTGGGTACCGTCAACGCCGGCGAGGAAGTCACGCTCTTACAGAGCGATGCCAACTATGGTCAAATTAAAGACAGTTCTGGTCGTACTGCCTGGATACCGTTAAAAGAACTGAATACCACGCCAAGCCTGCGTACTCGCGTGCCGGATCTGGAAAATCAGGTCAAAACGTTGACCGATAAACTCAACAATATTGATACCACGTGGAATCAGCGCACCGCCGATATGCAGCAGAAAGTGGCGCAAAGCGACAGCGTCATCAACGGGCTAAAAGAAGAGAACCAGAAGCTGAAAAACGAGCTGATTGTCGCGCAGAAAAAAGTGAGCGCCGCGAATCTGCAACTGGATGACAAACAGCGCACCATTATTATGCAGTGGTTTATGTATGGCGGCGGCGTATTGGGTATTGGCTTGCTGTTAGGGCTGGTGCTGCCGCATATGATCCCAAGCCGTAAACGCAAAGACCGCTGGATGAACTAAATCGCCTTCTCTGCGGCACTGTCTTATCATTAGAGGATGATCGTTTTTAAAAGGAAAGTGGCGTGAAGATTTATCTGGTCGGTGGTGCGGTTCGGGATGCGTTGTTAGGGCTACCGGTTAAAGATAAAGATTGGGTCGTTGTCGGCGCCACGCCGCAGGAGATGCTTGATGCGGGCTACCAGCAGGTAGGCCGTGATTTTCCTGTGTTTCTCCATCCACAAACTCACGAAGAATACGCGCTGGCGCGTACTGAGCGTAAATCCGGCTCCGGCTACACGGGTTTCACCTGCTATACCGCGCCGGACGTTACCCTGGAAGCCGATCTCCAGCGTCGCGATCTGACCATTAATGCTCTGGCGCGCGACGATGACGGCCAGATTATCGACCCTTACCACGGGCGCCGGGATCTGGAGGCGCGTCTACTGCGCCATGTCTCTCCCGCGTTTGGCGAAGATCCCTTGCGCGTATTGCGCGTGGCGCGTTTTGCCGCCCGTTACGCTCATCTTAGTTTCCGTATCGCCGATGAAACACTGGCGCTAATGCGCGAAATGACCGCGGCAGGCGAGCTGGAACATCTGACGCCGGAACGGGTATGGAAAGAGACGGAAAATGCGCTTACCACCCGCAATCCGCAGGTTTACTTCCAGGTATTGCGCGACTGCGGCGCCCTGCGCGTCCTGTTTCCGGAAATCGACGCCCTGTTTGGCGTACCCGCGCCGGCAAAGTGGCATCCGGAAATTGATACCGGAGTTCATACGTTGATGACGCTGTCGATGGCCGCCATGCTCAGTCCGCAGCTTGATGTCCGTTTCGCCACGCTTTGTCATGATCTGGGCAAAGGCTTAACGCCGAAAAACCTCTGGCCGCGCCATCATGGCCACGGCCCGGCGGGCGTGAAACTGGTCGAACAGTTATGCCAGCGTTTGCGCGTCCCCAATGACCTGCGTGATTTAGCTAAACTGGTCGCCGAGTACCACGATCTGATCCACACCTTTCCGATACTCCAGCCGAAAACGATCGTTAAGCTGTTTGACGCCATTGATGCATGGCGTAAACCGCAGCGCGTCGAGCAGATTGCGCTGACCAGCGAAGCCGATGTCCGTGGACGTACCGGCTTTGAAGCGTCGGATTACCCGCAGGGGCGCTGGCTGCGCGAAGCCTGGCAGGTGGCGCAGGCGGTACCGACGAAAGAGGTGGTGGAGGCCGGATTTAAGGGCATTGAGATTCGCGAGGAGCTGACGAAGCGACGAATTGCAGCGGTCGCCAACTGGAAAGAGAAGCGCTGCCCGAACCCCGCCAGCTAAACGCCATCCGGCACGATAAATTGCCTGATGGCGCTGCACTTATCAGACCGACAAAACAGTTAGGCCGGACAAGGCGGTACTCCGCCATCCGGCACGGTCAATCATCAGAAGAAGACAACGTAAACGGCAGCCGCCACCACAAAGCGGTAAATCGCAAACGGAATAAACGAGATACGCTTAATCAGTTGCAGGAAGGTCTTGATAGCGATCAGCGCCACCACAAACGCCGTCACAAAGCCCACCGCGAACATTGGAATATCCGCTGCGGTCAGGAATGACCAACTTTTGTAGAGATCCAGAACCGTTGCGCCCATCATCATCGGCACAGCCAGTAAGAACGAGAACTCAGAGGCGGCGTAACGGCTGACGCCCATCAGCATCCCACCGGAAATGGTCGCTCCGGAACGCGAGAAGCCCGGCCACAGCGCCAGACACTGGAAACAGCCAATCATAAAAGCCTGACGATACGTCATATCATCCAGCCCCGGCGCGCGCGGCTCTTTCGGCTTCAGGCACTCGGCGGCAATCAGCAACAGACCGCCTACCACCAGCGCGTACATCACGTTAATTGGGTTAAATAGCGACTTGATCGTGTCATGAAAGACTAACCCCAGCACCACCGCCGGAATCATGCCCAGCAGGATGTGAATCAACGTTAATCGACCTTTACTTTCACCTTCACGCTGTAGCGGGCGGCCAAAGTGAATACCGATGAGACCAAACAACTGCCGCCAGAACATCACCACGACCGCCAGAATAGATCCAAGTTGAATCACCACTTCGAATGTCTTGGCCGTATCGCCTTCAAACCCCAGCAGATGACCCACAATAATCATATGGCCCGTGCTGGATACCGGCAAAAACTCCGTCAATCCTTCGACCACACCCAAAATTGCCGCTATCAGCAGCGAGTGCATATCGCTCATCAATAAACCCCTAAAATGAAAAACACTGCAAAAATGGATCTCGCGTTAAGACCCCATATATAACCGTTTGGTTTAAAAAATATAAAATTATTTATTTTTATTTCAGATTATTGCCACGCTCAATAATTACCCCTACGTTCGCCGCGCGCGCGACGGCGCCAGGCTTGCTCAGTTTGATGCGAACCCACGGAGAATTGAATCGGCTAAGCAGTAGATCCGCCACCTCTTCCGCCACACGCTCGACCAGAGCAAAACGCCCGCCTTCAACATGATTTATCACCGTGTCGGCGATATCCGCGTAACTTAGACAATCTGCGACATCATCGCTTTTCGCCGACTTGCGGTTATCCCATGCCATTTCGATATCGAACACCAGTTTTTGCTCGATAGTCTGTTCCCAGTCGTAAACACCGATAGTGGTGATTACCGAAAGTTGCTCTATAAATACAATATCCATCACGACCTGCCTGCTTTTTGGCTAACCCGGATACCACTTCCGGCGAAATGTGCGTATTATCCACAGAAATAGTAAATAAAACGACACTTTCAATACGGAACAGCTTATGAGTGCAATCGCGCCTGGAATGATCCTCTTCGCGTACCTCTGCGGCTCAATTTCCAGTGCCATTCTGGTTTGCCGCATCGCCGGGCTGCCCGATCCGCGTGAAAGCGGCTCCGGCAACCCGGGCGCGACGAACGTATTACGAATCGGTGGCAAGGGAGCGGCTGTCGCGGTACTTATTTTTGACATCCTTAAAGGCATGTTGCCCGTCTGGGGCGCGTATGCGTTAGGCGTTACCCCTTTCTGGCTGGGGCTTATCGCTATCGCCGCCTGTCTGGGGCATATCTGGCCGGTCTTTTTTGGCTTTAAAGGTGGGAAAGGCGTAGCAACCGCGTTTGGCGCCATTGCGCCCATCGGCTGGGATTTAACCGGCGTCATGGCAGGCACCTGGCTGCTGACGGTCCTGTTAAGCGGTTATTCATCGTTAGGGGCGATTGTCAGCGCCTTGATTGCGCCGTTTTACGTCTGGTGGTTTAAACCGCAGTTCACCTTCCCGGTGTCGATGCTGTCATGTCTCATTTTGCTGCGCCATCATGACAACATCCAGCGTCTGTGGCGTCGCCAGGAGACGAAAATCTGGACGAAGCTGAAAAAGAAACGCCAGAAAGATTGAGCTGGAACTGCGTCTGGAAGAGGGCCTCAACCGTCTGGGGATCGGCCCACAAGGGTTGACCGGCAATAGCTCGGTGATGGGCGTACATATCGAATCCGCCGCGCGTCACCCTTCCACCATTGGCGTGGTTAGGCGCGATTTTCGGCCTGATCTTCCTGGTGCTGCTGATCGTCTCCAAGCTGTTGTGGATGCCCATCGTTTTGCTGTAAATCCGTTGGGGCGGCATGATGTCGCCCCCTTTTTCCGCTTTTACGCCGCCGGCAGCTCGGCCAGCGGCCAGCGCGGACGTACCGTTACGCCAAGATCCGCCGTAACGCCCGCCTTAAACCGCACCATTCCGGCATAGGCGATCATCGCCCCGTTGTCGGTACAAAATTCCGGGCGCGCATAGAACACTTCGCCGCGGCGTTTTTGCATCATTTCGGCAAGCTTCGCGCGCAGCGTGCGGTTAGCGCTGACGCCGCCCGCCATGACCAGACGCTTAAAACCGGTGCTTTCCAGCGCGCGCTTGCACTTGATCATCAGCGTATCCACGACCGCATCTTCAAAAGCGCGCGCGATATCAGCGCGAGTTTGTTCGTCGTCGCCATTACTACGAATGGTGTTAGCGGCAAAGGTTTTCAGACCGGAAAAACTAAAATCCAGCCCCGGACGATCGGTCATCGGGCGCGGAAAGACAAAACGTCCCGCCGTCCCCTGCGACGCCATTTTCGACAGCATCGGGCCACCAGGATAATCCAGCCCCAACAATTTGGCAGTTTTATCAAACGCTTCGCCGGCGGCATCGTCAATCGACTCGCCCAGCAGTTCGTACTGACCAATTCCGGTCACGCTAATGAGCTGCGTATGTCCGCCGGAGACCAGCAGCGCCACAAACGGGAAATCCGGGGGATTATCTTCCAGCATCGGCGCCAGCAGATGCCCTTCCATATGGTGTACAGGAATGGCCGGCACATTCCAGGCAAATGCCAGCGAACGCCCGACGGTTGCGCCGACCAGCAGCGCGCCGACCAGGCCCGGGCCTGCGGTATAGGCCACCGCGTCGATATCGCTCGCCGTCAGACCGGCTTCTTTTAATGCCGCCTGAATCAGCGGCACGGTTTTACGCACATGATCGCGGGAAGCCAGTTCAGGCACTACGCCGCCGTAGTCAGCATGTAATTTCACCTGACTATACAATTGGTTGGCTAACAAACCTTTTTTGTCGTCGTAAATAGCGATGCCGGTTTCATCGCAGGATGTTTCAATACCCAGTACACGCATGACTTGTTTTACCTCGCTCTAATACCGCGCAGTGTAGGTCGAATGCGGGTGGATGTATACCCTCAGTCCCGACTTCGTGTATACTCCCTCACCTTATAAAAGTCCCTTTCAAAAAAGGCCGCGGTGCTTTACAAAGCAGCAGCAATTGCAGTAAAATTCCGCACCATTTTGAAATAAGCTGGCGTTGATGCCAGCGGCAAACCGAATTAATCAAAGGTGAGAGGCACATGCCGGTAATTAAAGTACGTGAAAACGAGCCGTTCGACGTAGCTCTGCGTCGCTTCAAGCGTTCCTGCGAAAAAGCAGGTGTTCTGGCGGAAGTTCGTCGTCGTGAGTTCTATGAAAAACCGACGACCGAACGTAAGCGCGCTAAAGCTTCTGCAGTGAAACGTCACGCGAAGAAACTGGCTCGCGAAAACGCACGCCGTACTCGTCTGTACTAATCTTTTGAGAGCGGGCTGCTCTCAATTCAGATCGAGTTGTAGTTGTAAGGCCGTGCTTCCGAAAGGAATGCGCGGCTTGTTTTCGTTTATGCATTAGCATATACACAAAATCATTCATGCTGCGTCCAGGCGGCAAGAGAGCAAGTCCCCGGCGCTTACGCAAGTCAGCGACAGGGGTGAGCAAACGTAGCCAACACTACGGCAGCCTGAAGAATGACGTGTATAAAAGGGGCATATGGCTGGACGAATCCCACGCGTATTTATTAATGACCTGCTGGCGAGAACCGATATCGTCGATCTGATCGACGTGCGCGTAAAACTCAAGAAACAGGGCAAGAACTATCACGCGTGTTGTCCATTCCATAATGAGAAAACCCCTTCTTTCACCGTAAACGGTGAAAAACAGTTTTATCACTGCTTTGGATGCGGCGCGCATGGCAATGCGATCGACTTTTTGATGAATTACGACAAGCTCGAATTTGTCGAAACCGTCGAAGAATTAGCGGCCATGCATAACCTGGAAATTCCCTATGAAGCAGGCACCGGGCTTAGCCAGATAGAGCGCCATCAACGGCAAAACCTCTATCAGTTGATGAATGGTCTGAATGACTTTTATCAGCAGTCGCTTACCCATCCTGCGGCAAAACCTGCGCGTGACTATCTGCAAAAGCGCGGTCTGAGCGCTGAAATTATTCAGCGTTTCGCCATTGGCTTCGCGCCGCCAGGGTGGGATAACGCGTTAAAGCGCTTCGGTAATAACAGCGATAACAAGGCATTGTTGCTGGATGCCGGAATGCTGGTCAATAACGAGCAGGGCAGCACTTACGATCGTTTCCGTAATCGGGTCATGTTCCCTATTCGGGACAAACGCGGCAGGGTGATTGGTTTTGGCGGTCGAGTTCTGGGGAACGACACGCCGAAATACCTTAACTCTCCGGAAACGGACATTTTCCATAAAGGCCGCCAGCTATATGGTCTTTATGAGGCTCAGCAATATAGTGCTGAACCGCAACGCTTGCTTGTGGTCGAAGGTTATATGGATGTCGTCGCACTAGCGCAATACGACATTAACTATGTGGTCGCCTCGCTGGGTACCTCAACCACGGCAGACCATATGCATATGTTATTCCGGGCGACGAACAACGTGATTTGCTGTTACGACGGCGACCGGGCTGGCCGTGATGCCGCCTGGAGAGCGCTGGAAACAGCAATGCCTTATATGACCGACGGTCGGCAGGTACGCTTTATGTTTTTACCTGACGGCGAAGACCCGGATACGCTGGTGCGTAAAGAAGGCAAGGCGGCTTTTGAAGCGCGGATGGAGCAGGCGCAGCCGCTCTCTACGTTTCTGTTTAATAGCCTCCTGCCGCAAGTGGATTTAAGCTCGCCGGATGGCAGCACGCAGTTAGCCGCGCTGGCGCTGCCGCTCATTAATCAGGTGCCTGGCGACGCGCACCGTATTCAGCTGCGCCAGACGTTGGGGCTGAAGTTAGGCATTTTCGATGATAGTCAGCTTGATCGTTTAGTGCCAAAACAGGCGGAAAGCGGCGTTTCCCGCCCGGCTCCGCAGCTAAAACGCACGACCATGCGTATACTGATAGGATTACTGGTGCAAAATCCGGATCTCGCGCCGTTAGTGCCGCCCTTAGACGCGCTGGATCAGAATAAGCTGCCTGGACTTGGCTTATTTAAAGAATTGGTCAAAACTTGTTTGGCTCAGCCAGGTCTTACTACCGGACAACTTCTGGAACTCTACCGTGGCACAAATGATGCTGCGACCCTTGAAAAATTATCGATGTGGGACGATATAGCAGATAAGGCGATTGCCGAAAAGACCTTTACCGACTCACTCAACCATATGTTTGATTCGCTGCTGCAACTGCGACAAGAAGAGCTGATCGCTCGCGATCGCACTCACGGTTTAAGCAGCGAAGAACGCCGAGAGCTCTGGACGTTAAACCAGGAGCTGGCCAGAAAATGAATTTAACGGCTTAAATGCCGCATATCGATCGGGAAGCCCCCGACAGCCGCAGTGAGAGGCAGCGGCCAAAATATAAGTATGCCCTCGCTTTAAATGTCGACAGCTATACCGTCGACACCAATCAAACGAATAAGTGTGGATACCGTCTTATGGAGCAAAACCCGCAGTCACAGCTGAAACTTCTTGTCACCCGTGGTAAGGAGCAAGGCTATCTGACCTATGCTGAGGTCAATGACCATCTGCCGGAAGATATCGTCGATTCAGATCAAATTGAAGATATCATCCAAATGATCAACGACATGGGTATTCAGGTAATGGAAGAAGCGCCTGATGCCGATGATCTGCTGCTGGCTGAAAATACCACCAGCACCGATGAAGATGCGGAAGAAGCTGCTGCACAAGTTCTGTCCAGTGTTGAGTCTGAAATCGGTCGTACGACTGACCCGGTACGCATGTATATGCGTGAAATGGGCACTGTTGAACTGTTGACCCGGGAAGGCGAAATCGACATCGCTAAACGTATCGAAGACGGGATCAACCAGGTTCAATGCTCCGTTGCCGAATACCCGGAAGCCATTACCTATCTGCTGGAACAGTACGATCGCGTTGAGGCTGAAGAGGCTCGTTTGTCCGATCTTATCACCGGCTTTGTCGATCCGAACGCGGAAGAGGAGATGGCGCCGACCGCAACTCACGTCGGTTCTGAACTCTCCCAGGAAGACCTGGATGATGACGAAGACGAAGATGAAGAAGACGGCGACGATGACGCCGCCGATGACGACAACAGCATTGACCCTGAACTGGCACGCGAAAAATTCGCTGAGCTGCGCGCGCAATACGTCGTTACGCGCGACACCATCAAAGCGAAAGGCCGCAGCCATGCTGCCGCGCAGGAAGAGATTCTGAAGCTGTCTGAAGTGTTCAAACAGTTCCGTCTGGTACCGAAGCAATTCGACTATCTGGTCAACAGTATGCGCGTGATGATGGATCGCGTGCGTACTCAGGAACGTCTGATCATGAAGCTCTGCGTCGAGCAGTGCAAAATGCCGAAGAAGAACTTTATCACGCTGTTTACCGGTAACGAAACCAGCGAAACCTGGTTCAACGCCGCTATCGCGATGAACAAACCGTGGTCGGAAAAACTGCACGATGTCGCGGAAGAAGTGCAACGCTGCCTGCAAAAACTGCGGCAGATTGAAGAAGAGACCGGTCTGACCATCGAACAGGTGAAAGACATCAACCGTCGCATGTCCATTGGTGAAGCGAAAGCCCGCCGTGCGAAAAAAGAGATGGTTGAAGCGAACTTGCGTCTGGTTATTTCTATCGCCAAGAAATATACCAACCGAGGTCTGCAGTTCCTCGATCTGATTCAGGAAGGCAACATCGGTCTGATGAAAGCGGTAGATAAGTTCGAATACCGTCGTGGTTACAAGTTCTCCACCTACGCAACCTGGTGGATCCGTCAGGCGATCACCCGCTCTATCGCCGACCAGGCGCGCACCATCCGTATTCCGGTGCATATGATTGAGACCATCAACAAGCTCAACCGTATTTCTCGCCAGATGCTGCAAGAGATGGGCCGCGAGCCAACGCCGGAAGAGCTGGCTGAACGGATGCTGATGCCGGAAGATAAAATTCGTAAGGTGCTGAAAATCGCCAAAGAGCCTATCTCCATGGAAACGCCGATCGGCGACGATGAAGATTCGCATCTGGGTGATTTCATCGAGGATACCACCCTCGAGCTGCCGCTGGACTCTGCCACCACCGAGAGCCTGCGCGCCGCCACTCACGACGTTTTGGCTGGCCTGACCGCTCGTGAAGCGAAAGTCCTGCGTATGCGTTTCGGTATCGATATGAACACCGACCACACGCTGGAAGAAGTGGGTAAACAGTTCGACGTTACCCGCGAACGTATCCGTCAGATCGAAGCGAAGGCGCTGCGTAAACTGCGCCACCCGAGCCGTTCTGAAGTGCTGCGCAGCTTCCTCGACGATTAATTCGCCGCACACGTATAAACGCCGCCGCAAGGCGGCGTTTTTTTATCAAGTCATGCGCGAGCGCCCTATTTGGCCTGCAGAATCTCTACACAACGCGAGTATTCGCGCCCTCATTCCTCATTGCTATAGCCCACGCATAATGAGCGCTTGATCCAGTTCGCGATAGGCCTCGACCAGTTTTTCCGTTTTAATTCGGTTTAAGCCACTGGGATTCGGCAACACCCACACCATCGTCGCGCCAATGGCGATCTTTTGTTTACCCCAGGCGATACCGCGCTGGCTGAACCCCTGTTCAAAAGCCTGTTTACCAAGCACCGCCAGCGCCGCGGGCTGGTAGTCCTCTATTTTTTCAATCAGGTTTCGTCCGCCGCTACGTAATTCATGCAACTTCACCTCAGTCGCTTGTACCGTCGGTCGGTCGACGAGTTTCGTTACCCCGCAGCGAAAATCCAGTAATTTTTCCGCCTCTTCCGGTTTCAACTGTCGATCGGTGAAACCGGCCAAATGAATAACTTTCCAAAAACGATTCGCGGGATGCGCAAACGGAAAGCCGGTATTCGCCGAGGAGAGTCCCGGATTGATGCCGCAAAAAACCACCCGTAGCCCTGGCGCCAGTATGTCCTTAACCATTATTACTCCTGAGCAATACAACGTTCTTTAAGTATAACGGGTTGAAAACACATTGTTTATAAAAACAGCACCCGCACGGTTACGGCTGGATTACAGCGTAAAGTTACATTATAATCCACCGCCACGGCCCCTTAGCTCAGTGGTTAGAGCAGGCGACTCATAATCGCTTGGTCGCTGGTTCAAGTCCAGCAGGGGCCACCAAATTTTAGCTTCAAAATCATATAATTAAGCCACTCTAAAGAGTGGCCTTTTTGTTTCTGACAGGGCTCGCCCCATACCGCTATTTACGATGCCAATAGGCTGCCGCACGTACCAGGTGTGGATCAAACCCCTTTTCAAAGCACTGACTTAAACGTTTTACCGTTTTGCCTTCGCCAGTAATCCAGATGAAATAGTCTGATTCTGGTATTGTCAGCTGCGACAGGCGCGTTTGCATTGCCTGTTCATCGCCGCCAACAACATATTCCACAGTAATATCCGTCAAATGGGCGAGATAATCGCGATATGCCGCATCCTGAATGCTCACCAGCGCGGTTACCGCAGGGCGCGCAGGCAGACGGCTAAGCGATTCCAGACGACGACGTAGCGCAGGCATACCGGACTCATCGCAGACATAAACCTGACAGGCATAATCTTCCGGCACCACCAGCGAACCGCGCGGCCCGCCGATCGTCAGTGTATCGCCTTCACGGGCTTCCATTGCCCAACGGCTGGCTACGCCGCCATCGTGGATAAAGAAATCCAGCGCCAGCTCGCGACGCGCCTCGTCATACAGCGGCGTGTAATCCCTGGAGACCGGACGAACGCCCTCCCCCCAGATAATGCCTTCCTCAGTGACTGTCGGAGGCGTAAAGCGACAGCCTGGCTCAGGGAAAAAAACTTTCGTGTGATCGTCAAAGCCCAGGGAGGTGAAACCGTCCAGCGCCTCGCCGCCAAGTACGATCCGCTGAAATCCTGCGCTAATACGTTCTACCCGCAGAACGGTCAGCTCGCGAAAACGCAGTTCATTACGAACACGCTGTGGATAGCGTGCGGATGATGTCGTCATTTTTTGCCTTCGTGAAGTAATACGATATATCTAAATTAAAATTTTAAATGATAATGATTGTTAATCAGTAAAAATGCAACTGTTTTTTGATAGTGTTCTGGCAACGCGTCGCTAACTATAACCTTAGAATAAAATGTTATAAATTAATAGATTATATCAACAATGGCTTTTACCCTTGCTAAAACCCATCATTTAGATATAAATTAGATATATCTAAATAAGCAGGAGGCAATGATGCAAAATCAACATGAAGGGTGTTGCAAAAACCAGGATCATAAGCACGACGGCTGCTGTAAAGATCGAGAACATCAGCATGAAGGCTGCCATAGCGCGCATCAGCATGAGAAGGCCAGTTGCGGCGGCGAACACCGTCACGGACACGGCTGTGGTCGTCATGGACAGGGCGGTGGTCGACGTCAGCGATTTTTTGGCCACGGGGAACTTCGGCTGGTCATTCTTGATATCCTGACCCGGGACGCCAGCCACGGCTATGAACTGATTAAAGCGATAGAAAACCTGACGGGGGGCGGCTATACGCCAAGCGCTGGCGTGATCTACCCTACGCTGGATTTTTTACAGGATCAGCAATTTATCACGATTAGCGACGAAGAAGGCGGGCGGAAAAAAATCGCGATTACCGCGAACGGCGCGCAATGGCTTGATGAAAATCGCGAACACCTGACGCATATTCAGGCGCGGCTAAAAGCCCGTTGTGTGGGCATGGAGTTACGTAAAAATCCGCAGATGAAGCGGGCGCTGGATAACTTCAAGGCCGTGCTGGATCTGCGGATAAACCACAGCGATATCAACGACGCGCAAATCAAACGCATTATCGGCGTGATTGATCGCGCGGCGCTGGAAATCGCCGAACTGGATTAAGCGGGCTGCGTGTCCTCTTCGCGGACGCGGAACACGTTAACCAGCTCTTTTAAATGTAACGCCTGTTCGTTCAGCGACGCTGCGGCGGCAACAGACTCTTCCACAAGGCAGGAGTTTTGTTGCGTGGCGGCGTCAATCAGGCCAATCGCGCTGTTAATCTGCGAAATACCGTCAGTTTGCTCACGGCTGGCCTGCCCAATCTCGCGTAATATCACATCCATCTCTTCGACGTTATCCACCATGCCATTAATCAGGGCGCTGGCTTTCTCCACCAGGTGCATCCCTTCCTGAGTCTGACTGGTTGAATCTTCAATCAAATTACGGATTTCACTGGCTGACGAGGCGCTCTTTTGCGCCAACTGGCGAACCTCTCCGGCGACAACGGCAAAACCACGTCCATGTTCGCCCGCACGCGCCGCTTCAACCGCCGCGTTCAGCGCCAGAATATTGGTCTGAAAGGCAATGGAATCAATGATATTGATGATATCCGACATACGATTTGCCGTATCGTTAATGACGCGCATTTTCTGCGTCACTTGATTCATCATCTCCCCATTGTTTTTCACTACGCTGGCGGCGCCGGCAGAGAGTTTGGTCGCTTCACTGGTATGGTCAGATGTGTTTTTAACCGTGGCGGTAATCTGTTCCATCGACGCCGCCGTTTCTTCAACCGAGCTGGCCTGTTCTTCCGTACGCGCGGCCAAATCCTGGTTACCGGCGACAATTTGCGCCGCCGCCGTGGAGATACTCTCCGAACCGTTTTGCACTTCCTGTACGATATCCAGCAGACGCGTTTTCATCGCCATTAATGCTTGCAGTAGTACGCCTGTTTCATCTTTATAGTCGGTGGTGATATGGCGAGTCAGATCGCCATCGGCAATCGCCTCGGCAAAGCGTACTGCGTCATCAAGCGGTCGGGTAATGGAACGTACGATATACCATCCCATTACGCATCCGGCAGCGATGCTTATCAGCGCCAGGGTAATTAACAGCGTCCGGTTAGTTTTAAAATCTCCTTCGACCTGCACGCCCGCGTTGTGCATCTGCGCATCCTGAACGGCGATAAGTTCCTGAACTTTGTCCTTATAGACCTTTTGCACTTGCACCGTTCTGGTCATCATCTCCTGAATGGCCGCCTGACGATTATGGCTTTGAATATCTTGCAAAATACGGAATCTGGACTCCAGGTATTGCTGGCGCGCTTCACGGATCTCGGTAATGATTTTCTGCGAAGCCGCATCGTGACGATTGCTGGAAAGCTCATCCAGTAACGCCGTAATACGCTGGCTTATTTCATCCAGCTCTTTCTGCGAACTCTGGCTCCAGCGCCCCTCTTCATCCAGTAACATGAGCTGCTGCGCGATGATGAAATCATTAAAATTATCGATTAACAGATTGGCTTTTACCGTGGTGGGATAATCATTGGTAATAATGTTCTGCATATCCGTATTAGCCCGATCAAGGCTAAACAAAGACAGAGCGGAACTCACCACCATGAGAACAATGAATAAGCCAAAGGCCATAAATAATTTTGAACGTATTTTAATGTTATGCAAAAACATATTTTCTCCCTGGGATTGCATATCCTCATACAGGAAGATTTATCGGCAACAATGTTACTAACTTTATGATATTGATCGCTTTTTATTTCGGAACATTATTAGTAAGTAATATTTATTGTTCACAGAAAGATGAACCAAAAGTGACATAAATTGGCACTAATAATGAAAGAAATACGCTAAAAGGTTAACCATTTCTTATTTATTAACTGAGTTTATACCTATTAATAGGTAGACAAGGGAGAAGGAATAAATATCACATTATTTTTAACATCACAGGCCACTGGTACTCTCTATGATGGCAGGCACCGCCTTCTATCAGAGCACATCCGCCCGGTAAGCTTGTTGCTACCGGGCGGATGTCATTACCGTTGCTACCTACAAATAAACTTAATGCAGTACCGTGACCGCATCCTCCAGCCGGCTGGCACGGTGTTTTACCATCGCGGAGACTTGTGCGCTCTCTTCCACCAGCGCCGCATTCTTCTGGGTTATGCGGTTCAACTCGTCCACGGCGCGAGTCAGGCTGGAAAGCCCATCTGTCTGTTCCTGCGTCGACTGGCTGATCCGTGCGATAAGCAGGGTGACATTTTGCACCTGGGCTACAATGTCATCCATGGTACGGCCTGCGGCGTGAACCTGCTCGGAGCCTGACTGCACCTTTGTTGCGCTGGCATCAATTAATTTACGAATATCGTTCGCCGCGTTAGCGCTGCGGCTGGCAAGATGGCGTACCTCGCCAGCAACCACGGCAAACCCTTTCCCCTGCTCGCCCGCTCTCGCCGCTTCTACCGCCGCATTCAGCGCCAGGATATTCGTCTGAAAAGCGATATCGTTAATTAGCGTGGTGATCGTCCCGATACGTTGCGTACTGTGAGCGATATCATCCATCGTTTTAATCACCGTATCCATCGCCTCACCTCCCTGAGTCGCCGCGCTACTGGCCGCCATGGAAAGCTTATCCGCAGCGGAAGCCGTCTCGGAATTGAGCTTCACGGACTCCGCCATCTGGTTCATGGTCGTTACCGTTTCCTGAACATTCTCCACGGTCTGACGGGTGTGTTCGTTCAGATCATTGTTACCCTTCGCCAGCCTTTCACTGCCGTTTCTGACGCTGGACACCTGACTTGATACGTCATTGATCAGCCAGCGGCACATCAAGCCAAGCTGCCCCACGGCCCTCAGCGTCAGCCCCAACTCATCGCTACGATTAAGGTGTTGTACGCTGTTGCGTTCGCCGGTCGCCACTTTCAGCGCCTGCGTCGCCACATTTTCAATGGGACGCACAATTTGCCATTCAAATAGCGCCGTACCTGCCAGCATCGCCAACGCGCCCAACAACAACGCCTGCCATGAGGCATCCGTACCGAACAGCGCCAACGCCAGCATTACGGCCATTAGCCCCATAATGCTACGCACTCGCCAGCGAACAGGCATCGCGGGCAGTTTGCCCAGCAAGCCCTGACGAACCACCAAGCCTTTATGAATACGTTTACTACACCGCCCTTCATTTAGCGCCTGATATAAAGGCTCGACGGCGGCAATCTCATCATCCGTGGCGCGGGTACGGATCGACATATATCCCGTCACACGCCCTTCACGTATCATCGGTACCGCGTTGGCCCGCACCCAATAATGATCGCCGTTTTTACGCCGGTTTTTCACAATGCCGCTCCACGGTTCGCCCTGTTTTAGGGTGTACCACATATCTGCGAAGGCAGCTTTCGGCATATCCGGATGACGCACCAGATTATGTGGCTGCGCCAGTAACTCGTTTAACTGATAGCCGCTCACCTGGACAAAAGTGTCATTGGCGTGAGTGATATAGCTTTCCAGGTCGGTCGTAGACATCAGAGTGGTATCATCATCCAGCGGGGTATTTAGCTGGCTGACGTAGGGATGAGAAGACATGATGGCGTCCTGTGCAGGTTATCTGGATGTTAATTTTTCGCTCAGATGTTATTTCGGCGCTAATCTATTTATCTTTAGTTGTTAAAATTGCTCTGGATCGCAATTTGCGATTAATCCTTAATATTTGTACGATTTTCACCTCATCCTGCGCCTTATTTTCATTATGAAATTGTTTAGCGTGGACAACCTTTTTCTTTAAAATCTGCCCTGGCTCACCTTTTTCTCACGCCGCCGCTAACGCAACACACCGTAAACCGTAAAACAAGATCTGCTCAAAATGCATCCAATTGTTAACGCATAACATTAAATGTTGTGTAAATGTGATTATTCCTGGTGTTTATCCCGATTTTCACTATGGGCTTAGACCCCCGCTAATCCCTGCAATACTTAATTCAGTATCATGTGATACACGGCCCTCTGGAGCTCATTTTGAACAGGTTACCTTCCAGCGCATCGGCTTTGGCCTGTAGCGCGCACGCACTGAATCTCATCGAGAAGCGAACGCTAAACCATGAGGAAATGAAAGCACTAAACCGAGAGGTCATTGACTACTTTAAAGAGCATGTAAATCCAGGATTTCTGGAATACCGGAAATCTGTTACCGCTGGCGGGGATTACGGAGCCGTAGAGTGGCAAGCGGGCAGTTTGAATACGCTTGTCGACACCCAGGGGCAGGAGTTTATCGACTGTCTTGGGGGGTTTGGCATCTTTAACGTGGGGCACCGTAATCCTGTTGTGGTATCCGCCGTCCAGAATCAACTCGCAAAACAACCTCTCCACAGCCAGGAGTTACTTGATCCCTTGCGGGCGATGCTGGCAAAAACGCTGGCGGCGCTGACACCGGGGAAACTCAAGTACAGCTTTTTCTGTAACAGCGGCACCGAATCCGTCGAAGCGGCGCTAAAACTGGCAAAAGCGTATCAGTCGCCGCGCGGCAAGTTTACCTTTATCGCCACCAGCGGCGCATTTCACGGCAAATCATTGGGCGCGCTCTCCGCCACGGCCAAATCCACCTTCCGCAGACCCTTTATGCCTTTACTGCCGGGCTTCCGCCATGTGCCGTTTGGCAATATCGACGCGATGAGCATGGCATTTAGCGAAGGCAAAAAAACGGGCGACGAGATAGCAGCCGTGATTCTGGAGCCTATTCAGGGTGAAGGCGGCGTGATCCTGCCGCCGCAGGGATACCTGACAGAGGTACGTAAGCTCTGTGACGAATTCGGCGCGCTGATGATTCTGGATGAAGTACAAACCGGCATGGGGCGTACCGGCAAGATGTTTGCCTGCGAGCACGAAAATGTGCAGCCTGATATTCTGTGTCTGGCGAAAGCCCTGGGCGGCGGCGTGATGCCGATTGGCGCCACCATCGCGACTGAAGAGGTGTTTTCGGTTCTGTTCGACAACCCCTTCCTGCATACCACCACTTTTGGCGGTAACCCGCTGGCTTGTGCTGCCGCGCTGGCGACCATTAACGTCCTGCTGGAACAAAACCTCCCGGCCCAGGCGGAACAAAAAGGCGATACGCTCCTGGATAGTTTTCGACAACTTGCGCGTGAATATCCCAATCTGGTACACGAGGCGCGCGGCAAAGGTATGTTGATGGCCATTGAATTTGTCGATAACGAAACGGGCTACCGTTTTGCCAGTGAGATGTTCCGTCAACGCGTGCTGGTCGCTGGTACGCTGAATAATGCGAAAACAATTCGTATCGAGCCACCGCTCACGCTAACCATTGAACTGTGCGAACAGGTATTGAAATCAGCGCGTAATGCGCTGGCGGCAATGCAGGTGAGCGTTGAAGAGGTTTAAAAACGATGCCGGATGGCGCTGTGCTTATCCGGCCTGTTTTCCCCGGGTCGCGGCCTCTTTTTTGAATCCCATCACAATCACCACATTCCCCTTTTCCCTTTTACCTCGCGACGGCTACAGTAGTAACTCATCCGACTACATAACAATAATTTTACATACTGGATACGCTTATGAGCTACCCGTCGCTATTCGCCCCGCTCGATCTGGGCTTTACTACTCTCAGAAACCGTGTGCTGATGGGATCGATGCACACGGGTCTGGAAGAACATCCTGATGGCGCTGAGCGCCTGGCGGCATTTTATGCCGAGCGCGCGCGACACGGCGTAGCGTTAATCGTCACCGGCGGTATTGCGCCCGTTCCCTCCGGGGTCGTGATGACCGGCGGCGCGATGCTGAACGATGCCAGCCAGTTAAAGCCTCACCGCGTGGTGACCGATGCCGTACATGCGCAAGGCGGTAAAATCGCGCTGCAAATTCTGCACACCGGACGTTACAGCTATCAGCCGCACCTGGTCGCGCCGTCGGCAATTCAGGCGCCAATCAACCGCTTTATGCCACATGAACTGACGCATGATGAAATCTTGCAGTTAATCGACGACTTCGCACATTGCGCGCAGCTGGCGCGGGAAGCAGGCTACGACGGCGTAGAGGTGATGGGATCAGAGGGCTATCTGATTAATGAATTTCTCACGCGGCGAACTAACCATCGCGATGACGAATGGGGCGGCGACTATACCAGCCGTATGCGCTTCGCGGTTGAGGTAGTACGCGCGGTACGCCAGCGGGTAGGGAACGACTTTATTATTATCTATCGCCTGTCGATGCTCGATCTGGTGGAAAATGGCGGCACGTTCGACGAAACGGTACAACTGGCGCAAGCCATTGAAGCCGCAGGCGCAAGCCTAATTAATACCGGCATTGGCTGGCATGAGGCGCGAATCCCGACCATCGCCACGCCAGTACCGCGTGGCGCCTTTAGCTGGGTGACGCGGAAACTCAAAGGTCATGTGTCGGTTCCGCTGATCGCGACTAATCGCATTAACGATCCGCAGGTCGCCGAGACGATCCTGACGCGCGGCGATGCCGATATGGTGTCGATGGCGCGTCCCTTCCTTGCCGATGCCGAATTCCTGACTAAAGCGCAATCCGGACGCGCAGATGAGATCAACACCTGTATCGGCTGTAATCAGGCCTGTCTGGATCGGATCTTCATCGGCAAAGTGACCTCCTGTCTGGTGAACCCGCGCGCCTGTCACGAAACCCACATGCCGATAACGCCGGCCATACGCAAAAAGAATCTGGCCGTTGTCGGCGCAGGCCCGGCGGGGCTGGCTTTCGCGATTAACGCCGCGTCGCGCGGCCATCATGTCACGCTGTTTGACGCCCAGAGTGAAATTGGCGGCCAGTTTACTATCGCCAGGCAGATCCCGGGTAAAGAGGAGTTTTACGAAACGCTGCGCTACTACCGTCGAATGATCGATATTACTGGCGTTACGCTGAAACTGAACCAACGGGTGAACGCAGAGGATCTTCAGCCGTTTGACGAAGCGATCCTCGCTTGTGGAATAGTACCGCGCCGCCCGCCGATAGACGGTATCGATCATCCAAAGACATTGACCTACCTGGAGGTATTGCGCGATAAGGCGCCGGTTGGTAAGCGAGTGGCGATCATCGGCTGCGGCGGGATCGGTTTTGACACGGCCATGTATCTGAGCCAGCACGGCGAATCCACCAGCCAAAATATTGCTGAATTTTGTACGGAATGGGGAATTGATACCAGCCTGCAACAGGCAGGCGGTCTGCGCCCGGAAGGCCCACGCCTGGCACGTAGTCCACGGCAAATCGTCATGCTGCAACGCAAAGCCAGCAAGCCGGGCGAAGGGTTAGGTAAAACCACCGGCTGGATCCATCGCGCGACGTTACTGGCGCGCGGCGTGAAGATGATCCCGGCGGTCAGTTACCAGAAGATCGACGACGACGGATTACATCTCTTGATCGGCGGCGAACCGCAGTTGCTGGAAGTGGATCATGTGGTGATCTGTGCCGGACAGGAACCTCGCCGTGAACTGGCGGACCCGTTACGCGCCGCAGGTAAAACGGTACATCTTATCGGCGGATGCGATGTCGCGATGGAGCTGGATGCCCGACAGGCGATTGCCCAGGGCACCCGACTGGCGCTGGAGATTTAACGACTTTACCTGATGGCGCTGCGCTTATCGGGCCTATGCCGTCATACCGGTTTTATAGGCCGGTATGACGCTTGAGCGCCTTATCGACGGCGTCCCTGCTTCACCGCTTTCAAAATGACAAATTTATTGTTGGTTGCTATCGTCGCGCAATTACCGAAAATCTTCTTCAGCTTGTGGAAATAGTCCAGATGGCGGTTCGCCACAATATACAGTTCGCCGTTGATTTTCAGGCAGCGGCGGGCGTGATGGAACATCTCCCAGGCGATATTGTCCGTCAGCGCATGTTTCTGGTGGAACGGCGGGTTGCAGAACACCGCGTTAAAACGGAACGGCTCCACGCCGGAGAGCGCGTTGTTGATCATAAATTCGCAGCGTTCGAATGCTTCCGGCAGGTTCGTTTCTACATTCAAACGGCTGGAATCTACCGCCATCGGCGATTCATCGACAAATACCACGTTCGCCTGCGGATTTTTCGCCAGTAAGCTCAGGCCAATCACCCCATTGCCGCAGCCAAGATCGACAATCTCCCCGTCGAGGTTTTCCGGCAAATGTTGCATAAAGAAGCGCGCGCCGATATCCAATCCGGTACGAGAAAACACATTCGCGTGGTTGTGAATCGTCCAGCCTGTATCTTCCAGTTTCCAGCTTAGCGTTTGCGGCGCGTCGGCCAGTTGCGGATGACTGAAGGTACAGTTAATCAGGCGCGCTTTCTTCCACGCCAGCGTCGTCGTGGTTGGGCCCAGTACTTTTTCAAACAGTTCCAGCGTAGAGGTATGAATATCACGCGCTTTCGCGCCGGCGATAATACGCGTTTGCGCCGTAACGACCTTACGCAAAGCGCGTAACTGCTGTTCCAGCAACGCCAGTGTTTTCGGTACTTTAATCAATACCACGCCCGGCGCCTGCGGGTAGTCAGCGGTACTGTCGAGAAACGTTACGCTGGACTCCGCGATGCCGTTATGGCGTAAATTCTCTCGCGTACCCAGTTCGCTTAAATACGAATCGCCAATACTGTATGGCGAATGCTCCGCCAGCGCACAGCTTAGCGCGCCAAACGTATCATTCAGGATCAGCACCGGGCCGCGAATTTCCGTCTCATCCAACTGTTGCAGCAGATACTCATCGGCCGCCTCCCACGCCAGAAGCGGGTTAACATCATCCGTTTGCGGAAAACGTTTCAGCGTCAGTGAACGGAAACCGTCGTCTACGTGGCTCATTAGGCCTCCTGAATGGTAAAATTGCGGCGTTATCCCTGAAAAGGGTGCGTGAGTATACACTTTTTATCAGCAACATGGAGCTTTGATGACCTCACTAACTTACCTTCAGGGGTATCCGGAACATCTCCTTGCCCAGGTGCGCGCCTTAATCGCCGAGCAGCGCCTGGGGGCGGTGCTGGAAAAACGTTATCCCGGCGCGCATGATTACGCCACTGACAAAGCGCTATATCACTATACTCAGGAACTGAAAAGTCAGTTTCTGCGCAATGCGCCGCCCATCAATAAAGTGATGTATGACAGCAAGATCCATGTGCTGAAAAATGCGCTGGGACTGCATACCGCTGTCTCGCGCGTTCAGGGCGGCAAGCTCAAGGCCAAGGCGGAGATCCGCGTCGCCACCGTGTTTCGCAACGCCCCGGAGCCATTCTTACGAATGATTGTGGTTCACGAACTGGCGCACCTGAAAGAGAAAGATCATAACAAAGCGTTTTATCAGCTCTGCTGCCATATGGAGCCACAGTACCATCAACTGGAGTTTGATACGCGCCTGTGGCTGACGCATCAGGCGCTGTCGGCACAATAAATTCTGAAAATGCCCCTTCCCCCGTATCTTTTTAACGGCGTGGGCATAAAATCGACGCGTTCACATTTCGCTCATTGCCTACCGCCACGTCAAGGATGACGATCTGTAGAGGGTATTTTTTATCCACCGCCAACGGAACCGCGCAACGACCATGCTCCCACAATGTGCCCGTTTTATCCGCCGCCTCTGTTTTACACGCCGGGCGTTAACAGTGGCGTGCTTTCTGCTTGTCGCAGCAGCCGTCGCGCTTTTCTATTCCAACTGGCTTATCGTCAACGCCTCACAGCATCTGACATGGAATGACATTCAGACCGTTCCCGCCCGCAACGTCGGGCTGGTGTTAGGCGCTAAACCCGGCAATCGGTATTTTACCCGGCGGATTAATACTGCCGCCGCTTTGTATCACGCCGGTAAAGTGAAGTGGCTGTTAGTCAGCGGCGATAACGGCAAAAAAGAGTACGATGAACCTTCGGCGATGCAGCAGGCGCTGATAGCGAAAGGTGTGCCGGAAGCGGCCATTTTTTGTGATTATGCCGGATTCTCCACGCTGGACTCCGTGGTTCGCGCCCGGAAAGTGTTTGGCGAAAGCCGCATTACGATTATCTCGCAAGCATTTCATAATCAACGGGCGATCTGGCTGGCGCAACAATATGGCATTGACGCTATCGGCGTTAACGCGCCGGATCTGAATAAAAGGCACGGAACCTACACACGACTTCGGGAAAAGCTGGCGCGGGTTAGCGCAGTACTGGATGCCAAAATTTTGCATCGTCAGCCTAAATATCTGGGCGCTGGCGTCACTATTGGGGCTGATAGCGCACACGGGTGCCCTTCTCGCCAGTAAAATGCCAGAGTGCGTCGCAGCGCACTGGCAAGGGCGGAAAGGCGTGCTACATTGACGAAAATCCCTTTCTGGAGTCCGCTGACGTTTATGATACGTTTCGCTGTAATTGGGACTAACTGGATCACGCGCCAGTTTGTCGACGCCGCCCATGAAACCGGCAAATTCAGGCTCGCCGCCGTTTACTCCCGTAGTCTTGAACAGGCGCAGTCTTTCGCAAATGATTATCCCGTCGAGCATCTGTTTACCTCGCTGGAAGCGATGGCGCAAAGCGACGCGATTGAGGCGGTTTATATCGCCAGCCCGAATTCCCTGCATTTCTCCCAGACGCAGCACTTTTTGCAGCATAAAAAACATGTCATGTGCGAAAAGCCGCTGGCTTCTAACCTGGCGGAGGTTGATGCCGCTATCGCCTGCGCGCGCGATAATCAGCGGGTACTGTTTGAAGCCTTTAAAACCGCCTGCCTGCCCAATTTCCTGCTGCTGCGGGAATCGTTGCCAAAAATCGGCAGAATGCACAAAGCATTCCTAAATTACTGCCAGTACTCTTCACGTTATCAGCGCTATCTGAACGGTGAAAATCCGAATACGTTTAATCCGGCCTTCTCCAATGGTTCGATTATGGATATCGGGTATTACTGTCTGGCGTCGGCGATCGCGCTATGGGGCGAGCCGCGCAGCGTGCAGGCGTCGGCGAATTTATTGGAAAGCGGAGTAGATGCGCACGGCGTCGTGGTTATGGATTACGGCGATTTTAGCGTCACGCTACAGCATTCCAAAGTCAGCGACTCGGTACTGGCCAGTGAAATTCAGGGCGAGAGGGGATCGCTGGTCATTGAAAAGCTGTCGGAATGCCAGAAAGTGTGTTTTGCGCCGCGCGGCGCGCTGATGCAGGATCTGACCCAGCCCCAGCATATTAATACCATGCTGTATGAAGCCGGGGCGTTTGCCCAGCTTATTGAAAACCACGCCGTGGAACATCCGGGGTTGTCGCTAAGTCGCGCCACGGCAAAATGGCTGACAGAAATACGCCGTCAAACCGGGGTCATCTTCCCGGCGGACGATCTGACCCATCCCCTTACTGCGTAAAATTATGTAAATCATATGTTACAGGTCATTGACTCTACGCGTGGCCTGTCATACTTTGTTACGCGCAAAGGGGAGTAACTTCATTGCCGGTCGATCGTCATTACGATGTGTGCAAAACCACATCCGGTCACCGGGCAGCCATAAAGGAATGCGTCAGCGTATTCCTTTATTGTTGTAAGTGAGACCTTGCCGAATGGCAAGGTCTATGCATAAAAGCAGCGGCTAATGCCATTCGGCGTTAGCCGTTTTTTTTTGCATGGGGAGAAATAATGAATACTGTTGGTACGCCATTATTATGGGGTGGATTCGCGGTTGTTGTGGTGATAATGCTATCCATCGACCTGTTGTTGCAGGGACGCCGTGGCGCACATGCTATGTCGATGAAACAAGCAGCAGGATGGTCAATCCTGTGGGTAACGCTCTCGCTACTGTTTAACGCCGCTTTCTGGTGGTATCTGGCTGAAACGCAAGGGCGCGAAGTTGCTGACCCGCAGGCATTAGCGTTCCTTACCGGCTATCTGATTGAAAAGTCGCTGGCCGTAGATAACGTCTTTGTCTGGCTGATGCTGTTTAGCTATTTCTCCGTCCCTCCGACTCTGCAACGCCGGGTGCTGGTGTATGGGGCTCTTGGCGCGATCGTGTTGCGTACTATCATGATTTTCGCCGGTACCTGGCTTATCACTCAGTTCGAATGGCTGCTGTATGTGTTCGGTGCCTTCCTGCTGTTTACCGGCGTAAAAATGGCGCTGGCGAAGGAAGACGAATCCGGCATTAGCGAAAAACCGATGGTGCGTTGGCTACGCGGGCATCTGCGCATGACCGATACGATCGAGAACGAGCACTTTTTCGTACGTAAAAACGGCCTGCTGTATGCCACGCCGCTGCTGCTGGTGCTGATTATGGTTGAGTTCAGCGATGCGATCTTCGCCGTTGACAGTATTCCGGCGATCTTTGCGGTCACCACCAACCCGTTCATCGTACTGACCTCTAACCTGTTTGCCATCTTAGGACTGCGCGCGATGTACTTCCTGCTGTCCGGCGTGGCGGAACGCTTCTCAATGTTGAAATATGGTCTGGCGGTCATTCTGGTCTTTATCGGCATTAAGATGCTGATCGTCGACTTCTACCATATTCCTATCGCGATTTCGCTGGGCGTAGTGTTTGGCATTCTGACCATTACGCTGGTGATTAACGCCTGGGTTAACCATCAGCGCGATAAGAAACTACGAGCGCAATAATCTTTTATCGGGGTAAACCTGCCCCATCAAAAACGCCCGGCAGCGCACACCTGCCGGGCGTTTTTGTTTAACATGTCACAACACTGTTAATATAAAGTTATAAAACATGATCACAGCAAAAAATCCAGGATATTTCGCTTCCCGAACCTTCAACTTTCCTTATACTCAACCAGGCAAACACTTTGTTACATCCTGAAAGATGCGCCGTAAGAGCGTGCAGGGGATGACCAGCAACACAATACAAGGAACATGAAATGGCTACGCAACGAGCATCAGGGCTACTGCAGCGTTTAGCGCAAGGCAGTCTGGTTAAACAAATTTTAGTGGGTCTGGTACTGGGGATTTTACTGGCATGGATTTCTAAGCCTGCGGCGGAAGCGGTTGGCTTGCTTGGCACCCTGTTCGTCGGCGCCTTAAAAGCGGTCGCCCCCGTTCTGGTGCTGATGCTGGTAATGGCCTCGATCGCCAACCACCAGCACGGCCAAAAAACCAATATTCGCCCTATTCTCTTTCTTTACCTGCTAGGCACCTTTTCAGCCGCGCTGGCGGCCGTTGTGTTCAGCTTCGCCTTCCCTTCAACGCTGCATCTGTCCAGTAGCGCCCAGGATATCGTGCCGCCGTCCGGCATTGTAGAAGTCCTGCGCGGTCTGCTGATGAGTATGGTGTCGAACCCCATCGACGCGCTGCTGAACGCTAACTATATCGGGATTCTGGTATGGGCCGTCGGTCTGGGATTTGCCCTGCGTCATGGCAATGAAACCACCAAAAACCTCGTGAACGATATGTCTAACGCCGTGACCTTTATGGTGAAACTGGTGATCCGTTTCGCGCCAGTCGGTATTTTTGGTCTGGTTTCATCAACGCTTGCAACCACCGGCTTCTCCACCCTGTGGGGTTATGCGCACCTGCTGGTCGTCTTGATTGGCTGTATGCTGCTGGTCGCGCTGGTGGTCAACCCGCTGTTGGTATTCTGGAAAATTCGTCGCAACCCTTATCCGCTGGTGTTCGCCTGCCTGCGTGAAAGCGGCGTTTATGCCTTCTTTACCCGCAGCTCTGCCGCCAATATTCCAGTAAATATGGCGCTGTGCGAAAAACTGAATCTGGACAGGGATACTTACTCCGTTTCCATTCCGCTGGGTGCCACTATCAATATGGCCGGCGCGGCAATTACCATTACGGTTCTGACGTTGGCGGCAGTCCATACGTTAGGCGTCCCGGTGGATCTGCCTACAGCGCTGCTGCTGAGCGTGGTGGCCTCGCTGTGTGCTTGCGGCGCCTCCGGCGTGGCAGGCGGTTCATTGCTGCTGATCCCGCTGGCGTGCAACATGTTTGGCATTCCGAACGATATCGCGATGCAGGTAGTAGCGGTCGGCTTTATTATCGGCGTATTGCAGGATTCGTGTGAAACGGCGCTGAACTCATCTACCGATGTTCTGTTCACTGCGGCAGCCTGCCAGGCAGAGGACGAACGTCTGGCGAATAACGCCTTGCGTAGCTAAGTGATTATCGATGCCGGATGGCGCGTGCCATCCGGCGTGACGATAAATCTGAATCTCCCAATCCGTAGGCTGTGACGTAAAGCGAATTTATATCCACACGCGACATCCTCGCGTAACGTTATATGTAGATGGCGTCTGCCGCGGCGCTCGGTCAGCGTAAAGTATAAAGTGTCAGCCTGTGTAAATCCTCTCGCCACCCTCCCTTGCGATAAGCAAAATCAAAGCTCAACGACGCGTAATTTCTATAACGGACTTCGTTGACCTTTGTTACAATTAGATGCATTTTGAATTTTTGTGTGTTAGTGCTTGCTTACTTCACAACTTAGCAAGGAATAGTTCAGGCCGCGAATTTGCCGTTTCCGCAACGCTGATAAAAACTCCAACTCTGTTGCGGCAGTGCAAACCTCAGATCACCGGCGTGACGTTAACCGATTCTCCAGGAATACTGAATGGAACTACTGACTCAATTGCTGAATGCCCTGTGGGCTCAGGACTTTGAAACACTGGCCAATCCTTCCATGATTGGCATGTTATATTTTGTGTTATTTATGATTTTGTTTCTGGAAAATGGGCTGCTCCCTGCCGCCTTTTTGCCTGGCGACAGCCTGTTGATCCTGGTCGGCGTGCTGATCGCCAAAGGCGCGATGGGTTTTCCACAAACCATTTTGCTGCTTACCGTCGCGGCCAGCCTGGGTTGCTGGGTGAGCTATATTCAGGGCCGCTGGCTGGGGAATACCCGCACCGTGCAAAACTGGCTCTCTCATCTCCCCGCACATTATCATCAACACGCCCATCACCTTTTCCATAAACACGGCCTGTCGGCATTATTGATAGGCCGTTTTATCGCGTTTGTCAGAACACTGCTGCCCACCATTGCCGGCATATCCGGCCTGAATAACGCGCGCTTTCAGTTTTTCAACTGGATGAGTGGCTTGTTGTGGGTGCTTATCCTGACGTCGCTGGGCTATCTGCTGGGCAAAACGCCCGTCTTTATGAAGTATGAAGATCAGCTAATGTCATGCCTGATGTTGCTGCCCGTGGTGCTGCTCTTTTTTGGCCTGGCGGGTTCACTGGTCATGCTGTGGAAAAAGAAGTATGGGAGCCGGGGATAACTTATGCTTAAACCACGCATAACTGCCCGACAACTCATTTGGATCAGCGCTTTTCTGCTGATGCTGACCATACTCATGATGACGTGGTCAACGCTGCGTCAGCAAGAGTCGACGCTGGCCATTCGCGCGGTTAACCAGGGCGCCAGTATGCCAGACGGCTTCTCAGTTCTGCATCATCTGGATGCGAACGGCATTCATTTTAAAAGCATTACGCCTAAAAATGACATGTTGCTCATTACCTTCGATTCCCCTGCGCAAAGCGCCGCAGCAAAAACAGTGCTTGATCAAACGTTACCACACGGTTATGTCGTCGCTCAGCAGGACGATGACAACGAAACGGTACAGTGGTTGTCCCGCTTACGGGAAAGCTCACACCGCTTTGGCTAATCTCCAGGAATCCGAATCATATCACTCACTTTGGTGATTTCATTGTTTAATGACTATGATTAATAAAGCGGTGCTTAACCCACCGCGTTATTATCGGGATCACCGCCCCGGACAACGGGTCCGAACATAAGGGAAAGTTCAGGAATGAAATACCGCATCGCTTTGGCTATCACGCTTTTTACGCTTAGCGCCGGCAGCTACGCTAATTCGCTTTGTCAGGAAAAAGAGCAGGATATACAAAAGGAAATTAGCTACGCTGAAAAGCACAACAATCAGCGCCGTATTGAGGGTCTGAACAAGGCGCTCAGCGAAGTACGCGCCAATTGTACTGACAGCAAGCTGCGCGCCGAGCATCAGAAAAAGATCGCTGAGCAAAAAGAAGAGGTAGCCGAACGCCAACGTGATTTAGCCGAGGCAAAAGCAAAAGGCGATGCGGATAAAATAGACAAACGTGAACGTAAGCTGGCCGAGGCTCAGGATGAGCTAAAAAAACTTGAGGCCAGAGACTACTAAATTAACGCCGAATGTAAATACTCACTCACCTGGAAAAAACTATGTCGAAAGATAACACTACGGAACATCTGCGCGCTGAGTTGAAATCCCTGACCGATACGCTCGAAGAAGTGCTGAGCTCTTCGGGCGAAAAGTCGAAAGAAGAGTTGAGTAAGATTCGTAGCAAAGCCGAGCGCGCGCTGAAAGAGAGCCGTTACCGCCTGGGAGAAACGGGTGATGTGATTGCCAAACAGACTCGCGCCGCCGCCGCCCGTGCCGATGATTATGTGCGCGAAAATCCCTGGACAGGCGTAGGCATTGGCGCCGCTGTCGGTCTGGTGTTGGGCGTACTGCTGACGCGTCGTTAATTATGGCGGACTCTCGACAGGCACAAGGACCAGGCAAAAGCGTACTGGGTATCGGGCAGCGGATTGTCACCATTATCGTTGAGATGGTGGAAACCCGGCTGCGACTGGCAGTAGTAGAACTGGAAGAAGAGAAAGCGAACCTCTTTCAGCTTTTGCTGATGGTAGGTCTTACCATGCTCTTCGCGGCGTTTGGCTTAATGAGCCTGATGGTTCTGGTCATCTGGGCTATCGATCCTCAGTACCGTTTGAACGCGATGATCGCTACCACAGTTGTGCTGTTAGTGCTTGCGCTAATCGGCGGCATCTGGACTTTGCGCAAAGCGCGTCAGTCCACGCTATTGCGCCATACGCGGCACGAACTGGCTAACGATCGGCAAATTCTGGAGGACGATCAGTCGTGAGCAGCAAAGGCGAACGCGAAAAACGTAAAGCGCTGCTTCTCAGTCAGATCCAGCAGCAACGGCTGGATCTGTCCGCCAGCCGTCGCGACTGGCTGGAGACCACCGGCGCATACGATCGCGGCTGGAATACGGTGTTAAGCCTGCGCTCCTGGGCGCTGGTCGGTAGCAGCGTAATGGCCATCTGGACCATCCGTCATCCTAATATGTTGGTACGCTGGGCGAAACGCGACCTGGGTATCTGGAGCGCCTGGCGCCTGGTAAAAACTACCCTCCGTCAACAACAGCTCCGCGGTTAATATCTTTTCTTTTATAGCATCGCGCCATCAGGTTATCACCTGGTAGCGCGATACTTTTATGCATATCGTCTCTTTAGCAATCACTCAAATTTTTTGAAAAAATTTGGCAATTTTCCTTGCTAACAATTCCTGTACGCCACGTTTATGATTCTCTCCAGCGATAACAATGACGCGCTAAAGCGCGTCATTGCTCATGAAAATAGCAGCAGCAGCCGAATCGGCCTCCTGGAGAATAAAATGAAAAAATTAGAAGATGTTGGTGTACTGATAGCGCGTATTTTAATGCCAGTTCTGTTTATTACCGCAGGATGGGGAAAAATTAGCGGCTATGCGGGCACACAACAGTATATGGAAGCGATGGGCGTACCAGGATTCCTGCTGCCGCTCACCATACTGCTTGAGTTCGGCGGCGGTCTGGCGATTCTGCTGGGGTTCCTCACCCGCACCACTGCGCTTTTCACCGCTGGTTTTACGTTGCTGACGGCATTGATCTTCCATAGCAATTTTGCAGAAGGTGTAAACTCGCTGATGTTTATGAAAAACCTGACCATTGCCGGAGGATTCTTATTACTGGCGTTAACCGGGCCTGGCGCGTTCAGCCTTGACCGTCTGCTGAATAAAAAGTGGTAAGCAATCTATACTCAATTAAAAAAGCGAGGGAATAGCGCCTCGCTTTTGTTATCTGAAGGAGAGAGACATGGGACAACTGATCGATGGCGTCTGGCACGATACCTGGTATGACACCAAATCTTCCGGGGGGAAATTTCAGCGTTCAGCGTCGGCTTTCCGCAACTGGCTTACCGCTGACGGCGCGCCCGGACCTTCCGGCGAAGGCGGATTCGCCGCAGAAAAAGATCGTTACCATCTGTACGTTTCCCTTGCCTGCCCCTGGGCGCATCGCACGCTCATTTTCCGTAAACTGAAAGGTCTGGAGCCGTTTATTCCGGTTTCTGTCGTGAATCCATTGATGCTGGAAAACGGCTGGACGTTTGATGATACTTTTCCGGCGGCCACCGGCGATACCCTCTATCAGCATGAATTTCTCTACCAGTTGTATCTGCACGCCGATCCACACTACAGCGGCCGCGTCACCGTGCCGGTCTTATGGGATAAAAAAAATCATACTATCGTCAGCAACGAGTCCGCCGAAATCATTCGTATGTTTAACTCCGCTTTCGATGGGCTGGGCGCTAAAGCCGGGGATTACTATCCCCACGCGCTGCAAAGCAAAATTGACGAGTTAAACGGCTGGATTTATGACAACGTTAATAACGGCGTTTATAAAGCAGGCTTCGCCACTAGCCAGCAAGCGTATGATGAAGCGGTAGAAAAGGTGTTTACTGCGCTGGCGCGCCTGGAACAGATTCTCGGACAGCACCGCTATCTGACGGGCAACCAGTTGACCGAGGCGGATATCCGCTTATGGACGACCCTGGTACGCTTTGATCCGGTTTACGTGACTCATTTCAAATGCGACAAATACCGAATCAGCGACTACCTGAATCTGTACGGTTTCCTGCGCGATATCTATCAAATACCGGGCATTGCTGAAACCGTCAATATGGACCATATTCGTCACCACTATTTCCGTAGCCATAAAACGATTAACCCCACGGGTATCATTTCTGTCGGACCGTGGCAGGATCTGCTCGAACCTCACGGGCGCGACGTGCGCTTTGGCTAATTTCAGGCGTCCTCCGGGACGCCTTATTAATAAATGCCACAAATATTTACCAGCATTTCATTCGCAGCTATTCTTAGTTTGATTACTTTAAAAACAAGTGATTGAACCATTATTGAGGCGAAAATGGATTGGTATTTAAAGGTTTTAAAAAATTATCTGGGATTTGGCGGCCGCGCGCGACGCAAAGAGTACTGGATGTTTATTCTGGTCAATATCATCTTTACCTTTGTGTTGGGCCTGCTGGACGCCATGCTTGGCTGGCAACGCGCCGGGGGTGAAGGCGTTCTGACCACCATTTACGGCGTTCTGATCTTTTTACCGTGGTGGGCCGTGCAGTTCCGTCGTCTGCATGACACTGACCGCTCCGCATGGTGGCTACTGTTGCTACTTATCCCCATTATCGGCTGGCTTATCATCATTGCGTTCAACTGCCAGAATGGTACACCGGGCGACAACCGCTTCGGCCCCGATCCGAAACGTTTTTCCTGAGGGCGGCGCGGCGCCGCTTTTAAAGCGCCGCGCGCTATTTATTTTCCGGCGAATAGCTTAGGTATTTCCCGCAGGCACCAGGCTTTTGCCTCCCCCATACTGTCGCGCCGCCAGGCCATAATAATATCGATTTCGCTGGTCGATTCCGGGCTGACTACGCGTAGCCGCCCTTCGGCAATATCCTGTTCCACCATCGAATATGGCATCGTCGCGACGCCAAGCCCGGCCAGCAGCGCCTGACGTTTATCTTCAATCGTGCTTACCGTCAGACGTGGCTGCTTATCCAGCAGTTGCACCGTTAATACCGGCCGCTCGCGCGCGGTATCCGCTACCGCTACGCCGCGGTATTTAACCCGCGTCACTTCCGAAAGCGGCTCCGGCTCCTGATGAATAGGGTGGTCAGGCGCGGCGACATACACATTCATTAACGTATACAACTTACGGGAGTTAATTTCCGACGACGATCGAAAATGCATATCCGGGGCGATAACGATATCCGCCCGTCCCTGCTCAAGCCGCTCCCATGCGCCAGCCAGTACTTCGGTAATCAATGAAAGCTGCGTATTGGCTTTAGCGGCCAGCCGGTCGATCAGCGGAAAAAAAGCAGGCGTCGGTACCAGAGCTTCAGTGACCAGCGTCAGATGCGTTTCCCAACCGCGGGCCAACGCTTCAGCATCCGTCGTTAACTTGTCTGCCGCTTCCAGCAATACCCGCCCGCGTTCCAGCAGCATACGTCCGACGTTGGTGAATTTTGTACGATGGCCGGAGCGATCGAACAGTACAACGTCCAACTCTTCTTCCAGCTTCTGCATGGTGTAACTCAGCGCGGAGGGCACCCGCCCCAACTCATCAGCCGCTGCGGCAAAACTGCCCCGGCGGTCAATGGCGTCCATCACACGCAATGCTTCAAGCGTCAGCGCTCTCTCTTTAGCCATAACGTTCTCATTCAGGAAATTTGAACATACCGGGCAGAATATCTGGCTAACAATGCAGCGTCCAGCCCCTTAACATAAAAGGAAGTAAAGAGAGGTTAATAACGATGATTACGACCCGAACCGCCAAACAATGTGGACAGGCAGACTACGGATGGCTACAGGCCCGCTATACCTTCTCCTTTGGACACTACTTCGACCCTACACTGCTGGGCTACGCGTCGTTGCGCGTACTGAACCAGGAAGTGCTGGCGCCGGGCGCCTCTTTTCAGCCTCGAACTTATCCAAAGGTGGATATTTTAAACCTGATTCTGGACGGCGAAGCGGAATACCGCGACAGCGACGGCAACCATGTACAGGCTAAAGCGGGCGAAGCGTTGCTGCTCGCCGCGCAGCCGGGCATTAGCTACAGCGAACATAATCTCAGCAAAGTTAAGCCGTTAACCCGAATGCAACTGTGGCTTGACGCCTGCCCTGAACGGGAAAACGCGCTGGTACAAAAAATCCCACTCTCGACGGCGCAACAACAGCTTCTTGCCTCGCCCGACGGTGAGCAAAACAGCTTACAACTGCGCCAACAGGTCTGGGTACATCATATTACGCTGGAGAAAGGCGAATCGCTTAACTTCCAGCTTCACGGGCCGCGCGCCTATTTGCAGTCGATTCACGGTACGTTCCACGCGATGACGCACAACGAAGAACGCGAGGCGTTAACCTGCGGAGATGGCGCATTTATTCGTGATGAACCTAACATTACGCTGGTTGCCGATACGCCGCTGCGCGCATTACTGGTAGATTTACCGGTGTAGCCAGCCAGAAAAGGAGTCGCAAGATGAGCAAAAAATCGGCGAAGAAACGTCAGCCCGTGGTAAAACCTGCCGTACAGGAGGCGATGAGTGCCGCTGGGCTATGAAGAGATGCTAACCGAACTGGAAGCCATCGTGGCGGACGCCGAAGCCCGGCTGGCAGAAGAAGAGGCCGCAGCCTGAAATCATGCCGGATGGCGGCGCAAGCGCCCGATCCGGCTGATAACGGGTAGACCCGATAAGCGCAGCGCCATCGGGCAACACGCTGCCCCGACGTCATGCCGGGGCGTTATTATTAATGCGCTTTACTGGCCATAATCTCGATGATCTGCTTGTCTGTCTGCTGCATTGAGCGACACGCCAGCGAACACAAATTCGAAATAGATTGTTCGACATTGTGCGCCACAATCCCTTCGTTTCCGGTCACCGCCGTATCATCCAACGCCATCAGTACGGCTTTCCACGCCGCCGACGCGCTGATAGAGACTTTCATCGCGCAGCTATTCGACGCGCCATCGCAAATCATCCCGCTGACATCACCAATCATACTGCTGATAGCCATTGCGATAGTGTCGTAACGACCATCTATCAGCCACGCCATACCCGCTGCCGCGCCCATCGCCGCCGTAGTTGCCGCGCACAGCGCCGACAAACGCGGAAGCTGATGGTGAATATAGATAGCGCTCAAATGCGATAACATTAGCGCGCGCGCCAGGCACTCGTCATCGGCGCCGACATGTTCAGCAACCACCATGACTGGCACCGTGGCGGTAATCCCCTGGTTGCCGGAGCCGGAGTTGCTCATCGCGGGCAACGTGGCACCGCCCATTCTGGCGTCTGACGCCGCGCTGGTACGGATCAAAATCGCCGTGGAGAGATCTTTCGCCAGCAGACCGCGATCGCACTGTTTGACCAGCGTCGAACCAATATGCAGCCCCCAGGAACCACGCAAGCCCTCCTGCGACAACGCGCCGTTTAGCCTGGCCGCATCGAGAATAAAGCGGATAGCGTCAAAGGGCACCGCATTCACAAACGCCAGGATCTCTTCCAGCGAGGTATGAGACAGCACTCCCAGTGGCGAGGTTTTTTCTTCTTCCTGCGCATTATCGGCTTGGGTAAATACCACGCCCTTGTCGGTTTCTATCCGCACAATATTTGTATGATCGCCGACGATCGTGACACATGCCCAGCTATCGCCGCTATACACTTTCGCCCGTGAAAACAGGATATCGTTACATGGCTCCTGCAACATCACTGCAACATGTCCGGCGGCCAGCATCGCTTTTGCATCGGCAACGGCTTTAGCGGAAGCGTCTTTTAACACCTCCAACCCGGCTTTCGCATCACCGCCCAACGCGCCAAGCGCCGCGGCGATCGGTAGCCCTACCATTCCCGTTCCTGGAACGGTAACGCCCATACCATTTTTCATCAGATTAGGCGAAACCCACGCGTCAATGCGTTCAACTGTGCCGTCAAGTTCAGCCGCCGCCGCCGCTGCTGCCAGCGCCAGTGAAATTGGCTCAGTACACCCCAGCGCCGGTTTTACTTCTTCCTGCACGGCCAGGATAAAACTTTGCCACAATGGATTTATTTTAGATTCAAACATAACAACAACCTTAATCTCAGGTATATCAAGAGAATGCCAGGAACGGAGAAACGCATAGCAGCAGACCGGTAATAATAATCAGGTACAACGAAGCGCCTTTATATTTGTGCAATGCGGGAACCTTGTAGACCAACCATGCCGGAATTAAACAGCCCACCATACCGAAGATAGGGCTACAAATAGAGGTGAAGCTCAGTACCGGCGCGTTGAGCACAATGGCGCTCCAGGCCAGCAAAATAGCGAAAATCATAATGCCGCGCTGTACCAGATTTTCCTTAATCTTCTCGGCGGGCATTTTGCGGCGCAGGATATTCATCACAATGCCTTGCGTCGCTTCGCGGAATCCTAAATAAACGCCAAAGAAGGCGGTCATGACGGCAAAGATGTTCAGAATTACGCTAACCACTTTGACCCAGCCAGCGCCATCGCCGCTAATAAATTGCGCGGCGATCGCCAGGGCGGAAATATTCTGCTCGTAGGCTTTCACCGCTTCGTCATGCCCCATCGCCAGGGTGAAGGAAACCGCATAGAAAAAGACGGTAACGAACAGGATGCCAAACGCGATATTCATGGCGCGCAGCGCTTTATGGCGTGCGACCTCAATAGATTTTTCGCGTGAACGGTAAGAGATCACCATTGGGCTTAACGTCTGGATAAATAAAATCGAGGTCAGCGTAAATGGCAGGGTAATAATGGCGTTTTTAATCAGCAGGGCCATCGGCGGCAGCGCGCCAATGTTATACAGATGCCACATACCCACCATAGAGACGCCCAGCGCCGCCACTACCAGTAGCTTGGTCAGCACCATGCCGGTGGAGATTTTGAACAGTAATTTTTCACCGCGTGAGGAAATCGCCACCAGGATGCAGATCAGCACCAGACCATAAAATGGACTATCGGAAAGCAATCCTTCCGTTACGCCGAAAGTATGCAGATAAGAGGCGCTGTCGTTAGTAATCGCCGTAGAATAGACGAACATCCAGATGACGAGCATTACAAAGTACAGCGCGCCTAATAAAATACCCCAGTTTTTGCCCAGATAGCCGCTGATCACGCTGGGGTAGTCTTTACATTCCGGGGATTCCGCCAGCGTATTAATAAACAGCCGCTGGAACAGGTACATGGCCGGATAACCAATAATAGAAGAGAGTAAAAAGACCCAAAGTCCCATCAGGCCAACCTGGACAGGAAGAAAAACGATCCCTGCGCCTATCGCCATCCCGATACTCATAATGACCCAGCCGGTGTCGGTACTATCAAATTTGATGGCTTCACGCCATTCGCTTTCTGTCATCCCTGCCCGACGCGCCGGGGCTGATGCGTCGAGGATTACGCTGGTATTATTAGCCGATTCCATAAAATTCTCGCTCAATGTGTAGGTAGAGGTTTTTTTATTTTTCGTGCCGCAGCAAGGCGATATGCAGAACGTGAGGTGCAGGTACTTTCTTGTAATAAGAAAATCATACGCGCACGATAAGAGAAAAACTTACCAATAAAACGCCTGCATTTCTTGTGGGTTAAGAATTATTTTCTATTTACTATTTATTTAATATTGTTATTTTCTCTATTTGACGCGTATCACAACAAAAAAGGGCGCACTTTGGTGCGCCCTTTTCTCAGCTTCTGTCTTCTGCGTTATCCCATAGCCTGCTCACTCTGCGCCTGTCGGGCCTATCCACAAACGACTTTAATCGCCAGACCGCCGCGCGACGTCTCGCGATATTTGTCGTTCATGTCTTTACCCGTTTCGTACATAGTTTCGATCACTTTATCGAGCGAAACCCGCGGCTCAGAGGTACGGCGTAGCGCCATTCGCGCCGCATTCACCGCTTTAACGGCGTTAATCGCATTACGTTCAATACAAGGGATTTGTACCTGACCCGCCACCGGGTCACAGGTGAGGCCAAGGTTATGCTCCATCGCAATTTCCGCCGCAATACAGACCTGCGCCGGGCTACCGCCCAGCAGTTCTGTCAGCCCTGCCGCCGCCATCGAACACGCGACGCCAACCTCGCCCTGACACCCCACTTCCGCGCCGGATATCGAGGCGTTCATCTTGTACAGCATGCCAATTGCCCCCGCCGACAACAGATAACGGGCGATAGAGTTGGCATTGACCGGACGACGGAATTTGTCGTAATAGGCCAGCACCGCGGGAATAATGCCGCACGCGCCGTTGGTCGGCGCGGTGACCACTCGCCCACCCGCCGCGTTCTCTTCGCTCACGGCCAGGGCGAACATGTTAATCCAGTCGATGACGTTCATCGGATCGCGGGAGAGATTATCGCTGGAGACCAGCAGACGTCGTAACGCTACCGCGCGGCGTGGAACGTTCAGCGGCCCCGGCAGCACGCCCTCAGTATTCATGCCACGTTCAATTCCGGTCGCCATCACCTGCCAGATGCGGGCAAAGCCAGCGTCAATCTGCTCTTTGCTCCGCAACGCCAGTTCATTTTGCATCATCAGGCCGGAAACCGAGAGCCCCTGTCTTTCACACAGCGTCAACAGCTCGCTGGCGGAATGAAAATCATACGGTACCGATTTTTCTACGTCGTGCGACTGACCAAAGCGTTCCTCTTCGACAATAAAGCCGCCGCCAATAGAGTAATACGTTTTGTGTAAAAGCGGCGTTTGTCCGTGCCAGGCGGTAATACGCATACCGTTTTCATGGCGCGCCAGGGTTTCAGCGTGAAAGAGAATACTGTCGGCGACGGGAAAATCCACCACATGCGCGCCACCCGCCACCGATAAACGGCTGCTGCGGGCAACCTCCTGGATAAACGCCGGAATGCTATCAATATTGACATCCTGCGGCGTATTGCCCGCAAGACCCATAATGATGGCGGTATCGGTCGCGTGGCCTTTGCCCGTCAGCGATAGCGATCCGTAAAGATCAACCGTGATGCGCGTCGTTCGCGGCAGGTCGCCGCTGTCGATCAGCCGATCGATAAAACATTTTCCTGCATTCATTGGCCCTACGGTATGGGAGCTTGAAGGTCCAATGCCAATCTTAAAAATATCAAATGCGCTAATCATATCTCCCCCTAAGATTACCGTTCAGTGAAGATCCGTCGCGGGGCGATCCACACGATCGCCCCGTTCACGTTACATCGCCTGAGTAAAGGTGCGCGAAATAACGTCCTGTTGCTGCTCACGAGTCAGCGCATTGAAGCGCACGGCATAGCCGGAAACGCGGATCGTCAGGTTCGGGTAGTTTTCCGGATGTTCAATCGCATCCAGCAACATTTCACGGTTCATGACATTGACGTTCAGATGCTGCCCGCCTTCTACCTGTGCTTCATGATGGAAATAGCCGTCCAGCAGGCCGACAAGATTGGTTTTCCGCACCGCATCTTCTTTCCCGAGCGCCGCAGGCACAATCGAGAAGGTGTACGAAATACCGTCTTTGGCGTAGGTAAACGGCAGTTTCGCCACCGACGTCAGCGAGGCTACCGCCCCTTTGCGGTCACGACCATGCATCGGGTTCGCCCCCGGCGCGAACGGCGTTCCGGCGCGGCGTCCATCCGGCGTATTGCCGGTCTTCTGCCCGTACACGACGTTCGAGGTGATGGTCAAAATGGACTGCGTCGGCACCGCATTGCGATACGTCGGCAACACGCTAATTTTTTGCATAAAGCGTTTCACCAGGTCGCAGGCGATGCTGTCCACGCGCTCATCGTTGTTGCCGTACTGCGGATACTCGCCTTCAATAGCGAAGTCGATGGCAAGGCCATTTTCGTCGCGAATCGGCTTCACCTGAGCGTACCTGATGGCGGACAGGGAATCCGCCGCCACCGACAGTCCGGCGATGCCGCACGCCATCGTCCGATACACATCACGGTCGTGCAGCGCCATCAGCGAAGCTTCATAGCTGTACTTATCGTGCATGTAGTGAATGATGTTCAGCGCGCTAATGTACTGCACCGCCAGCCAGTCCATAAAATGGTCGAGGCTCTCCATTACTGCGTCATAATCCAGCACCTCATCCGTTAACGGCGCGGTTTTCGGCCCGACCTGGATTTTCAGTTTCTCATCAACGCCGCCATTGATAGCGTACAGCAACGTTTTGGCAAGGTTGGCGCGCGCGCCGAAGAACTGCATCTGCTTACCGATGACCATCGGGCTGACGCAACAAGCGATAGCATAATCGTCGCTGTTAAAGTCGGTACGCATTAAATCGTCGTTTTCATACTGCAAAGATGAGGTCACGATGGAGACCTGCGCAGCATATTTCTTGAATGCCACCGGCAACGCTTCTGACCACAGTATGGTCAGGTTCGGCTCCGGCGCTGGCCCCATCGTGTGCAGGGTATGCAGATAACGGAAAGAGTTCTTCGTCACCAGCGTGCGGCCATCGAGCCCCATCCCGCCAATAACTTCGGTGGCCCAGATCGGATCGCCGGAAAAGAGCGAATCAAATTCCGGCGTGCGCAGGAAGCGCACCATGCGGATCTTCATGATGAAATGGTCGATCAATTCTTGCGCCTGCTGCTCTGTCAGAAGGCCCGCGTTGAAATCGCGCTCAATGTAGATATCAAGGAACGAGGCGGTTCTTCCCAGCGACATTGCACCGCCATTTTGCGATTTTATCGCCGCCAGATAAGCGAAGTAGAGCCACTGTACCGCTTCCTGCGCGTTTCGCGCCGGGCGGGAGATATCGTAGCCGTATTTCGCCGCCATCTCCTGCATTTGCAGCAGCGCGCGACGATGCTCCGCCAACTCCTCACGCAGGCGAATCGTCGCCTCAAGATTCTGTCCCCGCTCCAGATTCGACTGCAGGTCGGCGAATTGCAGCTCGCGTTCGCGCACCAGATAACGGATACCATACAGCGCGACGCGGCGATAATCGCCAATAATGCGCCCGCGACCATAACCATCCGGCAAACCGGTTAATACGCCGGATTTACGGCAGCGCAGCATATCCGGCGAGTAAACATCGAATACGCCCTGATTATGGGTTTTCCGCAGATCGGTAAAGGTATATTCAAAATCGGCGTCCATTTCGCGGCCATAAGCGTGGAATGAACTTTTAATCATGTTAACGCCGCCAAACGGATGCAAAGCGCGTTTAAGCGGCTTATCCGTTTGTAAACCGACGATTTTTTCCAGATTTTTTTCAATATACCCCGCATCGTGCGCGGTAATCGTCGTCGCGATGTTGGTATCGAAATCCACCGGCGCATGGGTCGCGTTCTCAATACGTATTCCCGCCATCACCTTTTCCCACAACGCCGTGGTCGCTGGCGTCGCGTCGGCGAGAAAAGATTCATCCCCCTCATAGGGCGTATAGTTATGCTGAATAAAATCACGGACATTAATTTCTTCTTTCCAGTCCGTACCTTTAAAATCACGCCATGCTTCGGCATACAGCATATCGCTGGTATCGATATTTACCTTCATGAAAAATAATCTCTCTACAGAACAGCCGTTAAGTTATGCAAATTCCACTGGTGCTTTCACGTTGCCTAAATGAATGGCATCAAGGGCAATCATTTTCTCTTCATTCGTGGGAATAACAGCGCAAATAACCTGAGAAGGGTTAGCGGAAATAATGCGCTCGCCGTGAGAATTCGGCTGCTTATTCATTTCAACGTCTAACGTAAGCCCCAGTACGCCCAAATGTTCAATTACCAACTGGCGAATTAATACTGAATTTTCACCAATACCGCCGGTAAAAATAATGCCATCCAACCGATGTAACGATGCCGCGTGTCCGGCAATATGACGGGCGATACGGTGGACAAATGTTTTTATCGCTAACCGGGCGCGCTCATGTCCTTCGTGCCAGGCTTTTTCCAGGACTCTAAGGTCGGATGACAAACCGGAGATGCCGAGCAAACCGGACTCTTTATTCACCACTCGCTCCAGATCGCTCAACGTCTGCCCGGTTTCTTTGGCTATCCACGCCATCGAGCCGAAATCAACGTCGCCGCTGCGAGTGCCCATCATCAGCCCCTCAAGCGGCGTCATCCCCATTGAGGTATCCACGCTCTGACCATTGCGTACGGCGCAGATAGACGCCCCATTGCCCAGATGCGCGACAATCAGACCTGAGTTTTTTTCATCGAGGTCAAGCAGTTCATACGCACGCTGCGAAACATAGCGATGCGACGTACCGTGAAAGCCGTAGCGACGCACACCCAGGCTGGAAAAATATTCCCACGGCAATCCGTATAAATAGGCTTCCGGCGCCAGCGTCTGGTGGAAACTGGTATCAAATACCGCCACCTGACACACGGCCGGGAAAAGGTGCCGCGCCGCGTCAATGCCGCTTAAATTAGCGTAATTATGCAGCGGCGCTAAAGGCGATACCCGACGAATATTATCGATAATCTCATCGGTAATAATGACGGACTGCGTAAATAGCTCTCCGCCGTGCGCGATACGGTGGCCAATTAATGCCACGCTATCCGTTAAATCACGTTTTTCCAGCTCAAAGGCAATGGCTTTTAACGCGTCCTCATAATTAGAGTGCGCGAGGTTTATCGGCTTATCGCCATTAATAGATAAAAAGGCGTTTTCAGTATTCATCCCATCTGCTATTCCCGCCATTAAAACATCACAGGTAGCGACATCCAGTACAGAGAATTTGATAGAAGATGATCCGCAATTAATGACCAGAACGACCGGAAATTCATTCATGTAGTGCCTCCGTCGATGTCAGCCTGCGTCCACGCCCTGGGGCGGAACGCAGGCTAAACGTGAGGATTAGAACAATTTGTAGACAATATTCAGGATGGTCAGCAGACCAATCAGGGTGACGAACACGTTATCCAGACGACCACGGTACTTCGCCAGCGACGGCGCTTTACGAATGGCGTACATCGGCAGCAGGCATAACAGCGAGGCGATAATCGGCGCGCCCATCGCTTCAATCAGGTCCAGAATGTTCGGGTTTGCGTAAGCTACGACCCAGGTAGACCCCATAATGAAGATCATGCTGATGGTATTAAGCTTGCCCATAGAGACTTTGGTTTTATCGCCTTTATAACCGAATTTCAGCACCAGGCCGTTCAGCCCTTCCAGCGTCCCCAGGTAGTGGCCGAAGAAAGATTTGAAAATAGCAACCAGCGCGATGATAGACGCGCCATACTCCAGCACCGTTGCAAAAGTGGATTTTGTCCCCGACAAAGAGGCGAAATGGTTGGCCAGGTAGGAAAGTACCGGAATGTTCTGCGCTTTCGCATCCGCCATGTTCTGCGGGGAGAGCGTAAACAGACAGCTAAAGGCGAAGAACATCACCACGGCGACCATCAGCATACTGGCGCGCGAGATGATCTGTGAACATTTACGCTCGGTAAATTCGCGGCCAAACTCTTTCTCATACTCTTCACGCTTAGACACCACGAAGGAAGAGACGATGGGCGAAAAGTTAAAGGAGAACACCATAATAGAGATGCCCAGCCACACCGTAACCAGTATGCCATCGTGCCCGGTCAGCGCGATATTACTGAGATCAACCTGATCGATAACCGCCGAGTTCCAGTAAGGAATCAGCGATAATGAGATTAGCACCAGACTGGCGATAAACGGCCATACCAGGTAACTCATCACCTTAACCATCAGATCTTTACCAAACCAGATCACAAAGGCCATCAGCAGCAGCAAGAACAGCGCCACGAAACCGCGATTCAACGCTGGCATCTGCAACTGGTTTTCCCAAAACGTCATGAACGTGTTAGTAATGGTGACGCCATAAATCCACAGCAGCGGACAAATCGCAAAGAAGTAAAGGAACGTGATAACTACCCCGCCCGTTTTACCAAAGTGCTCTTCGACCGTTTCCGTAATATTGCCGGACGGATTAGACCCGGATAAACACAGACGCGCCAGCGCCCGGTGACAATAGAACGCAATGGGATAAGCTAAAACCAGCATCAGCAGAATGGGGATAAGCCCGCCAAACCCGGCGCGGATAGGGAAGAACAGCACCCCGGCGCCGATGGCGGTACCAAATAAACCCAGCGTCCACGTCGTGTCCGATTTACGCCATGACGACTGTTTTGCCTGGCTGGATACAATGCTATCAGTAGTACTCATATCCTATCCTCACGAAAAGATTAAGCGTCAACTAAACCCGTAATTTGTGATACACGAGAAAGATCGATATTGCCGCCAGAAATAATACTGACCGTTTTTCTGTTCTGAATATGGCTATCTAATTTCCCGCTTAATAGTGCGGCGCAGGCCAGTGCGCCAGCGCCTTCAGTAATAACCTTATTGCGCTGAATTAAAGCGATCATGCTGTTACGAATTTCATCTTCGCTAACCAGAACAATGTCATCGACTAATTCACGAACAATTTCATAGGTTAAATTACCCGGGCGGGAGACATCACAACCATCCGCCAGGGTGCCGGTCGTTCGGTGCGCGGTTATTTCGCCAGCGTAATAAGACGCCGCCATACCGTGAACATTTTCGGCCTGTACGCCGATAACTTTAATGGTCGGGTTAATCGATTTAATCGCAATGGCAATACCTGCAATTAAACCGCCGCCGCCAATAGGCACGATGACATTATCGACATCGTACAGATCTTCCATAATTTCCAGACCAATAGTACCCTGCCCGGCAATGACTTTTGGATCGTCGTAAGGCGGAATAAAAATGCGGCCTTCGGTTTCGACAATTTCACTCACCTTAGCAATGGTGTCATTGAAGTTGTCACCGTGGAGCACCACTTCCGCCGAATAATCACAGGTGGCCGCCACTTTTGACTTTGGCGCGCCCTTCGGCATCACGACTTTGCCGTCAATACCCAGCATTGCGCAAGAAAGAGAAACGCCCTGTGCATGATTACCTGCGGAACAGGCCACGACGCCTTTACGTTTTTCCGCCTCCGTTAACGAGCTAAGTTTGTTAAAAGCGCCACGAATTTTAAATGAACCCGTACGCTGCATATTTTCAAACTTGAGAAATATTTCGCCTTTGCAACGTTCACTAAAATAGTTAGAGCGAGGCATTCCCGTTTTATATATCTTCCCCGCCAGTCTTTTTTTCGCTTCGAGGATATCTTCAATTGCAACCGGGAGATCGTATGTAATGTGCATTATAACCTCTTAACCTGGGTATTAAAAATAAGTTACCGTTGCCCACTGTTCAAAAGAAACAGGTGGCGTCAATTTCGCTAAATATGTTTATTCCATATCATTCAATTTCTATTAACTGCCTGCGTCTGCATCCATTATATGATGAATATTGCTTAGCCAATTCTACTAATACTGAAGCGGCTTTTTTGATACGATAATTTTTAGACCATACCGCCGCATAACGTGCGACGGGTAATGTGTCTTTGATTGGTATCGTGATAAATTGATTAGAGTCAAAAGGCGTGGTCATATCGCAGGGAATAACAGTTAAGAAATCAGCATTGAGAACAAGATTATATATTGTGACAACGGAATCTGTTTTAACAATGTTTTCGATGCTGATGCCATTTCGTTGTAGAGTGGTGAGTAATTCGCTGTAGTAGCCCATATTCGTTTGCGGCAACACCCACTGTTCGTCCTTTAACGATTCCAGTGTGATGGTGCCGGTGCATGTCCGGGACGGACTGGCTACCAGGACAAACTCTGATTCAAACAGCGGCTCGACATGCAGATCCTGTAGCTGCATTTCATTACTGAGCGTACCGATAGCAAAGTCCAGCCGCCCGTCGCGCAGGGCCGGCAGGAATGAAGAGAGCTGGGCTTCGTACATGGATACCTGCGCTTTTGGAAATACCTCTTTGAACTTATGAATCATATCGGACATGAAGGTAAAGCCAATCAGCGAAGGAAAACCAAACGAGACGTCGACAACGGTATTGCACGTCATACTGTTCATCTCGTTGATCATGTTTTTCATTTCGCGGGTGATAGATTCAGACCAGGAAAGCAGTACCTGTCCCGCTTCGGTCAACGTAACGCCGGTATTTTTGCGTACAATTAGCTCAACGCCAAAATAGGCCTCAACATCGCTAATGATTTTACTGACGGCGGGTTGGGTTAACCCTAACGATTTTGCGGCAGAACTGATAGAACCACTTCTAATGACTTCCTGAAAGACCACCAAATGCTGTGTTTTAGGGAGAACAAGAGTATTCATATCTACCGCTCTGAAATAACATTGTGAACGGCAGGAAGTGTAGCAAATTAAATCTTAAAGGTTATGTGAGACCACTCACAAATTAACTTACCGCAATTTTTACATGGTCTTTATTAAATAAAGAAAACCTATTACTTCAATGATTTACAAAAACAAGACAGTAACTTAGCCTGATTTCAATCAAAAAAAATGGTCGGGATAACGATATATTATGGCGATAACCAGCCTATTTTATCTCCTATTTTCGACATCCCATGAAGACGATATTTCAATCAATTACGGGACATTTTATCGACAATTCCAGCGTTAAATTTAAAACGTAATTTCTCAAATTTAAGTATAAACCGAAGGTAAATGCGCTTAAAAACCGTTACGCGTCACATTTTTTTACCTTATTTGTTTGTAAAGAAACATTTAATAAAATTTTAACCAAAATATTTCATACATTTAATTTTCATTTACAACAAATAATTTACACCGTTTTCTTGCTGTTTTTCAGGATGTAATTTTGTGAAAGAAATCGATTGCTTTTTCACTTCAACTAAAAAGAGCGCAATCCATAGCGTTTTGTGCTTCTCATCACAAAAACGAATAATATTATGTCACCACGGCTGTCAATTAATTGCCGGATGGTGACACTGGCGTCTTCTGCAACCTCTATACCCTTCACCGGCCTGATAAGCAAAAACCCGCCGAAGCGGATTTTATGAAGAGGTGAAACTGACCGATAAGCCGCTTTCTTTCGGGTATAGCGTCGTGGACAGTCATTCATCCTGCCGCCCTGTAAAAGCAAAAACCCGCCAGCTTACACTGACGGGGTTTATGAAGAGGTGAAACTGACCGATAAGCCGCTTTCTTTTGGGTATAGCGTCGTGGACAGTCATTCATCCTGCCGCCCTGTAAAAGCAAAAACCCGCCAGCTTACACTGACGGGTTTTATGAAGAGGTGAAACTGACCGATAAGCCGCTTTCTTTTGGGTATAGCGTCGTGGACAGTCATTCATCCTGCCACCCTGTAAAAGCAAAAACCCGCCGAAGCGGGTTTTATGAAGAAGTGAAACTGACCGATAAGCCGGGTTCTGTCGTGGACAGTCATTCATCTAGGCCAGCAATCGCTCACTGGCTCAAGCAGCCTACCCGGGTTCAGTACGGGCCGTACCTTATGAACCCCTATTTGGCCTTGCTCCGGGTGGAGTTTACCGTGCCACGGACTGTTACCAGCCGCGCGGTGCGCTCTTACCGCACCCTTTCACCCTTACCTGATCCCACTTACGTGGGCCATCGGCGGTTTGCTCTCTGTTGCACTGGTCGTGGGTTTCCCCCCCAGGCGTTACCTGGCACCCTGCCCTATGGAGCCCGGACTTTCCTCCCCTCCGCCCGTCTCCCCGAAAGGACGACGACGAAGCGGCGACTGTCTGGTCAGCTTCGGCGCGCAGTATAGAGGGTTCGCGCGACTTTGTCACCCTGCGCTGCGCATTCCTATCGCCAGAGCGGCAGCAACATTTCTGGATGCCCGATAAATATTGTCAAAAGCGCCCCGAAAAGCCTCCTCCAGCGTCACGATGCGCGTGAGTACGCTAAAGACAGCGTCGATGCCATAATGATGTACTATCCCTACATCGTGCGTCAGGCTGCCGGCAATGCCAATCACTGGCTTATGATATTTTTTCGCCACATTCGCGACGCCAATCGGCACTTTACCGCGAATACTTTGGCTATCAATCCGCCCTTCTCCCGTCACCACCAGCGTACAGTCGTGGATATGCTCCTCCAGGTTCAGTGCCGCCGTGACAATTTCGATCCCGCTGCGTAATTCCGCACCGAGAAAAGCCATTAACGCCGCCCCCATACCGCCTGCAGCGCCTGCGCCGGGCGCCGCCTTTACGTCGACATTCAGCGATTTTTTTATGATGTCGGCATAGTGAGCAAGATTCCTGTCCAGCTCAACAATATTCTCTTCGGTCGCGCCTTTCTGCGGCCCAAAAATTCGTGATGCGCCATTGTCGCCGATAAGAGGATTGGAGACATCGCAAGCGACACGAATAGCGCAGAGTTTTAAACGGGGATCGAGCTCTGAAATATCAATGTCGCTTAGACAATGAAGGCTTCCGCCGCCGTAACCGATATCCGCGCCGTTTGCATCGCGCAGTTTTGCGCCCAGCGCCTGCATCATCCCCGCGCCGCCGTCATTTGTCGCGCTGCCGCCAATGCCGATAATGATATTGCTTGCGCCGCTTTCCAGCGCCTGTAATATCAGCTCCCCCGTTCCCCGCGAGGTAGTAATCAAAGGGTTGCGTTTTTCTGGCGGAACCAGTGCCAGTCCGCTGGCCGCCGCCATTTCAATAAACGCGGTTTTACCATCCCCGGACATTCCCCAGCAGGCTTTCACTTTTTCACCCAACGGCCCGGTCACCCATGCGGCGCATTCAACGCCCTGCGTCGCGGCAATCATGGCTTCGACCGTTCCTTCGCCGCCATCGGCAACCGGAACAGAGACATATTGCGCATCGGGGAAAATTTCCCGAAATCCTTTTTCTATCGCCTGCGCTACCTCGGCGGCAGAAAGGCTTTCTTTATAGGAGTCGGGGGCAATTACGATTTTCATAGTGGTAGCCTGTTACTGCACAACGCCGGATGGCGTTTCACTTATCCAGCCTGAAATTCAGGCCCGGATCGCTACACGCCATCCGGGCACAACGTCGTTAGCGAGTGACTTCCACTTTCGCCAGTTTTTCGTAGTAGCACGCCAGCGCGCTATGGTCGTCATTACCGTGTCCATCCGCGCGTAACGCCTGCATCATTTCCATAACGGCGGCGGTCAGCGGGAGCTGCGCGCCAACGCCGTGGGAGGTATCCAGCGCATTCGCCAGATCTTTAATGTGCAGATCGATACGGAAACCTGGCTTAAAGTTTCTGTCCATGACCATCGGCGCTTTCGCATCCAGTACCGTGCTGCCAGCCAGACCGCCGCGAATCGCCTGATAGACCAGATCCGGGTTGACGCCCGCTTTAGTCGCCAGCGTCAGCGCTTCAGACATGGCGGCGATATTCAACGCCACGATCACCTGGTTAGCCAGTTTTGTGACGTTGCCTGCGCCGATATCGCCGGTATGCACCACTGAACCCGCCATCGCTTTCATCAGGTCGTAGTACTTGTCGAAAATGGCTTTATCGCCCCCCACCATCACCGACAGCGTGCCATCAATCGCCTTCGGCTCGCCGCCGCTGACCGGCGCATCCAACATCTCAACGCCCTTCGCCTTCAGCGCATCGCTGATTTCACGGCTTGCCAGCGGCGCGATAGAACTCATATCAATCAATACGGTTCCCGGCTTCGCGCCTTCGATGATACCGTTCTCGCCCAGCGCAACCTCTTTCACATGCGGAGAGTTAGGCAGCATCGTGATGATAACGTCACACTGTTCAGCGATCGCCTTCGCCGTAGAGGCCGTTTCCGCGCCTGCGGCAATGACGTCGGCAATCGCTTCAGGATTACGATCGGACACCACCAGCGAATACCCTGCTTTCAGTAAGTTTTTGCTCATGGGCTTACCCATGATGCCTAAGCCAATAAAGCCAACTTTCATCGTCATAGCGTTCTCTCTTTCCATACCAGGATTATTTTTTAAAGGTGTCGGCAAGCTTCTGCGTGCTGGCACGGAATGCGCCTAAATCGCTGCCAACGGCGACAAAGGTCGCGCCCCATTCCAGATAACGGCGGGCATCCGCCTCTACCGGCGCCAGAATGCCGCACGGTTTACCGTGCGCTTTAGCGCGGGCGAAAATATGTTGAATCGTCTGCTGCACGTCAGGGTGAGAAGCATTGCCGAGATGACCCAGCGCGGCGGCCAGATCGCTGGGGCCGACAAAAATGCCATCAACGCCTTCCGTTGCGGCGATGGCATCAACATTGTCGACACCCAACTGGCTTTCGATTTGAACAATAATGGTGATGTTTTTGTTCGACTGCGCAAAGTAATCAGGCACCGTACCGAACATATTCGCGCGGTGAGAAACGGAGACGCCGCGAATGCCTTCCGGCGGGTAGCGCGTCGAGGCGACGGCGCGAGCCGCTTCCTCTTGCGTTTCAACAAAGGGGATCAGGAAGTTATAAAACCCAATATCCAGCATCCGTTTGATAATGACCGGTTCATTGGTTGGCACACGTACCACAGGCGCGCTGGCGCTGCCTTTTAAGGCCATCAATTGCGGGATCAAGGTGCTCACGTCATTCGGCGCGTGTTCGCCATCCAGCACCAGCCAGTCAAATCCCGCCAGACCAAGAACTTCGGTGGTGATTGGGCTTGCCAGTGCAGACCAGCAGCCAATCTGCACCTGTTGCGCCGCCAGCGCCGCTTTAAACTTATTCGGGAAAATAGCGTTATTCATCGCTTATACCTTCGCTTATTTCTTTAATTCTCTACATGTGATGCCGCCACCATGACTTATAGCAACGACAATAAAAATGCTTATTTGAAATCAGAATGGGTCTCCGCATTCTATTTCTAATGTGGTACACATCCTGTAGCACAATATACCGTTCTGATATCTTTATCGTCTTTTATTATTATCATGATATTTTCAAATAACTCGTCAGATACACTGAATTCGCCATTCAGTATAAACAGCCTATGTCGGATAATCATTGTGCAAACGCTCATTAAAAAGGGTTTATTTAACGCTTATTTTTGAGCATACGCCCATGATACTGGGCGCTAATGCACACATTTACGCTTTGCCTGCCCTACATAAAAAATTTCATAATTTGCGGTGATCTGGATCACGTTCTTATATCTATACTCCTGTCATTCTTATTTCATTATGCATGAACTTTATTTCTTATATTGAGATTTAACGATTTAACCATAACCAAAATAGATAATCCTATTTCTATCATCCAGGCTGGAGAATGTTGAACAATGGCCAATATCGAAATTCGCCAGGAATCGCCATCGGCGTTTTATATAAAAGTACATGAAACCGATAATGTCGCAATTATTGTTAATGACCACGGCCTTAAAGCCGGAACACGTTTTCCGGATGGCCTGGAACTGACTGAACATATTCCGCAAGGCCATAAAGTCGCTCTGACGGATATCCCCGCTGACGGCGAAATCATCCGTTATGGCGAAGTCATCGGTTATGCGGTACGCAACATCCCGCGCGGAAGCTGGATCGACGAGTCGCTGGTTGAACTGCCAAAAGCGCCGCCGCTGAATACGCTACCGCTGGCGACCAAAGTACCGGAACCGCTGCCGCCGCTGGAAGGCTACACGTTTGAGGGCTATCGTAACGCCGATGGCAGCGTCGGAAAAATCTGCTTGGCATTACCACCAGCGTGCACTGTGTGGCGGGCGTGGTCGATTATGTGGTGAAAGTGATTGAGCGCGATCTCCTGCCCAAATACCCGAATGTCGATGGCGTTGTAGGGCTAAACCATCTGTACGGCTGCGGCGTGGCAATCAACGCGCCGGCGGCGGTCGTGCCGATTCGCACAATTCATAATATCGCGCTCAACCCCAATTTTGGCGGCGAAGTGATGGTGATTGGCCTCGGTTGCGAAAAACTGCAGCCGGAACGACTGCTGGAAGGCACCGAGGATGTCCCCGCCATCGCCGTTGAAAGCGCCAGTATTGTGCGTTTACAGGACGAGCAGCATGTCGGCTTTAAATCAATGGTCGACGATATTTTGCGGGTCGCCGAACGCCATCTGACGAAACTGAACCAGCGCCAGCGCGAAACCTGCCCGGCCTCCGAGCTGGTCGTCGGGATGCAATGCGGCGGCAGCGATGCGTTTTCTGGCGTCACGGCAAACCCGGCGGTGGGTTATGCTTCCGATCTGCTGGTACGCTGCGGCGCGACCGTCATGTTCTCGGAGGTCACCGAAGTGCGCGATGCCATTCATCTTCTGACGCCGCGCGCCATCAACGAAGCCGTGGGTAAACGCCTACTGGATGAAATGGCCTGGTACGATAACTACCTTGATATGGGGAAAACCGATCGCAGCGCTAACCCGTCCCCCGGCAACAAAAAAGGCGGCCTGGCGAACGTCGTGGAAAAAGCGCTGGGCTCTATCGCTAAATCGGGTAAGAGCGCCATTGTCGAAGTATTGTCGCCGGGCCAGCGCCCCACCAAACGCGGCCTGATTTACGCCGCGACGCCCGCCAGCGATTTCGTCTGCGGCACGCAGCAGGTCGCTTCCGGCATTACCGTACAGGTCTTTACCACCGGACGCGGCACGCCGTACGGGCTGATGGCGGTGCCGGTCATTAAAATGGCGACGCGTACCGAGCTGGCGAACCGCTGGTATGACTTAATGGATATCAATGCAGGCACCATCGCCACGGGTGAAGAGACAATCGAAGATGTGGGCTGGAAGCTATTTCACTTTATTCTCGATGTCGCCAGCGGCCGGAAAAAGACTTTCTCAGATCAATGGGGATTGCATAACCAGCTGGCAGTGTTTAACCCCGCACCTGTGACCTGATCTATTCTGGAAAGCGCCTCGCAAAACATGGCTTAAGGGCCATGTTTTCATATGTTTGATAAACTGCGCCATGTTCATACCGGATATGGCAAAAACACCTAACCCACCATAAAACCATTCAAATTCAATAAATTGAAATTCTATGCCAGGCGCAACCTTACGTTTCTCACTAATTTGAGTCGCAGCACATGCAATTTGAGGTATGTCGAATATAACGACAGCCTATTAATCACCTTTACTTAATTCTGCTGCCTCATCAATTCTTTAATTTGTGCCAGCGTGGACGTGCCTTCCATCGGCCCACGCGCAGAGATAGCCAGCGATCCTGCGGCATTAGCATGGGCTAAAGCATCGGGTACGGAATATCCCGCAAGAAACAGGCTGACAAAGGTTGCGCCAAAGCAATCGCCAGCGCCTGTAGGATCAACCACCTTCACCGGATACCCAGCCACATGATGTTGTTCGTCTTTTGAATAGTAACTGGCTCCACGGGCGCCACGTTTAATGATGACATGGGCAATTCCACGCTTGTGAAGCCTTGCGACAATTTTCTCTTCATCGCGGGATTTGCTCAGGCCGAAATAATCCAGTTCGCCATCGCTTGGCAGGAAGAAATCCGTGTAATCAAGAATATATTCAAAGGCCTGCGACATTTCGCGGATCTTTAGCATCTCTTTACGGATATTAGGATCGAAAGAAATTGTGCCACCATTTTCTTTTACAATGCTAATCGCCTTGCGTACGGCATCGATCAAACGAAAGGAAAATAATGACGATCCCATAATATGAAAGTGGCGATATTGCCTGAGTAATGTTTCATCAAGGTGGTCGGCACTCAGCAAACCGCACGCACTGTCCGGCATGTTGAAAATAAAATCTCGCTGGGCCTGGCTTCGGTAGCTGACAAAAGCACTACCTGTTGTGGCGTTCGGCAGTACGGAAATTCCCTGTACATTTACGCCATCGCGCGACAATCGGGTAATATTCATAACGCCAAAGGCATCGTTGCCAACACAGCTAAACAACAATGAACGAAAACCAAGTTTAGCAACCTGATCGGCAAATATGGCAGGCGCCCCACTGGGATACGGCCCCCAAAATTCCCCCGGTGAGGAAAATCCCTGGTTCTCTTTTTTTGCCAGAAACTCGACGAGCAATTCACCCAATGTTGCGATTGTTATGTTCATGCGTTGTCCTTCATCTTGCCTGATGCAGGGTCGGTTTTATCCAGGTCAGACATTCGTTATTGGTATAGCTGTTGGTTAAGCCGTCGGCCAGAAACCGTGAGTGGTACTCAGCGGCGACAATCTGTGGCGTAATAATCGCGCTCAGCGTATTCAGTTTTCCTACCGGATAACGCGCTATATCATGAATCGGACGCTGCGCCACCACGGCAATACTCTGTCCACTAAGGCGCAGGCATTCACTTAGCAAAGCAGCTGCACTTTCGTTTTTCACGTTGAGCGTGCCATCCTCGCTGATATGGTCCACCATCACCAGACAACATGACGGTTGAAATTGTTGCAAAGATTGGATGGCGATTTCGCCCCCCAGCGCCTGACCACTGCGCCCCAGTACACCGCCCAACAACACAATTTCACCATCGATATAATCACGGGCCGGTGCAACATGGCTAAGATCGTTGATGATAAGGCACAGATCCCGATAATCGCCCAGGAAAGGAAGCGCTTTACGCAACACCTCTCCGGCCCCCAGAAACACGGTATCGTCGTCGCAGACCAGACGGGCAACTTGCTTAGCCAGTTCAAGCTCGACGCTATGCTCTAACGCCTGCGACTGCACCACTTCATGGCTTACCGCTGCTCTGACGGGTTGGGCCGTGTAAATCGCTCCGCCAAAGGAGCGTTTCAGATAGCCTTGCTGCTCCAGGTAATTGAGATCATTACGGATCGTTACCCCTGAAACCGATAACATTTCAGCCAAATCGTCTACTTTTATTTCGCCGTTTTTACGGACGATTTCGGCAATGTCCAGACGCCTTTTCAACAGGCTGGTAGATGGTTTTGCCACAACATACCCTTTTTTTCCGCTTCGTCGGGAAGTTATCCCGTGCTTTAACTTTCATTTTTAAACTTCTGACAGGGGATGTCAATTTTGCACCACGTCACCGAATGCTCAATGGGAAACATCACAATAAAATCAATCAATTATAGAATTTTCACATCCCCTATTTACTTACAAAACAAAATTTAAATCCACATATTTGCTTTCATTTAAGAAAAATTATCCTGATTTTGTGTTGATGATCACAATCATGTGTGGCAATGATCGTTACATTACTTTCAAAACGAAGGTTATTTTTATTTTGTACTTTAATTTCGAAAGTTATAAACGGAGACCACTATGTTCATTATTTCCAGTAAAAATATGCTCCAGAAGGCCCAGCATGCAGGCTATGCCGTGCCAGCCTTTAACATCCATAACCTGGAAACCTTGCAGGTGGTGGTAGAAACCGCCGCAGAAATGCGCTCACCGCTGATCGTTGCCGGAACACCAGGCACGTTTAGCTATGCCGGAATGGGTAACATTGTGGCGATCGCGGGCGATCTGGCTCGTGAATACAATCTGCCACTGGCCATTCATCTGGATCATCATGAATCGTTAGCCGATATTGAAAGCAAAGTTATGGCAGGGATCCGTTCAGTCATGATCGATGGTTCCCACTTTCCCTTTGAAGAGAATGTGGCGCTGGTGAAAAGCGTGGTCGATTTTTGCCATCGCTACGACACCAGCGTGGAGGCAGAACTGGGCCGCCTTGGTGGGATCGAAGATGATTTAGTGGTAGACAGCAAAGATGCCCTTTACACCAATCCACAGCAAGCACGTGAGTTTGTGGCGCGCACCGGCATTGATTCGCTGGCGGTTGCTATCGGCACGGCACACTGCATGTATGCTGCTGAACCTAAACTTGATTTTGAGCGACTGGCAGAAATACGCGCTCTGGTGGATATCCCTCTGGTATTGCATGGGGCATCTGGTTTGCCGGAAAGCGATATTCGCCAGGCCATCAGCCTTGGGGTATGCAAAGTCAATGTCGCCACCGAACTGAAAATCGCCTTCTCCGACGCCTTAAAAGAGTATTTCCTACAAAACCCGAAAGCCAATGATCCCCGCCACTATATGCAACCAGCAAAACAGGCGATGAAAGAGGTGGTACGCAAAGTAATCCATGTTTGCGGCTGTGAAGGGCAACTGTGAGGAATCGCCTGTGATCTACACGCTAACACTTAATAGCGCGATTGATATGAATATATTTAGCGATCCTTTACAGCCAAATATTGTCAATCGCACTCACCACACCGAGTTTTGCCCAAATGGTAAAGGAGTAAATGTTGCGCTGGTTCTGGATCACTTTCAAATACCTGCGCATATATTAGGCATTTTTGGTGGTTTCACCGGGCATTATATTGTAGAAAGCCTGCGTACCAAAAAAATGCCAGTCACACCAGCATGGGTAGAAGAACCCACGCGGATTAATATTTTCATTCATGACGGGCAGCAGGAATATAAACTGGTCAACCCTGGCTCATATATTCCAGATGAATGTAAACAACAAATCATCACGATTATATCGCAACTGCCCGATGCAGAATATCTGGTGATAAGCGGCAGCCTGCCACAAGGTATTGAAAGCCGCTTTTACGCAGAAATTATGCATATTTGTCAGCAAAAAAATATCGGCGTAATTTTAGATATTAGTCATCCGTCATTACGTCAGTTACTGGAGTTCAAACCGTTATTAATTAAACCAAATGATGAAGAGGTTAAAGCAATATTCGGTTTAACTGTCTCTGACGACAATGATGCGAAAAATGCTCTAACCACTTTACATGCACTTGGTGCACAAAATGTTCTGCTAACCCTTGGCGCTAAAGGAATGTATTTCTCCAATGGGATTGATTACTGGTTTTGTAGCGCGCCAACGGTTGATTTGGTGAGCTCCGCCTGTGCAGGCGATGCTGCACTGGCCGCCTTTCTCAGCCAGTGGTTATCTACAGGAGAAGTGGAATATGCCTTATCTCTTGCCAGTGCAACAGGAGCTGATGTCGCAAGTTCTGCCGGACTAGGCCAACTTGCGGCAATAGAAACCTTACTTTCGCAAATCCACGTCAGAAAGCTGTAGGTTAAATTACAATATAAGGTCTGCTTATGAAAAAGATCATTGCAGTGACCGGCTGCCCTACCGGTATTGCGCATACATTTATGGCTGAAGAAGCCTTAAAAAATGCCGCGAAAAAATTATCTGTTGAAATAAAAGTTGAAACCAATGGTGCCAGTGGCGTTGAAAATGCTATTCAACCTGCTGATCTGGTAGATATTGCCGGAGTCATTATTGCGGCGGATAAAGATGTCTTACCTGATCGCTTTAATGGTTTACCGGTTGTTGAAGTACCGGTAAAAGAAGCAATCCATCATCCTGCGGAGCTGATTAACAAAGTTATTAATGGTGAAGCCCCAATACGTAAAGGCGAATCAACCACCAGCACGGAAATTATCGAAAAAGAATCACTGGGGCGACAAATTTATAAGCACCTGATGAGTGGTGTTTCAAATATGCTACCTTTTGTAGTTGCCGGAGGCATATTAATTGCGGTGTCGTTTTTATGGGGGATTTATTCCGCTGATCCTAATTCAGCTGAATACAATGCAACCGCCGCTATGCTAATGAAAATCGGTCAGCAAGCCTTTTCGATTATGGTTCCGGTCTTTACCGCTTATATTGCATTCTCTATTTCTGGCAGACCAGGGATGGTGGCTGGGTTTGTCGGCGGCTTACTGGCAAATGCTACCGGAGCAGGATTTCTCGGTGGGATAATTGCCGGATTCGCCGCCGGTTACCTGATGTTATGGGTAAAGAATCGACTCGAAGGCTTACCGCGTCAGTATGAAGGCCTGAAATCGATTTTTATTATGCCGCTCATTGGCGTACTGGTTATTGGCGTGTTGATGTCGCTGCTTGGGCAACCTGTCGCAGCTATCAATAATAGCATGATGAACTGGCTGGCATCGCTACAGGAAGCGAATCCAATATTGCTGGGTATTGTGGTGGGTGCAATGTGCTCCTTTGACTTTGGCGGCCCGGTAAACAAAGCCGCTTATGTCACCGGCACGCTTTTACTGGGCCAGGGCAACTTCTACTTTATGGCTGGTGTGTCTGCCGCATGTATTACTCCACCACTGGTAATTGCTCTGGCGACCACCTTCTTTCCAAAAGGTTTTAGCGAGGAAGAACGTGCCGCAGGCATGGTTAACTATATCCTCGGTTGTACCCACATCACTGAAGGCGCGATTCCTTTCGCAGCGAAAGATCCTTTGCGTGTCATCCCGATGATGATGATTGCTTCCAGCATTTCCGCAGTACTTAGCTACAGCTTGCGTATTCAGGTTCCGGCTCCTCACGGCGGCTTCTTAATTTTACCTTTGGTGAGTCAGCCGCTGGCCTGGGTGTTATATATCCTTGCAGGCTCTGCATGTGGTGCGGTGATGCTTGGCCTATGGAGATTGTGGGCTGTGCGCAAAAATTCAGTCAACACAACTCCTGTAGCAAAGGCTGGAGGTCAGAATGCAGCTCTGTGAACACGATATTTTTATCAGCGATGAGCGCCTCGATAAAGCCACCGCTCTGCACCGCGTGGTGGAAAAGTTATCTGCGGCTGGCAATACCACGACTGACTATTTACGCGGCATGTTGGATCGCGAAGCACAGATTTCCACTTATCTGGGAAATGGAATCGCGATCCCACACGGTACGCCAGAGTCTCGCGATGCGGTATTACAAACCGGTGTAAAGGTAATCGTTTTTCGCCACGGCGTTGACTGGGGTGACGGCAATACCGCATATCTGGTCACCGGAATTGCCGCGCGCTCCAATGAACATCTTGAGATTTTGCGCCAACTGACTCGCGTGCTCAGCGATGACGCTATTCTGCAAGCACTGGCTAAAGCCGAATCCCCCAGTCAGGTTTTAGCGCTACTGACTGGATCGACGACCAATACGCCAGCAGCCGTGGAGTTGCACGAGGGTGAGCAGGCAACGTTTGTCATCCATAATCCGCATGGTTTACATGCCAGACCCAGTGCGGTACTGGTGAAGTTTATCAAACAGTTTCAAAGCCACATTACGGTAGAAAATCTGGATAACGCCTCCGGCCCGGTGGACGGGAAAAACCTGATGCGAGTGGTGTCGCTCGGCGCGAAAAAGGGGCATCGCTTGTTGTTCCGGGCGCAGGGCGAAGATGCACAGCAGGCACTACGTGAAATCGGGGAGCTTATCGCCTCTGGTGCAGGCGAGATGATCACCGTTCCCGTTACCCCACCACCAGAAGTCATGCAGCCAAAGCGCAGTTGGCTATCTCGATTGTTTAATTAGCCTTCATTTGTTCCTCCGTGCCCGCTCCGGCGGGTACGGTTTTTCATGACAAAGTGAAGTTACAGACATTACACACCATTTCGTTACCTTACATTTCCTTTCGCAACTTTCATTTATCAGATCAAAATCACAAAACAACATTACGAAACCCTATAAATTCTTTCGAAGAAGAAAAACGAAAGAACTCGGAGATAAAAGTGAAAGAAATAATTGCTCGTCATAAAGCAGGAGAACATCTGGGCATCTGTTCAGTTTGTTCTGCTCATCCCCTGGTTATCGAATCAGCTCTGCTTTTCGATCTCAATACTGACAACAAGGTATTGATTGAAGCCACATCCAATCAGGTGAATCAGTTTGGCGGTTATACCGGAATGAAACCGGCTGATTTTCGTGATTTTGTTTATGGCATTGCTCAGGAAGTGGGATTTCCACGTGAGCGGTTGATTCTTGGTGGCGATCATTTAGGGCCTAACTGCTGGCAGAACGAACCGGCAGCGGCGGCAATGGAAAAGTCGGTTGAGTTAATAAAAGCGTATGTCGCCGCTGGTTTTAGCAAAATTCACCTGGACGCGTCGATGTCCTGCGCTGACGACCCGACACCGTTGGATCCGATGGTCGTTGCACGCCGTGCCGCCGTGCTTTGTAAAGCAGCAGAAGAGACCGCAAACGAAGAACAAAAATGCCATCTGACTTATGTCATCGGCACGGAAGTGCCCGTTCCTGGCGGTGAAGCCAGTACCATCGGCAGCGTTCATGTCACCCGCGAAGTCGATGCTGCCCGTACGCTGGAAACTCACCAAATCGCGTTTCGTGAATCAGGTCTGGAAGAAGCACTGTCACGCGTGATCGCCATTGTGGTGCAACCGGGCGTTGAATTTGATCATACCCAGATTATTCATTATCAGCCGCAGGCGGCACAGGCGCTCTCCGCATGGATCAAAGAGACGCCGATGGTCTATGAAGCGCACTCCACCGATTACCAAACTCGCCAGGCCTACCGCGCCCTCGTTCGCGATCATTACGCCATTCTGAAGGTCGGCCCTGCACTCACTTTCGCCCTGCGCGAAGCCATTTTCGCACTTGCGCAAATGGAAAACGAGCTGATCTCCCCGGAACAACGTAGTCGGGTACTGGAGGTCATTGATGAAGTTATGCTAAACGAACCGGGCTACTGGAAAAAATACTACCGTCCAACCTGGAGTCAGGCGATGGTCGACATCCACTTTAGTTTGTCTGACCGTATTCGCTATTACTGGCCGCACCCGCGTATTCGTCAAAGCGTAGAAAAGTTAATCGCCAATCTGAACAACGTCACATTGCCGCTGGGATTAATTAGCCAGTTTATGCCCGTACAGTTTGAACGCCTGTCTGAGGGCGTGCTCACCCCCACGCCGCATAACCTGATTATTGACAAAATTCAGGATGTTCTGCGCGCTTATCGCTTCGGTTGCACGCCGGATGTCGCCTGAATAATGGAGAATTTATGAGCCAACTATTTGTCCGAACCGGAATCACATTCGACTCGAGCCAACAGGCGCTGGCGCACATTGGCAAAGAGATGCTGGCGAAAGGCGTGGTACATGATAGTTATCCGCAGGCGCTGGTGGAACGTGAAGCGTCTTTTCCTACCGGCATTGCGCTGGAGCGTCACGCCGTCGCTATCCCTCATTGCGAGGCGGTTCATGCGAAATCACCCGCTATCTATCTGATTCGTCCAGATAAGCCGGTCATGTTTCAACAGGCGGATGATGACGAAGAGATTGCCGTTTCGTTAATCATCGCCTTAATCGTTGAAAACCCGGCGGCACAGCTAAAACTTCTGCGCCGCCTGTTTAGTGAGCTACAGAACCCGAGCACCCTCGATGCCCTGTTAAGCGCGCCGGATGCCGAACTGGCGATACGCTTTCAGGAAACCATCCTTGAGCCTGAGCAGTGCGTCCAGGTTTGATAATAAATTGATAATAATGAGGAATACCCTATGAAACGTAAAGTAATTGTGGCCTGTGGCGGTGCGGTTGCAACCTCAACGATGGCTGCGGAAGAAATTAAAGAGCTATGTGATGCCAACCATATTGAGCTCGACTTAGTGCAATGCCGGGTCACCGAAATCGAAACCTATATGGACGGCGCCGATCTTATCTGTACCACTGCCAGGGTCGATCGCGCCTTTGGCGATATTCCCGTCGTTCACGGTATGCCTTTTGTTTCCGGCGTGGGTATTGAAGCATTACAGCAAAAAATTCTGTCCATTCTCATGGGGTAACGTATGTTTAGCGAAATAATGCGTTATATCCTCGACTTAGGCCCAACGGTGATGTTGCCTCTGGTGATCATCGTGTTCTCTAAACTGCTGGGAATGAAGCTTGGGGATTGTTTTAAATCGGGTTTGCATATTGGTATCGGCTTCGTGGGTATTGGTCTGGTCATCGGCCTGATGCTGGATTCTATCGGCCCCGCGGCGAAAGCCATAGCGGAACATTTCCAAATCAATCTCCACGTTATTGACGTCGGCTGGCCAGGTTCATCGCCCATGACCTGGGCGTCACAAATCGCGCTGGTCGCGATCCCTGTCGCCATCGGGGTTAACGTCCTGATGCTGGTGACCCGCATGACCCGCGTGGTGAATGTCGATATCTGGAATATCTGGCACATGACCTTCACGGGCGCCATGCTGCATCTGGCGACCGGTTCATACTGGCTGGGGATTCTGGGCGTTGTGGTTCATGCCGCCTTTGTCTACAAACTGGGGGACTGGTTTGCCAAAGATACCCGCGACTATTTTGGCCTCGAGGGGATTGCAATCCCACACGGCTCATCCGCGTACCTGGGCCCCGTGGCGGTGCTCGTTGATACCATTATCGAAAAAATTCCGGGTCTCAATCGTATTCACTTTAGCGCAGACGATGTCCAGAAACGCTTCGGACCGTTTGGCGAGCCGGTGACTGTCGGCTTCGTGATGGGGCTGGTGATTGGTGTACTGGCAGGCTACGACGCCAAAGCCGTTCTGCAACTGGCGGTCAAAACCGCAGCGGTGATGCTGCTTATGCCACGCGTCATTAAACCTATTATGGATGGCCTAACGCCTATCGCCAAACATGCGCGTAAACGTCTACAGGCCAAATTTGGCGGGCAGGAGTTCCTGATAGGCCTTGATCCAGCGCTACTGCTCGGTCATACCTCTGTTGTCTCCGCGAGCCTGATATTCATTCCGCTGACCATCCTGATTGCCGTCTTAGTACCGGGGAACCAGGTGCTGCCGTTCGGCGACCTCGCCACCATCGGTTTCTTTATTGCGATGGCGGTTGCGGTACACCAGGGCAACCTGTTCCGCACGCTGATTTCAGGTGTCATTATTATGGGTATCACCCTGTGGATAGCCACCCAGACGATTGGCCTGCATACCCAACTGGCTGCCAATGCCGGAGCGCTAAAAGCTGGCGGACAAGTCGCCTCGCTGGATCAGGGCGGTTCTCCCATCACCTGGCTGCTGATTCAACTTTTTACCTGGCAGAATATCGTCGGCTTCGCCGTCATTGCCATTATCTATCTGGCCGGCGTACTGCTGACCTGGCGTCGCGCCCGACAATTTGTCGCGGCTGAGAAAGCCACGGCGCTACAGCAAAGTCAAATCGCCTCTTAATTTTAGGGGAGCAATCGCTCCCCTCACCTTCCTGGAGAATGTTATGAAATCAGTGGTTATTCACGCTGAGGGAGACGTGCGCGTTGAAGAACGTCCCTTACCACAACTGCAAGCCGAGGACGATGTGTTGGTCAAGGTCGTTAGCTCAGGGCTTTGCGGGTCAGATATCCCGCGTATTTTCGCGCAGGGCGCCCATTATTATCCTATTACGTTAGGCCATGAATTCAGCGGCTACGTTGAATCCTACGGCACAGGCGTAACGGATATGCAGCCCGGCGATGCCGTCGCTTGTGTCCCGCTTCTTCCCTGCTTTCACTGTCCGCAATGCGAACGCGGTTACTTTTCTTTATGCAAACAGTATCAGTTTGTAGGATCGCGCAGCGAAGGTGGTAATGCGGAATATGTGGTGGTCAAACGGGCCAATCTTTTCCGCTTGCCGTCTGATATGCCGATTGAAGATGGCGCGTTTATCGAACCGATTACCGTGGGCTTGCACGCCTTTCATCTGGCGCAGGGCTGCGAGGGGAAAAACGTAATTATCGTCGGGGCCGGGACAATTGGCCTGCTGGCCTTACAGTGCGCGCGGGAACTGGGCGCGCGAAGCGTAACGGCGATTGATATCAATCCGCAGAAACTGGAACTGGCGAAAGCGCTCGGCGCAACGCATACCTGTAATAGCCGGGAAATGACCGCCGACGACATCCAGACAGCGTTGTCCGACATTCAGTTTGATCAACTGGTTCTCGAAACGGCAGGAACTCCCCAGACCGTCTCGCTGGCTATCGATATCGCCGGGCCGCGCGCGCAACTGGCGCTGGTGGGGACGTTACATCACGATCTCACCCTGACAACGCGCACATTCGGGTTAATTTTGCGTAAAGAGCTCACGCTCCTCGGCAGTTGGATGAACTACTCCGCGCCATGGCCAGGAGAAGAATGGGAAACCGCAGCGCGCCTGTTGGCTGAAAAACGTCTTCAACTGACCCCTCTCATTGCCCATCGCGGCGATGCGGAAAGCTTTGCAGAAGCAGTCAAAGCGCTTAATGGCGCGCCCATGCAGGGCAAAATCTTACTTCAACTTTCCTGATGGTACGAGCCAGCAACCTGCGCTGGCTCACATTTCCTTTCGAAATTTAGCGTTCACCTTTCGCAATCCTTCGTTTAAACTAGTTACAGTTAATTATCAGGCAAATCAATATGAACTCATTTGAGCGAAGAAATAAAATTGTCGACCTGATTAATACGCAAGGCAGCGTGCTGGTGATGGATCTTTCAAATACCTTTGGTATTTCTGAAGTGACTATCCGTGCTGACCTGCGTCTGCTGGAAGAGAAAGGCCTTGTCACCCGTTTTCATGGCGGCGCGGCAAAACCGGGAAGTCATCTGGCGGAAGGCGACAATCAGGAAGTCATTCTGGAAGATCGGTATCAACTCGCCAGCGATCCGAAAAAGCGGATTGCCCAGGCGGCTGCGGCAATGGTTGAAGAAGGAATGACCATCATTCTGGATAGCGGGAGCACAACATTACTGATTGCGGAAGCGCTCGCGCGAAAAAGCAATATTACGGTGATCACTAACAGCTTGCCTGCCGCTTTTACGCTATCAGAAAATAAAGATCTCACGCTGGTGGTCTGCGGCGGTACGGTACGGCATAAAACCCACTCAATGCACGGCACGATTGCGGAACGATCGCTACACGGCATCAGCGCCGATGTCATGTTTGTCGGGGCGGATGGCATTGATGCGACAAACGGTATTACCACGTTTAACGAAGGTTATTCCATTAGCGGCGTCATGGCGGCGGCGGCACACAAAGTTATCGCGGTACTGGACGCGACCAAATTTAACCGTCGCGGCTTTAACCAGGTATTGCCGATGGACAAGATCGACTGTGTGATAACCGATGACACCATCAGCAAACAGGATAAAGCGGCATTAGCGAAAACAGGCGTGGAACTAATGATCGTCTAAAAAGGAGTCGGTTATGCGTTGCTGATCGCGAGAGTAAGCCCGAAGGAAAGGTCCGGTCCGCTATCACCGCCCAATGCCCCCATCACTTTACCCACATCAATCACCTGATTGAGTATTAACGCGATGGCGATAAAAGGCGGTTCCCGGGCGCTCGCTTTTATTCTTCCTGCTGCTCCAGCGCATACTTATACAGCGCATTTTTCTTCACGCCGTGAATTTCTGCTGCCAGCGCCGCCGCTTTTTTCAGCGGCAGTTCTGCCTGTAGCAGCGCCAGCGTGCGCAGCGCGTCGGCGGGCAGGTCGTCTTCTTGCGCTTTATGGCCTTCGACAATCAGCACCATTTCGCCTTTGCGACGGTTTTCATCTTCTTTGACCCACGCCAGCAGCTCGCCAACGGGCGCGCCGTGAATGGTTTCCCAGGTTTTGGTCAGCTCACGCGCCAGCACCACATAACGGGATTCTCCCAATACCGCGACGATATCTTCCAGGCTATCGAACAGGCGGTGGGTTGACTCATAAAAAATCAGCGTTCGCGGTTCCGTTTCAATGGCTTTTAGCGCATCACGGCGGCCTTTGGATTTCGCCGGTAAAAAGCCTTCATAGCAGAAACGGTCAGATGGCAGGCCAGCGGCGCTCAGGGCGGCAATCGCCGCACATGGCCCTGGTAGCGGCACCACGCGAATCCCCGCTTCACGGCAGGTACGCACCAGGTGATAGCCGGGGTCATTAATTAGTGGCGTACCGGCGTCGGAAACCAGCGCAATGTTCTGCCCTTCTTTTAGCTTCGCGACCAGCGTTTCCGCTTTTTGTTGTTCGTTATGGTCGTGCAGCGCGAACAATCGGGCATTAATCCCAAAATGTTGCAGCAATAAACCGGTGTGACGAGTATCCTCGGCGGCAATCAGATCTACAGCCTGTAACACCTCCAACGCACGCTGGGTGATATCCGCCAGATTACCGATAGGAGTAGGTACAATAAAGAGTTGGCCCTGAGAATTATCCGCCGATTCGTTTTGTTTCATTGTGTCGTCCGTATTGCCGATTTAATATTGAGCATTGCGTAAAAAAATATCACTGGATACAGTATGGTACCCTCAACATTTTCTCGTTTGAACGCCGCACGCGCGCTGCCTGTCGTCCTGGCTGCGCTACTTTTCGCCGGGTGCGGCACCCAGGCGCCAGATCAAAGCGCAGCCTATATGCAGGGTTCAGCGCAAGCTGACTCCGCCTTTTACCTGCATCAGATGCAGCAAAGCGCAGATGATAGCAAGACCAACTGGCAATTACTCGCCATTCATGCACTGCTGAAAGAAGGAAAAAGCCAGCAGGCCGTCGAGTTGTTCAACCAACTCCCGCAAAATCTGAACGATACCCAGCGTCGCGAACAGTCTTTATTAGCGGTAGAAATCAAACTGGCGCAAAAAGATGTCGCAGGCGCGCAAGCCTTGCTGGATAAACTAAAACCCGCCGACTTTGCGCCACATCAGCAAGCGCGTTACTGGCAGGCGCAGATCGTTGCCAGCCAGGGACGCCCGTCGCTTACCCTGTTGCGGGCGTTAATCGCCCAGGAATCGCTACTGGCGGCGAAAGATAAACAAAAAAATATCGACGCCACCTGGCAGGCGCTCTCCGCCATGACGCCGGATCAGGCCAGGACGCTGGTTATCAACGCCGATGAAAATGTGCTTCAGGGCTGGCTGGATCTGCAACGCGTCTGGTTTGACAACCGCAACGATCCGGACATGCTGAAAGCTGGGATCGCCGACTGGCAAAAACGCTACCCGCAAAATCCGGGGGCGAAAATGCTGCCGACGCAGCTCGTCAATGTACAACGTTTTAAACCAGCTTCCACCAGCAAAATCGCTCTGCTGCTGCCGCTGAACGGTCAGGCTGCCGTGTTTGGCCGTACCATCCAGCAAGGTTTCGAAGCCGCGAAAAACCTCGGCACCCAGGCGGTGGAAATGCAGCCTGTCGCCGCGCCTGACGCGCCGGTCGAACCAAGCGTGGAGGAGACGCAACCACAAATGACCAACGGCGTCGCCAGTCCGTCGCAGGCCTCGGTGAGCGATCTGACTGATGACGCTCCATCCCAGTCTGCTACGCCAGTCAGCGCGCCACAAACTCCCCCTGCGCAGCCTGCTACAGCAAGCGCGCCGGCGGATCCCTCCGCTGAATTAAAAATCTACGATACCTCTTCCCAGCCGTTGGATCAGGTGCTTGCTCAGGTTCAGCAAGACGGCGCCAGTATCGTGGTCGGGCCGCTGTTGAAAAACAATGTGGAAGCGCTGATGAAAAGCAACACGCCGCTCAACGTGCTGGCGCTCAACCAGCCGGAAACGGTACGTAGCTTCCCTAATATCTGCTATTTCGCGCTCTCTCCAGAAGATGAAGCCCGTGACGCGGCGCATCATATTTATAACCAGGGCAAGCAGTCGCCGCTGCTGTTGATCCCACGCAGCACGCTTGGCGATCGCGTGGCGAACGCCTTCACCCAGGAGTGGCAAAAACTGGGCGGCGGCATCGTGTTACAGCAAAAATTCGGCTCCGTAGCCGAGCTGAAAATGGGCGTGAACGGCGGCGCGGGTATCGCGTTGACGGGCAGTCCGGTCGCCGCCAGCGTGCCTGCCCAGCCTGGCGTCACCATTGGCGGTCTGACTATCCCTGCGCCGCCGACCGACGCGCAAATCACCGGCGGCGGACGCGTAGACGCGGTCTATATTCTGGCTACGCCGGAAGAGATTGGCTTTATCAAACCGATGATCGCCATGCGTAACGGCACCCAGAGCGGCGCGACGCTGTATGCCAGCTCTCGCAGCGCGCAAGGCACCTCCGGCCCTGACTTCCGTCTGGAGATGGAAGGTTTGCAATACAGTGAAATTCCCATGCTGGCAGGCGGCAATATGCCGTTGATGCAGCAGGCACTGAGCGCTGTACATAACGACTATTCTCTGGCGCGGATGTACGCCATGGGCGTGGATGCCTGGACGCTGGCGAACCACTTTTCACAGATGCGTCAGGTGCAGGGGTTTGAGATCAATGGTAATACCGGCGCATTAACCGCCAGCCCGGATTGTGTGATTAACAGGAAGTTATCATGGCTCAAATACCAGCAAGGGGAGATTGTTCCCGCCAGCTAACGCGTAAACAGGCTGGCGACGCGTGGGAAGCTGCCGCGCGTCGCTGGCTGGAAAGCAAAGGACTGCGGTTTATCGCCGCCAACGTGCGCGAGCGCGGCGGCGAAATCGATCTGATCATGCGCGACGGAAAAACGACGGTTTTTGTTGAGGTCCGCTATCGGCGCTCCGGGCTTTATGGCGGCGCGGCGGCCAGTGTGACCCGCAGCAAGCAACACAAATTATTACATACTGCCCGCTTGTGGCTCGCCCGCCAGAATGGGAGTTTTGATACTGTGGATTGTCGGTTCGATGTGTTAGCCTTCACCGGAAATGAGATTGAGTGGTTTCGGGATGCGTTTAACGACCACTCATAATTGAAGATTTTAAGGATTAGCGTGCTCGAAAGAATCAAAGTTTGCTTTACAGAAAGCATTCAAACTCAAATTGCTGCGGCGGAAGCGCTTCCGGATGCCATTTCCCGCGCCGCCATGACGCTGGTTCATTCCCTGCTTAACGGCAACAAAATCCTCTGTTGTGGAAACGGGACGTCCGCGGCCAACGCACAGCATTTTGCTGCCAGCATGATTAACCGCTTTGAAACGGAGCGACCCAGTTTACCCGCCATTGCACTAAATACCGATAATGTGGTCTTAACTGCGATCGCTAACGATCGCCTGCACGATGAAGTTTATGCAAAACAAGTCCGGGCGCTGGGACATGCAGGCGATGTTTTATTGGCGATCTCTACGCGTGGTAATAGTCGCGATATCGTAAAAGCCGTTGAAGCAGCCGTCACACGTGACATGACCATTGTGGCGCTAACCGGGTATGACGGGGGTGAACTGGCCGGACTATTAGGGCCGCAGGATGTTGAAATTCGTATCCCTTCACACCACAGCGCGCGCATTCAGGAAATGCATATGCTGACGGTAAACTGCCTGTGCGATTTGATCGATAACACGCTTTTTCTTCACCAGGATGATTAAGGAGTACACATGAAGGCATTTTCGCCGCTCGCAGTCCTTATTTCTGCGTTGCTATTGCAAGGTTGCGTCGCCGCCGCGGTAGTGGGTACGGCAGCCGTCGGCACCAAAGCCGCAACCGACCCGCGTAGCGTGGGCACCCAGGTGGATGACGGAACGCTGGAACTGCGTGTCAGCAGCGCGCTGTCGAAAGATGAGCAAATCAAAAAAGAGACGCGCATCAATGTCACGGCTTATCAGGGCAAAGTTTTGTTAGTGGGCCAGTCGCCAAACAGCGAACTCTCCGCACGCGCTAAACAGATAGCGATGGGCGTTGAAGGCACCACCGAGGTCTATAACGAGATTCGCCAGGGTCAGCCTATCGGCCTGGGAACCGCCTCTAACGATACCTGGATCACCACGAAAGTTCGCTCACAGCTACTGACCAGCGATCAGGTAAAATCGTCAAATGTGAAAGTCACCACCGAGAATGGCGAAGTGTTCCTGCTGGGCCTGGTGACTGAACGTGAAGGTAAAGCGGCAGCAGACATCGCCAGCCGGGTGAGCGGCGTGAAACGCGTGACCACCGCCTTTACGTATATTAAGTAACCGGTGTGCCGGGTGGCGATAAGAATGTGTAAACCGCGTCGCCATCCGGTAAATCATCCGGCTTCGCTACTCCGCTTTTTCCCGCAGTTGCGATGAGGTCAGAATCGTCACGCCTTCTTGTGCTGGCGCCAGCGCTTCCGCCAGCATGGCCCGCGCCACATCCCGCGCATCGATCGATTTCCAGTTTCCTGGCAACAGCCGGAATAGCGGAGCGAAAAGCGTTTCATTCACCCGCCGCGTTGTTCTGTCGCCGAGCAGCATAGAAGGTCGGGCAATCGTCAAACGAGGCCAATTTTGCGCGATTAACGCCTCCTCCATTTCTCCTTTCACCCGATTGTAGAAAAACGGAGAGTGCGCGTTTGCTCCCATTGCGCTGACCACCACCATGTGCTGCGCACCCAGTCGACGTCCGGTCAGCGCAGTATCAACCACCAGCGTATAATCCGCATAAATAAACGCCGCTTTACTTCCCGCTTCACGCCGGGTCGTGCCCAGGCAGCAAAAAACAATATCTACCGGGTCGGTCACCTGAGCTAACGCATCGGTAAGCTGCGGATCGTGAGGGTTATAAACGCCGACAATATCCGTCAGCGGGCGACGCGTCGGCGCGGCGATAGCGCTCACCTGCGGCGTGTTGATTAACATTCTCAGCAGATGTCCGCCGACCAGTCCGGTCGCGCCGGTAATCAGTACCTGACTCATCCTCGCTCCTTTACAGATTTGTCCACCTTGCACTCTCGGCCCTATCGACCAGGCTTAATAGTCTACGAGGTAAGTATCCATCATTGTGGAAAATTTGCCTTACCCGACGCCACCACTGCGGAGGAAACGCATGAGTAAGAAAATTGCCGTTTTGATTACCGATGAATTTGAAGATTCAGAATTTACCTCGCCGGCTGCAGAATTCCGTCAGGCCGGCCATGAGGTCATCACCATCGAAAAAGAGGCGGGTAAAACGGTGAAAGGAAAAAAAGGCGAGGCCAGCGTCACCATTGATAAGGCTATTGATGACGTTCGTCCCGACGAGTTCGACGCCTTGCTATTGCCGGGAGGTCATTCGCCGGACTACCTGCGCGGCGACAGCCGTTTCGTGGATTTTACCCGCGATTTCGTTAACAGCGGTAAACCGGTTTTTGCCATTTGCCACGGCCCACAGTTGTTGATCAGCGCCGATGTCATTCGTGGCCGCAAACTCACGGCGGTGAAACCGATTATTATCGATGTGAAGAATGCGGGCGCGGAATTTTACGATCAGGAAGTCGTCGTCGATAAAGATCAGCTGGTGACCAGCCGCACGCCTGACGACCTGCCGGCATTTAACCGCGAGGCGCTACGCCTGCTGGGCGCGTGAGTCGCGTAACCAGTGCAGTTTTTTACCAAACCCCAGCGTGTTGTCGGTGAATTTAATTTCATCCAGCCGGATTTCCCATACCGGCGCTGGCAGCACCCTGGCGACCGGGAAGCGACGAAGGTAAGCTTTACGCGCGGCGTCGCTCTCCTGCCCCTCCAGACGGCGAATTTCCCCTTTAAACTGTACGCCGCGAATGCGCGCCACCGTTTTCGGCTGACCATTGACCGTTCCCGCAACTGACGCGCACGCGCCAGACATTTGCGCATGGCGGGTTTTATCATCCGTTAACAGATACAGCGCGACGTTTTGCGCATCAAACAAATAAAACGCATTGGCGCACCACAGCTCTCCCTCATGGTGTACGCACCAGGTCACCACGTGTTGTTTCGCCAGCCAACGGCCAATAGCGGTAAGTGTGTCCATCTTTATTCTCGCTTATACTGGGAACCTGAAAATTATCATGCTGATGGCGACAATGACACCCTGGTATCTGTATCTGATTCGTACTGCAGACAATGCGCTTTACACCGGAATAACCACCGATGTGGCGCGTCGTTACAGGCAGCATCAAACGGGAAAAGGCGCAAAAGCATTACGGGGAAAAGGCGAGTTAACGCTGGCGTTTGCGGCGCAGGTTGGCGATCGCTCGCTGGCCCTGCGCATAGAGTATCGCATCAAACAGCTCACAAAGCGCCAGAAAGAGCGCCTTGTGACGGAACGCGAAGCGTTTGAGGCGCTGCTGTCCAGCCTGCAAACGCCGGTGCTTAAAAACGATTGAAGTGGTCGTGATACTCCACCAGCCCCGTCACGCCCTCCAGCGCATCCTCAGCCAAACGGTGTACCTGGAAAGCGCTTTCCGTACCGGGCCAACGGCAGTGAAGATCGTAATGTGCGGCCAGTTCAAAACCGAAGCGGCTATATAACGCCGGATCGCCCAGCGTCACGACCGCCGCGTAGCCGAACTCGTTGAGCGAATCCAGCCCTTCATACACTAACTGGCGCGCCAGCCCTTGCCCGCGATACTTTTCATCGACCGCCAGCGGCGCCATGCCGACCCACTGTAAATCTTCGCCCTGCACATCAACCGGGCTAAAGGCGACATAGCCCACCACCTGACCTTCATCATCCGTGGCCACCAGTCCGAGCGTCAGAAAACCATCTTCACGCAAATCGTGAACCAGCTTCGCTTCCGCATCGCTTTCGAATGAACGGCGTAACAGCGCATCAATACCAGGCGCATCAATAGGAATTTCTACTCGAATTAGCATGGTTCACCTACCGAGGTCTGTTTGGTTTCCGGCGAGTTTTTCATTCCCGCCTCAACAAAATCCGCCAGTTGCAGCAGCATAACGCGTAACGCTTTCGGCATCTGCTCCAGTTCGATGGCGTCCATCAGATTCTTCACATACAACCCTAACTCAGTATCGCCTTCAATGACCAGTCGACGCTGGAAAAAGAGCGTATCCGGGTCCTGTTTACGGGCAGCTATCATTAGCAGATCGCTGGCGTCGGCGCTAAAACTGACGTCGGCATCTGCCTGCTGGCTAACGATCAGCTTTTCATTTTCAACCGTGGTATACCATTTTAAGTCGATGTCACGAACATGAATGCTTAACCAACGACCTTCGAGGAATTCCAGCTCTCCATCGGCCAGCGCCTGACGAAACTGCCAGCTCAGAACCTGTTCCAGAACCTGGCGCTTTAGCGCAAAGGGCGTCAGTTTAACCGGTACACTCATCAGAGACGGGCCAGCATGGACTAAGCGTGAACGCAGTTTATCTAACACGAGCTTTACTCCCTGTTTCAATAGTCCTGTTATTTTGCCATATCCAATAAATCACATGGCGGCGTAAATCAACAATTGGGTCTGATTTTCTACCCCATTATTGGTGTTACCAATACGCCTTTAACTGCCTTAAATCAAAAATTGTCGCAGCAAGGTTAACTAAAATCCCTGTTCGTTAACAATTTTGCGTCTCAGACGTAACCCTCAGGATAAATTATGGAGCTGCTCTGCCCTGCCGGAAATCTCCCGGCGCTGAAGGCGGCCATCGAAAACGGCGCTGACGCCGTTTATATCGGGTTAAAAGACGATACCAATGCCCGTCATTTTGCCGGCCTTAACTTTACCGAAAAAAAATTGCAGGAAGCGGTGAGTTTTGTTCACCAGCATCGCCGCAAATTACACATCGCCATTAATACTTTTGCGCATCCGGACGGCTATGCCCGCTGGCAGCGCGCCGTGGATATGGCGGCGCAGCTTGGCGCCGACGCGCTGATTCTCGCCGACCTCGCTATGCTGGAATATGCCGCAGAGCGTTACCCACATATTGAGCGCCATGTTTCCGTTCAGGCCTCGGCAACCAACGAAGAGGCGATTCGCTTTTATCACCGCAACTTTGATGTCCACCGCGTAGTACTGCCGCGTGTACTGTCGATTCACCAGGTAAAACAACTGGCCCGCGTCACGCCGGTGCCGCTGGAGGTATTCGCGTTTGGCAGCCTGTGCATTATGGCGGAAGGTCGCTGCTATCTTTCTTCCTACCTGACGGGGGAGTCGCCCAATACCGTCGGCGCCTGCTCTCCCGCCCGCTTTGTCCGTTGGCAGCAAACGCCGCAGGGGCTGGAATCGCGCCTGAATGATGTCCTGATTGACCGTTACCAGGATGGCGAAAACGCGGGCTACCCAACGCTGTGCAAAGGCCGCTATTTAGTGGACGGCGAGCGCTATCACGCGCTGGAGGAGCCAACCAGCCTGAACACGCTGGAACTGCTGCCGGAGCTCATGGCGGCGAACATCGCTTCGGTGAAGATCGAAGGCCGCCAGCGCAGCCCGGCCTACGTTAGCCAGGTGGCGAAAGTGTGGCGCCAGGCGATCGATCGCTGCAAAGCCGCCCCGCAAAACTTCGTTCCACAGCGCGACTGGATGGAGACGCTCGGCGCGATGTCCGAAGGCACTCAAACCACGCTTGGCGCATATCACCGTAAATGGCAGTGAGAGGAGCTATGAAATATTCCTTAGGACCGGTGCTTTATTACTGGCCGAAAGAGACGCTGGAAGATTTTTATCAGCAGGCCGCAAAAAGCAGCGCTGACGTCATTTATCTGGGCGAAGCGGTGTGCAGCAAGCGTCGCGCGACCAAAGTCGGCGACTGGCTGGAAATGGCGAAATCCCTCGCCGCCAGCGGTAAGCAGGTGGCGCTCTCCACCCTGGCGCTGGTACAGGCGTCATCTGAATTAAGCGAGCTGAAACGCTATGTGGACAACGGCGATTTTCTGCTGGAAGCCAGCGATCTTGGCGTGGTGAATCTGTGCGCCGAGCGCAAACTGCCGTTTGTCGCCGGCCATGCGCTGAATTGCTACAACGCGGTCACGCTGCGCCGGTTGCTGAAAGAAGGCATGGTACGCTGGTGTATGCCGGTGGAGCTGTCCCGCGACTGGCTGGTGAATTTGCTTAATCAGTGCGATGAACTGGGCATCCGCAATCAGTTTGAAGTGGAAGTGTTGAGCTACGGGCATCTGCCGCTGGCCTACTCCGCTCGCTGCTTTACCGCCCGTTCGGAAGACCGCCCGAAAGATGAGTGCGAAACCTGCTGTATCAAGTATCCAAACGGTCGTGACGTGCTCTCGCAAGAGAATCAGCAGGTGTTTGTGCTTAACGGTATTCAGACCATGAGCGGCTATGTCTATAACCTTGGCAACGAACTGACGTCGATGCAGGGATTGGTCGATATGGTGCGGCTGTCGCCGTTGGGTACGGAGACATTTGCCATGCTTGATGCCTTTCGCGCTAACGAAAACGGCGGCGCGCCATTACCGCTTGCCGCCCATAGCGACTGTAACGGCTACTGGAAGCGGCTGGCCGGGCTGGAGCTACAGGCCTAGCCGGATGGCGGCATAAATACCTTGTCCGGCCTACAAATAGCGATCCCGTAGACCCGATAAGCGCAGCGCCATCGGGCATTGTTTTTGTCGTCAGTCTCATAAAGCTCACTTTGTTAACAACATTCGCTAATCTTTAATGCAGTATTAAAAGATTAACCGGTAACAAAGTGAGCCGTTATGACTGACAAAACTATTCCGTTCTCGGTGCTGGATCTGGCGCCGATCCCTGAAGGATCTTCGGCAAAAGAAGCCTTCACGCACTCGCTGGCTCTCGCACGGCTGGCTGAAAAGCGCGGTTATCACCGCTACTGGCTGGCGGAACATCACAACATGACCGGTATCGCCAGCGCGGCGACCTCGGTATTGATTGGTTATCTGGCGGCCAATACCACAACATTACATCTTGGCTCCGGCGGCGTGATGCTGCCTAACCATTCACCGCTGGTGATTGCCGAGCAGTTCGGCACGCTGAATACGCTCTACCCGGGACGTATCGACTTAGGGTTGGGACGCGCGCCGGGTAGCGATCAGCCGACGATGCGCGCGCTGCGTCGCCATATGAGCGGCGATATCGATAACTTTCCACGCGATGTCGCAGAGCTGGTGGACTGGTTCGACGCTCGCGACCCTAATCCGCATGTGCGCCCGGTGCCCGGCTACGGCGAGCAGATCCCGGTCTGGCTGTTGGGCTCCAGCCTGTATAGCGCACAGTTGGCGGCCCAGCTTGGCCTACCGTTCGCCTTTGCTTCGCATTTCGCGCCGGATATGTTGTTCCAGGCGCTGCATCTGTACCGTACCCAGTTCAAACCTTCAGCGCGGCTGGAAAAACCGTACGCGATGGTGTGTATCAATATTATCGCCGCCGACAGCAACCGCGACGCCGAATTCCTGTTTACCTCTATGCAGCAGGCTTTTGTGAAGCTACGCCGTGGGGAAACCGGCCAACTGCCGCCGCCGATTGAGAATATGGAGACCTTCTGGTCGCCATCCGAGCAGTATGGCGTGCAACAGGCGCTGAGTATGTCGCTGGTCGGCGATAAAGCGAAAGTCCGCACGGGCTGGTGTCCATTCTGCGGGAAACCCAGGCGGATGAAATTATGGTAAACGGGCAGATTTTCGACCACCAGGCACGCCTGCATTCGTTTGATTTAGCGATGGATGTGAAGCAGGAATTGTTGGGGTAGCGCATTGTTTTGCCCGGTGGCGCTTCGCTTACCGGGCCTACAGCATCAAGTAGGCCGGATAAGGTGCAACCGCCATCCGGCACAATAACGTTACTGGTACACCGGCAGCAAATTAAAGCTCGACAGAATATGGATAACCGCGTTGCCGACACCGAAGACCAGAATCAGGGCAATCATCGGTTTACCGCCCCAGACGCGAAATTTTGGGCTGCCGAAACGTTCGCGAGATTTGCGCGCCAACAGCGCAGGCACAATGGCCGCCCAGATAGTTGCAGCTAAACCTGCATAGCCAATGGCGTACAGAAAACCGTTCGGGTACAGCAGGCCACCAATCATCGGCGGCAGGAAAGTCAGCAGCGCCGTTTTAAAACGTCCCATTGCCGAGTCATCAAAACCAAACAGATCCGCCAGATAGTCAAACAGCCCCAGCGTCACGCCAAGGAAGGAACTGGCGACCGCAAAGTTAGAGAACACCACCAGCAGCAGATCCAGGCTGCGGCTGTTCAGCACGCCGCTCAACGCCTGTACCAGCACATCAATATTGCCGCCTTTCTGCGCAATGCCGATAAATTCCGGACGTGGGATGTTGCCCATCGTCCCCAGCAGCCAGACGGAATAGAGCGCCAGCGCCAGTAACGTCCCATAAATCAGGCATTTCACGATGGTGCGCGGATCTTTGCCGTAATATTTCATCAGGCTCGGTACGTTACCGTGATAACCAAAAGAGGCCAGACAAAATGGCAGCGTCATCAGCAGGTACGGCGTATATGACGCGTGGCTTTCAGCCACGTTAAACAACGTGGTCGGCTGAACGTGCCCTAACAGGCTGCCGAAGGTCAGGAAGAAAGTAATCACTTTCGCGCCCAGCACAATCGCCGTCATCCGGCTGACCGCCTTCGTACTCAGCCACACGACAAACGCCACCAGCAGCGCAAAGGCAAAACCTGCCGCTCGCGCCGGAACGTTCAGCGACATCTCAGCAAAGGTATGATGCAGAATTGAGCCGCTCGCCGAGATATAGGCGTAAGTCAGGATGTAGAGCACAAAGGCAATAGAGATGCCATTTACCACGTTCCAGCCTTTCCCCAACAGATCTTTGGTGATGGTGTCGAAACTCGAACCAATGCGGTAGTTAAGGTTAGCTTCGAGGATCATCAGCCCGGAGTGCAGCATACAAAACCAGGTAAAGACCAGCGCCGCCATCGACCAGAAGAACCACGCCCCGGACATGACCACCGGCAGGGAGAACATCCCCGCGCCAATGATGGTGCCGCCGATAATCACCACGCCGCCAAGCAGCGAAGGTGACGTTTGGGTGGTGGTAAGTGTTGCCATTCAGCTCTCTCTCCAGTCATTTATAGTGTGACTATCTCTCAATACGTTGCACTGTACCAGTACACGAGTACAAAAGAAATAAAAAAAGCCCCGATTGTGACGATCGGGGCTGTATATTTTACTTTACGCTGTGAATGCGCAGGTCAGCGTGAGTTACGCATCACCGCCGAAACGACGGCGACCGGTAGAGTCATCACGACGCGGACCACGGCTTTCACGACGTTCGCCGCTGAAGCGACGACCATCACCACGACCACCTTCACGACGTTCGCCGCTGAAATTACGACCGCCTTCACGACGTTCGCCACTGAAGCTACGACCACCGCCGCGACGTTCGCCGCCCGCGTGCGGAACCGCATCACCCAACAGCTGCATATTCATCGGCTTGTTCAGAATGCGAGTACGCGTGAAGTGCTGGAGCACTTCGCCCGGCATACCTTTCGGCAGCTCGATGGTGGAGTGAGACGCGAACAGCTTAATGTTACCAATGTAACGGCTGCTAATGTCGCCTTCGTTAGCGATAGCGCCCACGATATGACGAACTTCAACGCCGTCATCACGGCCCACTTCAATGCGGTATAACTGCATATCGCCAACGTCACGACGTTCACGACGCGGACGTTCTTCACGATCGCCACGCGGGCCACGGTCATTACGATCGCGCGGACCACGGTCGTCACGGTCACGGAATTCACGCTTAGGACGCATCGGCGCATCCGGCGGCAGAATCAGCGGACGCTCGCCCTGCGCCATTTTCAGCAGTGCGGCGGCCAGCGTTTCGAGATCCAGCTCTTCACCTTCGGCAGACGGCTGGATTTTCGCCAGCAGCGCACGGTACTGATCCAGATCGCTGCTTTCCAGTTGCTGCTGAACTTTCGCGGCGAATTTTTCCAGACGGCGTTTACCCAGCAGTTCTGCGTTCGGCAGTTCCACTTCTGGAATGGTCAGCTTCATGGTGCGTTCGATGTTGCGCAGCAGACGACGCTCGCGGTTCTCAACGAACAGCAGCGCGCGACCGGCGCGACCCGCACGACCGGTACGACCGATACGGTGAACGTAGGACTCGGAGTCCATCGGAATATCGTAGTTCACCACCAGGCTGATACGTTCAACGTCCAGACCACGTGCCGCAACATCGGTGGCGATCAGGATGTCCAGACGACCATCTTTCAGGCGTTCCAGAGTCTGCTCACGCAGCGCCTGGTTCATATCGCCATTCAACGCGGCGCTGTTGTAGCCGCTACGTTCCAGCGCTTCTGCTACTTCCAGGGTCGCGTTTTTGGTACGTACGAAGATAATCGCCGCATCAAAGTCTTCCGCTTCCAGGAAACGCACCAGCGCTTCGTTTTTACGCATACCCCAGACAGTCCAGTAGCTCTGGCTGATGTCAGGACGGGTAGTCACGCTGGACTGAATGCGCACTTCCTGCGGCTCTTTCATAAAGCGGCGGGTAATGCGACGAATCGCTTCCGGCATGGTGGCGGAGAACAGAGCGGTCTGATGACCTTCCGGGATCTGCGCCATAATAGTTTCAACGTCTTCGATGAAGCCCATACGCAGCATTTCGTCGGCTTCATCCAGCACCAGACCACTCAGTTTAGAGAGGTCGAGGGTGCCGCGTTTTAAGTGATCAAGCAGACGTCCCGGCGTACCGACAACGATCTGCGGCCCCTGACGCAGGGCGCGTAACTGCACGTCATAACGCTGACCGCCGTACAGGGCAACCACGTTTACGCCGCGCATGTGTTTAGAGAAATCCGTCATGGCTTCGGCAACCTGTACCGCCAGTTCGCGGGTTGGCGCCAGCACCAGAATCTGAGGTGCCTTCAGCTCAGGATCAAGATTGTTGAGCAGCGGTAAAGAGAACGCTGCGGTTTTGCCGCTACCGGTCTGGGCCATGCCCAGCACGTCGCGACCGCCCAGCAGATGCGGAATGCACTCTGCCTGGATTGGAGATGGTTTTTCGTAACCCAGATCGGTAAGGGCTTCAAGGATAGGAGCCTTCAGCCCCAGATCTGCAAAAGTGGTTTCGAATTCAGCCATGTAGTACGTGTGCCTCAAAATTAATGGCGGCCAGTCTACATAACTCATCATGAAATTGATCTGCAATTTTCATTGAAAAGTGTGAACCGGCTCAAAGTAGGTGTATTAACGAACAACAACGCCCTCACCCGCGAAGGTGATGGCAATCAAAAAGATTACGGGCTGATATGTTCGTCAGCTATTGCTGGTCCGATTCTGCCAGGTCATCTTGGTCCTGGCCCAGGAGCGATAATTCCAACAATGCGTATCGGTGCTCAACAAAGTTATGAACGTTGTTGGCCACCGCCAGTTTGAACAGAGCCGTGGCGCTGTCCAAATCCCCCAGACTTAGGTAATACTTACCTAAATAGAAGTTGGTTTCACTGAGATGCTCAGCGAGCGAGGTGTTATCCGTTGCGTCCGCCTTGAGCCTTTCCATCAGCGTTGCTTCGCTAATGTCGCCCAGGTAGAACTCGACAATGTTCCATCCCCATTGCTCTTTATCCGATTTTTCGAAGCGTGCTTTTAACGCTTCTTTCGCCTGCTTCTCATTAAGCTTCTGCTCAACAAGATACAGCCACAGGCTGCGGTAAGGATCATTGGGATCGTCTTGATAAAACGCCAGCAGATCATCTTGCGCTAACTTATCACGGCCGCCGTAATACAATGCGATACCGCGGTTTAAGTGCGCGTAGTTGTAAGTTGGATCAAGCTCTAGTACAGAATCAAACGCTTCATAGGCAGCATCAAAATTGCCTGCCTGCGTTAAATAAATGCCTAAGTAATTGAATACTTCAGGCATATCCGGTCTGATTGCCAGCGCTTGTGAAAAATCATTTCGCGCTAATGCCCTCAAACCAAGACTATCATACAACACTCCGCGCTCATATAAAAGCTGTGCGCGTTCGTCATCGGTTAAAGCCCGACTGGCAAGAATCTGTTCCATACGCGCCAGAATCACTTCCTGCTGTAAAGTCGGTTGCAATGGTACTGCGAGGACTTCACTTTTACGCCAGGCGGAATTACTGCATCCTGCAAGCGTAAGTGCTGTCGCAACGAAACACCAGCGCAAAAAAGGCTTCATTTCCCACTCCCGAAGACAACGATTGAATGAACGTCCTGTTCCCCGGTGGCTCAACAAGGCGTCCAGCCAGGTCTAAAGCCCCCCGCACTGCGGAGGGCAAAAGGCTACCTTACTCGGCCTGTTCGCTCGCCGGAGCTTCCGGCGCAGCCGCAGGTTGAGACTGCTCGGTTGCTTCTTTAATGCTCAGACGTACACGGCCCTGGCGGTCAACTTCCAGAACCTTAACCGGGACTTCCTGACCCATCTGCAGATAATCGGTCACTTTCTCTACACGCTTATCCGCGATTTGAGAGATGTGAACCAGACCTTCTTTACCGCCGCCGATGGCAACAAACGCGCCAAAGTCAACGATACGGGTCACTTTACCATTGTAGATACGGCCGACTTCGATCTCTGCGGTGATCTCTTCGATACGACGGATAGCGTATTTCGCTTTTTCACCGTCGGTCGCCGCGATCTTCACAGTACCGTCATCTTCAATTTCGATGGTGGTGCCGGTCTCTTCAGTCAGCGCGCGGATCACAGAACCGCCTTTACCGATCACGTCTTTGATCTTGTCCGTGCTGATCTTGATGGTATGGATACGCGGCGCAAATTCAGAGATATCGCCGCGCGGCGCGTTGATCGCCTGTTCCATCACGCCCAGGATGTGCAGACGCGCACCTTTAGCCTGGTTCAACGCAACCTGCATGATCTCTTTGGTGATACCTTCAATTTTGATATCCATCTGCAGCGCAGAGATACCGTCGCGGGAACCCGCCACTTTGAAGTCCATATCGCCCAGGTGATCTTCGTCGCCCAGAATGTCAGACAGTACAACGTAGTTGTCGCCTTCTTTCACCAGACCCATAGCGATACCTGCTACGGCGGCTTTAATTGGCACGCCAGCGTCCATCAGCGCCAGAGAAGCGCCGCACACGGAAGCCATAGAAGAAGAACCGTTGGATTCGGTGATTTCAGACACCACGCGAACGGTGTACGGGAATTTATCCATGTCCGGCATCACTGCCAGCACGCCGCGCTTCGCCAGACGACCGTGACCAATTTCACGACGCTTCGGAGAACCGACCATGCCGGTTTCGCCTACGGAGTACGGAGGGAAGTTGTAGTGGAACAGGAAGCTGTCAGTGCGCTCGCCCATCAGTTCATCAAGCACCTGCGCGTCACGGGCAGTACCCAGAGTCGCGGTAACCAGCGCCTGCGTTTCACCACGGGTAAACAGAGCGGAACCGTGAGTTCGCGGCAGTACGCCAGTGCGCACGTCCAGACCACGGATCATGTCTTTTTCACGGCCATCAATACGCGGCTCGCCTGCCAGTACGCGGCTACGTACCACGTTTTTCTCGATGGCGTGCAGGATTTCACCCAGCTCGTTAGCATCCAGAGTTTCATCTTCTGCAATAAGCTGCTCGATGGTTTCGGATTTGATTACGTCAACCTGAGCATAGCGCTCTTGTTTATCGGTGATGCGGTACGCGTCGCTCAGACGAGATTCAGCCAGCGCAGCAACACGCGCGTTCAACGCGTCGTTGACGGCTTCCGGCTGCCAGTCCCAACGCGGTTTACCGGCTTCTTTCACCAGATCGTTGATCGCCTGGATAACAACCTGCTGCTGCTCGTGACCGAATACCACCGCGCCCAGCATAGTGTCTTCGCTCAGCAGTTCAGCTTCGGATTCCACCATCAGCACAGCCGCTTCGGTACCGGCAACCACCAGGTCCAGCTTGCTTTCTTTCAGCTCGTCCTGGGTCGGGTTCAGTACGTACTGGTCATTGATGTAACCTACGCGCGCCGCGCCGATTGGGCCGTTGAACGGAATGCCGGACAGCGACAGCGCAGCGGATGCGCCGATCATCGCCACGATATCCGGGTTAACCTGCGGGTTAACGGAAACGACGGTCGCAATAACCTGCACTTCGTTAACGAAACCTTCCGGGAACAGCGGACGAACCGGGCGGTCAATCAGACGCGCGATCAGGGTTTCGCCTTCGCTTGGACGGCCTTCACGACGGAAGAAGCTGCCCGGGATACGACCAGCAGCGTAGGTACGCTCCTGATAGTTAACGGTCAGTGGGAAGAAGTCCTGGCCTGGCTTGGCTTTTTTCTGGCCGACAACGGTAACGAATACGGCGGTGTCATCCATGCTTACCATAACAGCGGCAGTGGCCTGACGCGCCATCATGCCAGTTTCCAGCGTAACGGTATGCTGGCCGTACTGGAATTTACGAACGATCGGATTAAGCAAAATAATATCCTTTCCAATTTTTGACGGCACAATACGCGCCGTCGTTAATACCCGATCTTCTGCGCATCCTCGCGACTAATGACAACCCTAACCCTGATATGGGTAAAGCCTCTCATTAGCCGCGCGAACCTCTGCAACGGAAGATCATTCATAGCAACAATACATTAGTTTCCAGCGAATTGCTGCCATCTGCTGGAAAAAAGGGGCCATGAAGGCCCCCTCTTTCTGAAACTCGAAAGAATTAGCGACGCAGACCCAGACGCTCAATCAGCGCGGTGTAGCGTGCAACATCTTTACGTTTCAGGTAGTCGAGCAGTTTACGACGCTGAGAAACCATACGCAGCAGACCACGACGGCTGTGGTGATCTTTTTTATGCTCTGCAAAGTGACCCTGCAGGTGGTTAATCTGTGCAGTCAACAGAGCAACCTGAACATCGGTAGAACCGGTGTCGTTTGCGTCACGACCGAACTCAGAAACGATTTTAGCTGTAGCTTCAGTACTTAGAGACATTTTAAAACTCCAAAGTATTTAAGAATGAGAGGACGCCGATCTCTAATTCAGCGATCCCAGTGTACGCCGCGTAAACTGTTAAATAATTTACGCGACGTTAAGCGGCGGTATTCTACTCGCAGCGCTCTCTTATCGCAAGACGAAGCGACATTACGCCGGGTACTCTACTACCAGCCGACGAGGCGCGACACGGCCTTCATCGTCAATTTCGCCCATACCGATAAATTTATCGTCTTCACCTTCCGTCACACGAACCAGTCCCTTCAACGGCGCGCCCGTGGTACGAACCGGGTTGCCATTTTTGAAGTATACCGAAGATGTTAACGGCAGATTAACAACAGGATAGTCCGAAGCCGGACTATCCATTGGCATCAATAATGGATCGAGCCACTGCGCCGCCGGAACGCCCTGCTGTTCCGCCTGTGCTACCAGCGTCTGCAAATGCTCCAGCGTCACCATACGATCCACCGGATACTTGCTGACCGTCAGACGACGCAGGTACGTTACGTGCGCGCCACAGCCCAGCTTCTCACCTAAATCATCAATAATGGTACGAATATAGGTGCCTTTGGAGCAGTGAACTTCCAGCTCCAGCTCATTACCTTCATGGCGAATAAACAGCAGCTCATAGACGGTAATCGGGCGGGCTTCGCGCGGCACTTCGATACCCTGGCGGGCATATTCGTACAGCTTCTTGCCCTGATACTTCAGCGCCGAATACATCGAGGGAATCTGTTCGATATCCCCACGAAAGGTCTCCAGCGCGCTCGCAAGCTGCTCAGCGCTGAAAGTCACCGGACGCTCCTGCACGATTTGACCATCGGCGTCAGAGGTATCCGTGCGCTGCCCCAGACGGGCGATAACACGATAGCGTTTGTCAGAATCCAGCAAGTACTGCGAAAATTTTGTCGCTTCGCCGAGGCAAATCGGCAACATGCCGGTCGCCAGCGGGTCCAGCGCGCCGGTATGCCCGGCGCGGTTGGCATTGTAGATGCGCTTAACTTTCTGCAGCACGTCATTGCTGGACATACCCTGCGGCTTATCCAGCAGCAGAACGCCGTGAATGTCGCGGCCACGACGACGAGGACGACTCATCAGTCCTCCTTGCTGTCGTCCGGGTTCACACGACGTTCTTCGTCATGTTTCACCACGTTAGTCACCAGGTTGGACATACGCATCCCTTCCACCAGCGAGTTATCGTAGAAGAAGGTTAGTTCCGGCACGATGCGCAGACGCATCGCTTTACCCAGCAAGCTGCGGATGAAACCAGACGCTTCCTGCAGGGCCTTAATGCCGTTTTTCACAGCCGCTTCGTCCTGATCGTTGAGGAACGTCACGAATACTTTGGCGTATGCCAGATCGCGGGACATTTCAACACCCGATACGGTGGTCATCATACCTACACGTGGATCTTTGATTTCGCGTTGCAGGATGAGCGCGATCTCTTTCTGCATCTCTTGCGCTACGCGCTGCGGGCGACCAAATTCTTTCGCCATAATAAATTCTCCAGAATAAAGACAAAAAAGGGGCCATAAGCCCCTTTTTAAATTTCTTGCCGGGTGGCGCTTCGCTTACCCGGCCTACGCCTAATCATCTTCTAAGGATTTTGGATTGCAACAAGGCGGCAAACTCGTAAATCCCCGGGAGCATAGATAACTATGTGACCGGGGTGAGCGAGCGCAGCCAACGCCGTTGCGGCCCAAAAGACGACGAAGATTAAGCGATGGTACGTTGGATCTCGATAATCTCGAACACTTCAATCATATCGCCAACGCGAACGTCGTTGTAGTTCTTCACGCCGATACCACATTCCATGCCGTTACGGACTTCGTTAACGTCATCTTTGAAGCGGCGCAGGGATTCCAGCTCGCCTTCATAGATAACCACGTTGTCGCGCAGTACGCGGATTGGGTTATGGCGTTTAATTGTACCTTCGGTAACCATACAGCCCGCGATCGCGCCGAATTTCGGCGATTTGAACACATCGCGCACTTCAGCCAGACCGATGATCTGCTGTTTCAGTTCCGGAGACAGCATGCCGCTCATCGCCGCTTTCACTTCGTCGATCAAGTTATAGATGACGGAGTAGTAACGCAGATCCAGACTTTCGAATTCAATCACTTTACGCGCAGAAGCATCAGCACGAACGTTGAAGCCCACCAGAATCGCGTTGGACGCCGCAGCCAGGGTCGCGTCGGTTTCGGTGATACCACCTACGCCAGAACCGATGATCTTCACTTTCACTTCGTCGGTAGACAGTTTCAGCAAGGAGTCGGAGATCGCTTCCACGGAACCCTGTACGTCAGCCTTCAGCACGATGTTCACTTCGTGAACTTCGCCTTCGGTCATGTTGGCGAACATGTTCTCGAGTTTAGATTTCTGCTGACGAGCCAGTTTAACTTCACGGAATTTACCCTGACGATACAGAGCAACTTCACGCGCTTTCTTCTCGTCGCGAACCACGGTCACTTCGTCACCGGCAGCCGGAACGCCGGACAGGCCGAGGATTTCCACCGGAATGGACGGACCCGCTTCCAGCACTTCCTGACCCAGTTCGTTACGCATCGCACGCACGCGGCCGTATTCGAAGCCACACAGCACGATATCGCCCTTATGCAGCGTACCTTCGCGTACCAGAACGGTAGCCACCGGACCACGACCTTTATCCAGGAAGGATTCGATCACCGCGCCGCTCGCCATACCTTTACGAACCGCTTTCAGTTCCAGAACTTCGGCCTGCAGCAGGATAGCGTCAAGCAGTTCGTCGATACCGGTGCCCGCTTTCGCAGACACGTGAACGAACTGGCTCTCGCCGCCCCACTCTTCCGGCAGAATGCCGTACTGGGACAGTTCGTTCTTCACACGATCCGGATCCGCTTCCGGCTTATCGATTTTGTTCACCGCAACCACGACCGGCACACCTGCCGCTTTCGCGTGCTGGATAGCTTCGATAGTCTGCGGCATCACGCCGTCGTCTGCTGCAACAACCAGAACCACGATATCCGTTGCCTGAGCACCACGAGCACGCATGGAGGTAAACGCGGCGTGGCCCGGGGTGTCCAGGAAGGTGATCATCCCGTTGTCAGTTTCAACGTGGTAAGCACCGATGTGCTGGGTAATGCCACCCGCTTCGCCAGAGGCCACTTTCGTGGAACGAATGTAGTCCAGCAGAGAGGTTTTACCGTGGTCAACGTGGCCCATGATGGTCACAACCGGTGCGCGCGGTTCAGCCGCAGCGCCGGTATCACGGTCGCTCATTACCGCTTCTTCCAGTTCGTTTTCACGACGCAGGATAACTTTGTGGCCCATCTCTTCGGCAACCAGCTGTGCGGTTTCCTGGTCGATGACCTGGTTGATGGTGACCATGGCGCCCAGCTTCATCATCGCTTTGATGACCTGAGAACCTTTCACCGCCATCTTGTTCGCCAGTTCGCCGACGGTGATGGTTTCACCGATCACCACGTCACGGTTAACGGCCTGAGCGGGCTTCTGGAAGCCTTGCTGTAAAGAAGACCCTTTACGCTTGCCGCCTTTACCGCCGCGAACCGCAGCACGCGCTTCTTCGCGATCGGCTTTGGATTCGGCATGTTTGCCTTTTTTCGCCGGACGCGCCGCTTTTGCATTACGGCCACGACCACGACCACCTTCTACTTCACGATCGTTTTCGTCTTCGGCCTGGCGCGCGTGCTGAGAAGTGGTGACATGATAGTCACTGGTGTCTTCTACTGGCTCAGGCGTTGCGGTCCATTTGTTTTCTTCCGCCATGCGGCGAGCTTCTTCTGCTACACGACGCGCTTCTTCTTCGAGTTTGCGACGTGCTTCTTCTTCCGCTTTACGCTTCAGCTCTGCAGCTTCATTCTCACGGCGGGCTTTTTCGGCCTGGGCGGTTTTGGTCATATCGTCAGTCTGTTGATTGCTCACTTTGTCTTTTTCCGCAGCTTCACGTTTCGCTTTTTCAGCGGCTTCACGCTTAGCTTGTTCTGCGGCCTCGCGTTCAGCTTTTTGTTGCGCCTCGCGTTTGGCCTGTTCTTCTGCCTCACGACGGGCTTGCTCTTCCGCTTCACGCTGCGCCTGCTCTTCCGCGGCCAGGCGTTCAGCCTCTTGCGGATCGCGTTTCACAAAGGTGCGCTTCTTGCGGACTTCGATTTGTACCGATTTACTTTTTCCACCGGTACCAGGAATATTCAGGGTGCTGCGCGTTTTACGCTGCAGCGTCAATTTATCGGGGCCAGAAACCGCTTCGCGGTTCAGGTGCGCCAGTAAAGTCTGTTTTTCTTGTGCGGACACAGAGTCGTCAGCAGATTTCCGGATACCTGCATCAGCAAACTGCTGTACCAGGCGATCCACGGAAACCTGTCTCTCTGCGGCCAGCGCTTTTAGGGTTAAATCTGTCATGCTGTTCCTTCCTGCTACAGTTTATTACGCTTCGTCGCCGAACCAGCAAATATTACGGGCAGCCATAATCAGCTCACCGGCTTTTTCGTCGGTCAACCCTTCGATATCAGCCAGATCATCAATGCCCTGGTCGGCGAGATCTTCCAGCGTACAAACACCACGAGCCGCCAGTTTGAAAGCCATATCGCGATCTAATCCTTCCAGATTCAGCAGATCGTCAGCCGGTTTGTTATCACCTAGGCTTGCTTCCTGGTCCTGCGCCAGAGTGGCCAGTGCGTTTTTAGCACGCTCGCGCAGTGCTTCAACGGTCGGCTCATCAAGGCCGTCAATTTCCAGCAGTTCTTTCATTGGCACATAGGCCAGTTCTTCGAGCGTGGAGAAACCTTCTTCTACCAGAACGGTCGCGAACTCTTCATCAATATCAAGATATTTAGTAAAGATCTCGATAGCGGCATGTGCTTCAGCCTGATGTTTAGCCTGCAAGTCATCAACGGTCATTACGTTGAGTTCCCAGCCGCTCAATTGCGAAGCCAGGCGGACGTTCTGACCATTACGTCCGATCGCCTGCGCCAGATTACCGGCTTCAACGGCGATATCCATGGTATGTTTATCTTCGTCCACCACGATAGACGCGACATCTGCCGGCGCCATCGCATTAATGACGAACTGCGCCGGGTTATCATCCCACAGCACGATATCGATACGCTCACCGCCCAGTTCGGTAGAGACCGCCTGAACGCGCGCGCCGCGCATCCCCACGCAAGCGCCGACCGGATCGATACGCTTATCGTTGGTTTTCACTGCGATTTTCGCACGAGAACCCGGATCGCGAGCCGCCGCTTTAATTTCAATCACTTCTTCGCCGATTTCCGGCACTTCGATGCGGAACAGCTCGATCAGCATTTCCGGCTTGGAACGGGTGACGAACAGTTGCGCGCCACGCGCTTCCGGGCGAACAGCATACAGCACGCCGCGAATACGGTCGCCAGGGCGGAAGTTTTCGCGCGGCAGCATATCTTCACGCAGAATCACCGCTTCAGCATTACCGGCCATCCCTTCGGATTTAATTTCCAAAGAGATATTGTCGCGGTTCACTTTCTTCACCACGCCAGTGACGATTTCGCCTTCCTGGTCGCGGAACTGATCGACAACCATCGCGCGTTCAGCTTCACGGACTTTCTGCACGATAACCTGTTTCGCAGTCTGCGTGGTGATACGGTCAAAGGTGACAGATTCAATCTGATCTTCAACATAGTCGCCGACATTCAGGCTTTCGTCTTCAAAGCGCGCCGCTTCCAGCGTAATTTCCTTCGTCGGCATGGTCACTTCTTCAACGATCAACCAACGGCGGAAAGTATCAAAATCACCGCTTTTACGATCGATTTCTACACGAACATCGATCTCCTGCTCATATTTTTTCTTTGTTGCTGTCGCCAGCGCACTTTCCAGCGCTTCAAAAATTTTTTCGCGTGGCAGCGCTTTTTCGTTGGAGACGGCTTCAACAACAGCCAAAATTTCTTTGTTCATCGCGGGCTTTTCACCTCATCCAGACTGTTAAAAGTGGGGAACCAGGTTCGCCTTCTGGATATTACTCAGCGCGAACACTTCATCTTTGCCTTCGACTGTGACGGTAATCATTTCACCGTCCACCGCTTTGATAATGCCCTGCCACTTGCGACGGTTCTGTACCGCCATGCGAAGAACCAGCGCGACCTCTTCACCCTGGAAACGCGCATAATGATCGGCAGTGAACATAGGACGGTCGAGACCCGGTGACGAGACTTCAAGGTTGTAAGCCACGGAGATAGGATCTTCAACGTCCAGCACCGCGCTTACCTGGTGGCTCACATCAGCACAATCATCAACATTGATGCCATCTTCACTATCAATATAGATGCGCAGTGTGGATGTGCGACCGCGAATAAATTCGATGCCGACCAGCTCGTAGCCTAAGGCTTCAACTGGCGCTGTAATCATCTCTGTTAATTTTTGCTCTAATGTGGACAAGCCCACCCCCAAGACATAAAAAAAGGGCCTAAAGCCCAGTTATTCTGTAGTCAGATAACAAAAAACCCCGATAAATCGGGGCTTTAGATAACTGAACCCTATAACCGCAACGGCGGTCTGGTGTACCTTCCGAAAGAATTTTTTTCAAATCCAGCTACGAAGGACATAATCTTCACAGTATATTTGAAAAAGAACTCTAAGGGAAAGTGGTTGCGGGGGCCGGATTTGAACCGACGACCTTCGGGTTATGAGCCCGACGAGCTACCAGGCTGCTCCACCCCGCGCCTGAAACGTGGCAAATTCTACTCGTTTTGGGCAAAATTTGCAAATACTGCTGGGATTTGGTACCGAGGACGGGACGTAAAATCTGCGCACAGTATAGTGACCAGGCATGAGTTATGTCAACCCTATTCCCAATATGCAGATGAATGAATATCACTCTTCGTTATACTCATCCCACCTCTCCTGCTTATACACGCATTTCACAACGTTATTTCAGTAAACCTTCACTAAATGCTTCCTGTCTCTGCTAAAAGATGATTAAATGAAAACTCATTTATTTTGCATAAAAATGCACTAAAGCAGAAACCGATCTCATTATCAGTCAATCAAGCAGGGTTCTATTCTATGACGACGATTCTTAAGCATCTTCCAGCAGGTCAACGTATTGGTATCGCTTTTTCCGGCGGTCTGGACACTAGCGCCGCGCTGCTGTGGATGCGACAAAAAGGAGCTGTCCCATATGCCTATACTGCGAATCTGGGACAACCGGATGAGGATGACTATGACGCCATTCCTCGTCGCGCAATGGAGTATGGCGCAGAGAATGCCCGCCTGATTGATTGCCGCAAGCAGTTGGTTGCAGAAGGGATCGCAGCGATTCAGTGCGGCGCTTTCCATAATACGACTGGCGGACTGACCTATTTCAATACCACGCCGCTGGGCCGTGCCGTGACCGGCACGATGCTGGTCGCCGCAATGAAAGAAGACGGCGTGAATATCTGGGGCGACGGCAGCACCTATAAAGGCAACGATATTGAACGTTTCTATCGTTACGGCCTGCTGACCAACGCCGAGCTGCAGATTTACAAACCGTGGCTGGATACCGACTTTATCGATGAGCTGGGCGGCCGTCATGAGATGTCTGAATTTATGATTGCCTGCGGTTTCGACTATAAGATGTCAGTCGAAAAAGCCTACTCCACCGACTCCAACATGCTCGGCGCGACGCACGAAGCGAAAGATCTGGAGTTTCTTAACTCCAGCGTCAAGATCGTCAACCCGATTATGGGCGTGAAGTTCTGGGACGAAAGCGTGAAGATCCCGGCAGAAGAGGTGACCGTCCGTTTCGAACAGGGACATCCAGTGGCGCTGAACGGTAAAACCTTCAGCGATGATGTTGAGATGATGCTGGAAGCGAACCGCATCGGCGGACGTCACGGCCTGGGCATGAGCGACCAGATCGAAAACCGTATCATTGAAGCGAAAAGCCGCGGTATTTATGAAGCCCCCGGAATGGCACTGCTGCACATCGCTTACGAGCGTCTGTTGACCGGTATTCACAACGAAGACACCATTGAACAGTATCATTCTCATGGTCGTCAGTTGGGTAAACTGCTGTATCAGGGTCGCTGGTTCGACTCTCAGGCGCTGATGCTGCGTGACGGCCTGCAACGTTGGGTCGCCAGCCAGATTACCGGTGAAGTGACGTTGGAGCTGCGTCGCGGCAACGACTACTCCATCCTGAACACCGTGTCAGACAACCTGACCTATAAGGCTGAGCGTCTGACCATGGAGAAAGGCGAGTCCGTGTTCTCGCCAGACGATCGTATCGGTCAGTTGACCATGCGTAATCTGGACATTACTGATACCCGCGAGAAACTGTTCGGCTACGCGAAAGCGGGTCTGTTAACCGCCTCTTCCGCGACCGGTCTGCCGCAGGTTGAGAATCTGGAAAACAAAGCGAAGTAAACATTTATCATTCTAAGGCCGCGAAAGCGGCCTTTTTTATGCGCGGAATATAAGGTGTCTATAGGCCTGATAAACGTAGCGCCATCAGGCGTTGTAATAATGTCGGATGGCGGCGTAAACGCCTTATCCGACCTACAGAAAATCACAAATAACAGACGAAAAAAAAGACGCTTTTCAGCGTCTTTCTTTCGGAATATTGGTACCGAGAACGGGACTTGAACCCGTAAGCCCTATTGGGCACTACCACCTCAAGGTAGCGTGTCTACCAATTCCACCACCTCGGCACGGATACTGCTATTAGCGCGGGATATCGCTGGTCGGCTGGGCCGGTGCAGCAGGTTGAGTCTGCTCGGTCTTCGCCGGCGCGCTCAGATTTTCCCACTCGCTTCCTTTATTGGTTTTGTTGCTATTGATATTACCCAACACCAGACTGATGATGAAGAACAGCGTCGCCAATACCGCCGTCATTCGAGTCATGAAGTTACCAGAACCACTTGAACCAAATAGCGTAGCGGAAGCGCCTGCTCCGAAGGAAGCTCCCATATCAGCGCCTTTACCTTGCTGCAGCATGATCAGACCTACAAGGCCAATTGCCACAATAAGGAAAACAACTAAAAGAGCTTCGTACATAATCAACCTGTTCCTTGCGGAGTTGCCGCGTACCAATGCTTCTACCAATAAAGCGGGATTTTTACTGTTTCCCACTGAAGCGGGTGTGAATACTAACCAAAGCGAATGACCTTCGCAAGGGCAATTTAAGCGCATTGTATCAACTGCGGAAAAAAACAGCAAAAGCGTTGTTTTTTGCGGGCAGTAAGGCGGCAACCGCCGCCTTTTTAGTCACTTAAACGCTTAAACGGCTTTTACCGCATCCGCGATACGATGGGCGAAAGCCGTAACCTGCGCTTCATCCTCGCCTTCAACCATCACGCGAATCAGCGGTTCGGTACCGGATTTACGTAGCAGTACCCGCCCACGATTGCCGAGCGTGGCTTCTACGTCCGCCGTTACCGCTTTCACCGCATCATTTTCCAGCGGATCGCCGCTACCAGCGGTGTAACGCACGTTAACCAGAATCTGCGGGAACATTTTCATTCCGCTGCACAGATCGTGCAGACTCATATGATTACGCACCATCGCCGCCAGAACTTGTAGCCCCGCCACAATACCGTCGCCAGTGGTCGTTTTATCCAACAGAATAACGTGACCAGAGTTTTCCGCGCCGATGCGCCAGCCTTTTTCCTGCAATTTTTCCAGCACGTAGCGGTCGCCCACTTTCGCCCGGGCAAACGGAATGCCAAGCTGCTTGAGCGCCAGCTCCAGCCCCATATTGCTCATCAGCGTCCCCACCGCGCCGCCGCGCAGTTGCCCCTGGCGCAGCCCTTCGCGCGCGATGATATACATGATCTGATCGCCATCGACTTTATTGCCTTCATGGTCAACCATGATGACCCGGTCGCCGTCGCCGTCAAGCGCGATGCCGAGGTCCGCCTTCTCCACCAACACGCGCGCCTGCAACGCGCGCACGTCGGTCGCGCCCACTTCTTCGTTAATGTTGACGCCGTTTGGCTCACAGCCAATAGCGATAACGGTCGCGCCCAGCTCGCGCAGCACATTCGGCGCGATATGGTAGGTAGCGCCGTTGGCGCAATCTACAACCACTTTCAGGCCATTGAGGCTCAGTTCGTTCGGGAAGGTGCCTTTACAGAACTCGATATAGCGTCCGGCGGCGTCGACGATGCGGCTGGCTTTACCCAGCTCGGCGGAGTCTACGCAGGTGATCTCTTTTTCCATTTCGGCTTCGATGGCTTCTTCCACATCGTCAGGCAGTTTCGTACCGTCGATAGAGAAGAATTTAATGCCGTTATCATAGAACGGGTTATGCGAAGCCGAGATAACGATACCCGCCTCCGCGCGGAAAGTCCGCGTCAGATAGGCGACGGCTGGCGTTGGCATAGGTCCGGTAAACGAGGCCGACAGTCCCGCAGCGGCAAGGCCCGCCTCCAGCGCGGACTCCAGCATATAGCCGGAAATACGCGTATCTTTACCGATAATGATTTTACGCGAGCCATGACGCGCCAGCACTTTTCCGGCAGCCCAACCCAGTTTAAGCACGAAATCAGGTGTAATGGGGGCATTGCCTACACGTCCGCGAATCCCATCGGTACCGAAATATTTACGATTACTCATAGCGTTTGTTTCCCTTTGCAGACAGAGTGGCTTCCACCACCCGCATTGCCTCTACGGTTTCTTTGACGTCATGGACGCGAATGATCTGCGCGCCCTGCATCGCGGCAATTACCGCGCACGCAAGGCTACCGTTCAGACGGTCTGATGGTCCCACGTTAAGTAACTGACCAACCATCGTTTTACGTGACATGCCCACCAGCAGCGGCAGGTTAAAATGATGAAACTCACCCAGTCGCGCCAGTAAGGTATAATTGTGAGAGAGATTTTTACCGAAACCGAATCCTGGGTCGAGCAACAATTTCTCTTTTGCGATGCCGGCCTTCTCACAACGTGCTATTTGCTCAATAAAGTAGCGATTCACCTCGGCAAAGACATCGTCATATTTCGGCGCCTCCTGCATGGTTTTGGGGTTGCCCTGCATGTGCATAAGACTGACCGGCAAGCCGGTTTCCGCTGCCGCTTCCAACGCGCCGGGTTCGGAGAGTGAACGGACATCATTGATAATATGCGCGCCCGCCCTTGCCGCTTCACGGATCACCTCGGGTTTAGAGGTATCCACAGAAATCCACACTTCAAAACGTTGCGCGATTGCTTCCAGTACCGGAATAACGCGATCCAGCTCTTCTTCCACGCTCACTTCTGCCGCGCCTGGTCGCGTTGATTCCCCCCCCACATCAATAATTGTCGCCCCGGCATTCACCATTAAATTCGCATGTTTCACCGCCTCAATCAGCGTGTTATGCGCGCCGCCGTCGGAGAAAGAATCCGGCGTTACGTTCAGGATCCCCATAACATGCGGATGAGTGAGATCGAGCGTGGCGCCCTGAGCGAAGAGTTTCATGGTCAAAATCCCTGTTTTATTTGTGGTGAGTTAAAAAAAGAAAAACCCCGGGGCAAGCCCCAGGGTTTCGGTGAGCGCTAAACATAATGTTGTACAACAAACGCTTATTTGTCGCCCAGCTGCTCTGACATCGTGTTGCCCGGGTTCGGCGTGCGTGGTTCATCAACCGGACGCGGCGCCTGAGGCGTACCATTGCTGTCAGAGTTATTGGTGCCGTTTGGATCTTCCCAGCCCGCAGGCGGACGCACTTCACGACGCGCCATCAGGTCATCAATCTGCGGCGCATCGATGGTTTCATATTTCATCAGCGCATCTTTCATCGCGTGCAGAATATCCATATTGTCAGTCAGGATCTGACGAGCGCGATTGTAGTTACGTTCAATCAGCGCTTTCACTTCCTGGTCGATGATACGCGCAGTTTCATCAGACATATGTTTCGCTTTTGCGACGCTACGGCCGAGGAATACTTCGCCCTCTTCTTCCGCATACAGCAACGGACCGAGTTTCTCCGAGAAGCCCCACTGGGTGACCATGTTACGCGCTAGGTTAGTCGCGACTTTAATGTCGTTCGACGCGCCGGTGGAAACATGCTCAACGCCGTAGATAATCTCTTCCGCCAGACGGCCGCCGTACAGCGTGCTGATTTGGCTTTCCAGCTTCTGACGGCTGGCGCTGATCGCGTCGCCTTCAGGCAGGAAGAAGGTCACGCCCAGCGCACGACCGCGCGGGATAATCGTCACTTTGTGCACCGGATCGTGTTCCGGCACCAGGCGACCGATAATCGCGTGGCCCGCTTCGTGGTACGCGGTCGACTCTTTCTGCGCTTCCGTCATCACCATGGAGCGACGTTCGGCGCCCATCATGATTTTGTCTTTCGCTTTCTCGAACTCAACCATCGACACAACGCGCTTGTTACCACGAGCTGCAAACAGCGCCGCTTCGTTGACCAGGTTCGCCAGGTCAGCACCGGAGAAGCCCGGCGTACCGCGCGCAATGATCGCCGCATCAATATCCGTCGCTAACGGTACGCGACGCATATGCACCTTCAGAATCTGTTCACGACCGCGCACATCCGGCAGGCCTACCACCACCTGACGGTCAAAACGGCCAGGACGCAGCAGCGCCGGGTCCAGAACGTCCGGACGGTTAGTTGCAGCGATGACGATGATACCTTCGTTACCTTCGAAGCCGTCCATCTCAACCAGCATCTGGTTCAACGTCTGCTCACGTTCATCGTGACCGCCGCCCAGACCTGCGCCACGCTGGCGGCCTACGGCGTCGATTTCATCGATGAAGATAATGCACGGCGCCGCTTTCTTGGCCTGTTCGAACATGTCACGCACACGAGACGCGCCGACACCGACGAACATTTCCACAAAGTCAGAACCGGAAATCGTAAAGAACGGCACCTTCGCTTCACCCGCAATGGCTTTTGCCAGCAGGGTTTTACCGGTACCCGGCGGGCCGACCATCAGGACGCCTTTCGGAATTTTACCGCCCAGCTTCTGGAAACGGCTCGGTTCACGCAGGTATTCGACCAGTTCCGCCACTTCTTCTTTCGCTTCGTCACAACCCGCGACGTCAGCAAACGTGGTTTTGATCTGATCTTCCGTCAGCATACGCGCCTTGCTCTTACCGAACGACATGGCGCCTTTGCCACCGCCGCCCTGCATCTGACGCATGAAGAAGATCCAGACGCCGATCAGCAACAGCATCGGGAACCAGGAAATGAAGATAGAAGCCAGCAGGCTTGGCTCTTCAGGTGGTTCGCCAACAACCTTGACGTTTTTAGTCAGCAGGTTATCAAGCAGCTTCGGATCATTAATCGGAATGTAAGTCGTGTAACGGTTACTATCTTTCTTGGTAACGTTGATCTCACGTCCGTTGATACGCGCTTCGCGAACCTGGTCCTGATTGACCTCTTGCAGGAAGGTAGAGTAATCCACCTTACGGCCATTAGACTCGCTGGGCCCAAAGCTCTGGAATACTGACATCAGCACAACGGCAATGACCAGCCAGAGTATTAGGTTTTTCGCCATGTCACTCAAGGGATTAACCTCTTATTACAACTGTGTTAAAAACAGCGTCAGGATACTCTATATCCAGTTTCTTTCAAACCTTACGTCTGAAATCTGCCGGTTATCACTTTCGCCCGGTCGCTACAATGTACACTTCACGCGAACGCGCACGCGAAGAGTCCGGCTTACGAATTTTAACCTTCGTAAACAGGGAGCGAATTTCCCTTAGATACTCATCGAAACCTTCGCCCTGGAACACCTTCACTACAAAACTTCCGCCTGGCGCCAGCACATCGCGGCACATCTCTAACGCCAGCTCCACCAGATACATGGCGCGGGGGATATCCACCGCCGGTGTTCCGCTCATGTTTGGTGCCATATCCGACATGACAACTTGTACTTTACTGTCACCCACGCGTTCCAGTAACGCTTTCATGACAAGTTCATCACGAAAATCGCCCTGAAGAAAGTCCACACCAACGATAGGATCCATAGGTAAAAGATCACAAGCGATGATGCGGCCTTTGCCGCCAATCTGCGTGACCACATACTGTGACCACCCTCCTGGCGCAGCGCCGAGATCGACTACCGTCATTCCCGGCTTAAAAAGTTTGTCACTTTGCTGTATTTCATCAAGTTTAAACCAGGCACGGGAGCGTAGCCCCTTTTTCTGCGCCTGTTGAACATATTTATCGCTAAAGTGTTCCTGAAGCCAGCGGCTTGAGCTGGCAGAACGCTTTTTACCTGTCATTTAACTTTCCCGTCGGGGCAGTTCATCGTAGCCAATGGCGTAAATTTCTACACGCCTATTTGGCGATATAAGGGAGATGGCGGTAGAATGACCCGTTTTCAATCCCAACGTAAGCAAAAATATACGATGAATCTGAGTACTAAACAAAAACAGCACCTAAAAGGTCTGGCACATCCGCTCAAGCCTGTTGTTATGCTTGGCAATAATGGTTTGACCGAAGGGGTACTGGCCGAGATTGAACAAGCGTTAGAGCACCATGAACTTATCAAGGTGAAAATCGCCTCGGAAGATCGCGAAACAAAAACCTTGATCGTGGACGCTATCGTGCGCGAAACCGGCGCCTGTAACGTACAGGTCATCGGTAAAACGCTGGTGCTGTATCGCCCAACTAAAGAGCGTAAAATCTCGCTGCCGCGTTAAGGATATCCTAAAGTCGAACACAAAATCTGTGTAAAACGAGGGGTTTTCCACGAGCAGGAGAGCAAAATGCCACGCTCTCTCCGTTGATAAAAGGCCGCTATGCGGCCTTTTTCCTTTCTTTACAATACACCAACAATTTGCGTATTGAGTACTACTTAAAGGTATTCCACTTTAAGCACTTCGTATTCCACATCGCCGCCAGGCGTTTTAATCACCACGACGTCATCCTGCTCTTTGCCGATCAGGCCGCGAGCGATTGGCGAGTTTACCGAAATGAGATTTTGCTTAAAATCCGCCTCATCATCGCCAACAATACGATAGGTCTGCTCTTCGTCGGTGTCCAGGTTCAGCACCGTGACGGTAGCGCCGAAAATCACGCGACCATTGTTCGGCATTTTAGTGACATCAATCACCTGCGCATTCGACAGTTTTGCTTCGATATCTTTAATGCGCCCTTCGCAGAAACCCTGCTGTTCGCGTGCAGCATGATACTCCGCGTTTTCTTTTAAATCGCCATGTTCGCGCGCTTCGGCGATAGCGGCGATGATTTCAGGACGGCGCACAGATTTCAGAAAATCCAGCTCTTCGCGCAGTTTTTCGGCTCCGCGTAAGGTCATCGGAATAGCTTGCATTTGTTATACCTCTTGAACATTCCTGTAGGGGGCAATGAACTCTACCCCGGCTGCTAAGCCAGCCCCGGCATATGCCATACCAGGGTCAGAAGCAAAAAAACACCAACCCGGGCGCGCAGTCCCAGGTCAGCTACAATTTCCTCTTTGATAACCATTTTACCCTGGAGTTCCCTATGGGTCATCGTTTACTTTTTAGGGCGTTGCGCCGTAGTATGACGGCTTGCTTCCAGGGTGTTAGCGCGAGATTATGCGATTTTCCAGATTTATCATCGGATTGACCACCAGTATAGCGTTCAGCGTTCAGGCCGCGAATATTGACGAATACATCAAACAGCTTCCGGCCGGCGCCAACCTCGCGCTGATGGTGCAAAAGATTGGCGCGCCCGCGCCGGCTATTGATTATCATAGTCAGCAGATGGCGCTTCCCGCCAGTACCCAAAAGGTGATTACCGCGCTGGCGGCGCTGATTCAACTCGGCCCGGATTTCCGTTTTACGACCACGCTGGAGACTAAAGGCAACGTCGATAACGGCATCCTGAAAGGTGACGTAATTGCGCGCTTCGGTGGCGATCCAACGCTAAAACGTCAGGATATTCGCAATATGGTCGCGACGCTGAAAAAGTCCGGCGTCACGCAAATCGACGGCAATGTGCTTATCGACACGTCGATTTTCGCCAGCCACGATAAAGCGCCAGGCTGGCCGTGGAACGACCTGACGCAGTGTTTCAGCGCGCCTCCCGCCGCCGCCATTGTTGACCGCAACTGTTTTTCTGTGTCGCTTTATAGCGCGCAAAAACCAAACGATTTAGCCTTTATTCGCGTGGCCTCTTATTATCCGGTAACGATGTTCAGCCAGGTACGGACTCTACCGCGCGGTTCGGCAGACGCGCAGTATTGCGAGCTGGATGTTGTGCCTGGCGATTTGAACCGTTATACGCTTACCGGCTGTTTACCACAGCGCGCCGACCCGCTGCCGCTGGCCTTTGCTATTCAGGACGGCGCCAGCTACGCGGGCGCGATCCTCAAGCAGGAACTGAAAGAGGCCGAGATAACTTACCGCGGCACGCTGCTGCGCCAGACGCAGGTTAACGAGCCCGGAACGATCGTCGCCAGTAAACAGTCGGCGCCACTGCACGATCTGCTTAAGATTATGCTGAAAAAGTCAGACAACATAATCGCCGATACTGTTTTTCGGATGATTGGTCATGTCAGGTTTAACGTGCCTGGCACCTGGCGGGCGGGATCGGATGCCGTTCGCCAGATCCTGCGCCAACAGGCGGGAATTGATATCGGCAATACCATTATTGCCGACGGTTCCGGTCTTTCTCGCCATAATCTGATCGCTCCCGCCACGATGATGCAGGTGCTGCAATATATCGCCCAACACGATAACGAGCTGAACTTTATCTCTATGCTGCCGCTGGCGGGCTATGATGGTTCATTACAATACCGCGCCGGGCTGCATCAGGCGGGCGTAGACGGTAAGGTTTCAGCGAAAACCGGGTCACTGCAGGGCGTGTATAATCTGGCGGGCTTTATTACCACCGCAAGCGGGCAACGGATGGCATTTGTACAGTATTTGTCCGGCTACGCGGTTCCACCTGCCGATCAGCGTAATCGACGTATTCCGCTGGTACGCTTCGAGAGTCGATTGTACAAGGATATTTATCAGAATAACTAAGTGCATTATTGCCGGATGGCGGCGCTAACGCGTCTTATCCGGCCTACAAAGAACATAATAAAACGGGCCGCAAATGCGGCCCGTTGGCTTTTGTAGGCCGGATAAGCGTAAGCGCCATCCGGCTACGAGATTAACGTTTGTAGATGAACTCGACGCCTTCTTCGTCGTCTTCATCCCAGTCGTCATCCCAGTCATCGTCTGCGTCTTCTTCCACTTCAGCCAACTGCTGGCGATGATAATCGTCCCACATGAACTCGACTTTTTCCGGCTGTTTTGCTTCTTCAGCCTGCGCGATCGGATTCTCGATGATAAAGGTCATCACATCCCAGCAGAGATCTTTCACCCCTAGCTGACTGGCGGCGGAAATCAGATAGTATTTCCCTTCCCAGCCCAACGCTTCGGCGATCGCTTTCGCTTTCTCTTCCGCTTCGGTTTTATCCATCAGATCGATCTTGTTGAACACTAACCAGCGCGGTTTAGCCGCCAGATCCTGGCTGTATTTTTCCAGTTCGCCAATAATGATACGGGCGTTTTCCACCGGATCGGAACCGTCGATCGGATCGATATCAATGAGGTGCAGCAGTACGCGGCAACGTTCGAGGTGCTTCAGGAAGCGAATCCCCAGGCCCGCGCCTTCCGCCGCGCCTTCGATCAACCCCGGAATGTCGGCCACCACAAAACTCTTTTCGCTGTCCATACGTACCACGCCCAGGCTCGGCACCAGCGTGGTAAACGGATAGTCCGCGACTTTCGGTTTTGCTGCCGATACCGCGCGAATGAACGTTGATTTACCGGCATTTGGCATCCCCAGCATCCCGACATCCGCCAGCAGCATCAGTTCCAGCAGCAGGTCGCGCTTATCGCCCGGCGTACCATTGGTTTTCTGGCGCGGCGTACGGTTAACCGAAGATTTGAAACGGGTATTGCCTAACCCATGCCAGCCGCCCTTCGCGACCAACAGACGCTGACCGTGTTTGGTCATGTCGCCCATCGTTTCACCGGTTCCCTGGTCGATAACGCGCGTACCGACCGGCACTTTAATGGTCACGTCTTTACCGCGTTTACCGGTACAGTCGCGGCTCGCGCCATTCTGACCACGTTCAGCGCGGAACGATTTTTCAAAGCGGTAATCGATCAGCGTATTCAGGTTTTCATCGGCTTCCATCCAGACGTCGCCGCCGTCGCCGCCATCACCGCCGTCCGGGCCGCCTTTCGGGATATATTTTTCGCGGCGGAAGCTCACACAACCATTACCGCCATCGCCTGCAACGACCAGAATCGATGCTTCATCAACAAACTTCATTTTATTCTCCGTAAATCATTCGCCTGAGCGGGGTTGCGAAACCACCGTTTCATGCTTGCGTAAACCGCCCCAAATACGATGACCAATGGCGGAATACATCGCGCCCGCAACCACGACAAACGCACCGAGATAACCTAAAAGGTTTAACATCGGTCTGGCGAAGAAATCGGGCCAGGCCATAGATAAAAGATCTGAAAACAGCAGGGTAAATAGCGGTGTAAGCGTGATTATCGCGCTCACCTGCGCCGCCTGCCAACGCGCCATCGCTTCCGCCAGGGCGCCATATCCTACCAGCGTATTTAGCCCGCAGAAAATCAAACAGGCGAGCTGCCAGTCGCTCAGTTGCGCTATCACCATCGGTTTTGCCAGCGGCAAGAGCGCTATCGTACATAAAGTGTACAGTAAAAACAGGATCTGCTGCGAGGCCAGACGTCGCAATAATACTTTTTGCGCCACGCCATAGCTCACCCACACCATCGCCGCGCCTACGCCAAAAATAACGCCCCAGGTGTAGTCGGTCAGTCGGGTAAAAATCTCGATCAGACTGGTGTTAAAAAACATTACCAGCCCGCTCAATAACATCAGCGCGCCAATCACCTGCGTACCGCGCATCTTTTCTTTCAGAATAAAGACGCTGGCGACCATCATGCCAACCGACGAGAGCTGGCCGATAACCTGCGACGCGGTTGGGCTTAAATATTGCAGGGAAGAACTGAACAAAATGAAATTACCGAACAGTCCGCAGGTCGCTATCGCCAATAACACCAACCAGCGCGGCTTACGAAAAATACGCAGCGGCGGCAGCTTTCTTTTTACTGCCAGTATCGCCCCGAGGCCAATACTGGCCATTAAGAAGCGGTAGAAGACAATGGTTGAAGGCTCCATCACCTCCAGCACTTGCTTCATTGCTATTGGCAACGCTCCCCAGCACATCGCGGTAGTGAGCGCTAAAAGAATGCCAATGCCTGCCTGCTGCTTCATGCCGTGTTCCCTGCAAAGACCCGTTAACGGCATTCGCACAGCCACACGGGTATATTTTAGTCGGCCATCGAATGTAAAAAGCCCCGCAACAGGTGCGGGGCTTTCATCCGTTACCGGACCACAAAAAACTTACTCAGCAACGATGCTGATGTATTTACGGTTTTTCGGGCCTTTAACTTCGAATTTCACTTTACCGTCTGCTTTAGCAAACAGAGTGTGGTCACGACCGCAACCAACGTTGGTACCAGCGTGGAATTTAGTACCACGTTGACGAACGATGATGCTGCCTGCCAGAACTGCTTCACCGCCAAAGCGTTTTACGCCCAGACGTTTAGCTTCAGAATCGCGACCGTTACGAGTCGAGCCGCCAGCCTTTTTATGTGCCATTTAATCTGCTCCCCTAATCTTAAGCGCTGATGCCGGTAATTTTCACATCAGTGAACCACTGACGATGGCCCTGCTGCTTACGGTAGTGTTTACGGCGACGAAACTTAACGATTTTAACTTTCTCGCCACGACCGTGGGCAACAACTTCAGCTTTGATTACGCCGCCATCAACGAAAGGAATGCCGATTTTGACTTCTTCACCGTTTGCGATCATCAGAACTTCAGCGAACTCGATAGTTTCGCCAGTTGCGATGTCCAGCTTTTCCAGGCGAACGGTCTGACCTTCGCTTACTCGGTGTTGTTTACCACCACTTTGGAAAACCGCGTACATAAAAAACTCCGCTTCCGCGCACACCTTTCAATGATTCAGAGCGCGCTATAAATATTCACAATAGGGCGCGAATATTACGCAAATTGCACGGCTTTGACAAGTGCTACCATCAATACATGAAGAAAAAAAACACAACGCATACGGTAACGTTTATCTGCGGCGTTTTTTCAGTACAATCAGGGTATATTTCTAACCATAAACCCTACGTTACCTCATTCAGACATGGGATAATCGGGGCGATAAGCCCGGCTTTTGCGATGAATTTAGAAAAAATCAACGAGTTAACCGCGCAAGATATGGCGGGTGTCAATGCGACAATCCTTGAACAGCTTAATTCCGACGTTCAACTGATTAATCAGCTAGGATATTACATTATTAGCGGCGGCGGAAAACGCATTCGTCCGATGATTGCCGTTCTTGCCGCGCGCGCGGTGGGTTATCAGGGTAACGCGCACGTGACTATCGCCGCTCTGATCGAGTTTATCCACACGGCGACGCTGCTACATGATGATGTGGTGGATGAATCCGATATGCGTCGCGGCAAAGCGACGGCAAATGCCGCTTTCGGTAATGCCGCCAGCGTGTTGGTCGGCGACTTTATCTATACCCGCGCCTTCCAGATGATGACCAGCCTCGGCTCCTTAAAAGTGCTGGAAGTGATGTCGGAAGCGGTCAACGTGATTGCAGAAGGCGAAGTGCTGCAATTGATGAACGTGAATGACCCGGACATTACCGAAGAAAATTACATGCGGGTGATTTACAGTAAAACGGCCCGTCTGTTCGAAGCTGCCGCCCAGTGCTCCGGTATTCTCGCCGGTTGTACGCCTGAGCAAGAGAAAGGGTTGCAGGACTATGGCCGCTACCTTGGTACGGCTTTCCAGCTCATTGACGATCTGCTGGATTACAGTGCCGACGGCGAGCATCTCGGTAAAAATGTGGGTGATGACCTCAATGAGGGCAAACCTACCTTACCGTTGCTTCACGCCATGCGCCACGGTACGCCAGAACAGTCAGCGATGATCCGTACCGCTATTGAACAAGGTAATGGCCGTCATCTTCTGGAACCGGTTCTGGAAGCGATGACCACCTGCGGCTCGCTGGAATGGACGCGTCAGCGAGCGGAAGAAGAAGCCGACAAAGCGATATCCGCGTTGCAGATATTGCCGGATACCCCATGGCGTGAGGCGCTAATCGGTCTCGCACACATCGCGGTGCAGCGCGATCGTTAATGCCGTTCTCTTATCCCGCGTACTGCGCGGGATATCCCATTAAGTTCTAATAAACTCCAGATACCCTATCGCCTGTTTTTCACATACTCATCCAGGATTTCCCCTGGCATATTCTGAATATTGCCGCCACTTACATGAACTTTTTAGAACATCCCTTCACGAAGCGTTATAGTATCGAACGTCGTCGGGTTGTTAAAACCGTAAGTGATTAATCTAAGGAGTGATGGATGTATGGAAAGCAAGCTTATTGACTGGCATCCGGCCGATATCATTGCCGGACTACGTAAAAAAGGGACTTCAATGGCCGCTGAGTCACGTCGGAATGGATTGAGTTCATCCACGCTGGCCAATGCATTAACGCGCCCATGGCCGAAAGGAGAGTTGATTATCGCGAAAGCATTGGGAACGGAACCCTGGGTTATTTGGCCATCGCGTTATCACGATCCGCGCACGCATGAGTTTATCGACAGAACGCGGCTTATGAGAGCGCGTAATAAAAACAAACAGAATGTAGAGTAAGTGCCTGTAAAACAACCCCCGCATCGCGTTCGCGGGGGTTATTCAGCGTACAGAAGGTTATTCGCCTTTCACGCGTTCAATATTCGCGCCTAGCGCGCGCAGTTTGTCTTCGATGCGCTCATAACCGCGATCGATGTGATAAATGCGATCCACAATCGTCGTGCCTTCCGCAATACAGCCCGCCAGCACCAGGCTCGCAGATGCCCGCAGATCTGTCGCCATGACCTGGGCGCCAGAGAGCGTTTCTACGCCATGGCATATGACGGTATTGCTTTCAATTTCCGCACGCGCGCCCATGCGGCTGAGTTCAGGCACGTGCATAAAACGGTTTTCAAAGACAGTTTCAGTGATAAAGCCCGTCCCTTCCGCCACCAGGTTCAGCAACGTGAACTGCGCCTGCATATCGGTCGGGAATGCCGGGTGCGGCGCGGTACGGACATTGACCGCCTTCGGTCGTTTGCCGTGCATGTCCAGACTAATCCAGTCCTCGCCCACTTCGATATCCGCGCCAGCATCGCGCAGTTTCGCCAGTACCGCGTCCAGAGTGTCCGGTTGCGCGTTACGGCAGAGGATTTTGCCGCGAGAGATCGCTGCCGCCACCAGGAAAGTCCCCGTTTCGATACGATCCGGCAGCACACGATAAACGCCGCCGCCCAGACGCTCTACGCCCTCGATCGTAATACGATCGGTGCCCTGCCCGGCGATCTTCGCCCCCAGCGTAACCAGGAAGTTAGCGGTGTCGACAATTTCCGGCTCGCGCGCGGCGTTTTCAATGATGGTCGTCCCTTCCGCCAGCGTAGCGGCGCACATAATGGTGACGGTCGCGCCGACGCTGACCTTATCCATCACGATATGCGCCCCTTTAAGACGCCCTTCGACGGAGGCCTTTACGTAGCCCTCTTCCAGCTTGATGGTCGCACCCAGTTGTTCCAGACCGGTAATATGCAGATCAACCGGACGCGCGCCAATAGTACAGCCCCCCGGCAGAGAGACTTGTCCCTGACCAAAACGGGCAACCAGCGGCCCCAGCGCCCATATCGAGGCGCGCATGGTCTTAACCAGATCATAAGGCGCGCAGAACACGTTCACCTGGCTGGCGTCAATGTGTACCGATCCATTGCGTTCCACTTTCGCGCCTAATTGGCTCAGGAGCTTCATCGACGTATCCACGTCTTTCAGTTTTGGAACGTTTTGGATCTCTACCGGTTCTTCTGCCAGCAGAGCGGCGAACAGGATCGGCAGCGCGGCGTTTTTGGCGCCGGAAATTGTGACTTCGCCCTGGAGCGTCGTTGGCCCCTGTACACGAAATTTATCCATTATTGTATTCTCAGTTAAGCATTCATCTCCGCTACCGGCAGGTTACCCGTAGCTTAAAATCCGTTAAGTTTACGATCGCGCGCCCATTCCGCCGGGGTATATGCTTTGATCGATACGGCATGGATACGGTTGTCCGCAATGTACTCCATTAGCGGCCCATAGACCGTTTGCTGTTTCTTGACCCGGCTCATGCCGTCAAACATCTCGCCCACGGCAATAACCTGAAAGTGACTGCCATCGCCGGAGACGTGGACTTCCTGGAGGGAGAGAGCGTTCATCAGCACACTCTGAATTTCATGATTTTCCATGGGTTCTTTATTCGTCAAATAGTGAAAACAGCCCAACATCTTAGAGCAAAGTCGCGCCGTCTTAAATAAGCAAAAGATTACGCTGATAAATCAGCGCGGTAAAAGTGCCGGATGGTGCTGCTAACGCCACTTATCCGGCCTACGGGGATCATGCGAAGTGTAGGCCGGATAAACCATCCGGCATTCATTACATACGGGGAAGTACGTCTTCGGGCAAGTTATATAATTGCGCCAGCGCGTAAACCTTGTCGTTAACGCCAGACAGCGACACGGCATTGCCCTGCTTTTTTGCCTGGTTCACAAGGTGCGCCAGCAGCGCCAGTCCCCCCGTATCCACCCTGGAGATCTGGCTCAGGTCGATACGGGTAACGCCAGTCATCGCTTCTACGCGCGCGTCCCATAGCGGCGCCAACACGTCCTGATCCAGCTCTCCCGCCAGCATCAGAGTGTCCGCCTCACGCGTCCAGGTGAGTTGCGGCGTCATTACTGTTTCTCGTCCAAAGTAATTTTCTGTTGAGAGATAGATTTCAGTTGTGCGGTCAGGCCGTCGATGCCTTTAGTACGCAGCAGATCGCTCCACTCATTTTGCTTGGTGGTGATCATGCTGACGCCTTCCGCAATCATGTCATACGCCTGCCAGTTGCCGGTCTGGGTGTTTTTGCGCCACTGGAAATCCAGGCGTACCGGCGGACGACCGTTGGGATCGATAATCGTTACACGGATAGGCACAATGGTCGCATCGCCCAGCGGTTGCTCAGGCGCTATCTGGTAAGTCTGGCCGTGGTACATCGCCAGCGCCTGACCGTATGCCTGTTTCAGGTATTCGCGAAACGCGGCAAAATAGGCTTCACGCTGCGCCGGAGTCGCCTCTTTGTAATAGCGGCCCAACACCAGCGCGCCGGCATATTTTACCTGCACGTACGGCAGAAGTTCCTGATCAACAACGTCGCGCAGGTAATCCGGATTGGCACGAATTTTCGGCTGTTCGTTTTTCAGGCGATCAAAAGTTTTCTGCGCCGCCTCGTTCATCAGTTTATAAGGATTGCTCTGATCCGCTGCCGTTGCTGCGCTTAATGGCGCAATGACCAGCAGGGCCACCATCATCAGTCGTTTAAACATGCCTCAATTCTCCTGAGATTATTTCGTTTCGCCCGCGGGCGTTGTGGCTTCAGTATGACCTTCCGTTGTGGCTGGCGCATCGCCAGAATTCTTATTGTCGTCGCCTTTGCTGTTATAGAGGAACTGACCAATCATATCTTCCAGCACCATTGCAGACTTGGTGTCCTGAATCGTACTCCCATCTTTGAGGATAGACGTTCCCAGCTCAGGATCTTCAAAACCGACGTTTAATGCCAGATATTGCTCCCCCAGCAGCCCGGAAGTACGAATACTCAACGAACTGGTATCGGGAATATGGTTATAACGCTCTTCGATGTCGAGCGTTACGCGCGGCAGGTATGTTTTCGGATCAAGCGAGATATCTTCAACCCGCCCGACAACCACCCCGCCGATGCGTACCGGGGAACGCACTTTCAGACCGCCGATGTTATCGAAGGTCGCATAAACCTTATAGGTCGGCTCCGTGCGCATAGAGGTCACATTTGCCGCCTTCAGGCAAACAAACAGCGCCGCCAGCAACGCTACCAGCAAAAAAACGCCTACCCAAATTTCATTTTTTTTCGTTTGCATGAACTCAATTCCCAAACATCAGTGCGGTCAGCACAAAATCCAGCCCCAGAACGGCCAACGATGCGTGAACCACGGTACGCGTCGTTGCCCGGCTAATCCCGGCAGAAGTCGGTATTGCGTCATAACCGTTGAATAACGCAATCCATGTTACCGTAATGGCGAACACCACGCTCTTTATCAGACAGTTCACCAGGTCCATACGCCAGTCGACGGCATTCTGCATCGCGGACCAGAAGAACCCGGCGTCGATTCCCTTCCAGCTTACGCCGACCAGCGAGCCGCCCCAGATACCGACCGCCACAAAGATAATGGTCAGTAGCGGCAATGAAATCACGCCCGCCCAAAAGCGCGGCGAAATCACCCGGCGCAATGGATCGACCGCCATCATCTCCATACTGGAGAGCTGCTCCGTCGCCCGCATCAGGCCGATTTCCGCCGTCAACGCCGACCCGGCCCGCCCGGCAAACAGCAACGCCGCGACCACCGGCCCCAGCTCGCGCAGCAGCGAAAGCGCCACTAACATGCCAAGACTGGTCTCCGCGCTGTAAGTGGTCAGAACCAGATAGCCTTGCAGCCCCAGCACCATACCGATGAATACGCCGGAGACAATAATGATAAGCATCGACAAGACGCCCACATTATAAAGCTGGCGCACCAGCAGCGGCGCATGTTTGCGAAACTCCGGCTTACCGATAATCGCATTGAATAACATTAACCCGGCGCGCCCGAACGTCCTGACGGTTTTGATCCCGCTGTGTCCGAGTGCTGCCAGCGCATTTAACAGCATGAGTGGCTTAACTCCCTGTTTCGAGTAAATCAAGGTGATAGTCGCCCGCCGGATAGCGGAACGGAACCGGCCCGTCGGCAATACCGTCAAGGAACTGACGCACGCGCGGGTCCGTATTCTCCTGCAACGCCTGAGCGCTACCGTGAGCGACGATTTTTTTGTCCGCCATGATCCAGGCGTGATCCGCAATACTGAGCACCTCTGGCACATCATGCGAGACCACCACGCAGGTCACGCCCAGCGCGCTGTTCAATTCTGAAATCAGCTTCACCAGAACGCCCATGGTAATCGGGTCCTGGCCGACAAACGGCTCATCGAACATGATGAGATCCGGTTCCAGAGCGATGGCGCGCGCCAACGCGGCGCGGCGCGCCATCCCACCGGAGAGCTCGGAAGGCATCAGTTTTGCCGCGCCGCGCAGCCCGACAGCTTCCAGTTTCATCATCACGACGCTTTTTAGCAGCGGCGCGGGTAAATTGGTGTGCTCCCGTAGCGGATAGGCCACATTGTCAAACACGTTCATGTCGGTAAACAGCGCTCCCGACTGAAACAGCATACTCATACGTTTGCGGACGGTGTAGAGCCGCGAACGGGACATGGCCGGCACATTCTCGCCATCAAATAAGATCTCGCCCTTATCCGGCGGGATCTGTCCGCCAATCAGGCGCAACAGCGTGGTTTTACCGATGCCCGACGGCCCCATGATCGCCGTGATCTTCCCGCGCGGCACCGTCAGGGAAATATTATCGAAAATGCAGCGTTCGCCACGGCAAAAGCTGACGTCGCGCATATCGACTAAATTGGCCGCAGACTGACCCATTGATTCATCCTTCGTATTGCCTTGTTGAGGTAACCATGGCGCTGAATTTAACCATGGGTTCGACATAATTACAGAATATTAACTGACAGGGTTAGCGAAAGCTGGCATTCGTTTTACTTTTTAGCCGCATAAAGTCAAAATTAGGACTTCGTTACGGCTTCCAGATATCCCTTCCAGGGGACCGGCGAGTATACCTGAAGAAAGGACTTTAGATGCTTTTAGCGATGGCGCTACTCATAATTGGTTTGCTTCTGGTGGCCTACGGCGCCGATCGTCTGGTGTTTGCGGCCTCTATTTTATGCCGTACATTCGGTATTCCCCCGCTGATCATCGGGATGACGGTCGTGAGTATCGGCACCTCGCTGCCGGAAATTATTGTGTCGGCCGCCGCATCGCTACACGGTCAGCTCGATTTGGCCGTCGGCGCGGCGCTCGGTTCTAACATCACCAATATTTTGCTGATCTTAGGGCTGGCGGCGCTGGTTCGTCCATTTACCGTGCATTCCGATGTTCTACGTCGCGAATTGCCATTAATGTTATTTGTTAGCGTGGTAGCCGGTTCCGTACTGCATGACGGACAGTTAAGTCGCAGTGATGGTATCTTTCTCCTGCTTCTGGCTGTGCTATGGCTGTTATTCATTGTTAAAATCGCGCGTCTGGCCGAACGCCAGGGGAATGACAGCCTCACCCGCGAACAACTGGCGGAGCTGCCGCGCGAAGGCGGGCTCCCCGTCGCGTTCTTATGGCTGGGCATTGCGCTGGTCATCATGCCGATGGCGACGCGCATGGTAATCGATAACGCTACGGTGCTGGCGAACTATTTCGCCATGAGTGAATTAACGCTCGGTCTGACAGTCATCGCCGTCGGCACCAGTCTGCCAGAGCTGGCGACGGCGATTGCCGGCGTGCGAAAAGGCGAAAATGATATTGCCGTTGGTAATCTCATTGGCGCCAATATTTTTAATCTCGCCATCGTGCTGGGACTGCCTGCGCTGATCGCGCCGGGGGAGATCAATCCGCTGGCGTTTGGGCGAGATTATAGCGTGATGTTGCTGGTTAGCGTGGTTTTCGCTTTACTTTGCTGGCGGCATCCGCGCCAGATTGGTCGGGGCGCAGGTATACTGCTGACCGGCGGGTTTATCGTATGGCTGGCGATGCTCTATTGGCTATCGCCACTTCTTGTTGGATAACTGGAAACGGATTATGTCGCATTTAGCGTTGCAACCGGGGTTTGACTTTCAGCAGGCAGGCAAAGAGGTCCTGGAAATTGAACGTGAAGGCCTGGCGGAGCTTGATCAATATATCAACCAGCATTTCACGCTGGCCTGTGAAAAAATGTTCAACTGCACCGGAAAAGTGGTGGTCATGGGGATGGGGAAATCCGGCCATATCGGACGGAAAATGGCCGCCACGTTCGCCAGTACCGGCACCTCTTCCTTTTTTGTACATCCAGGCGAAGCCGCGCACGGCGATTTGGGGATGGTTACGCCGCAGGATGTGGTTATCGCTATCTCCAACTCCGGCGAATCCAGCGAGATCGCGGCGCTAATACCGGTGCTTAAACGGCTGCACGTACCGTTAATTTGCATTACCGGGCGACCGGAAAGCAGCATGGCGCGTGCGGCAGATGTGCATCTGTGTGTTAAAGTGCCCAAAGAAGCGTGTCCGTTAGGCCTGGCGCCTACCAGTAGTACCACCGCAACGCTGGTGATGGGCGACGCGCTCGCCGTGGCGTTGTTAAAAGCGCGCGGCTTTACCGCCGAGGATTTCGCTCTGTCGCATCCTGGCGGCGCGCTGGGACGTAAGCTACTGCTGCGCGTAAGCGATATTATGCATACTGGCGATGAGATCCCGCATGTTAATAAACATGCCACCCTGCGTGATGCGCTGTTAGAAATTACGCGTAAAAATCTCGGTATGACCGTCATTTGCGATGAATCCATGAAGATCGACGGTATCTTCACCGACGGCGATTTACGTCGCGTGTTCGATATGGGCGGCGATATGCGCCAGTTGGGGATCGCCGAGGTGATGACGCCAGGGGGCATTCGCGTGCGTCCCGGTATTCTCGCTGTCGATGCGCTGAATTTAATGCAGTCCCGCCATATCACCTCCGTACTGGTTGCTGATGGCGACCAGTTACTCGGTGTGTTACATATGCATGATCTCCTGCGTGCAGGCGTCGTGTAGAAACTCAAGGATAATTAACGATGAGTAAAGCAGGTGCGTCGCTTGCGACCTGTTATGGCCCCGTCAGCACCCATGTCATGACCAAAGCGGAGAATATCCGCCTGCTCATCCTGGACGTGGATGGCGTATTGTCTGACGGCCTGATTTATATGGGCAATAACGGCGAAGAGCTGAAGGCTTTCAACGTTCGTGACGGCTATGGTATTCGCTGTGCTTTGACCTCCAATATCGAGGTTGCCATTATTACCGGACGAAAGGCTAAACTTGTAGAAGATCGCTGCGCCACGCTGGGGATTGTCCATCTTTATCAGGGACAGTCGAATAAGCTGATCGCCTTTAGCGATCTGCTGGAAAAACTGGCCATTGCGCCGGAAAACGTTGCCTATGTCGGTGATGATCTGATTGACTGGCCGGTGATGGAAAAAGTGGGGTTAAGCGTTGCCGTTGCGGATGCGCATCCGCTGCTGATCCCCCGCGCTGACTATGTGACGCACATTGCCGGCGGGCGCGGCGCGGTACGTGAAGTATGTGATTTGCTGCTGCTGGCGCAGGGCAAGCTGGATGAGGCCAAAGGGCAATCGATATGAGTAAAACCAGACGTTGGGTTATCATTCTACTGTCGCTGGCCATTCTGGTACTGATTGGTATCAATCTGGCGGATAAAGACGATCCTGCTGCCGTGATGGTCAACAGCAACGATCCCACGTATAAAAGCGAGCATACGGATACCGTCGTGTACAGTCCGGAAGGCGCGTTGAGCTATCGTCTGATCGCGCAGCACGTTGAATATTTTTCCGATCAGGCGGTCTCATGGTTTACGCAACCGGTATTAACCACCTTTGATAAGGATAAGGTGCCGACATGGTCGATCAAGGCCGATAAAGCCAAATTGACTAACGATCGGATGCTCTATCTGTATGGCCATGTTGAAGTCAACGCCCTGGTGCCTGACGCTCAATTACGCAGAATTACCACCGATAACGCGCAGATTAATCTGGTGACGCAGGATGTTACCTCGAACGATCTGGTGACGTTATACGGCACAACATTTAACTCCAGCGGACTGAAAATGCGCGGTAACTTACGCAGCAAGAACGCCGAGCTGATTGAAAAGGTTAGAACCTCTTATGAAATTCAAAACAAACAAACTCAGCCTTAATCTTATGCTTGCCGGCTCGCTGCTGGCCGCCAGCATTCCGGCCTTCGCCGTCACGGGCGATACCGAACAGCCTATTCATATTGACTCGGATCAACAGTCGCTGGATATGCAAGGCAACGTCGTGACCTTTACGGGCAACGTGGTGATGACCCAGGGCACGATTAAGATCAACGCCGATAAAGTCGTGGTTACCCGCCCTGGCGGCGAACAGGGGAAAGAGGTGATCGACGGTTACGGCAATCCGGCCACCTTCTACCAGATGCAGGACAACGGTAAGCCGGTGAAAGGCCACGCTTCCCATATGCATTACGAGCTGGCGAAAGATTTTGTGGTGCTGACCGGCAACGCTTATCTGGAGCAGCTTGACAGCAACATTACCGGCGACAAAATCACCTACCTGGTGAAAGAGCAGAAAATGCAGGCCTTCAGCGAGAAAGGCAAACGCGTCACCACCGTTCTGGTGCCATCGCAGTTGCAAGACAAAAACAAAGGCCAGACTCCGGCGCAAAAGAAGAGTAACTAATTCGTTATGGCAACATTAACTGCAAAGAATCTGGCGAAGGCCTATAAAGGCCGTCGCGTAGTGGAAGATGTCAGTCTGACCGTTAACTCCGGGGAGATTGTCGGGCTGCTCGGTCCAAACGGCGCGGGTAAAACCACCACCTTTTATATGGTCGTCGGTATCGTGCCGCGTGACGCGGGCAATATCATCATTGATGATGAAGATATCAGTCTGCTGCCGCTGCACGCGCGCGCGCGCCGCGGTATCGGCTATTTACCGCAGGAAGCCTCTATTTTCCGTCGTCTCAGCGTATTTGATAACCTGATGGCGGTACTGCAAATTCGTGACGATTTGACCGCAGAACAGCGAGAAGACCGCGCCAACGAGCTGATGGAAGAGTTTCATATCGAGCATCTGCGCGACAGCATGGGACAGGCGCTGTCCGGTGGTGAACGCCGTCGTGTAGAAATAGCCCGCGCGTTGGCCGCTAATCCCAAATTTATCCTGCTGGATGAACCCTTTGCCGGCGTTGACCCGATTTCCGTTATCGACATCAAACGCATTATCGAGCATCTGCGCGATAGCGGGCTCGGCGTGCTGATCACCGACCATAACGTCCGTGAGACGCTGGCAGTCTGTGAACGCGCCTATATCGTGAGCCAGGGCCACCTTATTGCCCACGGTACGCCGACAGAAATCCTGCAAGACGAACACGTTAAGCGTGTATATCTTGGGGAAGACTTCAGACTCTGATAGGGTAGAGGGCTATGCTGCTCTAGCGGGAGAAAACGACTCTGAATATGAAGCAAGGTTTGCAACTCAGGCTTAGCCAACAACTGGCGATGACGCCTCAGCTACAACAGGCCATCCGTCTGTTGCAGTTGTCTACGCTGGAACTTCAGCAGGAACTCCAGCAAGCGCTGGAAAATAACCCGCTGCTTGAGCAAACCGATCTTCATGACGAAATCGACACTCAGCAACCTCAGGATAACGATCCTCTCGATACCGCCGACGCGCTCGAACAAAAAGAGATGCCGGAAGAGCTGCCGCTTGACGCCAGTTGGGATGAAATTTACACCGCCGGGACGCCGTCCGGCCCCAGCGGCGATTATATCGACGATGAGCTGCCCGTCTATCAGGGCGAAACGACGCAGTCGTTGCAGGATTATCTGATGTGGCAGGTTGAGCTAACGCCCTTCTCGGATACCGATCGCGCTATTGCGACATCCATTGTCGATGCGGTAGATGATACCGGTTATCTCACCGTATCCCTGGACGAAATTCGCGAAAGCATGGGCGATGTAGAGGTGGATCTCGATGAGGTCGAAGCCGTCCTGAAGCGTATTCAGCGTTTTGATCCGGTAGGCGTCGCGGCAAAAGATCTTCGCGACTGTCTGCTGATCCAGCTTTCACAATTCGACAAATCCACGCCGTGGCTGGAAGAGGCGCGGCTTATTATCTGCGATCACCTTGATCTGCTGGCCAACCACGATTTCCGCACGTTGATGCGCGTTACCCGACTGAAAGAAGAGGTGCTGAAAGAGGCGGTAAACCTGATTCAGTCGCTCGATCCCAGACCCGGTCAATCGATCCAGACCGGCGAGCCGGAGTACGTTATCCCGGATGTGCTGGTACGCAAGCATAATGGTCGCTGGACGGTGGAGCTTAATAGCGACAGTATTCCCCGTTTACAGATTAACCAGCACTATGCCGCCATGTGCAATAGCGCGCGCAACGATGCCGACAGCCAGTTCATCCGCAGTAATTTACAGGATGCGAAGTGGCTGATAAAAAGCCTTGAAAGCCGCAACGACACGCTGCTGCGCGTCAGTCGCTGCATCGTCGAGCAACAGCAAGCCTTTTTTGAACAGGGCGAAGAATATATGAAACCGATGGTACTGGCGGATATCGCCCAGGCCGTCGAGATGCACGAATCCACTATATCCCGCGTGACCACGCAGAAGTATTTGCACAGCCCGCGCGGTATTTTTGAACTCAAATATTTCTTTTCCAGCCACGTCAATACCGAAGGCGGAGGCGAAGCCTCTTCCACCGCGATTCGCGCGCTGGTGAAGAAGTTAATTGCGGCGGAAAACCCCGCGAAACCGCTGAGCGACAGCAAGTTAACCTCTCTGCTGTCAGAACAGGGTATCATGGTGGCGCGCCGCACTGTTGCGAAGTACCGAGAGTCTTTATCCATTCCGCCGTCAAACCAACGCAAACAGCTGGTTTGACCCAACCGATAAGGAAGACACTATGCAGCTCAATATCACCGGACATAATGTCGAAATTACTGAAGCCCTGCGTGAATTTGTGACGACAAAATTCGCCAAACTTGAACAGTATTTTGAGCGGATTAATCAGGTATACGTGGTGTTGAAAGTGGAGAAGGTCACGCATATCTCGGATGCGACGCTACACGTTAACGGCGGCGAAATTCACGCCAGCGCGGAAGGCCAGGATATGTATGCCGCCATTGACGGCTTGATTGATAAACTGGCAAGGCAGTTAACCAGGCATAAAGATAAACTGAAACAACACTAATTGTCTGGGCAGTTAGCCAGTGCAGGACGGCCTGTTGTGTGACACAACGGGCCATTTGTACAGTTAGCGCTCCGAACTTGGCCATCAACCTGACAGGACAGGTTCTTAGGTGAAATTATGATAAATAACGATACGACTCTACAACTGAGCAGTGTACTTAACCAGGAGTGTACGCGTAGCGGCGTTCATTGTCAGAGTAAGAAACGCGCGCTGGAAATCATCAGCGAACTGGCGGCAAAACAGCTCAGTTTACCTCCTCAGGTCGTGTTTGAAGCCATTCTGACACGCGAAAAAATGGGCAGTACCGGTATTGGTAATGGTATCGCCATCCCGCACGGGAAACTGGAAGAAGATACCTTACGCGCCGTCGGCGTGTTCGTTCAGCTCGAAACGCCGATCGCGTTCGACGCCATCGATAACCAGCCGGTCGATCTCCTCTTCGCTCTGCTGGTGCCCGCCGATCAAACTAAAACGCATCTGCACACGCTGTCGCTGGTGGCGAAACGTCTGGCGGATAAAACGATCTGCCGCCGCCTGCGCGCGGCGCTGAATGATGAAGAGCTGTATCAAATCATTACTGACACCGAAGGTGAGCAGAATGAGGCATAACAACTCAATGGCATTTATTTCTGTCGTTGTGAGGAGAAACGGTACATGGTACTGATGATCGTCAGCGGGCGTTCCGGATCAGGTAAATCTGTCGCTCTGCGCGCGCTGGAAGATATGGGATTTTACTGCGTGGATAACCTCCCCGTCGTGCTGTTGCCCGATCTGGCGCGAACGCTGGCCGATCGCCAGATTTCCGCCGCCGTCAGCATTGATGTGCGCAATATGCCTGAATCACCTGAGATTTTTGAACAGGCGATGAATAATCTGCCTGGCGCTTTCTCGCCGCAATTGCTGTTTCTTGATGCCGACCGCAATACCTTGATTCGCCGCTACAGCGACACGCGCCGTTTGCATCCGCTTTCCAGCAAAAATCTTTCTTTGGAGAGTGCGATCGATAAAGAGAGTGACTTGCTGGAGCCGTTACGCTCACGTGCGGATCTGATCGTCGACACTTCAGAAATGTCCGTCCATGAGCTGGCGGAGATGCTGCGTACCCGGCTATTGGGCAAACGCGAGCGCGAACTGACGATGGTATTTGAGTCCTTCGGCTTTAAACATGGTATCCCGATTGATGCGGACTATGTGTTTGATGTCCGCTTTCTGCCCAACCCACACTGGGACCCAAAACTGCGCCCCATGACCGGGCTTGATAAGCCGGTAGCCGCGTTTCTTGACCGACACACAGAAGTTCACAATTTTATCTATCAGACTCGCAGCTATCTTGAGCTATGGTTACCGATGCTGGAGACCAACAACCGCAGCTACCTTACCGTCGCTATCGGTTGTACCGGCGGGAAACACCGTTCGGTGTATATTGCAGAACAGCTGGCAGACTACTTCCGCTCGCGCGGTAAAAATGTCCAGTCTCGCCATCGCACGCTGGAAAAACGCAAAACATGACCGTAAAGCAAACTGTTGAAGTCACCAATAAGCTGGGCATGCATGCCCGGCCTGCCATGAAGCTTTTCGAACTGATGCAGGGTTTTGACGCCGAGGTGCTATTACGCAATGACGAAGGCACCGAAGCGGAAGCAAACAGCGTCATCGCTCTGTTAATGCTCGACTCCGCCAAAGGGCGTCAGATCGAAATTGAAGCCACCGGCCCGCAAGAAGTTGAAGCGCTGGCGGCGGTTATCGCGCTGTTCAATTCCGGCTTTGACGAAGACTAAACCTCCCCCTCTATACCCTATTTACCCCAACGCCGTCCCGGTATTTGATGGCAGTCCCCCCAAAACCGGGCGTGTTACGCCTGCCTCTTGTCCCGCAGCCCCACCCTTTCGTAAGGTTTGTACATTTCGTGCGCTTTAACTATGCATAAAAACATTAAGAAAACCTTAAAAAATTTCGTTTAGGTTTTATTTAAGTTCTTTGTCCATACTAAATTTATGTGAATAAATTTTTCCAGGACTTGCCATGATCCTTTTATCCAAACAGACTCCGCTGGGCGCTGGTCGACATCGTAAATGCTATACGCATCCGGATAATGCCCGGCGTTGCATAAAAGTTATTTACAACCGTGACCACGGCGGTGATAAAGAGATTCGGCGTGAACTGAGCTACTATGCACATCTGTCCCGCTACCTGACGGACTGGAGCGCTATCCCCCGTTATTACGGCACGGTAGAAACCGATTGCGGCACCGGCTATGTCTACGACATGATTACCGATTTCAACGGCGCGCCCTCTATTACCCTGACCGAGTTCGCCGCGCAATGTCGTTATGAAGAGGATGTCGCTGTCCTGCGGCGGCTACTGAAAAAACTGAAACGTTACCTGCTGGATAACCATATTGTGACGATGTCGCTGAAGCCGCAAAATATCCTGTGCCAGCGTATCAGCGAGTCAGAAGTGGTTCCGGTGGTTTGCGACAATCTGGGGGAAAGTACCTTTATCCCGCTGGCGACCTGGTCAACATGGTGCTGTGAACGCAAACTGGAGAGAGTGTGGCAGCGGTTTATCGCCCAGCCTGCGCTGGCCGTTGCCCTGGAGAGGGACGCGCAGCCAAAAGACAAGAAACGGCTGGCGCTTACTTCTCACGAAGCTTAATGGCCTGTGCTTATCAGGCCTGGACGACACAGATCGCAGGCCGGATAAGGCGTTCGCGCCGCCAATCGGCAAAATTAATTAAGCTGGTTGCGCGTCATAAAAGATTCCCCGCCCAGTTGGCGCATCTGGCGCATAATCCACGCCTGCCGGCTACGCACATAGCCAGAAGGCGCATTCGCCTTATAGCGTAACGGATTTGGCAATACCGCCGCCAGCAACGCGGCTTCAGACACACTCAAGCGACTGGCAGGTTTATGAAAATACCGTTGTGCCGCAGCCTCCACGCCAAAAATACCATCGCCAAACTCCGCGATATTCAGATAAACCGTGAGGATGCGCTTTTTGCTCCAGACAGTTTCAATGCCCAGCGTTAGCCCGGCCTCCAGACCTTTGCGCACCCAACTGCGTCCATCCCATAAAAAGAGATTTTTCGCCGTTTGCTGCGAAAGCGTAGAGGCGCCGCGAATACGGCTCTCATTCCGCTCATTATGCGCCAGCGCTTTTTCAATCGCCGGAACATCAAAGCCCCAGTGCTCAGGGAACTTCTGGTCTTCCGCCGTAATTACCGCCAGCCCCATCCACGGCGAGATATCCGCCATACTGACCCAGTCAGAATGCGCCACATAACCGAACTCTCCGCCGAGCCAGGCGCTAATCTGCCGTTCCGCCATCACCGCCGAAAAAGGCACCGGAACCACGCTAAACAGCGCAATGCCGCCGCCCCAAAAGACGGCGAGCGCAGCAAGGATACGTAAAAGTAGACGGCGCAAAAACGTTAACGGCGCGATGCGTCGTTTGCTCATTCCGCCAGAACCAGCACGCGCGACACTAATTTATCAATGCCGCTTGCCGCCTGGGCGATATCCTGCGCCAGCATATAGGCAGGGGTGGTCACGACCTTGTTATCCTCGTCCACAACGATATCATCAACCGGGCAAGGTACGTGTTCGGCCCCCATCTCTTCAAGTACTTCAGCGGTATCAATATCCGTCCCTATTGTCAGACGTAGCGGGAAGTCAAAGATTTTCGGCAACATTGCGGGCGCGATACAGATGAATCCCAGCGGCTTGCCGGACTGGTGCATGGCCTTCGCCAGCGCGACGACATCGCTATCCACCCGGCATTCGCTCCCCTTGCTGGCGAAATTACTCAGGTTCTTCGCCGCGCCGAAACCACCAGGCACAATGAGCGCATCCAGTTCCTCTGGCTGAGCCTGGGACAGAGGACGAATATCGCCCCGCGTAATACGCGCCGCCTCAATCAGGACGTTACGCGTTTCCGCCATAGCTTCGCCGGTCAGGTGATTAATAACATCCGCTTGTGGTTTATCCGGCGCGAAGCAGATAGCCTGCGCGCCGCTGCGGGCAATGGCCAACAGCGTCAGAACGGCCTCATGAATTTCGGTGCCGTCATAGACGCCGCATCCGCTGAGCACTACGCCAATTTTTTTCATGGTGAACATCCTCCTGCAACCGACTCAAGCCCATTAATAATTTTGATTAAAATGCTACGCTTCACACATTTAAATGATTCATGTAACAAATCATTTAGGATTTGCTATCTTAACTGCGTGCGGCCTGAAAACAGGACTGCGCCTTTGACATCATCATAATAAGCACGGCGCAGCCACGATTTCCCTGGTGTTGGCGCAGTATTCGCGCACCCCGGTCAAACCGGGGTCATTTTTTTTCCGCGTTTTCCACCCAGGCTTTCAGCACCGCGACATCGTGCTGCCACTCCTGCTTCATCTCTTCAATCCATTCCGCGACATTATCTTCCCAGGCGGGAAGATCCGGCGACTGGATTTGCTGGCCAAGTTGTTGCAGATGACGCAGCCCTACCGAACCGGCGGCGCCTTTAATCTTATGCCCTTCCTCAACGACGCCTTTTTTGTCACGCGCCGTCAGATTGGACTCCAGCACGCTTAAATAGCCAGGCATCATTTTTTCAAACACCGCGAGGCCGTCGGTGATCAATTTAGGCCCAACCAACTCGATGTATTGTTCCAGCATCGGGATATCCAGCAGCGCTTGCGCTTTATCGTTCTCTTCAGGCGTCACGGTACTCTCCTCTTTATCGGTGGCATCCCAGAATTTTTTAATCATCGCGGTTAAGGCTGGCACCGACAGCGGCTTACTCAGCACATCGTCCATACCAGCGTCCAGATACTCTTTTTTATCTTTCAGAACGTTAGCCGTAAGCGCTACCAGCGGCGGTAAATCTTCCCGCGTGTGGCGACGGGTCAGTTCTCTGGCAATATCCAGACCCGTCATATCCGGTAGCTGAATATCCAGTAAGACCAGGTCATATTCGCCTGGCGCGAACATCTCCAGCGCCGCCTTGCCGGTCATCGCGACATCCACGCTGTTCCCCAGTTTTTCCAGTACTGAACGCGCCACAATCACGTTCAGTTCAATATCTTCGACCAGCAGAACATGCAGCGCGGGCAGCGGCACGTCGTCTTCATCAAAGGCGTCCTCCACCTCTTCCGCCACCGCTGGCGCATGAACCGTTAGCGTAAAGGTCGATCCTTTGCCCGGCAGACTGGAAACGGTAATATCGCCGCCCATATTTTTCGCCAGCCGACGGGAGACCGCCAGCCCGATACCGGTCCCCGTCGCCGGCTTACCGCCATGACTGTCTTTTACCTGATAATACATGGCGAAAATTTTATCCTGCTCATCCTGCGGAATGCCGATCCCGGAATCTTCCACTTCAAAGTGCAGCATGTCGCCTTCATCATAGCGCGCCCGCACCGTCACCTGGCCCTGCTGAGTAAACTTCACCGCATTGCTGATCAAATTCCATAAAATCTGGCGCAGACGCGTTCCGTCGGTAATGACTTTGTGCGGCAGCGGCAGCGTCGGCTCAAGCACAAAACGTAGCCCTTTTTGCTGCGCCTGCAAACCGGAAAGGTTTTCCAGATCGGCCATAAAGCTGGTGAAATCAACCGGTTGGTTATCAAGCTGAACCTTACGCCGCTCCATCTTATCCATATCAATGATATCATTGAAAATATTGCCTAACGTCACGGCGGAGACATGGATTGTCTTAAGGTATTTTTCCTGTTCGGCGGTAAGATCGGTATCCAGCAGGATGCGGCTTAAACCGACGATACCGTTAAGCGGGGTGCGCAGCTCATGACTGATGGTAGAGATAAATGTGGTCTTGTCGCGACTGGCGCGCTCCAGCGCGTCCTGATAACGCTTACGTTCGGTAATATCACGACCAAATCCCATCAGGCCATGACGTTTACCGACACGGTCGTAATAAGGCACTTTACGAATTTCAAAGCAGGCCTTTCGTCCGTCCGGATAATCCAGCCACTGTTCGTAGGTCAGGGAGACGTTATGGCGGAATACTTTTTCATCGGTTTCAATGACTTTCTCCGCCGCTTCGGGAGAGTACACATCTTCCGGCTTCAAATGCACCAGCTGTTTTTCGCTCTTGCCGGTTAGCAATTCCATTGCGCGGTTACAGCCGGAAAACTCTTTATCCTCATTACGATAAAAAACCAAATCCGGCGAGGCGTCCAGAAAGGAGCGCAGAAAAGAGGATTGCTGTTCTAGCTGGATTTGCGCCTCTTCACGCTCTTTAATTTCTACTTTTAGCTGTTCAAATGTCTCTTGCAGCTCCGCTTCCGCTTTTTCGCGATCGGCAATTTCCTGATTAAGCTGGGCAATATTGTCCTTCAACTGTACGTTAAGCTTGAGATCGCGCTCGCGCATCTCCTCCAGCTTTTGCACCAGACGCGACAGTCGCTGCCTTGACTCTTCCAGTTGTTCAACAACAACGGATAAGAAATAGACCGCCCAGGGCGTAATTAACAGGCCAAAAAAGATAGAACGAATAACGTCGATACTTTCAACCTGACCATGCAGCACCATGGTCACCGCCATCTGCACGACAATCGCCAGCACCACCAATGCCAACGCCAGGAGCATGGAAAAGCGCACCAGACCCAATGTCATCATCAGGTCGACATAGTATTGCGCCAGCATACGAATTTGCTTCATAGAGGATTCCTTCACCACAACTTCGCACATAATACCCAATTATGGGAACCGCGTTGAATATTGTGCGAAATATGCGTAGCGCCCCTCATCACGCTACGCTACATGTGGTATCCAGGGACGGGCCAGCGCAGAGCCCTGCACGCCATGCTCATTCAGGTATTTGTCCAGCTCAACCATCCCCGTCCAGCGATTCTCGCACCACAGCGGGGCAAGCAGCGTCGGACGGCGAGCGCTGGCTGAAATTCGGTGATAAATTACCTCCGGCGGCGTATGACGAATCATCTCACCTGCCGTTAGCGTGTAGTCGTCCAGTTCGATGCCGTTCAGCCGCCCCGCTTCCCAGGCTTTGGCCATCGTACTGCCTTTCACAATATGCAGCGGATGCAGTTTAATACCGTCAACGCCCGTCTCCACCACACGCTCCATGGTTTGCAGGCATTCTGCCTGCCCTTCTCCCGGCAGCCCCACAATCAGATGCGCGCACACTTTCAGCCCGCGCTCCCGGGCAATCCGGGTGGTACGCTGATAGCAGGCGAAGTCATGCCCGCGGTTAATTCGGCGCAGGGTTTTATCGTGCGCGGTTTGCAATCCCAGTTCCAGCCACACCTCGTAGCCTTGATCTTTATATTCACACAGTAAATCTACTACTGCCTGCGGGACGCAATCCGGACGCGTACCGACGCATAACCCGACGATACTGGCCTGGCTGACCGCCTGTTGATACATGGAACGCAGCACCTGCACTTCTGCAAAGGTGCTGGTGTAGGCCTGGAAATAGGCCAGATAGCGTTTAGCGCGGTTCACCAGATGCGCCTGATGCGCAAGCTGCTCGGCAATCGAATGATGCTGCTGCGCCTCATCGGCAAAAGAGGCGACATTACAGAAGGTGCAACCGCCACGCCCGATGGTGCCGTCGCGATTAGGGCAGCTAAAACCGCCATGAAGCGTCAGCTTATGAACCTTTTGCCCATACCGACGTAAAAGATCCCCACCAAACATATTGACTAATTTCTGTAACTGCATAATCTGATAGACCGCCTCTTAAAAAGAGGCCAAAGCCTGCCATTTTTAGTCTCCTTTGGCGATGACCTGGATCAATCGTCCCGGAAGGCTTTTATCCATTGCATAATCAAGCAAAATAAACGATATTTCATTCATAATCCCGCTGATGATTTTTCCTGATATTCCCCTCTTTTTTCAGCGTCTGCTGGGTCATCGATAAAAACAGTAGCATTCAATGCTGTTCACGCTTAAAACAGCATAAAATGCCAAGATTTTTGAAAAAGCAAGGTCAGATAGCTCCTGGCGAGCGGCTCTTATAGTGAGACAGATCACAGGCTTTCTGCCGCTCCGTATTAGCAGCCACTCTATAAAAACCTTTTAATTTCAATATATTAAAAAAGTTATCTGTGCTACAGCACACTTTTGCATAAATCAGTTTGCCATTTGACCTGGGTGTGGATTCCCGATAAGTTGGGGATCCGCTGGAAGCTTTCTGGATGAGCCGTCTGCTCATCATATTTATGCAGTAATTGAGATTCCCTCTTAACCGTATTTACCAATGCGCAAAGGACACAAAGAGGGCGAATGCGAGGTAAGCGTATGATGCGCCAGCCCCGTCGCCATGCTCTTGCTGTGCCCGCGCGCCGTCGGTTGGGAGAGCGTCCCGTAGAGCCTGGGGAGGTTCACTGATATGTTGTACGATAAATCCCTTGAGAAGGATAACTGTGGTTTCGGCCTGATCGCCCACATAGAAGGCGAACCTAGCCACAAGGTAGTGCGTACCGCCATACACGCGCTGGCCCGGATGCAGCACCGTGGCGCGATCCTTGCCGACGGTAAAACCGGCGACGGTTGCGGCTTGCTGTTACAAAAACCTGACCGTTTCTTTCGCATCGTGGCCGAAGAGCGCGGCTGGCGCTTAGCCAAAAACTACGCCGTCGGGATGATCTTTTTGAATAAAGATCCTGAACTGGCCGCCGCGTCACGCCATATTGTCGAAGAAGAATTACAGCAGGAAACCCTGTCGATTGTCGGCTGGCGCGATGTGCCAACCAATGAAGGCGTGCTCGGTGAAATCGCCCTCTCCTCCCTGCCGCGTATTGAGCAGATTTTTGTCAACGCTCCGGCGGGCTGGCGTCCGCGCGATATGGAGCGCCGTCTGTTTATCGCCCGCCGACGCATTGAAAAACGTCTGCAGGACGACAAAGATTTCTACATATGCAGCCTGTCGAACCTGGTCAACATTTATAAAGGTCTGTGTATGCCGGCGGATCTGCCGCGCTTCTACCTGGATCTTGCGGATCTGCGTCTGGAATCGGCCATCTGCCTGTTCCACCAGCGCTTTTCCACTAACACCGTGCCGCGTTGGCCGCTGGCGCAGCCGTTCCGCTACCTGGCGCATAACGGCGAGATTAACACCATCACCGGCAACCGCCAGTGGGCGCGCGCCCGTACCTATAAATTCCAGACGCCGCTGATCCCGGATTTACAATCCGCTGCGCCGTTTGTTAACGAAACCGGTTCGGATTCCAGCTCGCTGGACAACATGCTGGAACTGCTGCTGGCAGGCGGGATGGACATTATCCGCGCCATGCGCCTGTTGGTGCCGCCCGCCTGGCAGAACAACCCCGATATGGACCAGGATCTGCGCGCCTTCTTTGACTTTAACTCCATGCATATGGAGCCGTGGGACGGTCCGGCAGGCATCGTGATGTCCGACGGGCGCTTCGCCGCCTGTAACCTTGACCGTAACGGCCTGCGCCCGGCACGCTATGTCATTACCAAAGATAAGCTGATCACCTGCGCCTCCGAAGTCGGTATCTGGGACTATCAGCCGGATGAAGTGGTCGAGAAAGGCCGCGTCGGCCCAGGCGAGCTGATGGTGATCGACACCCGCGGCGGACGTATTCTGCATTCCGCGGAAACCGATGACGATCTGAAAAGCCGCCATCCGTATAAAGCGTGGATGGAAAAGAATGTTCGCCGTCTGGTGCCGTTTGAAGAATTGCCAGATGAAGAAGTCGGTAGCCGCGAACTGGACGATGACCTGCTCGCCAGCTATCAGAAACAGTTTAACTACAGCGCCGAAGAGCTGGACTCCGTTATCCGCGTGTTGGGCGAAAACGGCCAGGAAGCCGTCGGTTCAATGGGCGACGATACCCCCTTTGCCGTGCTCTCCAGCCAGCCGCGTATTATTTACGACTACTTCCGCCAGCAGTTCGCGCAGGTTACTAACCCGCCTATCGACCCGCTGCGGGAAGCGCACGTCATGTCGCTCGCCACCAGCATCGGTCGCGAAATGAACGTCTTCTGCGAAGCGGAAGGTCAGGCCCATCGCCTGAGTTTTAAATCGCCAATTCTGCTGTACTCCGATTTCAAACAGCTCACCACCATGAGCGAGCATCACTACCGCGCCGACTGGCTTGACATTACCTTTGATGTCACCGAAACCACACTGGACGCGACGGTTAAGGCGCTGTGCGATAAAGCGGAACAGATGGTGCGCAACGGCACCGTGCTGCTGGTCCTCTCGGATCGCAATATCGGTAAGAATCGCCTGCCGGTCCCCGCGCCGATGGCGGTGGGCGCGGTGCAGACTCGTCTGGTCGATCAAAGCCTGCGCTGCGACGCCAACATCATCGTAGAAACCGGAAGCGCCCGCGATCCGCATCACTTTGCGGTACTGCTCGGCTTTGGCGCAACGGCCATCTATCCGTACCTGGCCTACGAAACGCTGGGGCGTCTGATTGATACCCAGGCCATCGCTAAAAACTACCGTACCGTGATGCAGAACTACCGTAACGGCATCAACAAGGGGCTGTACAAGATTATGTCCAAAATGGGCATTTCGACCATTGCCTCTTACCGCTGCTCCAAACTGTTTGAAGCGGTCGGGCTGCACGATGATGTGATAAACCTGTGCTTCCAGGGCGTGGTCAGCCGTATCGGCGGCGCGAGCTTTGATGACTTCCAGCAGGATCTGCTGAATCTCTCCAAACGCGCCTGGCTGGCGCGCAAACCCATTAGCCCGGGCGGCCTGCTGAAGTACGTCCACGGCGGCGAATATCACGCCTATAACCCGGATGTCGTGCGTACCCTGCAACAGGCGGTACAGAGCGGCGAGTACAGCGATTATCAGGAATACGCCAAACTGGTCAATGAGCGTCCGGCGGCAACGCTGCGCGATCTGCTGGCGATACATCCAGACGGCGAGGCGGTGACTATCGACGAGGTTGAGCCCGCCAGTGAGCTGTTTAAACGCTTTGATACCGCAGCCATGTCTATCGGCGCATTAAGTCCGGAAGCGCACGAAGCGCTGGCGGAAGCGATGAACAGCCTCGGCGGCAACTCCAACTCCGGCGAAGGCGGCGAAGACCCGGCGCGCTACGGCACCAATAAAGTGTCGCGTATCAAGCAGGTGGCTTCCGGCCGTTTTGGCGTGACGCCAGCGTACCTGGTCAATGCCGATGTGATTCAGATTAAAGTCGCGCAGGGCGCGAAACCGGGCGAAGGCGGTCAGTTGCCGGGGGATAAAGTCACTCCGTATATCGCTAAACTGCGCTATTCAGTGCCGGGCGTGACGCTGATCTCCCCGCCGCCGCACCACGATATTTACTCTATCGAGGACTTAGCGCAGCTCATTTTCGACCTCAAACAGGTCAACCCGAAGGCGATGATCTCCGTGAAGCTGGTGTCCGAACCGGGCGTCGGCACCATCGCGACCGGCGTGGCGAAAGCCTATGCAGACCTCATCACCATCGCTGGCTACGACGGCGGTACCGGCGCAAGCCCGCTCTCTTCGGTGAAATACGCTGGCTGCCCGTGGGAACTAGGACTTGTTGAAACCCAGCAGGCGCTGGTCGCCAACGGTCTGCGTCACAAGATTCGTCTGCAGGTGGACGGCGGTCTGAAAACCGGCGTCGATATCATCAAAGCGGCGATTCTCGGTGCAGAAAGTTTCGGCTTCGGCACCGGCCCGATGGTGGCGCTGGGCTGTAAATACCTGCGCATTTGCCATCTGAACAACTGCGCAACCGGCGTGGCGACGCAGGATGAAAAACTGCGTAAGAACCACTATCACGGCCTGCCGTTCAAAGTGACCAACTACTTTGAATTTATCGCCCGCGAAGTGCGCGAGCTGATGGCTTCGCTTGGCGTGACCCGCCTGGTGGATTTGATTGGCCGCACCGACCTGCTGAAAGAGCTGGAGGGCTTCACCGCTAAACAGCAGAAGCTGGCGCTGTCTCGTCTACTGGAAACCGCTGAACCTCATCCGGGTAAAGCGCTGTACTGCACCGAGAATAACCCGCCGTTTGATAACGGTGTGCTGAATGCGCAACTGTTGCAGCAGGCGAAGCCGTTTGTCGATGCGCGCCAGAGCAAAACCTTCTGGTTCGACATCCGCAACACCGATCGTTCCGTGGGTGCGTCGCTTTCCGGTTACATCGCACAGACCCACGGCGATCAGGGGCTGGCTTCCGATCCGATTAAAGCGCACTTCAGCGGTACCGCAGGCCAGAGCTTTGGCGTGTGGAACGCGGGCGGCGTGGAGTTATATCTGACTGGCGATGCCAACGACTATGTCGGTAAAGGTATGGCAGGCGGTTTGATCGCCATCAGACCACCGGTAGGTTCCGCCTTCCTCAGCCATAAAGCCAGCATCATCGGCAACACCTGCCTGTATGGAGCGACCGGTGGCCGTCTGTACGCGGCGGGGCGCGCGGGCGAACGTTTCGGCGTGCGTAACTCCGGGGCGATTACCGTAGTAGAGGGCATCGGCGACAACGGCTGTGAATACATGACCGGCGGCATCGTCTGCGTGCTGGGTAAAACCGGCGTTAACTTCGGCGCGGGGATGACCGGCGGCTTCGCCTATGTGCTGGACGAAGATGGCGAATTCCGTAAACGCGTGAACCCGGAACTGGTAGAAGTACTGGACGTTGATTCGCTGGCTATCCACGAAGAGCATCTGCGCGGCCTGATCACCGAGCACATGCAACATACTGGTTCGCAACGCGGCGAAGAGATCCTGTCCAAGTGGTCAAGCTTCTCAACCCAATTCGCGTTAGTTAAGCCCAAGTCCAGCGATGTCAAAGCCCTGTTGGGCCACCGTAGTCGTAGTGCGGCAGAATTGCGCGTGCAGGCGCAGTAAGGAATTGAAATGAGCCAGAATGTTTATCAATTTATCGACCTGCAACGCGTTGATCCGCCGAAGAAACCGCTGAAGCTCCGTAAGATCGAGTTTGTTGAAATCTACGAACCGTTTTCTGAAGGTCAGGCGAAAGCCCAGGCGGATCGCTGTTTGTCCTGCGGGAACCCCTACTGCGAGTGGAAATGTCCGGTACATAACTACATCCCGAACTGGCTGAAACTGGCTAACGAAGGGCGTATTTTTGAGGCGGCTGAGCTATCGCACCAGACCAACACCCTGCCGGAAGTGTGTGGCCGCGTCTGCCCGCAGGACCGCCTGTGCGAAGGCTCCTGTACGCTGCACGATGAGTTCGGCGCAGTGACCATCGGTAACATTGAGCGCTATATCAACGATAAAGCGTTCGAAATGGGCTGGCGCCCGGATATGACCGGCGTGCGCCAGACGGACAAACGGGTAGCGATTATCGGCGCTGGTCCGGCAGGGCTGGCGTGCGCCGACGTGCTGACCCGCAACGGCGTGAAGGCGGTGGTCTTTGATCGCCATCCGGAAATCGGTGGTCTGCTGACCTTCGGTATTCCAGCTTTCAAACTGGAAAAAGAGGTGATGACCCGTCGTCGCGAGATCTTCACCGGCATGGGTATTGAGTTCAAACTTAATACCGAAGTGGGTCGTGATGTACAGCTTGAAGATCTGCTGAAAGATTACGATGCGGTATTCCTTGGCGTCGGCACCTATCAGTCGATGCGCGGCGGGCTGGAAAATGAAGATGCGGACGGGGTTTTCGACGCTCTACCGTTCCTGATCGCCAATACGAAGCAGATCATGGGGTTTGGCGAAACCAGCGACGAACCATATGTCAGCATGGAAGGCAAACGCGTGGTGGTGCTGGGCGGCGGCGATACCGCAATGGACTGCGTACGCACTTCCATACGCCAGGGCGCAACGCACGTAACCTGTGCTTATCGTCGTGATGAAGAGAACATGCCGGGTTCCAGACGCGAAGTGAAAAACGCGCGCGAGGAAGGTGTCGAGTTTCAGTTTAACGTTCAACCGCTGGGCATTGAAGTCAATGCCAACGGCAAAGTGAGCGGCGTAAAAATGGTGCGCACTGAAATGGGCGAACCGGATGCCAAAGGCCGTCGGCGGGCGGAGATCGTCGCCGGTTCCGAGCATGTGGTTCCGGCTGATGCGGTGGTGATGGCGTTTGGTTTTCGTCCACACAGCATGGAATGGCTGGCGAAACACAGCGTGGAACTGGACTCGCAGGGACGAATTATCGCGCCGGAACGCAGCGATAATGCTTTCCAGACCAGCAACCCGAAAATCTTCGCCGGTGGCGACATCGTGCGCGGTTCCGATCTGGTGGTGACGGCGATTGCCGAAGGCCGTAAAGCGGCTGACGGGATTATGAACTACCTCGAAGTGTAACCCTTTCGGCTCCCCGGTTGATGCCTTGTGCTGATGGCTGGGGAGCCGATATTCCTCTCCTCAATATCTCTCCTGCCGATTCTGGAAACCCGCTCGTAAATCGAGATGTAATGCCATGTAAAATCCGTTCATGGATTGATTCGTTTACGCCTGAAGCGTATTGATAGCGTTCTAATTTCACAATGAAACTATCACGTAAGGGATGACATGACGAATCCAACTTTAGCGCCACAGTCTGATGAATATCAGCAAATTCATGACGGTATTATTCGTCTGGTCGATACGGCACGTACCGAGACCGTGCGCAGCATCAATGCCATTATGACTGCCACCTACTGGGAAATTGGCCGACGTATTGTCGAATTTGAACAGGGAGGAGAAGCGCGAGCGGCCTATGGCACCCAGCTTATCGAACGATTATCGGTAGATTTAAGTCAGCGCTATAAGCGCGGTTTTTCCACCAGAAACCTATGGCAAATTCGTACATTTTATCTTTGTTTTCAACACATTGAAATTCCGCAGACACTGTCTGCGGAATCTTCAAATCTCATACCGCTCGCCAAAACATTCCCTCTTCCCTGGTCAGCTTATGTGCGTCTGCTGTCGGTGAAAGATAACGATGCCCGCACTTTTTACGAGAAAGAGACGCTACGTAACGGCTGGTCCGTACGGCAACTCGATCGGCAAATCGCCACTCAATTTTACGAACGAACGCTACTGTCCCACGACAAATCCGCCATGTTGCAGCAGCCTGCACCCGCCGAGCCAAACGTTTTGCCGGAGCAAGCCATACGCGACCCGTTCATTCTGGAATTTCTTAACCTGAAGGACGAGTATTCCGAATCAGATCTCGAAGACGCGCTGCTCAGCCACCTGATGGACTTTATGCTGGAGCTCGGTGACGATTTTGCTTTTGTTGGCCGCCAACGCCGACTACGCATAGACGATAGCTGGTTCCGCGTCGATCTGCTGTTCTTCCATCGTCGCTTGCGCTGCCTGTTGCTCGTTGACCTGAAGGTAGGCAAATTCGGTTATGCGGATGCCGGGCAGATGAATATGTACCTGAACTATGCCAAAGAGCACTGGACAATGCCCGGAGAAAACCCGCCAGTCGGCCTGGTTTTGTGCGCAGGGAAAGGCGCGGGGGAAGCGCATTACGCGCTGACTGGCCTGCCAAACACCATCATGGCGAGCGAGTACAAAGTGCAGTTGCCCGACGAAAAATTACTCACAGACGAACTTATTCGTTCGCAAACCATGCTGGAAACTCAACTCACACGCGGTGGTTCACTGACAACGGAGAAAAACTAGCGAACCATTAATGCCATGAATAATTATCAAAAAAAATATCACACGAAAACGTTTGCTTTATTCTGAGAACTGTATATCATGCGGCGGATTTTTTGGGCAAAATTCATGGAGGCGTTGTGTCGCAGGACAACAATTATAGCCAGGGGCCAGTTCCCCAGGCGGCGCGGAAGGGCGTGATTCCACTGACGTTTGTCATGTTGGGTTTAACGTTTTTTTCCGCCAGTATGTGGACCGGAGGGACACTCGGCACCGGTCTTACCTATCATGATTTCTTCCTCGCAGTTTTCTTCGGTAATCTCCTCCTCGGTATCTACACTGCATTTCTTGGCTACATCGGCGCAAAAACCGGACTCTCCACCCACCTCCTTGCACGTTACTCCTTTGGCGTTAAAGGCTCATGGCTTCCCTCGCTGCTGTTAGGCAGTACTCAAGTGGGCTGGTTTGGCGTTGGCGTAGCGATGTTCGCTATTCCGGTCAGTAAAGCGACGGGCATTGATGCCAATATCCTGATTGCCGTTTCGGGTCTGCTGATGACCCTGACCATTTTTTTCGGCATCTCGGCGTTGACCATTTTGTCTATCGTTGCCGTACCCGCGATCGTTATTCTGGGCAGCTACTCCGTCTGGCTGGCGGTCAGCGGCGTGGGTGGGCTGGAGCATTTAAAAACGATAGTGCCGCAGACGCCGCTGGATTTTTCCAGCGCGCTGGCGCTGGTGGTGGGCTCGTTTGTCAGCGCCGGTACATTGACCGCCGACTTCGTCCGCTTCGGACGTCATGCCAAAAGCGCCGTACTGATTGCGATGGTCGCTTTTTTCCTCGGTAACTCGCTGATGTTTATCTTCGGCGCGGCAGGCGCTGCCGCCGTCGGTCAGGCGGATATCTCTGACGTGATGATAGCGCAGGGGCTGCTGCTGCCCGCGATTGTGGTGCTTGGCCTGAATATCTGGACCACCAACGATAACGCGCTGTACGCATCGGGTCTGGGCTTCGCCAATATTACCGGTCTTTCCAGCCGCACGCTGTCGGTGGTGAACGGGATTATCGGTACCGTGTGCGCGCTGTGGCTTTACAATAATTTTGTCGGCTGGCTGACGTTCCTGTCATCTGCCATCCCACCGATTGGTGGAGTGATTATTGCCGACTATCTGGTGAACCGCCGCCGCTATGCCGACTTCAACACCGTGCGCTTTATTCCCGTTAACTGGATTGCTATTCTTTCCGTCGCGCTGGGCATCGCCGCCGGACATTATGTTCCTGGTATTGTGCCCGTCAACGCCGTACTCGGCGGCGTCTTCAGCTATATCCTGCTGAATCCACTTTTCAACCGCAGCCTTGCTAAATCACCAGAGGTCAGCCATGCAGAACAATAACATCACTATTCGTCAGACGCGTCTGCAGGGACACGAAGGATTATGGCAGATTACGATTGAAAACGGGCGCTTTAGCCGGATTGAGCCTCAGGAAGCCACATCGTTACCGCAGGGCGAAGTGCTTGATGCCGAAGGCGGTCTGGCTATTCCACCGTTTGTTGAGCCACATATCCACCTGGATACCACGCAAACGGCGGGTGAACCGAGCTGGAACCAGTCCGGCACACTGTTTGAAGGGATTGAGCGCTGGGCAGAACGTAAAGCAATGCTCACGCATGAAGATGTGAAAGCGCGCGCGATGCAGACCCTGAAATGGCAGATGGCTAACGGCATCCAGTACGTTCGTACTCACGTTGACGTTTCAGATCCTACGCTCACCGCGCTGAAAGCCATGCTGGAAGTGAAGCAAGAGGTTGCGCCGTGGGTAGACCTACAAATCGTCGCCTTTCCGCAAGAAGGTATTCTGTCTTATCCCAACGGTGAAGCGCTGTTAGAGGAAGCCGTGCGTTTGGGCGCTGACGTTATTGGCGCCATTCCGCACTTTGAGTTCACGCGGGAATATGGCGTTGAATCGCTGCACAAAACCTTCGCCCTGGCGCAAAAATACGATCGCTTGATCGATGTGCACTGCGACGAAATTGATGACGAGCAGTCTCGCTTTGTCGAAACGGTCGCGGCGCTGGCGCATCGTGATGGCATGGGGGCGCGCGTGACCGCCAGCCACACCACGGCTATGCACTCGTACAACGGCGCGTATGCGTCACGCCTGTTCCGTCTGTTGAAAATGTCGGGGATTAACTTCGTCGCCAACCCGCTGGTAAATATTCATCTGCAAGGGCGGTTTGACACTTACCCGAAACGTCGTGGCGTCACGCGAGTGAAAGAGATGCTGGAAGCGGGGATCAACGTCTGCTTTGGCCATGATAACGTCTTCGACCCGTGGTATCCATTAGGCACCGCCAATATGCTGCAGGTGCTGCATATGGGGTTACACGTTTGCCAGTTGATGGGGTATGGGCAAATCAACGACGGGTTAAATCTGATCACTACCCACAGCGCAAAAACTTTGCACCTGCAGGACTACGGTCTGAGCGTCGGCAATGCCGCGAATCTGGTTATCTTACCCGCTGAGAATGGATTCGATGCGGTACGTCGCCAGACGCCTGCGCGTTACTCGATTCGCCACGGGCGAGTGATTGCCGAGACGGTGCCGAGCCAGACGACGCTGCACCTGACCCAGCCGGAAGCCGTGACGTTTAAGCGTTAACCCGTCATACCCGCGCTCTCCGGCACATTCACCACGCAGCCCGTAAGGGGCTGCGTTCGGAAGACTGCTCCGGCAAGAGATTCAGGCCGCCAGCAGACTGGCGCGTACTTTCACTACCACTTTCTTGATGTCATCCGGCTCACCCACTGCACATCCCGGTTTATGCGGTTCTCCTGGCATAAACACAGCAAACATCCCCGCTTGCAGCGTAATAGTCTGCTCGTCGGCAATTTGACTACAAAGCTGGTAATCCTCTTCAACGTGCATCCCCTCGCACTGGCGAGCGGCACCGGACATCCCAAACGCAATACGCTCGACGCCGGTTAGTAGTAGCTGAATATCAATGTATTGTTCATGCAATTCCGCTTTCTTCTCGGCCGGCATTTGCGTCGTTAACTGCATTACATTCATAAAGACATTGTCGCCCTGCAATTCATAGCGCCCCGGCGCTTTCTCCTGCGGCCTTGCCGCCAGCGCGAGAGTCAAGGCATCCAGCAGTCGCGGATGCAACCCGCAAGAAGGCAACGACTGTACTTCCCCCATCATCATAATGTGTCTCCTTGAGCTAACAACGCAGCGCCTAATAATCCTGCGTCATGCCGATAGCGAGCGGCGCTCAGCGCCACGTGATAAGGCGCAGGCTCTTGCATCAAAAACGCGCGAACCTGCTCCAGGTATCCCTCAGCTAACCCTACGCTGCCGCCAATGACCACACACTGGCAGTCGGTAGTCGCTTTCACATCGGCGATCATCCGCGCTATTACCTGCGCGGATTGGCTTACCAGATGTCGCGCCTGCTGATGACCTTCGCCAGCGCGAATAAATAGGGTTTTGGCGTCGCATCCCGCCAGATCGTCCCGCGCCGCCGCGGCCATCCCTCGTCCGGAGGCGATGGCCTCTACACAACCAACGCGTCCACAGCCGCATACGGGCCCGTGTGGGTCCGCCAGGGTGTGTCCCAGGTGCCCGGCCAGACCGCCTTTTCCGGTAAGGAGCTTGCCGTCGCAGACAACGCCGCCGCCAACGCCGGTTGAAACGGTGATAAATACCATATCGCGGATATCATCAGGGAGCGCGTGATACTCCGCCCAGGCCGCCGCCTGCGCGTCGTTCACCGCCAGCGTCGGCAGGCCAGCGATCGCTTCCAGTGTTTGTACTAACGGAAAGTGTAGCAAGCCGCCCAGATTATGGGGGTTTAGCGCCAGCAGCATCCCTTCCTGAATGATCCCGGTAGAAGCTATCGCTACCTGACGCGCCTCTGCTCGTAGTGGTTCAACCAGCGCCTTTAATGCTTCACGTAACGCATCCGGCGTTTTGCTCGCGGGGGTCGGTAGCTCGCGACGCTGGCTAATGCGCAAGTTGTTGTCGATGAGCGCGGCGGCAAGTTTAGTACCGCCAATATCGATTGCTAACGTAGTCATGACGCCGCCTTTTTTAATGCGTCGTTATACCATCCACAGATATGTTCCAGACGGGTAATGGCGGACCCTACCGTCACCGCCCATGCGCCATAGCGGATCGCCTCCGCCGCCAGTGTTGGCGAGTTATAGCGCCCTTCGGCTATTACCCGGCATCCGGCGTCATGCAACGCTTTGACTAAGGGCAGATCGGGTTCCTCCGGCGTATCGGGGGTGGTGTAGCCGGACATTGTCGTGCCGATAATGTCCGCGCCCAACCGTTGGCAGGCGAGACCATCGTCCACGGATGAGCAGTCGGCCATCGCCAGTAGATGGTGGTGATGAATGCGCGCCAACAACGCCTCAACGGCTACCGGCCGTTGCCGAGCGGTTCCATCAACGGCGATAATAGCTGCGCCAGCCTGCGCCAGCGCATCTACATCGTCGAGAAAAGGGGTAATGCGCACTGGAGAGTCGTCCAGATCGCGTTTGATAATGCCGATAATGGGTACCGAAACGAGCGAGCGAGCCACGCGCAGGTTGTCTATGCCTTCAATACGCACCGCAACCGCGCCCGCCTGTTCCGCTGCCAACGCCATTGCCGCTACAATCTCCGGCTTATCCAGCGGACTGCCCGGAACGGGCTGGCAGGAGACAATCAGGCCGCCAGAAGCGGCAATATTTTTATCCAGTTGTTCAAGTAACGACATACTACTCCCTTACAAATATTGCCCGGTTGAAAACCGGGCAAGCGGATTAACTTTTCGTTTTTACAAAGGCACCTTTACCACTGCCAAGCGGTACGGCTCCGCTGAACGGTTTGTCGTCAATAGCATCGTGGGTGCGTAACGCTTCCGGACGTAGCCAACGCTGTACGCGAGACGGCATATCAAGCCCAATAAGCAGGATCACGACAAACGTCAGGCTGAAAGAGAGCGATGCCAGCGCAGTGCCCAGATCCAGACGTTGAGCGATCAGCGCTCCCAGGATCGGCGCCAGCGCGCCGCCGAGCGCGCCGACGTTATAAGTAAAGCCCAGCCCCGCCGCGCGCTGATCGGTATCGAAGTAACCGCCGATCAGTTTCGGTAGAATCCCGGCAATCCCCTGCCCCAACATCTGTTGGAAAAACAGTAGCAGACCCAGAACCCAGACGTTTGTGCCGCCAATCGCAAAGACCGGAATAATGAGGATTTGCGAGGCCAGCAGGCTACAGACATATGCTTTACGCGTTCCCAGCCAGTCGCCAAGAAAACCGCCTACGCAGCAACCAACCGCCGCGCCAAATCCGCTAAAGAACAGGACATTCGCCACCGTATGCGGATCGTAGGCCAGCTCGGTTTTCAGATAAGTGGGTAATAGCGCCTGAATCGGCCAGGAATAGAGGAAAGCAAACAGTACCACCAGCATCAGCATGACGCCAGTGGGCCAGCGTTTACCGCTGCTCTGCACCATAAAGCTGATAAAGATAACCGCGCACAGTAGTCCCAGCCCCGCCACAATCGCAGCATTTTGTAGGTTACCGGCAAAACAGAACCACAGCGCAGCGGCGGCGGCGAAAGTCATTAACATGTTGATGATGCGATGTTCGCCCCGATAAAGAATGTCGACCATCGTGCGTACCGGCGCTTTACCCGCGTGTTTTTCTTTCCAGTCTTCCGCTTCCGGAATGTTTTTCCGCAGCCAGAGGGCGAAGATAATTGGCAAAATGCCAATGAAAAACAGCGCGCGCCAGCCCCAGACAGGCACCACCAGGCTGTACACCTGCGCGGCAACGACCGCGCCGACGGAGAAGCCGGAAATCAGAAAACCACTGGCCTTATTGCGTAAATGTTTTGGCCAGCTTTCAATCACATAGGTCGCGCTGGAACCATATTCACCCGCCATGCCCATACCAATCACCAGTCGGGCGATGAACATGGTGGTGTAACCGGGCGCAAACCCGCAGGCCAGGGTTCCCACCGAAAACAGAATGATGCTGCTGACCATCGCCAGACGACGCCCATAGCGATCGCCCATCGCGCCCAGTAATAACCCGCCGAACCAGCGAGAGATAAAAGCCGCAGAAATCAGGCTTGCCGCCTGTACCGTCGTCAGCCCAAATTCGCTTTGTACCTCAGTCAGTACAAGAGCAATCAACACAAAATCAAAACCATCAAGCAGATATCCCAGCCAGGCAGCGGAAAATGCCCGCCACTGCGCCCGGTTGAGATGGCGATACCACGGGATGTTCTGGGTAGAAGTACTCATTTTACTCTCCCGACGATTTTTGTTGTCGTTATGCCGAATGGCGGCTCCGCCTTATCCGGCCTACTGTTCGCACTGTTGTAGGCCGGGCAAGCGTAGCGCCCCCGGCATTATGCTGTTACGCCTTTTCTTCCATCAGTTGTTGAGCCAGCGCCTTGAGCGCCGGCAGATATTTTTCATCAACAGGCGCAAACGGTTTACGACATAGCGGCACCGATACCACGTCCATATAATGCAGGACCGTTTTCAGGCCGCGGAATACGCCGGTTTTAATCAGTAAATCAATAACCTTATTGCACTCGGTTTGCAGACGCTGCGCTTTCGCCACATCGCCCTCACGCAATGCCTGAACAATCCCCTGATAACGCCAACCCATAATGTTGTATGTGCTGCCGATACCGCCGTCCGCGCCCGCCAGCAGACCGGAAGCGAAGATTTCGTCATAACCGTTGTACAGCACCAGATCCGGATGCGCGCGGCGGATCTGCTCCATCTGGAAGAGATCGCCGGAGGTTTGCTTCAGCGCGTTCACGCCCGGTAATGTCACCAGCGTATTGATCTGATCGAGGGTAAGTTTTACGCCGCTTAACGCCGGAATGTTGTATACCACCATCGGCAATCCATCTGCGGAATCAATGATTGCCCGATAATGGTCACAGTGCTCTTCAAAACTGAAAGGGTAATAAAAAGGCGTCACCGCAGAGACCGCATCAAAACCGTAACGCTTTGCGGCGCTGGCAAGCTGCTGGCTTTCTGCGGTGCTTACTGTCCCGACATGGGCGATCAACGTGATTTTTCCCTTCGCCTCTTCGGCGACAATCTCCAGTACCTGCTCTCTTTCAGCAAGGCTCTGTACGAATGCTTCCCCGGTGGAACCGCCAACGTACAGCCCGTCGATACCCTGCCCGATGTTAAAACGCACCAGACGGCGCAGGCTTTCGCTATCCAGTTGCTGCTGATGATCAAATGGGGTCAACAACGCCGCCATTACGCCTTGCAATGCTTTTGCCATACCTACCTCTACGGATGATGAATATATTAACTACCTACCTTTATACCTGTTATACCAGATCAAATAAGCAGCAAATAATACAGAACGCTTATAGTGCGATCTGCTTCACTAAACCGGGATCGGAGGTGCGATCGCTACCGCATTTTTTGACTTTTTTTACCGAGCGCGTGCCAGGTAGCGGAAACGCTATTGAGGTGGGTTTGCAGAGCGCGATCCGCTTTATCGGGATCTCGCTGGCGAATGGCATCAACAATCACAATATGCTGTTGATAACTCACGTTATTATGTTCATGCAGCTCACGATCGGGAACGCTTGGGCGAGCAGCGATTAGCCAGTCCAGCAGAGCAACATGAATAGCCATAAAGATCGGATTGCCGGGAATTTCAGCCAGCACCCGGTGAAACTCGACATCCGAACGAATAAACAGCGCGTTGTCATCCAGCGACTGGCTATTAATTTCCAGCGCTTTCGTTAACAACGCGATCTGCTCGTCGGTGGCATGTTCCGCCGCATAGCGTACCAGGCTGGATTCAAAGAAAAGCCGTAGCTGTTCAAAGTGAGCGATGCCGCCAGGATGAGTAAGAAAATCTTTCGCCATACCCGACAGTTCGCTGATGATGGTATCAGCAGAGGGGCGCGAGACGCGGGCGCGTTCGCCGTTATTGATTTGCACCAGACCTTTACGCTTCAGCGCAGCTAACGCTTCACGCACGGAGGGACGTCCCACATTGAAGAAGGCCATTAATTCACGTTCAGACGGTAGCTGTTCTCCCTCGCCAAACTCATGACGGCGGATCATCTGCTCCAGCTCTTCCTCAACCATTTCAGACAGTTTTTTACGCGCCAGCGGGCGGCGGCGCAAACTACGCCCGAGGGATGTCGGTGAATCTTCTGCTTGCGAATCAAATGCGTTCATAACGTCCATTCATGAGTGGTCGGTGGCAAATAATAGCAAGCTTATCGTAACACAGCTTCAAAAGCAGGGAGAACCCGCGAGGAGACCAAACAAAACAGGCCCTTCAGGGCCTGTTGATTATTTTACTACGCGTAGCGCCGGACGTCCGCCACGCGGCGGAGGCGGCTCGTCATCAGGACTACTGTCGTCATCGTGGTCGGGCTTATCGCCATCAATGACGGACATCACGGTCTCGCTTTCCGCGCCTGCGGTATTGTCATCATCATTTAAGCTGACAACGTCTTCATCATAGGCGGCTTCAGGCTCAAACATGGTGCCTGCGCCGTTTTCACGGGCGTAAATCGCCAGCACCGCAGCCAAAGGCACAGAAACCTGACGGGGAACGCCGCCGAAGCGCGCATTAAAACGCACTTCATCATTAGACAGCTCCAGATTACCTACCGCCCGCGGCGCAATATTGAGGACGATTTGCCCATCACGCGCATATTCCATAGGGACATGCACGCCAGGCAGCATCACATCCACCACCAGATGCGGGGTCAACTGGTTATCCAGCAACCACTCGTAGAAAGCACGCAACAGATAGGGACGACGCGGCGTCAACTGTGACAAATCCATACAGGTTAACCCCGACCGAGGCGCATTTCACGTTCAGCTTCGGTTAAAGAAGCCAGGAAAGAATCACGTTCAAAGACGCGGGTCATATAGCCTTTCAGCTCTTTCGCCCCTGCGCCGCTGAATTCGATACCCAACTGCGGTAAACGCCACAGGAGAGGCGCCAGGTAGCAATCAACCAGGCTGAATTCGTCGCTCAGGAAATACGGTTTCTGACCAAATACCGGCGCAATCGCCAGCAGCTCTTCACGCAGTTGTTTACGCGCAGAGTCGGCCTCGGAAGCAGACCCGTTTACGATGACGTTCATCAGCGTATACCAGTCTTTTTCAATACGGTGCATGTACAGACGGCTTTCACCGCGCGCGACCGGATAAACCGGCATCAGCGGCGGATGAGGGAAACGCTCATCCAGATATTCCATAATGATGCGAGATTCCCACAGGGTCAGCTCACGATCCACCAGTGTCGGAACGCTTTGATTCGGGTTGAGGTCAATCAGATCCTGAGGTGGATTGTCCTTTTCCACATGTTCGATCTCAAAACTAACACCCTTTTCAGCCAACACAATGCGGACCTGATGGCTATAGATGTCAGTAGGACCAGAAAACAGCGTCATTACCGAACGTTTGTTGGCAGCGACAGCCATGAAAACCTCCAGGTATATTCAGAATTTTTACTGCTACCAGCCACAATGTGACCAGCCAGATGTTATGTCACCCAGGGCGAAAAAAGCCATCATTGCTCAGAAACGAGACAAAAAATGAACATTCCCCGCTATTTGGGCAGAAAATTGGATGATAGTTTACCAGATTTTGTGACCTTTGTGGTGAGTCGATTCTGGAAATGGGGAAAAAGAGACAACAATCCGCATTTCATCGTGACAGAAATGCATTGCCCATAAAAAAACCCGCCGAAGCGGGTTTTTTCGCTAACAGTTGTCTGCCGAAGCAGAAACCCATTAACGTTTGGAGAACTGTGGACGACGACGTGCTTTACGCAGGCCGACTTTCTTACGTTCAACCTGACGAGCGTCACGAGTAACGAAGCCAGCTTTACGCAGTTCGCCACGCAGGGACTCGTCGTACTCCATCAGAGCGCGGGTGATACCGTGACGGATCGCACCAGCCTGACCAGAGATACCACCACCTTTAACAGTGATGTACAGATCCAGTTTCTCAACCATGTCGACCAGTTCCAGCGGCTGACGAACTACCATGCGGGCAGTTTCACGACCGAAGTACTGTTCCAGAGAACGTTGGTTGATAACGATTTTACCGTTGCCCGGTTTGATGAACACGCGAGCTGCGGAACTTTTGCGGCGACCAGTGCCGTAGTATTGATTTTCAGCCATTGCCTATAATCCCGATTAGATGTCAAGAACTTGCGGTTGCTGTGCCGCGTGGTTGTGCTCGTTGCCCGCGTAAACTTTCAGTTTACGGAACATAGCACGACCCAGCGGGCCTTTTGGCAGCATGCCTTTAACCGCGATTTCAATCACACGCTCAGGACGGCGGGCAATCATCTCTTCAAAGGTCGCTTGTTTGATACCACCGATGTGGCCGGTGTGGTGATAGTACACTTTGTCAGTACGCTTGTTGCCGGTTACAGCAACTTTGTCAGCGTTCAGAACGATGATGTAATCACCGGTATCTACGTGCGGAGTGTATTCCGCTTTGTGCTTACCGCGCAGGCGACGAGCCAGTTCAGTAGCCAGACGGCCCAGAGTTTTACCGGTCGCGTCAACAACATACCAGTCGCGTTTTACGGTTTCTGGTTTAGCTGTAAAAGTTTTCATTAAAAGCTTACCCAAATAAATAAGTTACACGTTGGTGAACACCCAAACGTTTAAATAGTTGAGGTTCACACGACAAAGTCCGGTAAACCTACCCCCTCGGATATGTTTGGCCGGCACAGAGAAAGTTTGGGAAAAAACTCTCTTGTAACGTGGGGTCGCAGGATTATAGAGAAGTCCAGGTCAAAGATCGACCCCTTTTTGCGATTTGCCGCGGGTTTTGTTCAGGCCTGGTTCACCCTCGGTCGGGGAGGTTGCACAGATATAATACCGCACAATGCCGGGACGCTGCGCTTGTCCGGCTTACGGCATATGCTCCCGCTTGAGGTACTCCGCACTCTGCATCTCTTGCAGGCGCGACAGACAGCGCTGAAATTCAAACTTGAGTCGCTCCCCCTGATAAATCTCATATAACGGCGCGGCGGCGCTGACCACCAGCTTAACGTGGCGCTCGTAAAACTCATCCACCAGCGCAATAAAGCGGCGCGCTTCGTTCTCCATCAGCGGCGTCATGACCGGCACGTCAAACAGCAGAACCGTGTGAAATAACCTTGAGAGCGCAATGTAATCATGCTGGCTGCGGGCCTCGACGCACAGCGTAGCGAAAGAGACCGCTAGCGTTTGGTTTTCAACGCCCAGGGTGGATAAAGGACGATGATTGATTTCCAGCGTCGGAGCGTGCTCGCGCGCGGCCCCCGCTAACGCCAGCCACAGTTTATCCATTTGCCGCCGGGTTTCATCATTAAGCGGCGTTAGCCATAAATGGGCCTGCGTCAGCGTCCGCAGCCGGTAATCGACGCCGGCGTCCACATTCATAATGTCGCAGTGCTGTTTAATGGCATCGATAGCCGGCAGGAAGCGGGCGCGTTGCAAACCGTTGCGGTAGAGTTCCTCCGGCGGAATATTGGAGGTCGCGACCAGCGTAATGCCGCGTGCAAACAGCGCTTTCATTAAACCGCCCAGCAGCATGGCGTCGGTAATATCGGTGACGAAAAACTCATCGAAACACAGTACGTCCGTCTCGGTTTTAAACCGATCGGCAATAATGTCTAACGGATCGATCTGTCCCTGTAGCGCGGTAAGCTCTTCATGCACGCGCAGCATAAACCGATGAAAATGCAGGCGCAATTTTCGCTCACCCGGCAGGCTGTGGTAGAAGAGATCCATGAGCCAGGTTTTGCCGCGCCCCACGCCCCCCCACATATACAGCCCGCGAACCGGTATTTGCGCGTCCGGTTCGTTTTTGCCTAATAATTTCCCCAGTCGCGCTATCAGACCGCCGGGTGGCGTAGCCGACGATTTTTTCGCGGTGAGCGCCTGATAAAGGGTTTCCAGACGGTCGACCGCCTCTTTCTGTACGTCGTCAGGCTGATGGGTGCCTTCGTTGAGTGCCTGGAGATAACGCGATGTAGGGGAAAGACTTTGCATAATGTTATTGTTATTCCTTGAAAATCGATGTGCCGTCGTTCACGGTTGACGAAAAAAAGGCCGTTCTACACTACGCGATATGCTGTCGGGATTCCACTTCTACGAAATTAGCGGTTATAGTGGCATAATCAGGCGCGGGCATGGAGCCTGGAGCCAACACCCTACGGAAACATAAGACAACGGGAGATGTTCATGACCTGGGAATATGCGCTAATTGGATTAGTCGTCGGTATCATCATTGGTGCCGTGGCCATGCGTTTTGGTAATCGTAAGTTACGTCAACAGCAGGCATTGCAGTACGAACTGGAAAAAAACAAAGCTGAGCTGGAAGAGTACCGTGAAGAGCTGGTTAGCCACTTTGCCCGCAGCGCGGAACTGCTGGATACCATGGCGCATGATTACCGCCAGCTGTATCAGCATATGGCGAAAAGCTCCAGCAGCCTGCTGCCGGAAATGTCTGCGGAGTCGAATCCGTTCCGTAGCCGTCTGGCGGAGTCTGAGGCGAGCAACGATCAGGCGCCAGTACAAATGCCACGTGATTATTCTGAAGGCGCGTCTGGCCTGTTACGTAGCGGCGCAAAGCGCGATTAATCGCACGCCGTTAAGAAATTTATCGGGCGCATCGCTTGCGCCCTCTCTCTATCTTTCCTGTCCCAGCTATTATCATTGTTACCAGGCTGAAAATTCAATAACATCAATCTGTTTTGAATTGTCTATCCGTTCATTCAAGGTACGAGAGCAGCATCCATGAAAAAACACACCCAGCTGTTAAGTGCATTAGCGTTAAGTGTCGGATTAACTCTTTCGGCACCGTTTCCAGCCCTTGCATCGATACCAGGCCAGGTGCCAGGCCAGGCGACGCTGCCAAGCCTTGCCCCTATGCTGGAGAAAGTGCTGCCTGCTGTCGTCAGCGTAAAAGTCGAGGGAACCGCCACCCAGAGCCAAAAAGTGCCGGAGGAGTTTAAAAAATTCTTTGGCGAGGATCTGCCAGACCAGCCGTCCCAGCCGTTTGAAGGACTCGGTTCGGGGGTGATTATCGATGCCGCGAAAGGCTATGTATTAACCAATAATCATGTGATTAATCAGGCACAGAAGATCAGCATTCAACTGAATGACGGACGCGAATTCGACGCGAAGCTGATCGGCGGCGACGACCAGAGCGATATCGCTCTGTTACAAATTCAGAATCCCAGCAAGTTAACGCAAATTGCCATCGCCGATTCCGACAAACTCCGCGTCGGCGATTTCGCCGTGGCGGTTGGTAATCCGTTTGGCCTTGGACAAACCGCCACCTCCGGGATTATTTCAGCGCTGGGACGCAGCGGGCTTAATCTGGAAGGGCTTGAGAACTTTATTCAAACCGATGCCTCTATTAACCGCGGCAACTCCGGCGGCGCGCTGCTTAACCTGAACGGCGAGCTGATCGGGATTAATACCGCAATCCTCGCGCCAGGGGGCGGGAGCATCGGCATTGGCTTTGCTATTCCTTCCAATATGGCGCAGACGCTGGCGCAGCAGTTGATTCAGTTCGGCGAAATCAAACGCGGATTGCTGGGAATTAAAGGCACTGAAATGACCGCTGATATCGCTAAGGCATTCAAACTGAACGTTCAGCGTGGCGCTTTTGTCAGCGAGGTTTTACCCAATTCAGGTTCGGCGAAGGCCGGGGTGAAATCCGGAGACGTGATTATCAGTCTTAACGGTAAGCCGCTGAATAGCTTTGCCGAACTGCGTTCACGTATCGCCACCACCGAACCGGGCACGAAAGTGAAGCTGGGCCTGCTGCGCGATGGTAAGCCGCTGGAGGTGGAAGTCACGCTGGATTCCAATACCTCTTCTTCCGCCAGCGCCGAAATGATCGCCCCGGCGTTGCAAGGCGCGACGTTGAGCGACGGCCAGCTGAAAGACGGGACGAAAGGCGTTAAGGTTGATAGCGTCGAAAAAAGCAGTCCTGCCGCGCAGGCCGGTTTGCAAAAAGATGATGTTATCATCGGCGTTAATCGCGATCGCATCAGTTCTATCGCCGAAATGCGCAAAGTGATGGCGGCAAAACCGTCCATCATTGCTCTTCAGGTAGTACGCGGCAACGAGAACATTTATCTATTGCTGCGCTAATCCTGTCTTAAACCGGGCATCAGCCTGCGATGTGATGTCCGGTTAACTCATGGTATGCTGCTGCCGTTCCCTTTTTTAACGACGCCTCCATCATGTTTGTGAAGCTCTTACGTTCGGTCGCAATAGGTTTAATTGTCGGCGCTATTCTGTTGGCCGTCATGCCTTCTTTGCGCAAAATTAATCCTATCGCCGTCCCGCAATTCGACAGTACCGATGAGACGCCAGCCAGTTATAATTTTGCGGTTCGCCGCGCCGCGCCTGCCGTCGTCAATGTCTATAACCGCAGTATGAACAGTACCGCGCATAATCAACTGGAGATCCGCACGCTGGGTTCCGGCGTGATCATGGATCAACGCGGTTATATTATTACCAACAAGCACGTGATTAACGATGCCGATCAGATTATCGTCGCGCTACAGGATGGCCGCGTCTTTGAAGCGCTACTGGTTGGCTCCGATTCGCTTACCGACCTGGCGGTGCTGAAGATCAACGCCACTGGCGGGCTGCCTACCATCCCGATTAATACAAAGCGTACACCGCATATTGGCGACGTCGTACTGGCTATCGGCAACCCATATAATCTGGGACAGACCATCACCCAGGGGATCATCAGCGCAACGGGTCGTATCGGCCTGAACCCGACGGGGCGACAGAATTTTCTCCAGACCGACGCCTCGATTAACCACGGTAATTCCGGCGGCGCGCTGGTCAACTCGTTAGGCGAACTGATGGGGATCAACACCCTCTCTTTTGATAAGAGTAACGATGGCGAAACGCCGGAAGGCCTTGGTTTTGCGATTCCCTTCCAGCTAGCCACGAAAATTATGGATAAGCTTATCCGCGACGGTCGCGTGATTCGCGGCTATATCGGTATTGGCGGACGAGAAATCGCGCCGCTGCACGCGCAGCAGGGTAGCGGCATGGACCCGATTCAGGGCATTGTCGTTAATGAAGTAACGCCAAACGGCCCCGCCGCGCTTGCCGGTATTCAGGTTAATGATTTGATTATTTCGGTCAATAATAAACCCGCCGTGTCCGCGCTGGAGACGATGGATCAGGTGGCGGAAATCCGCCCGGGCTCCGTCATTCCGGTCGTGGTAATGCGGGATGATAAGCAGCTCACGTTCCAGGTGACGGTGCAGGAATACCCGGCGTCGAACTAAAACGACGCAGCTTTTGCCTGCGTCGTTCGACGGCTAGTCAATAAAGACTGGCCCTGCCGGAAAATGCGCCAGGAAACTCGTGAAGATCAGCAGAGCGGGGAGACTTTTCTCCCCGACGGCCTCTTCACGCAGCGCCTTATCGAGTGCCAATAAGCCAGACTCGCCCCCTTCCCCCAGAATGCCGCCCATCCAGAGCAGTCGTTGCGCCTGTTGACGCGCATACTGCGATGCGCTTTTCCAGGCGACCAGATGCAGCAACGTTTGTAACAGCAGGACCCGAGACGCGTGACCATCGCGTTGCAATCGCCTGAATACGGGTAATGCAATACTACGTACCGTCGAGAAACCGCTCGCCGCCTCCCCCTCAATCGGCGATAAACCAACAGCCGCCTGTTTGACGAAATCGCATAACTGATTGTGTGTTAATGGCCGCTCGCCTGCGCTCATATACCCTGCGGCAAAACAGAGTAACCCGATACCCTGAGCCCAATCGGTCGATGGCAGAATCCCCTGCGGAATATTCGGTGCCGACGTCTGTGCGGCACAAAGCCCCTCGTCGTAACACTGTGCAAAACGTTGCTCATATATTGCTGAGTTGACGCCAGACCACGGCAGCAAATGCAGCGCTGGCTCAAGCTCAGTTATCTGACTCACCGTCTCAACAACATAATGCAAGATGGTTTCTCTGGATGGCATGGATGTACCTTGCCGAAACGCAACCATTTCACTCATTACTGTGTCCTCATTTTGCGGGAGCAGAATCACTGCTCCCGATTAGATTGGATTACATCGCCAGCACGTACTTCAGCATCACGCCCGCCGCAATGGCCGAGCCAATCACCCCCGCCACGTTCGGCCCCATCGCGTGCATCAGCAGGAAGTTCTGCGCGTCCGACTCCAGCCCCACTTTGTTCGATACGCGTGCCGCCATCGGCACTGCCGACACCCCGGCTGAACCTATCAGCGGGTTGATTTTGTTCTTACTGCACAGGTTCAGCAGCTTCGCCATCAGCACC